>JAGOJY010000018.1 GCA_017994815.1 Acidobacteriota bacterium
CCATCCCTCTCGAAGCAACTCAATGGCACGCTCGCGACGGCGTTCAAGAGCCTCTGCGCTTCCGGCAGGACGCATGAGGACCTCCTGCCGGAGAGTATAGGACATTCATTATGCAGGAGTCATTAGGGGCCTTGGGGCGGTGAGCGGCAACGGCGTACCCTGTGCGCATGGGAGACGTCGTCAACCTGAACAAGGCCCGGAAGAGGAAGGCGCGGGAGGACGCGGGGACCAAGGCCGCGGCGAACAGGGCCAAGCACGGCCGGTCCAAGGCCGACCGGGCCCGCGACGAGGCGGAGGCGGAGCGCGCCCGGCGCGAACTCGACGGCCACGAGCTGAAACCGGAGGACTGAATGCTCTGTTCGATGGGCTGCCGGTCGTTGACCGCGTGCTGCGCCTCTTTCCTGCTGTCGATGTCGCTGGCGGCTGCCGAGGAGGGGGTGGCCGCAGCGGCTGCCCAGGCCACGGCGCCGACCAGCGAACAGCATCGCCTCTTCGATGTCATGTTCACGGGCGCCGACCGCCTCAGCGAGATGACCTACCTTCTGGATCCGCTTCACCGCGCGGAGACGTTTCTGACGACGGACGAGCGCGTGGCGAGTTCGCGGTCGTCCTGGTTGACCGAGTACTGTTGCCAAGCGCTATTGACTCTGCTCCGGCAGTACTCTCCGAAGACCGACGCTTACAACGAGCGGCTGAAGGAAGGGGACTTACGACAGAGGGTCCTGATCTGCCGGATCGGCGGCAGCACTGACTTCTCGTTGGCTGCCGGAGACACGGATCGTGTTGGTGACTACGTCGTCGTGCGGGAAAGCCCCCACAGCACCATCAGCGACGACCGCAAGCAGTACAAGGATGCGGACGTTCTGCACATCTACCTGCTCGCTGATCGCGCGTACGAAGATGGAGACCTGCCGCCCGATTTCATTCCGCAACTTGTGCACGATGTCGGCGGGTATCTGTTTGCGAATGTCGAGTACTTCGTGGCGACGGACGCGTCCGGAAATGTCTCGAAGGCCGACAAGAAGAGCGTGAAGGCGGCCGGTCGCTCGTTCATGGACATCATCGTCGGTTCGATCACGAGGAACTCGCCACCCATACTGCTTAAGAACGAGTACGGGTTCAGGAAGCTGGCGGAGGACGACTGAGCCAGCGCACTCCGAGGGAGGACGCGGCGATGATCCACGTCAACTGGGAGCGGGTCCGCCGCGCGCAGCGGTTGATGGTCGAGCACGAAATGTCCGGCTTGATGATCCTGAACCACGACGACTTCCGCTACTTCTTTGGTGCCGACTACGCGCAGCCGCGGGCGATCATCCTGTCCACCGGGGAACCGATCTTCGTCGTGTTCGCCGCGGAGGAGCCCGAACTGCGGCAGGCGCTCGGCGACGTCCCGGTCAAAGTCGCGACGCACGTGGGCGAGCAGATCTTCAACGTGCGGCAGACGTTCCAGGCGGTGTTCGGCGGGCCGCCGCCGGGGATGAAGGTGCCGGCGGACGGCCGCCCGCGAATCGGCATGCAGATGTGGTTCGACACGCCGGCGTTCCTGGTCGACATGTTCCGCAGGGTCAACGGCCAGGTGGCGCTGGTGTCCTCGGATCCCGTGATGGACGAGCTGCGGATGGTCAAGGAGCCGCGCGAGATCGAGCTGATGCGCACGGCCCAGGCGATCGCGGCGACGGGCATGGATCGCGCCCGCGACATGCTCCGGCCGGGTGTCACGGGACATGAGATCGCCACGGAGGTGATCCACGCGATGATGCAGGCCGGCGCCGAGGGGACGAGCACGCCGGTGTACGTCAACAGCGGCGCGCGCAGCTGCTGGATTCACGGCAAGGTCACGCGCGATCCGATCCGGGCGGGCGATTTGGTCGTGATCGATCTCACGCCGCGCTTCGAAGGTTACTGTGCCAATCTCGCGCGGACGTTCTCGATCGGCCCGCCGACGGAGATCCAGCTCCGGCTGCTGACCACCTACCGGGAGATGCAGGAGACCGCGCGCTCGAGGCTGCGCCCGGGCGTGACCACGGCCGAGATCGACCTGTCCGGGCGCGAGGTGTGCGAGCGGGCCGCGCTGGCCGAGTACCGCCTCAACGGGATCGCGCACGGGATCGGGCTGCGCTTCGAGGAAACGCCGGCCACGACGATCATCCCCAAGCACCGCAACGTTCCGCTGCGGGAGGGCATGACGATGACCGTGGGCCACACGATCCTCGCGGTGCCGGGGGTGGGCGGGGCGCGGTTCGAGGACGTTTTCCGCGTGACTCCCGCCGGGGGAGAGCTGCTGCACCCGTACCCGCTGGACTGGGAAATCGGCCGCGCGTGAGAGCGCGCATCGCGTGCAGGCCGTCGCGCACTACAGCAAAGCCGCTCCAGGTAATTGCGCCAGGCGGAATCCCGGCTCGTCCCTGTCCCGCCCGCGCGTGTCGTCGTATCTTCTCGGCGGGCCCGCCGCCCAAGTCCGCGCGGCGGGGAGGGGGCAACCGTGTCGAACCGGTCTCGTCGCCGGGCTCTCGCGATCGCGGGAGCCGTCGTATTCGCGCTGCCGTGCCTGGCCGAGGTGGGGCCCCGCTGCACGCGCGTGCAGCCCGATCTCGAGTTCCCGCAGCCGGCGTGGCTCGCCGAGCAGCGCGTCGAGTTCCACTCGCTGTTCGACGTCGACGGCGACGGCGTGCTCGAGCTCGTGGTGCTGCGCAGGGTGGAGTCTCCCGCCGGCTACGACGTGGCGTTCGTCAGCGCGGACGGCGCCGGGGGCCTGCGCGCCGAGACCGTCGCCCACTTCGACGGTCCCGATCCGTGGTGGGATTTCTACCCGTGGGCCACGCTCGACGCGCGCGACGTCGATGGCGACGGGCTGACCGACCTCACCGTCCTCTGGCACGGCTTCATGCTGAGCAGCCTCCTGCAACTCCGGCGCGGTCTCGCGGGTGGCGGATACGGCCCGGTCGAGGAAACGCCGGCGACACTCCAGTCGTGGCTCGTCGGCGCAGGCGACTTCGACGGCGACCGGCTGCCGGAGCTGCTCACCGGCGCCACGTGGTACTGGCCGCCCTACGAGTACGTCAGCCGCTACCTCGCCGGCGCGGGCGCCGGCTGGCAATACACCGGCTCGATCGAGCACGCCGGGGGCACGCCGTGGATCGGCGACGTCGACCGCGACGGCGACGATGACGTGCTCGTGGCCGTGTATCCCGGCCTGCCGCAGGTGCTGTTCGGGGACCCGGGGTCGCCGCTGGGCGCGCAGGCCTGGCCGATCCTCTCGCCTGTCAACGCGCTCCCATCGAGCATGCTCCTCGTCGGCGCGCGGGACGGGGGCCACGATCTCGTGACGTTCGAGCCGGACCCCGAGCGGCCGGGCGCACTCGAGCTGTCGTGCAGGCGGCTCACCCCGGACCTCGTGTTCGAGGAGTTCTGGCGGCAGGATCTCGATCCGGGCATCCACGCGCCGCAGGCGACGATGGACATCGACCACGACGGCGATCTGGACCTGCTGCGGGGGACAACGTCAACCGATTGGTTGCAGGTGCTCCTGGCCGGGCCCGCCGGCTTCACGCCCGGACCGGAGGACCGGCGCACGACGGACTTCGTCGGCACGATCGACACGAACCACGACGGCTGGCTGGACGCGATCTCAGTCCGCGACGGCGCGCTCGCGATCCAGCGCGGGGAACCGGGCCTGCGGTTCCACAGTGGGGAGATCGCGCACGAGTCCGGCGACGGCGAGGCAGAGCGATACCCGGCCCTGGGCGACCTGGACGAGGACGGCACGCTGGACCTCCTCGTCCGGCTCTCGGGGGAGCCCGTGTTCGATGTGCGTCGGGGTGCCGGCGACGGGAGCTTCCACTCCATCGGCGCACTGCCCGCGCTCGGGCAGCCCTGGAAGCTGCTGGACATCGATGGGGACGGGCACCTCGACATCGCGAAGCTGTCGGCGGTCACGGGACCCGGGCTATCCATCGCCTATGGACGGGGCGATGGCAGCTTCGAACCGTGGCGCGGAGAACTTCCGGACGGACGTTGCACCGACGTGGTCCGCGCGGACCTCGACGCTGACGGGACGAGCGAACTGCTGGTCTCGGCCATCGCCGTTGGGCAGCGCGTCACGCTCGCGGCTTACGCCATCGACGGGCGCGTGCTGGTCCCGCTCGACAGCTTCGTCGCCGACTGCCCGGACTACACGTTCCCGATCGCGACCGGGCACGTCGGCGGCGTGCCGGGGATCGCGGTGGTCTATCCAGTCCGCGGGCCGGCGGGAGGGTCGGCGGACGCGCGCGCGATCCGCTGGCGCTCCTGGCTCCGCGGGGAGGGCTTCTCCGAGGAGCGCGTGCTCGTGGACGACGTGTTCACGTCCGTGGTCTACGCGCTGGACCTCGCCGACCTCGACGGCGACGGCCGGGACGATCTCCTCGTCCGTTCCGAGGTGCCGTACTGGCACTCGGACCCCGAGGTCCGGGTGTTCCGGGGCGCGGACTCCGCACCATACTCGCTGCTGTGGAGCGGCGACGATCCCGCGTTGGCGTACCACTCGCGCCTGGCCGACCTCGACGGCGACGGTTTCCTCGACCTCGTCGGCGAAGCAAGCCCGTTCAGCGTGCGCCGCGGCGACGGCACCGGGCGCTTCGTGGAGTCGAGCCGGCCGTGGATCGGGACCAGCCGCTCCGGCGCGCTCGCGGACGTGCGCAACCGGGGCGTGCTCGAACTGCTGGACCTCGAGCGCCGGGGAGAGCGCTGGGATTACGTGAACTACTCGGTGGTGGTGCCCCAGCTCGGCGAGCCGTTGCCCGCCGACGAGGCCCCGCCCGAAATCCACTTCGTCATCGACCCGCGGGCGGGCGCGAAGTGGCTCGTGGCCTCAGCGGCACGGGACGATTGCACTCTCGCGCGCATCGTCTCGCGCGACGTGGCACTGCTCGCGGTTCCCGCGAACGCGCCGCTCGTGCTGCTGCCCGGGCCGACGGTCGAGCTGACCGTCCTCGAGGACCCGGCGACCGGGCTTCGGCGCGCGGCGCTCGCCGGCCCCGACCCGCGTGCACTGCGCGATTTGTGGGCGCAGTTCCGCGCCCGCGGCGTGCCGATTCCGCAGAACCACGTGCTCGAGCTGGTCGACGAGCCCGCCTGGGGACCGTCGTCGGACCAGCTTCCGGGCACCCGGCCGATCGGCAACACGCTGCGCGTCGTGCAGCGCATCACGTTCTTGGACGGCGTGCCGGCGCGAGCCGAGGTGCACCATCCCGGCGAGCGCCTCGCGCTGCGTGCGGTCGCGGAGGACCAGGCGGGGCGACGCACGGAGGCGACGGCCGGTTTGCCCTCCCGCTGAGCGCAGGCCGCGCGCTGGCTCAGGCGCGCCGCAGCGCGTAGAGGGTGCCTCCCGCGACACCCTGCAGCAGGACCATGCCGTACACGGCCCAGGCGAACGCCACCGCCTCGCCGGCGCCGACGCCGAACGGCGCGAAGAAGAACACGAACAGGTGCTCGCGCACGCCGATCCCGTTGATCGTCACCGGCAGCATCATCACCACGACCGCCACCGGGATCACCAGGAAGAACGCGAGCAGCGGGATGGGCAAGTCGAACGCGCACGCGACGAGGTAGTAGTGGATCACCACATTGGCCTGCAGCAGCACGGACAGTCCGAGCGCCGCGGCGAGCACGTCGCGCCGGCCGTGGAACAACTGCAGCGTCCCGAGTAGCTTGCCGCGCAGGGCCCGGCCCGGCAGCCAGTTCAGCCGGGCGCCGAGCCGGGCCAGGGGCGAGGCCGGCGCGAACACGAGCCACAAGGCGGCGAACGCCCCGCCGATCGCGATCAACAGCCAGAGCTGGAGCAGCGGAACACGCAGCCCCAGCCGCTCCGAGCCGGCGAGCGCGCCGACCGCGAACAGCAGCAGCACCAGCATCCCCAGGAAGCGGTCGACCATCACCACGGCCACGGCGCCCGCCTTGCGCCCCACGCGCCAGGAGTCGTAGGCGCGGTAGACGTCGCCGCCGATCGTCGAGGGCAGGAGGTTGTTGAAGAAGATCGAGATCACGTACGAGCGCACGAGGTACGCCAGCGGGACGTCGATCGCCTGGACGCGCAGGAGCAGGCGCCAGCGCTGGGCCGTGATCAGGTAGCCCACGAGGTGCAGCGCGAGCGCCGCGAGCAGCAGTCCCGGGTGCGCGGTGCGGAACGCCGCCGCGATCTCGGAGAGATCGGTCTTGCGCAGGATCCAGCCGATCAGGGCCGCCGAGAGGAGCAGCTTCAGGCCGAAGATCACGGATCGGGAGCCGAGGCCTCTCCCGGCGGCGGGTGCGACGGGTGCGACCTCGACGCGCTCGCTCACCGGCTCAGGCCGACAGCGGCTGGCGCGCGCGCCGCACCGTGGCCGGCACGCCCATCGCGACGGACCCCGGTGCAACGGCGTCGATCACGACCGCGCCGGCGCCGATCACGCTGTCATCGCCGATCGTCACGCCGTCCATGACCGTGACGCCGGCACCGAGCCAGCAGTTGCTGCCGACCCGCAGGCCCGTGCCCGGGCGGAGTTCCTGCGCGGCGAAGGGGATCGAGGCGTCGACATCGTACCCTGCGCCGCCGATCAGGTAGCAATAGGCCGCGAGCAGCGTGTTGTCGCCGACCCAGACCGCGCCCGACGAGTAGATCTCGCAGTTGAAGCCGATGTTGACGCCGTCTCCGAGCCGGATGTCGCCGTCCTTGCAGCTCAGGATGCTGTTGCGGCCGACGTAGACGCCGCTGCCGATCGCGATCCCAGTGTTCCCGCTGCCCTTGGCGTCGATCAGGACGTTGTCGTCGATGACAACGTTGTCGCCGATCGTGATCTTGTGCGGGTGGCGCAGGACGACATTGGTGCCGAACACGACGTTGCGGCCGGCCCGCCCCAGCAGGCCGGGGTAGAGCCGGCCGCGCAGCGCGAGACCGAGCGCGCCCGGGATGAAGGAGCAGAAGTTCGCGAGTTCGTAGCGCAACAGCCGCCCCCAGCCGGAGCGGCCGACGATGAGTTGTTGGTAAGTGGCGATTTTCCCGGACGTGCGCTGGCCGGTGAGAGCGCTCCTGACCTTGAGCCTCGTGGGGTCCATGGATTGGGGTTCCGTCGGAGTGCGCGCGGGCGCGCTTGGCGGATTTGACGGCCGGGCCAGATGAAAAGGATCGCACGAATTCGAATGACCGCAAATTCAGCGGCGGTGTACGCGCGCGGCCATCCGCGGTTGAAGCGCCGATCGCGCCGTGTTGCGGATTTGGTCGAACCGGGTTCGACTCTGGGCCGACTCGAGGTGGGATTCGCCGGTGTGAGCGGCTCGTCGCGCGCGGGTGAACGCCCCGGCGGTCGAAGGACGGTTTGCCGATGAACTACCGCGGCTGTGCGGCGCTCCTGCTTTTCTGCGTCGGAGTCGCCGGGGCGGAGGAGCAGATCCAGGTCGGCCGGTCGAGCCACATCCGCTCGGAAGTCCTGCAGGAGGACCGGACGGTCCGGATCGCGCTCCCCCGGAGCTACGACTGGGCCCTGGACCGGCGCTACCCGGTTCTCTACGTGCTCGATGCGGAGGTCGATTTCCTCCACAGCGCGAGCTCGGCGCGATTCCTCGCGGACGCGGGCGAGATCCCGGAGATGATCGTGGTCGGCATCGACAGCACGGTCCGCATTCGTGACTTCACGCAGACCGACTGGGCCGAGGTCTGGGTCGGCGGCGGGGGAGCCGCGAGATTCAAGGCGTTCCTGGCGCAGGAACTGCTCCCCAAGATCGAAGCCGGCTACCGGACGAACGGTTTCCGCGTCCTCTCCGGGCACTCTGCCGGCGGGCAGTTCGCGCTGTACTGCCTGACCTCCGATCCGTCGCTGTTCCAGGCGCACTTCGCGCTCAGCCCGAGTCTCGACTGGGACCACAACCTCCCGCAGCGCTCGCTCGAAGAGGCCCTCGCCTCCACCGCGACGCTGAAGTCGTTCCTCTATTTCGCCTACTCGGACGACTTCGGGCAGGCCCTGGCCGAGGACCAACGGCTGATCCACACCCTCCAAATCGCCGCGCCGCGGGCGTTCCGCTGGATCGGCCGGGCGTTTCCGGAGGAGTCGCACGGCAGCCTGAGCCTCGTCGCCGAGATCGACGCTCTGCGCTGCCTGTTCTCGGGGTACCGCGCGCCGAAGGACCGTCCCGGGTCGAGCATCGAGCAGGTGGAAGAGCATTACCGCGTGCTGTCGAAGGTCGTCGGCTACCCGATCGCCGTTCCGGAGGAGGCGGTGAACGAACTCGGCTACGCGGCGCTGTCGGACGGCAGAACAGCCGAGGCGATCGCGCTGTTCCGACGCAACGTCGAGTCGAGCCCGAGTTCGGCGAACGCCTGGGACAGCCTGGCCGACGGCTACGCCAAGGCGGGCCGCCCGGAGGAGGCGGTGAAGGCGTCGGACCGCGCGGTCGAGCTCGCCACGAAGCTCGATCACCCGGAGCGCGACCCGATCGTCGAGCACAATAAGAAGCTGCGGGCGGGGACGCGGGCGCCGTGACGCGCAGCGGCGGAGTTCGACCTGGCCCGACCGCCGCCGTCGTCTTTGTCCTCGGTGCGCTCGGCCTGGCGAGTTGTGCCAGCCTCCCGCGGACCAGCCACGGCGCGACCGCGTCCCGTAGCGGTTTCCTGTTCGAGCGCTGGCACGACGGCGCGAGCGATCTCCCGTACGCGGTCTACGTCCCGCGCGGCTACGACTCCTCGCAGCCGCTGCCGCTGATCCTGTTCCTGCACGGCAGCGGCGAGAGCGGTCGCGACGGCAGCAAGATGATCGTGCAGGGGCTCGGCTCGGCCATCCTCTGGGATGCGGCGCGCTGGCCCGCGATCGTGATCTTCCCGCAGAAGCCGGGCGAGGACGAGGAGTGGGAGGAACACGAGGCGGCGCTGATGGGGATTCTCGCGCGCGTGCGCGCGACGTACAGCGTGGACCCGCGGCGGATCTACCTCACCGGGCTCTCGCAGGGCGGACACGGAACGTGGGTGCTCGGCGCGCGGCACGCGGACGTGTGGGCCGCGCTGGTCCCGGTCTGCGGGTACGCCGGGACCCGCCGTCACGGCCCGCGCGCCTTCGACGGCACCGCGGCCGACCTCGCGCCGGCGCTGAAGTCGATGCGGATCTGGGCCTTCCACGGCGAAGTCGACGACGTGGTCACGCCGCAGGAGACGCGCGATCTCGTCGCCGCGGTGCAGGCGGCCGGCGGCACGCCGAAGATGTCGATCCTGCCGGGCGTCAACCACGGCGCGTGGGACCCGGCGTACCGGGATCCCGCGCTCGCGGCGTGGCTGTTCGCGCAGCATCGCTGAGCGAGGCGCTGATGGCGGGGATCTGCAAACGGCTGCTGCTGTCCGCTGGGCTGGTCGCGCTGGCGGCGCTTCGACTTGCGGCCGCGTACATCGACCCCGGCTCTCCCGGGCCGTTCGCGGTCGCCTCGCGCAGCGAGCAGGTCCCGCGCGCCGGCGGCGGTACGGTGACGGCCTTCGCCTACTAACCGCCATCCGGCTTCTGCCAGAACCCGGCCTCGTCGGTAATGAACACGATCTTGTTCCCGCTGGCCGTGATCCTGGGGGCCCGCAGAAGCTCCTCCCGATATCCACCGGGCATCAACTCGTACATGAGCCGGTGCGGCCTGGCCACCTGATCGAACTGGCTGTCCTGCGCGCACCGGACTTTGAAGATGTTCTTCCCCAGGTACCAGAGATAGCTCGTCCCGTCGATGTAATCTCGAACATCCGACCACGCCTGAACCAGGAAGCTCGGCGGCGGATCCAGCGACAGCACCACCAAGGGCCTGCCGGCGACCAGTCCGCGGCGGATCTCCGCGACCCCGAGGGGAGATCCCTGGCGGTCCGTCACGTAGGCGCCGAGATCCGGGTCCATGAGAAGCCAGCGCCGCAGCGTGCGGGAATACACCGACGTGACGAAGTGGCTCTCCTCGTCCTCCTGCTCGGCAGGCAGCAGGTGGGTTTGGCGGGATTCGAAACCCATCGCGAGGTAGACTTCGTTCAGGACGATCGTCTTCATGTAACAGTTCATCGTGATCTGTCCGTCGCGGGCCAACGGTATGAGGCTCGAGGCGTTCAGTTGTTCCGGGATCGTGGGTTCGTTGGCGTGCCCCGTCAGGTGATAGACCCAGCGCGCCAGGTTGATGAGGCGCTCGATCTCGGGACCGCCGCCGGCGACTCGATCCAGATCGTAGGTGACGCGGAGCTTCTGGAGATTCTCGTCCTCGGGAGCGGCGTAGGAGAATGTCACCTCGGCGGGTTGGGCCGAAAACGAAGGATGGTCTTTCAAAAGTCCGGCCCATCGATTCCCTTGGGACACGTTCTGGCTGCGATGCCGGACCAGGGGGACGACGCACAACGCGATCACGACGAGGACGACGACGCCCGCGGCGGGCAGGATGATCCACGTCAGGCGTCCCCTGGCGGTCTTGGCCATTGTCCCTCCCGGTCGGCTTTCTCCGCGCCCCCGACTCCGAGCTCGGCCCGAAACCCGTCGTGTGTGCGCTCCGATAAGGCAACGCTCGAGGGGGCAAGGGGGTTCAGGTCCCTGGCGAATTCTCCGGGAACGCCGTACGGACCGTGAGTAAGAGGTAGGCGTCATCCTCGAAGCGGTAAGCCACCCGCTCGAAAGCGCGAACTCATGACGGCGAGAAGCGAAGAGCGGGGACAGGTGGGGGACCTGTCCTCTAAGGGGCGGCCAGCACCTCGACGCGCCAGGGCTCGTCCTCGCCGGCCGGCGTCAGGTCCAGTTCGAGGATCCAGCGCGCGCCGTCGGGCAGGGCGGGCGGCGTGCGCTCGAACTCCAGCGCCAGCGGCACCGCGCGGTCCGGGTAGAACGTCAGCAACTCCTGCGGCTCGTCGCCCGGGCCGGACACCGTGATCGGGATCGGCTCCGCCAACAAATACGAGCGCTCCACGGTGACCTTGAACGGCGCGCCCTTGCCGCCCGGCTTGGCCAGCGCCGCGTCGATGCGCAGGGTCAGGTCGGAGGCCTCGTCCGGGCGATCGAGGTGCGCGTCGAGCCGCGAGTACCCCATCGACTCGCTGAGGACCGGCGGACCGTCCTTGCCCAGCACGCGCACCGGGACGTCGGTCACGCGGTCCCAGTCCGCCGGGTCGAAGCGCACGCCGAGGTCGAGTCCCGACATCTCGGCCGACAGGCGCAGCGGCAGCTCGACCGCGCCGTCGCTCGACGACTCGGTGCTGACGACGCGGTAGCCCGCCACCCGCGCCGCCACGCTTCCGCGGACCGCGGCGCGCGACAGGTTGGCCAGCTCCAGCGTGGCCTCGGGCGGCGCACCCTCGCGGGCGGCGATCGCCAGCGGCGCCCCGACCGGTGCGAAGCCGTCGAACGACACCTCGAACTCGACCGGCACCGGCTCGCTGTTGGCGCTGTCCGCCACCAGCACGAACTCCCAGGTGCCCGGCAGGAGCTGGCTCTCGCCGATCCGCAGGCGCTGCTGCGCGGGATCGTCGCCGCCGGCCCACGGCAGCCCGCCGGTCGCGCGCCCCTCCGGGTCGTGCAGCGCGACGCGCGCGCGCTGGCGCGAGCCGCGCGGCAGCTCGTGGCGCAGCTCCATCCCGCGGGCGCCGACCGGCACGCGCACGAACACGCGCTCGATCGCCGCCGGCGCGAGGCGCACCTGCCCGAGCCGCCACGGCGCCCCGAGCGCGGGCTCGTGCGGCACGACGACGCTCACCGGCAGGTCCCACTCGGGGCCCAGCCGGCGGCGCGCGTCGGCCTTCATTTCCTTGTCGAAGGCCAGCACGCGCGCGGTGTAAAGCCCCGGCTTCTTCAGCGCGCCGCCGTCGTACCGCAACTCGAACGCGACCGGCTCGCCCCCGCGCGTGTACGCCGCGGCGCGGTCCGTCCGGACCCACTCTGCCGTCGTCACGAGGTCGAAGGCGCGGTAGAACGCGGACTTCTGCGCGTCGGTGATCGCGGCGCCGAACTCGGGCGTGACGGTCACCGCCTGCCCCTGCGGCGGAAGCGGCGGCTCGATCCCGCGCCAGTGCGCGGCCGTGACCGGGTGCCCCGGCAGCTCCGGCGACTCGGTCTCGACGCGCCACGCGAGCGGCTCGGACGCCCCGCGCGCCGCGAGCGCGCGGTAGATCTCCCACGCGCGGCCGACGTCGATCATCCCCGGTCCCTGGTCCAGCGGGCTCGCGTTCGGGATCGGCAGCGCACCGCGGCGCAGCGCGGCCTTGACCAGCGCACCGCGGACCGGGAGCTTCTCCGCGAGCGCGGCGCTGATGACCAGCGCCGCGGCGCCGGCGGTCTGCGGCGAGGCCATCGACGTGCCGCGCATGACGCCGGGGCCGACGTCCCACGCCGGGACCGTGGACGCCGCGATGCCCGGCGCGAGCACGTCGGGCTTGTTCATCTCGGCGCCGCGCGACGAGAACGCGAACACCACCGGCTGCGCGAGCCGCTGGCCGAGCAGGTCGCGCGCCGTCTCCGGCACCAGTGCCGCGCCGGTCGCGATCACGCGGGAGGCGCACGACGGCAGCCCCGCGGTGGACAGCCCCGGCCCCTCGTTGCCGTTCGACACGCAGCCGACCATGCGCTCGTTCGCGGCGAGCAGGCGGTCGATCTCGCGCTCCATGTCCGACTGGCCCTCGCGCTCGGCGCCGATGCCGTACGACATCTGCACCACGACCGGGACGTCGTGCTCGCGGGCCCAGCGCGCCGCGTGCTGCCAGGCCTGCCACATCGAGCCCGAGCGCGTCGATCCGCCGCTCAGGGCGTTGTCGCCGATCTTCAGCGACAGCACGCGCGCGCCGGGGGCGACGCCGTCCTGCCCCGCCTGCCCGCCGATCGAGTGGCCGCAGGCGATGCCGGACACGTGGCTGCCGTGCGCGCCGTCGTCGAACACGAACGTGACCTTGTCCTCGTCGTCGTCCCACAGGTTGAGCGCGATCCCGACCGCCGGCACGCCCTGGCGCCGGCCGGCCTCGCCCATGACGAAGACCCGCGGCTCGAGCGCGTAGTCGGCGCGGACCTGCTCGTCGTCCAGCGCCCCGTCGCCGTCGGTGTCGACGACGATCCGGCGCCGCGTGCCGCGGTCCTCGCCCGCGGCGTAGACCACGACGCCGAACACGTCGTCGCTCGCGCCGTCGCCGTCGAGGTCGGCGGCCGCCGAGCCGGCGAGGTCCTTCTCGCGCAGGTAGCCGACGCGCAGGCAGCCCTCTTCCGGCGCGGGCTGGAGCTTGCCGGCGCCGCGCAGCCACGGGCCGTCCTCGCCGTGCACGCCGGGGCCGTGCTCGTCCTCGTCCGCGATCGCCGGCTCCAGCTCGACGTCGCCCTGCCCGCTGAAGTCGCGCAGGTCGACGACCTTCGGCTCGCTGGTGCTGGTCGTCGACAGGCCGGGGATCGTCGGATCCACCCCGGTGTCGAGCACGGCGATGACCACGCCGCGCCCGTCCCACTGCGGGTGCGCTTCGACGAAGCCCCGCGCGCCGATCGCCGCCGTGGAGAGGAACTCCCAGGGCTGCTGTTCGGGCGCCGAAGCGGGCGCGGGCGCGGGCTTCTGCGCGACGGCGATCGCCGCGGCCGCGGCGGCGGAAACGACGAACAGGGCTGTCTTTCGCATGCGCGAGATGCTACACGACGCGGCGCGTTGACGGAGCGGGACGCGCGCGGAAGAAACCGCGCGGCGCGCGGGCGCACCGTGGTACGATCCGCCGCGAAGCTGAAGCGGGGACAAGTCCGGGGATGCAGGATCTCGTCGATACGCTGCTGTCGGACGACAGGATCGCGGCTCACGCCGTGTACCGCGGCGTCGCCCCGGCGCGCGTGGCGTCGTTCGCGGAGCCGGCGAGCGGCTGGCCGCCCGGCGCGCGCGCGGCGCTCGACGCCTTGCGCGTCGGCCGGCTCTACACGCACCAGGCCGAGGCGCTCGACCTCGTGGCCGCCGGCCGCAACGTCCTGCTCGCGACGCCGACCGCCTCGGGCAAGACGCTGGCGTACCTCCTGGCGCTGCTCGCGGCGCGCGCGCGCGATCCCCTGGCGCACGCGCTGTTCATCTACCCGCTGAAGGCGCTCGCGCGCGACCAGCTGGCGGCGATCCGGCGTTTCCTCGCACCCCTGGGGCTGGAGCCGGAGGAGGCGGCCGAGGTCTACGACGGCGACACGCCGGAGAACGAACGGCGCCGAATCCGCCGCCGCCCGCCGGCGGTCGTCCTGACCAACCCCGACATGGCGCACCTCGCGCTCCTGCCCTCGCACGAGACGTGGGGCGGGTTCCTCTCGCGCCTCGCTCTGGTCGTCGTGGACGAGGCGCACGTGTACCGCGGGATCTTCGGCGCGCACGTGCACCACGTGCTGCGGCGGCTGGTCCGGCTGGCGCGCTACCACGGCGGGACGCCGCAGATCCTCGCCGGCTCGGCGACGATCGGCGCCCCGGGCGAGTTCATCGAGACGCTGGCCGGCGAGCCGTTCGCCGTTCTGCGCGAGTCGGGCGCGCCGGCCTCGCTGCGGCACGTGCTGTTCCTCGCGCCGCACGCCGAGAGCCCGTACGTCTTGGCCACGCGCGCCGTCGCGCGGGCGGTCTCGGCCGGGCACAAGACGATCGCTTTCACCAAGGCCCGCCGGATCACCGAGCTGATGCACCAGTGGCTGGTGCGGATGCGGCCCGACCTGGCGCCGCGCGTGGCGAGCTACCGCTCGGGATACCTGCCGGCCGAGCGGCGCGAGATCGAGCGCCGGCTGTTCTCGGGCCAGCTCAGCGGCGTGATCAGCACCTCGGCGCTGGAGGCCGGGATCGACGTCGGTGGTCTCGACGTCTGCGTCCTCGTCGGCTACCCCGGATCGCTGGCGACCTCCTGGCAGCGCATCGGCCGCACCGGCCGCCAGGACCGCGAGTCCCTCGCCGTGCTGGTCGCGTTGCCCGACGCGCTCGACCGCTACGTGGCGGCGCACCCGGAGCACTTCTTCTCCGGCGAGTTCGAGAAGGTCGTGCTCGACCCGCGCAACGACACGGTGGCCGACGCGCACCTCGAGGCCGCCGCGGCGGAGCGCTCGATCGACGACGCCGACGTCGCGCTGCTGCAGCGCGAAGGTGGCGCGGCGCGCGTCGAGCGGCTGGTCGGCTCCGGGCGGCTGGTCGAGGTGGACGGCGAGCGGCGCTGGTTCTCGCTGCGCCGGCTGGTCACGCGCGACATCCCGCTGCGCAGCGCCGGCACGCCGTACAAGCTGCAGCTCGCCGGCGGGCGCGCGACGCTCGGCTCGATGGACGAATCGCGGGCCTGGTTCGAGGCCCACCCGGGCGCGATCTATCTCCACGCCGGCCGCACGTACCGCGGGCTGACCTTGGACCGCGAGAACCACACCATCACGCTCGAGCCATGCGACGTCGATTACTTCACGCAGGTCTACGCGCGCAAGGAGACCGAGATCCTCGAGCGCTGCGCCGAGCGCCCGCTCGGCCCGGCCAAGCTGGCCTGGGGCCGGCTGCGGGTGACGACGTTCATCGAGGGCTACTCGAAGCGACGGATCTTCGGTCTGGAGGAGATCTCGCGGCACCCGCTCGAGGCGCCGCCGCAGGTGCTGGAGACGGTCGGCTTCTGGATCGAGCTGCCGGTCGAGGTCCTGCCGTGGCTGGTCGAGCAGGACCTGCACCCGGCCGGCGCGCTGCACGCCGCCGAGCACGCCTCGATCGGCCTGTTCCCGCTGCTGGCGATCTGCGACCGCTGGGACCTCGGCGGGATCTCGTACGCCAACCACCCGCAGTTCGACCGGCCGGCGGTGTTCATCTACGACGGCTGGCCGGGTGGCGTGGGTCTCGCGCGCACCGGCTACGAGCTGGCGGAGGAGCTGTTCGCGCGCACGCGCGAGCTGATCGCCGGCTGCGCGTGCGAGGACGGCTGCCCGGGCTGCGTGCACTCGCCGAAGTGCGGTTCCGGCAACAACCCGCTGGACAAGGCCGGGGCCGTCGCGGTGCTCGACGTCGTCCTCGGCCGGCGCGAGCTGGCCTGCGCCGGGGTCCCGCCGGAGGCGCTCGAGCAGGCGCTCGCCACGCACCGCACCGGCGTGCACGCCGGCGTGCGGGGCGGGGGACCGCTGCCGCCGGGCTTCTTCGCGGGTTCGGCCGGCGGGGAGGCGGCCACGGCGCTGATCGAGGCGCCGCCGGCCGAGGTGACGCTCGAGAGCCTCGGCTGGCCCGCGGCGCTGCCGCTGCCGCGCTCGCTCCTCTCGGAGCAGGAGGGGCGCTGGCTGTTCTTCGACGTCGAGACGCTGCGCGGGGCCGACGACGTCGGCGGCTGGAACCGCATCCGCGACATGGGACTGGCGCTGGGCGTGGTGCTCGACGCGCGCACGAGCGTGTTCCGCACCTACCACGAGGACGACGTCGACGAGCTGGTGGACGATCTCTGCGAGGCCGACCGCGTCGTCGGCTTCAACCTCGATCGCTTCGACATCGCGGTGCTCGGCGGGTACGCCGGGCGGCGCGTGCGCAAGATCCGCACGCTGGACCTGATGACCTGCGTGTGCGGGCGGATGCCGTTCCGGCTCTCCTTGGCGCACCTGTGCGGCGAGACGCTCGGCGTGCAGAAGTCGGCCGACGGTCTGCAGTCGCTGCGCTGGGTGCGCGAGGGGCGCTTCGACCTGATCGAGCGCTACTGCCGCGACGACGTCCTCTTGACCGCGGCGCTGTGGGCCCACGGCCGCAGCCGCGGCTTCGTCCTGTTCAAGAACCGCGAGGGGCTGCGCGGCCGGCTGCCGGTGAGCTGGTAGCCCGGTCGGGGGCCCCGCGCCCCGTGCGCTCTCCCGCGGCGGCTTGGCCGCGCCTCAACGGCGCCGGCCGCCCCCGCCGCCGCCGGGTCTCGCCCCGGCCACCCGTTGGCGCTGCATCGAGCTCGTGCGGGCCCGCTGGTCCCGCTGCACTTGCGCCGAGTTCTGGGACCAGGCCGACGACCCGGAACGCGCCGGCACCGTGCGCGTGCCCTCCCCGCCCGCGCCGGGGCGCTGCTTCGCCTCCGCCGCGCCGCCGCCGGCACGCGCGGCGGGCGGCTGCTCCTGGCCCGACTTCGTCGAGCGGGCCGACTTGCCGGTCACGTTCTCGGGTTTTTCCACCGGCTTCCAGTCGCCGTCATCGTAGGTTTGCCAGCCCCCTCCGGTGTTGCGGTACACGTTGCCGTCGTGCGCTGCGTACATGTTGTTGTTCTTGCCGGATTTCGCGAAGGCGGTCCGGCCGTCGTCGGTGGACACGCCGATCGCCTTGCCGCCCTTCGACGTCTCGGCCGCGGCGATGGTGCCGCGCGAGTCCGAGTAGTGCCCGGTGTGCATCCACTCGTCGCCGCGGGTGACGACCGATTCGCCCCAGCTCTGGTAGGGGTTCGACCGCTGGTACGTCGCGGCGTACGTGCCGGTCCGCGGGTTGTAGGCCTCGCCGATGAAGCCGGCCTGGTACGGCCCGGCGGCGGCGATGCCGTGCCCGTACGTCCCGGTCGCCGGGTTGTAGGCCCGGCCGTAGCCCACGCCGCCGTAGGGCCCGTAGATCGTCGCGCTGCGGACGAACACGCCGGAATACGGGTAGTACACGGCGTGGAACCCGTAGGTGTACGGGTACGGGTAGTAGAAGGGGTAGACGAAGCCCGGCGGGTAGTAGAAGTACGGCGGGTAGTAGTAGGCGGTCCCGTACACCACGACGCCGCCGCTGACGTACACGCCCATGTAGCCCGACGTGTAGCCGACCACGACCGTCGTCGGCGTGTACGAGTACACCTTGACGTAGGTGACGTTGTACTTCGGGCAGCTGGGCGGGATGCTGTAGATGACGGCCGGCACGGTGTCCGCGACGACCCACGGCCCGCTCGCCGAGCCCGCCACGAACCACACCGCGTTGGTGCAGGTGTAGTAGCGGTTTTCGACGTAGATGACGTCGTACGGCGTGTTGATCGCGTACGACATCGTGGTTCCCTCGATCGGCTTGAACTGCGGTTCTCCGCTGTACGTCACGTCGGCGGTGGTGGTCCGGCGGTCGACCTCGGCCTGGTGCGGGACCTGCGCGAGCAGCACCGCTTCGTCCGCCTCGGGCGTGCCGGGGACGGAGACGCGCACCGATGCCAGCGGGTGGTCCTTCGGGATCCGGGCGAAGTCGGCAGGCAACTCGCTCGTGGCGTACGTCCACGGCCCGTCCAGGCTGGACGCGCGGAACCAGCGCCCCGAGGCCAGGAAGTAGTAGGAGGCCTGCGCGTCCCGGAACAGGTCGCTCGCGGTGTTCGTCACCCACGACAGGCCCGTTCCCGGGATCGACTCGAACTTCGGCGGACCGTCGGTGACGATCAGCTCGGCCGGGCGCACGCTGGCGAACACGCGGGGCATCCGCGCGCGGGGCAACGGCTTGCCCGGGACGTTGGCGCGGACATCGTCCCAGGTGTCGTTGTCCGGGACGCCGCGGAAGGCCTGCGGCAGCGCGGCTGCCGGTTCCCACGGACCCGTCGGCCCCGGCGCCTGCAACCACGAGTTCTCGTACAGCAGGTACGTGCGCGGGTTGCCCTGTTCCTGGAACACGTTCCAGTTGGTGTTCACCGCGAACACCAGCCTGGTGCTTTCGACCGGTGCGAAGACCGGCTCGCCGTCGAACATGACGAGGATGGCGGGCGTGGCGCTGGTCAGGATCAGCGGCGGCTCCGGCGCGTCCGCGACGTTCCGCGTCTCGGCCGGCTTGGAGGGCGTCGCCTGCTGACCGGGCTCGAAGTACGCCAGGACGTCGTCGACAGACGCGGTCATCGGCGGGGGCGGGCCGATTCGCGCCAGCGCGGCCTGCAGCTTCTGCACGGTGGCGTCGTCGGCCCCGGGGAACCCGGCCGAGAGGATCCGCAGGTTGTACAGGCTCACGCTGCGGTTGGCGAGGTCCGTGTTGGTGTCGCAGGCCATCTGCAGGGCGCCGGGAGCGGCGGATCTCGCGCCCGGCTGCCACAGCTCGATCGCCATGCGGAACTTGAGCTCGACGTAGGAATTCCACTCGTCGATCTGCGGCTGGTAGATGACCATCCGCGTGCCGTCGGCGGCGGACCGCTCCCTCGGCCAGCCGCGCTCGCGCGCGGCCTGCGCGAGAGTCATCGGCGCGGCCGCGAGCACCAGCGCGAGGGCCACCACAACCCTGCTCGCCATGGCGCGACTCCTCGGATTACTGACGCAGGTAATCGAACGTCTCGATGATCGCCGAGACCTTCTTGGCCGGGACGGAGATGACGATGTGCTCGGGATACTGCAGCCCGTCGTCGCGCAGCCCGTACTTCACTTTGCCCTCGACCGGATCTTCGTCCAGCGTGGTCGCGAAGTGGAACCGCAGCGGCCGATTGGCGGCTTTGTCGACCCAGAACGTGACCTTGTCGCCCTGGGAGACGAAATCCCCGGCCGACATCTCGGCCGTGCCGTCGGGACCGGGGCGCATCGTCGCCTTGGCGTAGAAGTCCATCATCTCGCCGGCCGTCGGCGCCATGTAGCGCTTCACCAGCTCCGAGAGCTGCCCCGCCCAGTCCCTGAATTCCTCGGTCTTGTTCTTCTGGATCGCGCCGCGCAGCCCGCGCTTTTTCTGGGGGTCGGCGGGCGGGGTGAGCAACGTCTTCTGCAGCTCGCCGTTCGCGTCGTAGCGCACCTGGTACAGCGAAGCCGGCCGGCTGTCGCCCTTGACGGTGACCTCGACCCTCATCTTCCACGAGTAATTCCGCATCAGAGCCGCGTTCTGTTGCGCGTTCTTTGCGTACTGCTTGGCCATGTCCGCGGCGTCCGGCGGCTGCGGGGAGGCCATACCGACCAGCGCGAAGGCGCAAGAGGCCACGGCCGTGGTGCGGCACATCGATCGACTCACGAGCCCTCCTTCCCTTGGACGGGACGCTATTCGAAGGGCGAATCGGCTGATTGTGTGCGGTAAGGCCCCTCGATGGGCCGATCCCTCCTTCCCCGTGACGCGCCGCATTGTACTCGCCTCGGGGACCGACGATGCGTCGCCCGCGCGGAAACCGAAAGTCAGGACCGCAGCGGGATCGAGACCATCGAGTGCGAGAGCTGAGCCTCGGCCGGGGTCCGCGCGCGCGGCCGCGGACCGCGCAGCGTGACCTCGTCCGGGCGCGGGACCTTCTGCTCGACGTAGAGCCGGAACTCGACCGTGTCGGCCGCGGGATCGACGGCGAGCATGGCGAAGTTGCTGTCGGTGTACAGCGCCAGCCGCTCGTAGCGGTAACCGTCCATCTCGCCGTCGCCCGCGACACCGCAGGCGAGAATCCAGCCCAGCGCCCGGGGCTGGCTGTAGGTGATGGCGCTCGAGGTCAGCTGGTGGATCGCGTGCCCCTCGCGATCGGCGAGGCGGTAGGCCGCCGCGACGTGGACGTCGCCCGAGAGGATGCACACCCGGTGCCCCGCCGCCGCGGCGCGGAACAGGAGCTTCAGCAGGGAACGTCGTTCGGCGTCGTGGCGCTCGCACTCCCAGGCGTCCCGCAGGTCATCGGCCAGCTTCAGCCGCCGCACCAGCTCGCGCGTGTCCGCGCTGGCGAGCGCCGGGTGCAGGTGCAGCACCGGCACGGCCGACACGACGAAGACGTAGGTCCGCCGGTCGGCGGGAAGCCGCTCGATCCAGCCCTTGAACCTCGCGAGCTGGGCCTCGCCGAGGATGCGGTTCCGCCGCGCGCCGAGGTCGCGCTGGCCGCGGCCGTCGAGGACGTAGAACCGGCAGCAGGCGGCTTCGAACGAGTAGTCGAAGACGCCGGGGTCGGTCGGCGGGTTGTGCGAGTGCTCGTATTCGACATAGGCCTTGCGGGCGGCGGCGAACATCCGCCGGGCCAGCTCGAGCCCGTCTTGGAAGTCGAGGCCCTTGCGGTACAGGTCCGGGAGCAGGGCCAGGATCTCGCTGCGCGGGCCGTCGCGGAACTCGTACGAGCCCCAGCCGTCGGCGATCTCGTGGTCGTCCCACACCATGTAGGTCGGGAACTCGGCGAACACGCGCCGCACGGCCGGGAAGCCCCAGTACCCGCGGTAGCAGTCGCGGTACCAGTTGACCATGTCGGGGACGTCGGGCAGCAGCCGCCCGCGCTCGCGGCGCATCACGCCGTCGAGGAAGCGCCAGATGTCGAGCGTCTCCAGCGTGTCCACGTACACCTGGTCGCCGATCCCGAGCACGAAGCGCAGCCCGCGGCGGCGGTGCCGGTGCAGCGCCTCGCGCAGCACGTCCCACATGCCGACGTTGACGACCTCGGTGTTCCCGGCCGGACCCTTGCGGTACGGCCGGTGGCAGGAGAAGAACGCGAAGCCGATCGGGGCCGCCGCGGCCGGCAGCGTGCGGAACGCGAGCGGCCGGTCGTGGCCGAGGATCACCCGGCCCCCGTCGGCCGCGGCGCCGAACAGCGCGTAGCGATACGTGGTGTCCGGGGCGAGGTCGGCCAGATCGAGCACCGTCGTCGAGTCGTCGTCCCACGTCGCGATCCGGAACGGCACCTGCCGGACCTCCGCCGGCAGCCGCGCCAGATCGAACGGGACGTCGGCGAGGCCGGCGAAGACCGGGTCCGGATCGTCCTCCGCGTTCGACCACGGGTAGAGCAGCAGGACGAACTCGCCGAGCTGCGCGGTGCGAAACCAGAGCCGGCAGGAGGTGGCGCTGGTGTGGCCGACGATCGCCGCGACTTTCAGGCGCGGGTTCGGCCAGGGGCGCTCGGTCTTGTAGAGAAACGAATCCCGGGCGGGCACGGGGAGTCCTCGACTTTTTCCGCTGCCGGGCGGCCCGGATCATCGGCGGTGCCCGGCGGAAAGGCAACCGGGCCGCAACGGATGTTCGTCTCGGCGGGCGTCAGGCGCCCACGCGCAGCGTCACCCACGCCGGGGTGGCTGGAGGGCCGGCCAAATTCCCCCTAACCTAGTCGGCCCGCCGGCTCACGGAGGCGACATGGCACGTCCACGGAACATCGTCACGCTCGGCCTGGTGCTGTCTGGCGCGCTGGTCTTGCTCGGCGCGGCCTCGAAAAGCGGCGGCGAGGATGCGCGGCGGGCGATCATGCAGGCCGACAGCGACCTGAACGACGCGGTCGAGGCCCACGACGTCGCCGCGTTCAAGGCGCTGCTCGAGCCCGGGGCCACGTTCTACTCCCGCAGCGGGCCGACGACCGGGCGCGACGCGATCGCCGAGAGCTGGCAGCCGTTCCTCGACCGGGAACGCACGGCCACGCTGACGTGGGCACCGAAATCGGCCGAGGTCGCGGCCTCGGGCGATCTCGGCTTCACCCGCGGCGAGTTCGACCTGCGCCGCGTGGACGAGAACGGCAAGAAGACGCGCGGCCACGGCCACTACGTCACGATCTGGCGCAAGGGCGAGGACGGGAAGTGGCGCGTGGCCGTGGACATCGGCACGCCGGCGCAGCCCGTGGAGGAGTGAGCATGCGCACGGCGCTGGTCACCGGCGGCAACCGCGGCCTCGGCCGCGCGACGTGCGCCGGCCTCGCCGCGCGCGGGCTGCGCGTGCTGCTCGGCAGCCGCGACGCGCGCCACGGCAAGGACGTCGCCGCGGAACTGCGCGCGGGCGGGCACGACGTCGAGGCGGTCGAGCTCGACGTCGCGAGCGCCGCGAGCATCGACGCCTGCCTCGCGCGGCTGGCGCGCGAGCGCCGGCACGTGGACGTGCTGGTCAACAACGCCGGCGTTCCGGCGCTCGGCGACGTTCTGACCGTCGGCGACGAGGTGTTCCGCGAGGCGTTCGCGGTGCACGTGTTCGGCCCGCTGCGCCTGTGCCGGGTGCTGGTCCCGGCGATGCAGGCCGCGGGCTGGGGGCGCGTGGTGAACGTGTCCTCCGGCCTCGGCTCGTTCGGCGAGGAGGGGCTGCAAGAGAGCCCCGCGGCCTACGGGATCAGCAAGGCCGCGCTCAACGCGTTGACCGTGACGCTCGCCGCCGCCGCGGGGCCCGCGGTCAAGATCAACGCGGTCTGCCCGGGGTGGGTGCGCACGCGGATGGGCGGCGACCAGGCGCCGCGCGACGTCGAGCAGGGCGCCGACGGGATCGTCTGGGCGGCGACGCTGCCCGACGATGGTCCCAGCGGCGGCTTCTTCCGCGACCGCGAGCCCCTGCCGTGGTAGCGGCGAGCCTGCCGATGCACGGGCACCCGCACGCCGCCGCGTTCCTCGAGCTGATGGCCCGCACGCAGAAGGCGTACGCCGCGCGCGACCTCGAGGGCTACCTCGGGGCGTTCGCCGCCGACTACAGCTCGGTGCGGCTCGGGACCGACTGGTCCGAGGACCGTGACGAGCTGCGGGCGAAGATCGCCGACGATTTCCGCCGCTTCGACGTGCTCTCGATGGGCTTCGAGGTCCACCGCGCCTGGTACGCGGGCGAGATCGGCTTCGCGCACCTCGGCTACCGCACGCGGCTGAGGTTCCGCGAGGGCGGCGCGGTGCTCCTCGACGAGCGCGAGAACCTCGTCGTCGGCCGGCACCTCGGCGACGGGCGCTGGGAGCTGATCGGCAAGATCGTGCTGCGGGTGCAGGCCGGTTTCGAAGCCGGCGAGGGGCCCGACGTCTAGATCGGAGCCTCGCGAACCGTAGCGGATCGGCCACGCCGTACCCACACCGAGTTTCGCGTCCTAAGCCCTTTCCGATCCCGCCTTTGGAACCCACCTTCTCCCCTGATGCCCACCGCCGGCGCCACCGTCCTGCCCGAGCTGTTGCAGGAGCTGTTCCTGGCGTGGAAGGCGTGCGCGGCGTACCCCGACGAGCACCCCGCGGCGCGCCGCGCCGCGGAGCGCGCGCACCAGGGACTCGCCGCGCTCATCGGGCGCGAGGGGGAGCTGATGCTCGGCGTCGTTCCCGGCGCGCTCCTGTCGGGCGGGGAGAGACTGCAGAACGCGGCCGCGGCGCGCCTCGCCTCGGCGCTGCACGAGCGCGAGGTCGCGGTGCTGCGCGTCCGCGGCGGCGCCAGCGTGGACGAGCTGCTCGCGCTGTTCCAGCTGCTGACGCCGCGCCCGGGCGGCGGAGACCCGGAACCGCTGGCGGCCGCGCTCGCGCGGCGCGGCGTCGTGGGGATCGAGGCCGACGCGATCCAGTTCGCGATCGAGCCAACGGGGCTGGCCGGCGACGGCTCCGGGACGGGACGCGCGCCGGAAGGGTGGGAAGACATCGTCGCCACGCAGCTCGATGGCGCGCCGGCGGCGCCGGATGCGACCGCGGTGAGCGCGAGGGTGCCGCCGGCGATCGCCGGCGCGTTGTCCGAGGCCTGCGCGCCGGCGCTCCCCGGCGCGGCAACGCGCGACGAGGTGCTGCACGGGCCGCTGCTGCAGCTCGCCGGCGGCGCGGACTTGGACCGTACGCCGCCGTCCCCCGCGGAACCGCCGTTCGTGCCGGTGATTCCCCCCGCCATGGGCCCGCGCGAGACGCCGCCGCCCGAGGTGCTGCGCCGGATCGAGTCGCTCTCGCAGGAGCGGCAGATCGACCAGCTCTCGCAACTCGTCCTGGAACTGCTGCCACGCGTCGCGGCCGACGCCGAGCGGCGTCGCGCGGTGTGCCAGCGTATCGACGGGCTCGTCCGCACCCACGCCGCCGACGGGCGGCTCGACGTGGCGATCGAGTTCGTCGCGCGGATCGCGCAGCTCGGCGCGGGCGCGGCGCTGGAGTCCCTCGCCGAGGTCGTCGTCCCGGAGGTGCTCGTCGAGGCCACGGCCAAGCCGGATCCCGGGCAGGTGCGGCGCCTCGGCCAGCTCCTCGGCGCACGCTTCTTCCAGCGCCTGCTGCGGATGCTGGGGGACGAGTCGGACCGCGCCCGGCGCTGGCGCGTGTTCGAACTCCTGTCGGGCCTCGGGCCGGACGTCGTGCCGCACGCCTCGGCGATGCTGCGCGATCCGCGCTGGTTCGTGGTGCGCAACGTCCTGAGCCTGATGCGGACGGTGCGCGACGCGACGTTCGTCGGCGAGGCGCAGCGCCTGCTCGGCCACGCGCACCCGCGGGTGCGGCTGGAGGCGCTGCGGCTGCTCGTCGAGCTGAACGCCGAGATCCCGGTCGACGCGGTGCGCGCGCTGCTGCGCGACGCCGACCCGCGCCTGAGCGCCGACGCGGCGCTGATGCTGGCGAAGGCGAGCGGGCGGACCGCCGCCGACGAGCTGCTGCGCCTGCTCGACGGGTGGGACGTGCGCGGCCAGCACACCGCGGCGCGCGCCGCGGCGCTGCAGGCGCTCGGGCAACTCGGCGACCGGCGGCTGCTGCCGAAGCTCGGCCGCTTCTTCCGCACGTGGTCGTTCTGGGTCAGCCTCGCCGAGCGGCGCGCGGCGTGGGCCTCGCTCGACGGTTACCCCGAGCCGGAGCGCTCGACGTGGGCCCGGCGCGGGTTGCGGGCCAAGGACCCCGAGATCCGCCGCGCGTGCGAGCGGATCCTGCTCACGCTGCGCGGGCGGGAGGGCGCGCCGTGAGCCGCGCTCCCGTCCGGCTGGACTCGGTGCTGGGCGCGCTGGCCGGCGGGGCGCACCTCGGTGCGCTCTACCCGCCGCGCCACCCGCGCGTCGAGCGCGGGGCGATCGACCTCGCGCGCCACGTGGACGGCGCGTTGGCCGAGGCGCAGCGCGAGGAGGTGACGCTGTTCCGGGTCGGCGACGACCTGGTCGTGGACGATCACCCGCTGCGCCGCCGCTCGGTCCACCAGCCGGCCGTCGTCGCGATCATGCGCCGGCTGGGCTTCGACCGCTTGACGCTGCGTCGCGGGCTCGAGCCGGGCGAGTGCACGGCGCTGCTCGATGCGCTCGGCGGGCGGCGCGCGCTGGAGTCCTCGGCGCACGCGGTGCTCGGCGGCGTGCGGCTGGCGGGTGGCGGCGCCGGGCCCGGGCTGCCGGGCGGCGAGAACGCGAGCGCGGGTGGCGGCAGCGCGCAGCCCGACGCGTGGGGCACCGCGCTCGCCGCGGCCGGGCGCGCGTTCGCCCGTGTCGCGGGCGAGCGCCGCGCCGCGTATGGCGAGCTGGCGCCGTTCGCCTGGCAGTGCATCGAGAGCGTCGAGGGGGCGCGGCCGGCGGCGCCGGGGCCGTGCGACGACCCGGAGTTCGGCCACGCGCTCAACGTGGCGCTGCTCGCGATCGCGCACGGGCAGGCACTGGGCCTGTCCGGCGAGCCGCTGCACGAACTGGCGCTGGCCGGGTTGCTGCACGACGTCGGCAAGCTGCTGTTGCCGCCGGGCCTGTTGCGCTGGGACGTGCCGCTGTCGGACGAGGAGTGGGAGATCGCGCAAACGCACGCCGAACTCGGCGCGGCGCACCTGTGCGGGATCGACGACGTCGCGCCCTTGGCGATCCTCGTCGCCTACGAGCACCACCTGCGCTGGGACCGGCAGCCGTCGTACCCGCGGCTGGCCGAGGCGCGGCGCCCGGTGTTCGCGGCGCGGTTGATCGCGGTGTGCGACACGTTCGACGCGGCGGCGCGCCTGCATCCGCCGCCCGACGACGCGCGCCAACGGGCGGCGCTGGCGGTCGTGCGCCGGCGGGCCGGGACGTTCCTCGACCCGTGGCTCGCGGCGGACTTCATCCGCCTGATGGACGCGCCGGTGGCCTGTACGATTTCGTAGGGCGGCTGACGATTCGGGCCGCGCGCGGGGCGCATCCGCGGTCCGGCCGCCACCGATCGCTGGCAGACGCATTGCAGTCGCGAAGCGCGCCGGCCTCGCCGGCCGGCCCCGGGGGCGTCCTGCCCGCTCGTCCCTCCAGCTTCCGAGGCATCCATGCGCAACGTAACTCTCGTCGAACGCGGCGGGCGACCCTACCCCGAGCCGCACCGCGGCCGCGTCAACATGTCGAGCACCGAGCGGCTGCTGACGGTGCTGGGCGGGACCGCCCTCCTGGCCTGGGGCGTGCGCCGCCGCGGGCCGACGGGGATCGCGGTCGCGGTCCTCGGCGCGGGGCTCGCCGCGCGCGGCGCCACCGGCCACTGCCCCGGCTACGCGGCGCTCGGCGTCAACCGCGCGCACGGGCCGGTCGGGCCGGTGCTGATCGAGCGCTCGGTGACGATCAACCGCCCGGCCGTCGAGGTCTACGGCTTCTGGCGCAACCTGGAAAACCTGCCACGCTTCATGCGGCACCTGGAGTCGGTGCGCGACCTCGGCGGCGGCCGCAGCCACTGGGTCGCGCGGCTCGCGGGGCAGACGCTGGAGTGGGACGCCGAGATCGTGACCGACCAGACGCACCTCATCGGCTGGGAGTCGCTCGAGGGCGCGAGCATCGAGAATGCGGGTTCGGTGCGCTTCGAGACGGCTCCGGGCGGGCGCGGGACCGAGGTCAAGCTGACGCTCGCGTACCGGCCGCCGGGCGGCATCGTCGGCAAGGCGGCGGGCGAGCTGTTGAGCCGCGTCACGGCCAAGACGATCAAGGAAGACCTGCGCGACCTGAAGCGGATCCTCGAAGCCGGCGAAATCCCGACCATCAGCGGCCAGCCCTCCGGGCGGGCGGCGTGAGGAGGCCGAGATGAAAGCCGTCTGCTGGTTCGGCCCCAAGGACGTGCGCGTCGAGGAGGTCCCGGACCCGCGCGTCCTCAACCCGCGCGACGCGATCGTCCGCGTGACGTCGACCGCGATCTGCGGATCGGACCTCCACCTGTACAACGGCTGGATCCCGACGATGCGCAAGGGCGACATCCTCGGCCACGAGTTCATGGGCGAGGTCGTCGAGGTCGGCAGCGCGGTGGACAACCTGCGCGCGGGCGACCGTGTGGTCGTGCCGTTCCCGATCGCCTGCGGGCGCTGCTACTACTGCGTGCACGGGCTGTGGTCGTGCTGCGACAACTCCAACCCGAACGCGTGGATGTCGGAGGAGATGTACGGCCACGCCGTGTCGGGCATCTTCGGCTACTCGCACCTGATGGGCGGGTACGCCGGCGGGCAGGCGCAGTACGTGCGCGTGCCGTTCGCCGACGTCGGGCCGGTGAAGATCGAGAATGGGCTGACCGACGAGCAGGTGCTGTTCCTGAGCGACATCCTGCCGACCGGCTACATGGCCGCCGAGAACTGCGTGATCGCGCCCGGCGACGTCGTCGCGGTCTGGGGCTGCGGGCCGGTCGGCCAGTTCGCGATCCGCAGCTGCCTGCTGCTCGGGGCGGAGCGCGTGATCGCGATCGACGACGTGCCGGAGCGGCTGCGGCTCGCCGCGGTCAGCGACCGCGTGCAGCCGCTCGATCGCGCGCAGGCCAGCGTCGGCGAGGCGCTCGCGGAGCTGACCGGGGGGCGCGGCCCGGACGCCTGCATCGACGCGGTCGGACTCGAGGCGCACGACGGCGCGCTCGGCGTGTACGACGCGGTGAAGCAGCGGCTGCGGCTGGAGACCGACCGCCCGGTCGCGCTGCGCGAGGCGATGATGGCCTGCCGCAAGGGCGGCACGCTGTCGATCCCCGGCGTGTACGGCGGCTTCCTCGACAAAGTCCCGTTCGGGGCCGCGTTCAACAAGGGACTGACGATCCGGATGGGGCAGACGCACGTGCACCGCTACATGCGCCCGCTGCTCGAGCGCATCGCCGCCGGCGAGATCGACCCGGGCGCGGTCATCACGCACCGCCTGCCGCTGAGCGAGGCGCCCCACGCCTACGCGCTGTTCAACGACAAGGAAGACGGCTGCATCAAGGTCGTCCTCGACCCGGCGGCCTGAGGGCCGCCGGGTACGCACCCGCTCGGGTGGGCCTGCGGTGGGGCCGCCCGAAGGACCCGCGATGGTGTGAACCCGGTCAGGGGCAGGGGTTGGTGTTGGGGCGGTCGACGTTGGCGCCGTCGCCGAGGCCGGACTCGACGCCGAAGCTGCTGCGGCCGGTCACGAGCCAGTAGCAGGCTTCGCCCGCGAGCGGCGACAGCGTGTCGCTCTGCTGGGTCACGCCGAGCCGGCACCAGCGCGCGGCGCAGCGGTTGCTGCCGGGGGGCTGCGTGTACGGCCCCTGCTGCCGCAGCACCTGCAGCGAGCCGCGGTACAGGTTGTAGCTGACGTAGAACGGGTCGCTCTGCCAGCCGACGCTCGTCCCGCCGATCGACGTGAACAGCACGACGCGGTCGTTCAGGTCGCACTCGTCGCCGGTGCCGTCGTAATCGAGGTCGTGCTGGGAGACGTTGGGCAGGGCGGGGCAGTTGTCGCAGGCGTCGCCGAACGGGTCGCCGTCGAGGTTCTCCTGCGCCGGGTTGGGCTTGATCCGGCAGTTGTCGCAGGCGTTGGCGACGCCGTCGGCGTCGTCGTCGGACCCGTAGCGGTCCTCGTCCACGGTCCCGTCGCAGTCGTTGTCCAGCCCGTCGCAGCTTTCCTCCGCGCCGGGATAGACCGATCCGTGCGCGTC
Organism: Acidobacteriota bacterium; assembly: GCA_017994815.1. Lineage (GTDB taxonomy): Bacteria > Acidobacteriota > Polarisedimenticolia > J045 > J045 > JAGOJY01. Next base: position 29,250 of record JAGOJY010000018.1, read on the forward strand.
GTCGCAGTCGCCGGCGCAACTCATCACGCCGTCGCCGTCGGCGTCCTGCTCCGCCGGGACGTTGGCCGGCCACGACGGGTCGTTGCAGTCGTCGTTGACGTGGTTGCAGAGCTGCGGCGCGCCGGGGAAGACGCCCGGCTGCAGATCACTGCAGTCGAGGCACGCGGGCACGCCGTCCGCGTCGGCGTCGACATCGCTGCCCGGCCGGTACGCCGCGCCGGAGCCGAACGTGGTTCCGCCGAGCCCGCCCCAGGCCAGCGCGCGCGTGCCGGTCCACACCAGGCCGTGGAGCTGGCGCGCCGCGGGATTCTCGAGGACGGAGGTATCGGACCAGGACTCGCTCGCCCGCGTGAACCGGCCGCCGGTCTCCAGCGCGCCGTTGCCGAGCCCGCCCCAGACGAGCATGTCGCTGCCGGTCCAGACCGCGCGATGGTGGTAGCGCGGCGCGGGTGCGCCGGACGCCGGCAGCGGCGTCCAGCTGTCGGCGGCGCGCGACCAGCGCGCGCCGTCGCCGAGTTGCCCGCCCGCGCCGTAGCCGCCCCAGACGATCATCTCGCCCCCGGCGCCGGTCCACACCGCGCTGTGGTGGTAGCGCGGCGTCGGCGCACCGGCGGAGCCGATCGCGGTCCACTTGTCGGTCGCCGGGTCGTAGCGCCGGCCGTCGCCGAGGATTTCCGAGGATTCGCCGCCCCACACGACCATCTCGCTGCCGGTCCAGACCGCGCTGTGGAAGCGGCGGAACTGCGGCGCGCCGGACGTGGTCGTCGGCTGCCACGTGTCGGCCGCCGGATCGTAGCGCCCGCCGGTGTTGGTCGGGATCGACGTGTCCTTCCCGCCGAACACGATCATGCGCGTGCCGGACCAGACCGCGCTGTGGGCCCAGCGCGCCGTGGGCGCGCCGGTCGTGCTGACCGGGCTCCAGCCGTTCGCGGCGGGGTCGTAGCGGCCGCCGTCGCCGCGCTTGGTGTCGTCGCCGGTGCGCCCGCCCCAGATCACGAGGCGCGATCCGGTCCACACCGCGGTCGCATCCTTGCGCGCGCTCGGCGCGCCGGTCGCCGGCAGCGCGCGCCAGGTGGCCGTCGCCGGTTCGAAGCGCGCGCCGTCGGCGAGGTCCACGTCGTCCACGCCGCCCCAGACGACCATCTCCGCGCCGGTCCACGTCGCGGTCGCGCGGTAGCGGCGCGACGGGCCGGCCCCGGTCGAGGTCGGCACCCAGCCCGACCCCGGCCTGTAACGCCCGCCGCTGTTCTCGAAGCGACCGCCGTTGGCCAACCCGCCCCAGACGATCATCTCGGTCCCGCTCCACGCCGCGGCGTGCAGCTTGCGCGCCGACGGCACCGAACCGGCCGGGATCGAGGTCCACTGGTCGGCGAGCGGGTCGTACTGGCCGCCGTCGCCGAGCGGCGTGCCCGCGGCGCCTTCGCCGCCCCACACGATCATGCGCGAGCCGCTCCACACCGCGCTGTGGTAGCGGCGCGCGAGGGGCGCGCTGGCCGCGCTCGTCGCGCGCCAGGTGCCGGACGCGACATCGTAGGCGCCGCCGGACGCGAGGTACCCCGTGGCGTCGCGGCCGCCCCACACGATCATCCGGCCGGCGCCCATCACCGCCGTGTGCTCGCGCCGCGCGGCCGGCGCCCCGGCCGCGGGGAGCGCGCGCCACGTGCCGGCCGCGGGATCGAACGCCGCGCCGTCGCCGAGCGGGGCGCCGAGACGTTCGCCGCCCCAGACGATCACCTCCGCGCCGCTCCACGCCGCGGTCGCGTTCTCGCGCGGCGACGGCGCGCCGGCGGCCGGCAACGCGGCCCACCGGCCGAGGTTCACCGAGTAGCGCGCGCCGCTGTCCAGCTCGGCGAACGACGCGTCCTGGCCGCCCCACACGATCATCTCGGAACCGGTCCACGCCGCGACATGGTGCGAGCGCGGCTCGGGCGAGCCGGTGACCGGGAGCGAGGTCCAGCGGTCCGCGGCCGGGTTGTACGCCGCGCCGTCTCCCTTCGGGTCGCCGTCGAGCCCGCCCCACACGATCATCGCCGCGCCCGTCCACAGCGCCGTGTGCCACGCGCGCGCGGATGGCGCGCCGAGCTGCGGGAGCGCGGACCACGTGTCGGTCGCCGGGTCGTAGCGCGCGCCGGTCGCGAGCGTCGTGCCGGCCTGCCCGCCCCAGACGATCAGCTCGGCGCCGGTCCAGACCGCGCTCGCGCCGGCCCGCGCGTCGGGGGCGTCGCCGAGCCCGCTGGAGTCCCAGCCCTCGTTGCACGCCGCCGCCGGCGTGGCGGGCGGCGGTTCGGGCGCGGCCGCAGGGCCGCCTGCCAAAGGCGCCGCCGACGCCGGTGCGAACCCCTGCCGCGCCCCGGCCCACCACGCCGCGAACGGAACCCGCGGCACGGCGTAGTGCGCGACCTGCACGGCGCCGCAGTCCGATTCCGCGAGCAGCACATCGACGTTGAACGCGCCGGGCGATGCGACGAGCGGCCCCGGTTCACCGGGCGCCGTCCAGCGCCGGCGCAGCTCGTCCCACGCGGCGCGGTCCGGCACCTCGATCGCGCGGTCGCGCGACGCGGCGTCCAGCACGCAGTGGCCGTCCGCCGGGACGTAGACCCGCAGCTCGCGGCGCGCGTGCGCGTCGCGCGGGTCCAGCTCCCGCGCCGCGAGCCGCGAGCGGAGCTCCTCGGCCTCGCGGCGCTGCGCCTCGTGGTGCGCGGGGTCGCCTTCCCACCACGAGCGGAGCAAGCGCTCGCCCGCGGCGGGGCGCGCGAGTTCCTCGGCCGCGGCCCGCTCGTCGAAATCGAGCGCGGCCAACAGCTCGCGCAGCCGCGCCGGCTCGCGGCTGTCGCGGTGGATGCGGCGCAGTTCCGCGGCGGTGTCGGCGGCGCCGAGCGGACGGCCGCTCAGCTCCGCGAGCGCGGCCTCCATCCGCAGCCGCTCGTCGAGCATCCGCAGGAGCTCGCGCGCGGACGGCGGGGTGGCGGCGGGGCCGCGCCACGCCGCGCGGACCGCCTCGACGCGGCGCGAACGCTCGAGGGCAGCGGCGCGCTGGCCGTCCTCGACGGTCTCGTCCGCCCACACCAACCCCGCCGCGGCGCCGAGGCACAGCGTCACGACGCGGATCCACCGCGATGTCGCCAAAGCAGCGCCCCTCGCTGCCCGTTGCCAAATGCCCCGGCCCCAGGAACCTGCAAACTACGGCGAGTCGGCCCCGGGGGGTAGCGAAAACGTCGCGAGCGACGGCGGGTCAGCGTTCGCTTGGCCTAGGTCGCGGTTCGGGGGCGGGGAGGGGATCCCGGCCTCGGTCAGTTCGTGGTTGATCGCGACGGCCGCCTTGGCGCCCTCCGCCGCGGCGACGACCGCGAACTGCACGTCCCCGTTGGCGTCGCCCGCGAGGAACAGCTGCGGCACGCCGGCCCGGCCCTTGCGGTCGGTCCGCACGTGGCCGCGCTTGTCGAACGTGCAGCCGAGGCGCGCGGCGAGCGAGGACCGCTGGTCGACGCGGGTGCTGAAGAACAGGCCACGGCAGGCGAGGGCCGGGCCGCTCTCGAACTCGACCCGCTCCAGCCCGTCCGCGCCGCCCACGAGCCGCGCGATCTTCTCGCGGCGCACGTCGATTCCGAGCGCCCGCGCCCGCGCCGCGTGCCGGCCGCGCGGCATGGGGCGCCCGTCGAGGCACGCCGTGACTGAGGGCGACCAGGCGCGCAGCGACGACGCGAGCACGATCGCGTCCTCGGCGTCGCCGTACGCCGCCAGCGGCTGGTCCTTCAGCTCCCAGCCGTCGCAGTACGGGCAGTGGAACACGCCCCGCCCGTACAGCTCCGCCGCGCCCGCGACGCGCGGCAGCTCGTCCAGCATGCCCGTCGCGAGCAGCAGCTTGCGCCCGCGGACCGACTCCCCGCCTTCGAGCAGCACCTCCACGCCGTCCTCGGCGCAGCGCGCGCCGACGACGACGCCCTCGCGCAGTTCCACGCCGTAGCGCAGGGCCTCGACGCGCCCGAGGCGCAAGAGCTCTGCCGGCGCGATCCCGTCGTGGCCGAGGTAGTTGTGCAGCGCGTGCGAGGCGGCGTTGCGGTAGCGGCCCGAATCGCAGACCAGGACGCGGCGGCGGCAGCGGCCCAGGACGACCGCGGCGCTGAGCCCGGCGGGCCCGCCGCCGACGATGACGACGTCGTAGGTATCCACGCTCCATCTTAGCGGGCGGCGCGCGGACCGCCCGCGGGCGCGCCCCGTCCCGCGGGTGCTACGCTGGAACGGCCCGCGGGCGGCACGGCGGGCCGGGGAGTCCCGATGATCGAACTGCGCCGGAGCGAAGATCGCGGCCGCTTCGAGAACGAGTGGCTCGAGAGCCGTTTCAGTTTCTCGTTCGCCGATTACTACGACCCGCGGCACGTCGCGTTCGGGCCGCTGCGCGTGTTGAACGACGACTGGGTCCGGCCCGGCCGCGGCTTCGACCCGCACCCGCACCGCGAGATGGAGATCATCACCTACGTCCTGCAGGGCGCGGTCGAGCACCAGGACAGCAGCGGTGGCCGGGGCATCGTCGGGGCGGGGGAGGTGCAGGTGATGAGCGCCGGCACCGGCGTCGTGCACTCGGAGCGCAACCCGTCGCCGACCGAAGACCTGCACCTGCTGCAGATCTGGGTCATGCCGGCGGTGCCGCGGCTGCCGCCGCGTTACGAGCAGCGCAAGTTCACCGTCGAAGAGCGGCGCAACCGACTGCTGCCGGTGGTGGCGCAGCAGCCGGGGGACGGCGCGCTGAAGATCTTCCAGGACGTGACGATGCGCGTCGCGGCGCTCGACGCCGGGCGCGACGTCGAGCTGCCGCTCGGCGCGGGCCGCCGCGCGTACGTGCACGTGATCGAGAGGCGCGTTTCGGTCAACGCCGCGGAGGAACTCCGGCCGGGCGACGCGGCCAAGCTGACCGCCGAGGACCGGGTCGCGCTGCGCGTCCTCGAGGCGGCGGACCTGGTGCTGTTCGACCTTCCCTGATGCGGCGCGTGCTCCGGGTCGCGATCGTCGGGCTGCTGCTGGCGGCGGGCTGGGCCGCCGCGGCCTGGTTCCTCCAGCGCCCGCTGCTGTTCCCGCGCGCGCTGCTGGCCGGGCGCGTGCCGCGCGCGGCGCCGGCCGGGATCGAGCAGGTGTGGCTCGACGTCCCCGGCGGCCGGGTCGAGGGCTGGTATCTCCCCGCGGGCCCCGCGCGCGCCGGCGCGGTCCTGATGGCGCACGGCAACGCCGAGGCGATCGACCACCAGCTCGACCTCGCCGCCGCGTACAACGCGATGGGCCTGCACGTGCTGCTGGCGGAGTACCGCGGCTACGGTCGCTCCGCCGGCACGCCGTCCGAGGCCGCGATCACGGAGGACCTGGTCCGCTTCCACGACCGGCTCGCGGCCCGCGCCGAGGTCGATCCCGCGCGCATCGTGCTGCACGGCCGCTCGCTGGGCGGGGCCGCGGTGCTGCAGCTCGCGCTGCAGCGTCCCGCGGCAGCGCTGGTGTTGGAGAAGACGTTCACCAGCGTCGCCGACATGGCCCGCGGCTACCTCGTGCCGCGCTTCCTGGTGCGCGACCCGTTCGACAGCCTCGACGCGATCCGCCGCGTGACGTGCCCGCTGCTGATCCTGCAGGCGCGCGGCGACACGATCGTTCCGCTCGCGCACGGCGAGAGGCTGCACGCGGCCGCTCCCGATTCGCGGCTCGTGCTGCTCGAGGGCGACCACAACGATGCGCCTGTCGACGCGGCGCGGTTCTGGTCGGACATCGAGTCGTTCCTGCGCGATGCGCGCGTGCTGCCCGTGATGCAGTCGCCATCGGCGTTCCTGCCCGCCGGTACCGTCCGAAGATCGGCAGCCCGAAGGCGAGGCAGAGCGCCAACTTGATCTCGAACGCTGGACCTCGCGGCCTCGCGATCGACGCGCCACGCGGCTCTCAGATCGCTCGCGGGCTCTTGCCGAAGTCTTCCAAGATCCGGTCGAGGAGGCTTGCCTCGTCGAGCGGTCGAAGCAGCCCGCGCTGTTCCTCGCCTCGATCATCGGCCATCGTCTGGGCGTCAAGACGCGTCGGGAGCGGGCGGTTTTGCGGAGAGTTCGAGAAAGGGGGGAGAGGAGCGTCCCCGTCCTGCTTGCCACATCGAGACCACCGCGCTGCGACGATCGGAGGCTCGCACTAGCACACTAGAAGAGATGCGCCGGGACATCCGGACGGACTATCCCGACGCGATGGTGTGACGTGGTGTTGAGTCGCGGGAAGGAGAAGCCCGGCCGGTGAGGGCCGGGCGCCCTCAGTTGCCGCAGCCCCGTTCTAGATTCTCCACGGATACTTCTAGACACCGGTACTCGGGATGCTCGTTTGGGGTTATGAAAGGCGAACAATCCACCACTTGGATCGGCATCGAAAGTCGGAATCGCGCGCTTTCCTAAACTCCTGTTCGCGCAGCACAAGCCCGCCCTCCGTCGTCCGAGTTAGTGCGGTCGGGACTGCGAATCGAACGATCGCCCACCATCGTCCATCATTGCACCCCGTGCCTTCGACCCGAGATAGGACCGGCTGGTAGTACGGAGCGGCTGTGGTCTGAAACGGCGGGGTCGGATGGAGTTCCTCCACTGTCATGCACGGCTCGGACCCGACGCGGACTGTAGTGGAACTACTAGTGCATCCCGGCGAGATCAGGACCAGCAGAAGAATGCACGTTCTCGTCGTCATGGCTGACTCGTAACATCGGCGATGTGGCTTGGAAGCCTGCCTGTGGGTCTGGCGAGCGGGCTCAAACGCCTCTCCACGACCAATCGATGTGCTGGATCGCCCACGATGGCATGGTTCGATCTGATACCGGCGAAATTCGGGCTCTGGTAAAGCAGTGAAGACCCGTTCGGGTCTGGTTGTGACAATGCAATACGCGATAGGTCGGTCGCGGTCTGATGCGCTCGATCGGCCGTGCCGCCGGCTGCGTACGTGATGGCCTCAAGCGTCTCGTGCATGACAGCCGACTCAGCCGTGAAGTTGCTCTTATTGGCCGGGTTGTCGACGAGATCTCGTTCCGCCGGCATCACAACTACATCACCGTGGTGGTGGATCACGTCCGTCGGCGGGTGATGTGGACCGGCGAGGGCAAGGGCGGCGAGACGCTGGAGCGCTATTTTGCGGAACTGGGGCCGGAACGGGCGCGGAAGATCGAGACCGCGACGATCGACATGTCGCCGGCGTACATCAGCGTGTTGGAGGAGCAGTCGCCGCAGGCTCAGATCGTGTTCGATCGCTTTCATGTCCAGCGGCTGGCCAGTGACGCAGTCGACGAAGTGCGCCGGGCCCAGGTCCGGAGCCTGGCCGGGACTGAGGAGGCGCAGTTCATCAAGAACACGCGCTTCGCGCTGCTGAAGAACCCGTGGGACCTGACGGGACTGGAGCGCATTCGGCTCAGCGCGCTCCAGCGGCAGAACAAGCCGCTGTGTCGCGCCTACCTGCTGAAGGAGGGTCTCGCCAAACTGCTCGACTACCTGCAGCTCGGTCGAGCCACAGCCGCCTTCGAGCAGTGGGTCTCCTGGGCCAGCCGCTCGCGGCTGAAACCGTTCGTCCGGGTCGCCCGCACACTGCGTCAGCACAAGGACCGCATCCTGGCCTACATCCCCTGCCGTTTGACGAACGGCCTCACAGAAGGCCTGAACAACAAGACCCGGTTGATCACGCGCCGTGCGTTCGGCTTCCACAGCGCTCCCGCCCTCGAGGCCATGATCACGAGCGTTCCCACCGCTCCTCCCACGTTGCGTTCGGGCCGCAAGTGCAGGCGCGTCGCACAGCCTGCCAGAAGCAAAGCCATTCCGACAAGGAGCACTCGGGGCAGGGGCCTCTTCAATGCGATTCCTCGTGCTACCGATCAAGAACCGTGTTCCGGCCGGTGGTGAAGCCACTCCCCAAGTTCCGGAATCGAATCAGAATGCCCCAGCGGAACACAGTGAAGGTCCCGTTTCCTCGTTCGTCCATCCGCCACGCTTCCGCAGCGACGCCAGCCTCGGTCCCCTTACGGCCGCGACGTAGGCGACAGGTCGTCCACCGACTTAGATCCGTTTCAGCTTCTCGATGCGAGACGAGAGAACCTGGAGGATCCGATCGCCGCGCTGGATGTAGTACCACGGCAGAAGCGTGGTCGTCGCCGGGTCAACCGCGAACTCGGTGAACGGCCGGAGCGCCGTCCGGTCCTGTCCTCCGTTGTCTTGTGAACTCGCCACCAGTCGTCCCACAGTCGCAGTGCCGTTCGAAGTTGTTGTCGCTCGAGAACCAGCCCAACGAACTGATGGGACAGCCCCGACTCTATTCCGGTTTGCTCCTCGAAAAAAAGGACAGCGCGTTCAAATTCATCGCCCCTGTAAGTACGACCCTCAGCAATACGGAGGAGGTAAGCATAGGAGTGTTGCCATTGCTCTTCGATTGTGGCGTGCGGTCGAACGTGCAGCCGAGTAGCACAGCTGCTCGCAAGCAAGACCAGTCCCATCAGGATCACTCTTCCTGTTGTGATCACGGCGTCACCTTCACGACGTTGCCCCCGACCACCGAAATAGTCACTCTTACGCTGCGTTCCGCGCACTCGTACGTCAGCTTCCATGTCCCGGACAAATCACCGTTCGACAAATCAAGAACGAGGGCACCCCTTTCGCGCGTGCGCACCCATCCAGTAGCCGCGTTCTCGGCCGCGACTCCTGCTCGGTGTGCGGTGCGATATTCGGTCCGTCCGCCCACTTGTTTGGCATACTGTTCCCCGATTTCGTGCGCTAGGGCTCCGATCGCACCACTCGGACCATGACCAGCTAGGGCAGCAGCATCGCCAACGTCCACCTTGCCGTTGGAGAACTCCCCGAGCGCAACCTGCCTGTTGTCGTTGACGACTTGGATAACGGTCTTTCCGGGATCCGAGATCACGGTGGAGAGCAAGTTCGCAAGTCCCTGCTGGGCCGGCGATGGTGGGCCGACGTCGCCGGTCGCCACGAGCGTAGCGGTTCCGCTCGAATCCAGTTCAAGTCTATGACCGTACAGGCCCGTGTTCAGAAGGCCGATCAGTTCATCGTTTATACCCCGATCACCAGAAAACTCGAGTACCCGACCATCCGGGTCCGATGCGCTGAGTGGGTTGTTTCTCACATAGGCATACATATTCCACGACTGCGGATCCGTGCTCTGGACATCGAACCCCGGATCCACGCTCAGGAATCGCCCCGGGCTCGGCGAATGGTAACGAGCGAGCATGTAGTCGAGCCCGGTCGCCTCGTCGCGCTCGTGACCCGTGAACTTGCGCCGGCTGGATTCGCCGACCGGGCCGGACGGCCGCATCTCGATCCCGAACGGGTAATAGTCGTGGCGTTCCGCCACGCCGTGCTCGTCGATGGCGACCGCGCCGCTGTCGGCGGTGACGAGGCGCAGGTTCCCCAGGTGGTCGCGCACGTGGTACGAGTTCGCGAACCGCGGGCCGCCGTCGGCCGGCGGCGGCAGCCCCGGCGAATCCGGGCAGCCGCCCGACCCCGGACCGCCCAGCCCCAGCCCGGGATCGGTGGTCGGCAGCCGCACCGGCAGCGTCGGCCCGGACTCCGCGGCTCCCACGCGCGTGGCGTAGAACTCCACGCACGGCCCGGCCAGCGCCTGCTCGCCCAGCGCCAGCGATTTCACGCCCGCGGCGAGCGCCTGCGGCGTCAGCAGGTAGCTCGTCCCGCTGTCCACCCGCCGCGCGTAGACCTTGGTCTTCTTCCCGTCGCCCGCGACCAGGCCCCAGCGCAGCGTGATCGTCGTCCCGCTGCGGGACAGCGACAAGCTGCGGATCTTGTTGGCCGAGGCCGGGGTCACGCTGCTGTCCACGAGCACCGCCACCGGCGCGGATTCCAAGGCGCCGGGCACCCCCTGGCGCTTGATCCGCACGTAGTTCGTCGTGTCCGGCGCCAGGTCGTCGTCCGCGACCTCGAACCCGCCGCCCACGTCGAGCACGACCGGCGCGACGTGATTGTAGGCCCCGGCAGCCGTCCGCACGTCGACCTCGAACGATCCTTCACCGGCGCCGGCGACCGTGAGCCGCTCGCCGGTCGCACCCTCGGCGCGGTCCGTCGCCGACAGCCCCAGCACCTCCGTCGCCGGCACCCGCTCCAGGAGCAGCTGCCCCAGGCCCTGGACGTAGTGCCGTGCCAGTTCCGGCTCGCCGTTGGACGAGCGCACGGCGAAGTCCGCCAGCGCGGCGCCGGTCTCGTCGCGCAGCGTGAGCAACGGCAGCCCGTCCCGCCCCGTGCGCAGCCAGCGCTGGCCGCCGTGGTCGTAGCGGTACGATTCGGCCGGGACCCCGGCCGCGCTCCACGGGTCGCCCTCGACGAAGTGCGTCAGCCGCCCGCGCTCGTCCCACAGCGCGCCGACCGGTTGTGCGGCTCCGTTCTTCCCGCTGAAGCGCACGGCGTTCCCGTCCGCGTCGTAGCTGAACCCCTCGTCCTTGACCTGGTTGCGCTGATCTTCGCCGACCGGGTCCCAGGCGAAGGTCTCCCGCGAGTACGTGTGGCTCCACACCAGGCCGGGCAGCGGTTCCGCGGCGTCGCTCGTCGAACTCAGCATGTTCCCGAAAGAATCGTACGTGAAGCGCAGCGTCTCGAGCGGCACCGGTGCGGACAGCGAGGCCTGGGGCCACACCTGCGCCTGCTTGAGCCGACCCGCCAGGTCGTAGGAGAAGCGCTGGGCGGCGTCGTCGCTCTCGATCTTCCAGATGTTCCCCGCCCCGTCGAAGCGATACGTTCCCGAATCCCAGATCGGGGCCGGAACGCCGTCCGGTCCCGGCCCGACGGTCGAGATCCGCTCGATCCGGTGCCGCCGGTCGCGGGCGAGCGACGTGCTGACGGAATTCGCGAACTCCAAGACCGTCGGCTGCAGGGCGGCGTCGAACGCCACGTGGCCCAGCAAGGGCGCACCGGCCCCGGTCGTCACCTGGTCCAACTGGTCCCTGTCGAACGCGAAACGGTAGCTCGCGGCCGGCGTGGTGCCGGCCGGGTAGGGTGCGAAGCGCTCGCTGACCCGGCCCGCGTCGTCATGCACCACCCGCAGCACCGTCGCCCAGCCCGCGCCTTCCAGGTCCAGGCCGGTCCAGTTGAGCGCTTGCCGCATCCCGGAGAAACGACCGTTGAGACCGCGATAGGCGTACTCGCGCGCACCGGCGTACTGCCCGGCGTCGAACCACGTCTCGCGGCTGACCCGGCCGCGGTAGGCGTTCGGGAGGCCCGCGGGCCCGGAACACGCGCCGTCGAGGTCGGTCCCGGAGCACATGTCGAGATCGTACCAGAGCGTGACGAGCGGCTCCCGGTCCTCGTGGCCGAGTTGCACGTCATCCACCGCGAGGCCCTGGCCCAGCCCCGTGGCCGCGGCATCGCCCTTCTCGAAGACGAGGTAGATGTAGAGGTCCTTCGCCCCGGGCGTCCTGCCAGGCCAGCACGTTGCCCCACACGTCGTACCGGTCGTACGTCTCGGTGCCCTTCTCCGGGTTCGTGCTCTGCCGCAGGTTCCCCACGGCGTCGTGAAGGAACGTACGCACCTGGCCCGTCGGGTCGGACCCACCGCGCCAGGTCTCGAACGGGTTCGAGCTCAGCGCTCGACGTCGGCGGCGGGTTCGAGGTCGCGGACGACGCCTTCATGGTAGTTGGCTGCCGGCTGGGATCGCTCACCGCCCCAGATCCGGAATCACGTTGTTCAAGCGGTACACCTGATTCGCAGCGGAATACCTCGATCTGCACAGCAAGTCTACGTTCCGACAGCGACAGCACCCACTCTGGACTGCCAAAGACCTCATATTTGACTTCACCGCTAAGCACACCACGCGCCGGCACAAGCAGCTGACAGCCTCGCGGATGGTACACCTCCAAGCCCCCGCGGGCGAAGGCCTCGCCGTCCTTCCAGACTAGTTTGATACGTCTAGTATCACCGAGGGGTTCTCCCAGCGAATTAGGCCACGCCTCGCAGGAAATGCAGAACGGCGCGTCAGAGAGCGAACGCAACCGCAGGCTAAACAGATGACGAGATGGCTCATCAATCACGCTCAACTCAAAATCCAGCCGCTCTTCGCGCCCTTGGCTTGGATGCGTAGCGCAGGCTGCGTGCATAAGTGCGAGGCAGACGGCACTTATTGCACAATGGCTCACCATGCGAATTCCACCAAATGATCCGGGTTGGTCAGCGCAGCAGTGGGATCGACTGTCGGGAGGTCTCGAAACGCTTGTCTCTGTTCACTGCTACCCCGCGCGTACGCAGTAACGCCATTGACCTTGCCATGTGGAAGCTGCACGTTGTGAGCGCTCTCGTGTATCGCCGCCGATCCCAAGTCTCGGTCAATCGAGAAACCTGCGTGCCCAAGGTTCACAAGAACGTCTGATCGGTAGACTCCGTCATTGCGATTGACCGCCACGCCCGCCAGGGACGTCGGACTTCCCCCTGCTCGAACATACTCCGCAGTTGACATCCCTGTCGCGACATGTGCCGATAAGTGTCCGGCCTGCAGAACGGAGGCCATGGCTTTCAGTTGACCGGAGACTTGCGACATGTTCGCTGCTGTTCCAGAACTCTTGCCAAAAACTCTCTCAAATGCCTTAGTGACCGACTTGAGCCCCTTGCCAGTGGCTAGCGCCCTATCAATCTTGGCGGCTGCTTTTTGGAGTGCGATCGCCGCTTTCTGCTGCGCCGTGTTGAACTTCTTCCACTGTGCATTTGTGAATCCGGCCCCCCGCCCGTATTTCCCGTCAGGATCCGTTGCGTTGAGCGGATCGGCCTTCACATATGCGTAGGAGTTCCAAGACTGTGGATCGCCTACCTGCACGTCGAACCCCGGATCCACGCTCAGGAATCGCCCCGGGCTCGGCGAATGGTAACGAGCGAGCATGTAGTCGAGCCCGGTCGCCTCGTCGCGCTCGTGACCCGTGAACTTGCGCCGGCTGGATTCGCCGACCGGGCCGGACGGCCGCATCTCGATCCCGAACGGGTAATAGTCGTGGCGTTCCGCCACGCCGTGCTCGTCGATGGCGACCGCGCCGCTGTCGGCGGTGACGAGGCGCAGGTTCCCCAGGTGGTCGCGCACGTGGTACGAGTTCGCGAACCGCGGGCCGCCGTCGGCCGGCGGCGGCAGCCCCGGCGAATCCGGGCAGCCGCCCGACCCCGGACCGCCCAGCCCCAGCCCGGGATCGGTGGTCGGCAGCCGCACCGGCAGCGTCGGCCCGGACTCCGCGGCTCCCACGCGCGTGGCGTAGAACTCCACGCACGGCCCGGCCAGCGCCTGCTCGCCCAGCGCCAGCGATTTCACGCCCGCGGCGAGCGCCTGCGGCGTCAGCAGGTAGCTCGTCCCGCTGTCCACCCGCCGCGCGTAGACCTTGGTCTTCTTCCCGTCGCCCGCGACCAGGCCCCAGCGCAGCGTGATCGTCGTCCCGCTGCGGGACAGCGACAAGCTGCGGATCTTGTTGGCCGAGGCCGGGGTCACGCTGCTGTCCACGAGCACCGCCACCGGCGCGGATTCCAAGGCGCCGGGCACCCCCTGGCGCTTGATCCGCACGTAGTTCGTCGTGTCCGGCGCCAGGTCGTCGTCCGCGACCTCGAACCCGCCGCCCACGTCGAGCACGACCGGCGCGACGTGATTGTAGGCCCCGGCAGCCGTCCGCACGTCGACCTCGAACGATCCTTCACCGGCGCCGGCGACCGTGAGCCGCTCGCCGGTCGCACCCTCGGCGCGGTCCGTCGCCGACAGCCCCAGCACCTCCGTCGCCGGCACCCGCTCCAGGAGCAGCTGCCCCAGGCCCTGGACGTAGTGCCGTGCCAGTTCCGGCTCGCCGTTGGACGAGCGCACGGCGAAGTCCGCCAGCGCGGCGCCGGTCTCGTCGCGCAGCGTGAGCAACGGCAGCCCGTCCCGCCCCGTGCGCAGCCAGCGCTGGCCGCCGTGGTCGTAGCGGTACGATTCGGCCGGGACCCCGGCCGCGCTCCACGGGTCGCCCTCGACGAAGTGCGTCAGCCGCCCGCGCTCGTCCCACAGCGCGCCGACCGGTTGTGCGGCTCCGTTCTTCCCGCTGAAGCGCACGGCGTTCCCGTCCGCGTCGTAGCTGAACCCCTCGTCCTTGACCTGGTTGCGCTGATCTTCGCCGACCGGGTCCCAGGCGAAGGTCTCCCGCGAGTACGTGTGGCTCCACACCAGGCCGGGCAGCGGTTCCGCGGCGTCGCTCGTCGAACTCAGCATGTTCCCGAAAGAATCGTACGTGAAGCGCAGCGTCTCGAGCGGCACCGGTGCGGACAGCGAGGCCTGGGGCCACACCTGCGCCTGCTTGAGCCGACCCGCCAGGTCGTAGGAGAAGCGCTGGGCGGCGTCGTCGCTCTCGATCTTCCAGATGTTCCCCGCCCCGTCGAAGCGATACGTTCCCGAATCCCAGATCGGGGCCGGAACGCCGTCCGGTCCCGGCCCGACGGTCGAGATCCGCTCGATCCGGTGCCGCCGGTCGCGGGCGAGCGACGTGCTGACGGAATTCGCGAACTCCAAGACCGTCGGCTGCAGGGCGGCGTCGAACGCCACGTGGCCCAGCAAGGGCGCACCGGCCCCGGTCGTCACCTGGTCCAACTGGTCCCTGTCGAACGCGAAACGGTAGCTCGCGGCCGGCGTGGTGCCGGCCGGGTAGGGTGCGAAGCGCTCGCTGACCCGGCCCGCGTCGTCATGCACCACCCGCAGCACCGTCGCCCAGCCCGCGCCTTCCAGGTCCAGGCCGGTCCAGTTGAGCGCTTGCCGCATCCCGGAGAAACGACCGTTGAGACCGCGATAGGCGTACTCGCGCGCACCGGCGTACTGCCCGGCGTCGAACCACGTCTCGCGGCTGACCCGGCCGCGGTAGGCGTTCGGGAGGCCCGCGGGCCCGGAACACGCGCCGTCGAGGTCGGTCCCGGAGCACATGTCGAGATCGTACCAGAGCGTGACGAGCGGCTCCCGGTCCTCGTGGCCGAGTTGCACGTCATCCACCGCGAGGCCCTGGCCCAGCCCCGTGGCCGCGGCATCGCCCTTCTCGAAGACGAGGTAGATGTAGAGGTCCTTCGCCTCGCCGGCAGGCCAGTCCGACTCCGCGAACAGGTCGCCCGGGCGCAGGAAGCCGGAGTGCAGCCACTTCACGAGGGAGGGTTGCGCATCGTCCTGGCTGAAGAGCACGCGGCGTCCGCCGACGCCGTCACCCTCGTCCACCGGCACGACCCAGACCGAGAAGCGGTCCTTGCCGGCGCCCGTGCCGGGGGTCGCGCTTTGTCGCAAATGGCGCCAGTACTTGAAGCTCAGGCGGTCGTCGCGATCCACGCCCGGCGCCGCGAGGCGCGCGGCCTGGATCTCGGCGCCGACGGCGGAATACCCGCAGTCCTGGCCCATGTAGAGCGCGCCGGCACCGCCTCCCGTGGGCGGGGCCGGCACGCACGGACCATACGCCACGCGATCCCAGAACGTCGGCAGGCCCGGCTCGGCGGCCTGGAACTGACCGCTGCCGTCGATGATCCCCAGTTCCCATCCCCCTGGCGAGGTTTCGAACGTGCCGGCTCCCGCGAGCGCGTCGTGCGCTCCCGACACCCTGTCCGCGCGCGTCAAGCGACCCGCGGGATCGTAGGAGTTCTCGACCATGTAGCCCCGCTCGCGCCCCTCGGCCGTCTCGAGCGTCAGCGCGTTGCCCCACGGATCGTACCCGCCGATCACCTCGTCCCACTCGTCCACCGCCCCCGCGCCGCGCTCGGGGACATTGGTCTTCGTGACCCGGCCGATGCCGTTGTACTCCCAGCGCCGGACCTGGTACGGCACCCAGCCCTCGCGGCCGGCTTTCCAGAGCGCGAACGCGTTCGCGGGCAGCTGCGGTACGAGGTGCGCCTCCTCCAACCCGCCGTTCACGTCATACCAGTACGCGGCGTCCGCGCCTTCGGGCGCGTCGACCAGCGCCAACCTGTCGAGACCATCGTGGTAATAGCGGGTGACACGGGATTGCCGGACCGGTCCCGAGGGGCTCCAGACCTCGATGTCGTGCTCAGTCACCTGTCGATGCGTGCCGCAGTACTCCGTGTCGGCCGTTGCCGCATCGACGGTTCGCACCCGGTGCACCCGGCCCAGCCCGTCGGCAACGGCCCGCAACGGGTTGTCGCCTTCACCCGGAACCGCGCTCGGTCTGCCGAAGAACGTCACCGTGCCCCAGGCCGACGCATCCGGTGCGCGCGGGACCTCGATCCAGTAGTCGCCCTCCATGCCGTCACCGTCGGAATCGCGACCCGACCAATGCAACGTCGGCGCTGCGTCGTACACCTGCCGTTCGAGCCACTCCGAAACGAACACCTCGCGGCCCATCTCGTCGTAGCGGTGCCCGCGTATTGCCAAGCGTCCGTGGCCCGGAATCGCACGCTCCTCCTCGGTCAGCCGGCCGAGCCTGTCGAATGCCAGCCCGCTGTAGGACTGGTCGCGGTTCGCAGGTTCGTACCCCGGGGACGGCGACGGCGCGCGCACGATTCGTACCTCGCGCAGGCTGGGGTAGTACACCCCCGTCGGCCATTCCGGTGCCGGCGGCACGATCGCCGTCAGCCGCCCGAGGATGTCGTACGAATAGTCGGTCCGCACACCGTTCGGGTCCCAGCTCGCGACGACAAAACCCGCGCCGTCGACGTCAACGCGCGCCGCGAAGTAGTCGATCGCGGGATGATCGATCCTCGCGCTGACGATCATGCCGTTCTTCGAGCCATAGGCCACCTGGTACACGTTGCCCGGGGCGCCGTCATTGTAGGTGCCCGGCCCGGAGAACGTCGCGTGTTGAAGGTTGCCCCGCGGGTCGTGGCCCCGCACCAGCACCTGGTCCGTGGCCTGCGGTCCGCGGATCTCCGGGGCCCACGAGCTCCAATCGCCCTCGCCCGGCGGAGCCGAGGCCGGCCCCGGCGTCGTCGCCGCACGCACGCTGTCCACGAGGTCCGAGCAGGGCGCGTAGTCCCGGTGGACCGCCCGCCGCTGCGCGCCTTGCTCGACGATGAAATCGGCCGGCTTTTCGACGAGGTTGTGCGCCTGCTCGCAGGAGGTCAGGCTGTCCGGGTAGCCGACATACTCGATCAGATCGGCAGCCAGGTAATCCTCGCTGATGGTCCGCTTCAGTCGCCAGTGGTTGTGCTGGTCGCGATTGTCCATGACGACACTGGCCGAAGTCGTGCCGCTCTGGGTGCCGTCGAAACAGACGTCATCACCATCGTGGTACGTCGTCGTTCTCCGCTTTTCCAACAGTTCGGCGTAGCTCGTCGGCCAGTTCGGCCGCGGCACGTGTTCCGTCGCGACGTACTCCATGTCCGTCGTCCGCAGCGGCCCGAGCGTGCCGGAGCCGTGCTCGACCACCCGATACGTCGCGCTGTCGCGGGCGTCGTACTTGACGACGTTCCCTTCGTTGTCCTGACCGCACGGGTCAAGACCGATCCGGGAATCGCTCCCCGTCCCGTCCGGACGCAGAACCCGGAAGCGGTTGAGCTCGGGCTGCGCCTGGTAATCGGGGATGTCGCAGAGCTGGTGCGATGTGCCGCTGAGGAGGCCCTTCATCTGCCGTTCCCAGCGCCACGTGGCGCGGGGCTTGCCGTCCCCCTCGCCGTCGGGAAAGAGGCTCGCCGCTACGACGCCCTTCTCCCTGCGATCGACCCAGCTGTCGTGCGCAATCGGGCCGTGTTTGCCGGGTCGCTCGGAGTCCTGGAATGCCTGCCCCAGCACGAACTGGCCGCGCGCGTAGGTGACGATGCCGCCCAAGGGTGTCGCCCGCTTGCTCATCCACGGCATGTTGAAACTGACCCACTCGCCGGCATCGGCTTCGCCGCTGGCTTCGACCGGCTGGAACTCGTAACCCCAAGCTGGCGCGTTCTCTTCGAGCGAGGGCGCCCCGACGACTTCGGCGAGCCAGGGAACCTCGACCTGCTCGCGCGCCCCGTACGCGTCGTTCTGCTTGGCTGCGAACTCCTGGTACGCGAACTCGTAGACCAGGTCCTGGCCCTGGGCCGATAGCAGGTGCGCCCGCCGCAGCGTGCCCTCCCGATAGTCGTCGGTATCCCACAATTCGGACCAGAACACGGTCCGGATCTCCGCGGGGTCCGAGTTCGCCGGCACGAGCTTGACCGTCTTGATCGCCTCGGGGTACTTCGGGTTTTCGGCACCCCAGTACGCGATCCTGACCTCGTTGCCCGCGATGTCGCGGATGACGGTCGTGTACCATCCCAGTCGGTCGCGGTTGACAGGATAGTCGTGGTGCCCGTCATCGAAGTGCCGGTCGTACTTCCCGTCGACGATTTTCTCCAGCTCATACCGCGTGCCGTCGGGGTACAACACGTAGTGGTAGCGCCTCGGCGGCAGACTGTCGCAACACGGGAGGCACTCCTCGCAGCCGTCGCCGGTTCCTTTGCCTTCGCACGCGTACGCGTGGCAGCGCCCCACGCAGCACTCGGGGTCGGGCGGAGCCTGCTCTTCGACGTAGCCCCAATCCAGAAGCGGCTGCGCCGCGATCGGGAACGGCTCCAGTTGGTGCTCCGTTGCGTGCTGGTCCACGAAGATGAGCTTCGGGCGTTCCTCGAAGGCCGTGCCTTGCGTCGCCTGGTCCCAGTACAGCCGGCCGAAGTGCAAGCTCCAGCCCACCCCGGTCCAGCCGCGGCCCTGGAACAGCGCGCGGTAGAACGAGCCCTCCCAATGCACCCGGGTGACCTTGATGCGCTCGGAATCGTAAACGCGCAGGACCTCGAGCGTCCGCCCATGGTCCAGCGGGTAGGCGAACCCGAGCCGCTCCTCGAGGTGCAGGTTGCCATTGCTCAGGGAGACCTCGTCGGCGGGGCTCGGCGTCTCGAACGGAACTCGATCGGGCGGTCCCGGCGCATCCGCGACCTGGTCGAGCGTGGCGTTCTCGTAGCCATAACGGACGTCCTCCTCCGCACCCCTGGTCGCCTGTGCCGCGCAGGCAGCGGCCAAGAACAGGATCGCAGGTCGAAGCGTCGGGCCGAGACCCTTCAGCGCGCGCGAGCTTCTCATCGTGTTCCCCCCGAGAGGCGGACGCGGATCCGGGAGAGGAGGGCCGGGGACCGCGGCTCCGCGTTGATCACCTTACACCCTGGCCGTCTCGCTTACGGGCGCTGGATTGCGACGTAAACGTGTGATTGAAATGCCGGCGGGGCCTGCCCTTCGCGGACGCGGAACGGGCTGACAGGCTCAGACGCTCCAGGTCACACGGGTTCGAGGTTGACGCCGCGGGAGGGCGCGAGCCGGCGCGATCGAACTCGCTGCCGTTCACGCCGCCGGCGTTGAGAAGCGTCCGCGGTCCCCCGTTCCTGCCGCTAGCGGATCGGGAGCTGTAGCGTGATCTCGCCGCGCTGCGCGTCGTCGAGGCGCTGCGCCCACCCGCGCAGCGCGCCGTACTCGGACGGCTCGACGCGGCGGGGCGGCACGACGGCGACGCGCTCGAGCAGCAGCCGTGGGCCCTCGCGCCGGGCCGAGATGCCGACCTTGCCGAACGGGCTCTCGACCGTCGCGTCCACCGGCAGCTCCGCGACCTGCAGGCCCTCGGGGATCGCCAGCCGGATCCGGTCGCGCTCGTACAGTTGCGGGTCGAGCAGCAGCGGGTGGCGCCGCTCCGGCAGCGAAGCGTACTCGCCGAGGAGGTCGATCGGCTTGTGCACGATCGGGATCGCGATCCCGGTCGGCGTGCGGCGGCCGAACCCGCCGCCGCGGATGTCCATCGTCAGCGTCACGTCGCCTTCGCGCTGCTCGGTGCCCTGCGAGGCGTAGGAAGTGACCTCGGCGCCGGGGAACTGCTGGCCGGCCAGCGTGCGGTAGACGTTCGGCAGCTCGTCGGCCGGGACCTCGCCCAGCACGCGCCGCAGGACCGACGCGAGCTGGCCGTGCCCGGTGATGCTGAGCTTGCCCGAGACGCGGCCGTCGGCCTGCAGCACGAGGTCGGCCTCGATGTCGTGCAGGATGCCGGTCTCGCGCGACTCGAGCGTGACGATCTCGGCCGGGCGCTCGGGCTCGAGCGGGACGGCCAAGGCATCCGAGCCGGCGATGCGGGCCGGGATGCTGTCGAACGGGAAGTTCGCCTCCGTGTAGTCGAGGTACACGACGCGCCCGCCCGCGGTCAGTTCCAGCAGCGCGTACGGGAACTCCTCGGGCGAGGGGCAGCCGAGGTCCTGGCCCTTCAGCTCGATCGGCCGCGCGAGGATCAGCCGCGCCGGCAGCCCGAGCAGCCGCGCGACCGCGAGCGCCACCGTCAGCCGGTTGCCCTCGCCGGCCGACGCCGAGACCGAGGCCGGCGTACCGAGCGCGAGCGGCGGTCCGCCGGGGCGCAGGCGCTGGCCGACCACGCGGTGCAGCTCGCGTGCGAGCGCGAGCGGGTCGTCGCCGCCCGCGGCGCGGCGGATCTCCTCCGCGATCTCCGGCAGCGGCGGGTCCGGGTGCAGCATCCCGGCCAGCGCGCTCTTGACGATGTCGCCGATGTCCTGCCACGTCACGCCGAGGCCGAGCTTGACGTGCGGGATCAGCGCCAAGGGGTCCGGGACGTGCGGCTCCGGGCGCAGCTGTGGCATCGAGCGCGCCGTCCAGGTGCGGATGCGCAGGCCCGACTTCACCTCGTCCGTCGTCTCCAGCCCTTCCTCGTTCCCGCAGACCTCGACCGGCAGCCGTTCGTCGTGCAGCACGACGTAGCGGCTGAGCGCGAACGCGCGGTCCTCGCCCTGGAACATGAACACGGTGCGGTTGTCGAGTGCGCCCGGGACGAGCTGCGAGGGCGGCGTGTAGCGCCGCCACGAGTACTCGATGGCATCGCCCGGGGCCAGGCCGGGCAGGCTGATCGGCGGCTGGGTGCCGGAGGCGACGTCCACCGTGCGCCCGTCCGGCTTGTGGATCCGGATCCCCAGAAGGCGCGAGTTCGGCAGCACCTCCAGCTCGCCCTCGCGCTCGACGCCGGCGCGCGTGTACACGGCGTGGATCCCCTGGTACAGCTCGGTCTGCCCGCCGCGGTTGTCGACGAGGATCGTCGCGAGATCGCCCAGCAGCGCCGAGTCCACGCCCGGCGCGGGGCGGCGCGCCTCGCGGATCACCGGCAGCGGGTCGACCAGCCACGGCCCGAGCACGTCCGGCTCACCGCGCCGGCGCAGCGCCTCGCGCAGTTCCAGCCGCCCCGGCGCCAGCTCGAGCGCGCGCTGGAGTTCCTTTCGCGCCTCGTCCTCGCGGCCGAGCCGGCTCAGGAACGACGCGCGCTGGTACGGGACGAAGCTCTCCTGCGGGTACAGCGCGCCGGCGCGGTCGATCGCCGCCAGCGCCTCGGCCGGCTTGCCGGCGTCGGCCAAAAGGCGCGCCAGCCCGACGTACGCCGCGAAGTGCGAGGGCCTTTCGGCGATCAGCCGCTCCCACGCCGCGCGGGCCTCGTCGACGCGGCCGCTCGCCCCGAGGAACTCCGGCCAGTCCTCGTCCAGCGGGTTGCGCGCGGCGCTTTCGGCCAGCGCCGCGGCGAGCGCCGAAGCCGTGCGCTGCGCGCGGTAGAACTCGATGGCCGAGCGCAGGACGTCCGTGCGCCCCGGCGCGGCGGCGCGCGCGCGCTCGATGCGGTCCGCGGCCTCGGCGCGCCACTCGCGGCGCACGGCGATCCGGTGCTGGATCAGCAGCGCGTCGGCGTCGCCCGGGGCGGCGGCGAGCACCTGCTCCGCGCCCTGCCAGGCCTCGGTCTGGCGCTCCGCCTCCTCGTCCATCGACGCCACCAGGAGCCGCGCCCCGCGCCACGTCGATCCCTCCGCGACGAGCCGCGAGAGCAGCCCGCGCGCGCGCGAGTAATCGGTCTGCGCGTCGCTGCCGGTGTCGGTATTGCGCAGGTGCTCGCCCAGCGCGTAGGCGAACAGGTTCGCGGCGGGGTGCGCCTTGACCGCGCGCTCGAGCAGCGCGCCGCTGTCGCGGTCGAGCCCGCGCGCGCGCAGCCACCACGCCGCGGCGAGCAGCTGTGCCGGATCGGACGCGCCGGCCGCGTTCGCCGCCGCGTCGAGCGCGCACGGCGCGGGCTCGGCGCGCGATTCCCCGCGCGCCTCGCCCGCGACGGGCACCGCGCGCACGGAGTCCGCGGCGGGCTCCAGCGCGACCGACAGCGGCGTGAAGCGGGCCGAGTTCGTCAGCTTGACCAGCAGCCGGTGCCGGCCGGGGGCGAGCTGCAGCCGGAAGGCGAGCGCGTCCGCCGGGCGCTCGCGCGCGCGGTCGGCGGCCAGCGCCTCGCGCCCGTCCACGAACACGCGGAACGAGGCCGGCGACATGACGCGCGCGCGGACCGTCGCCGCGCTCTCGGCGACGAGGTCGGCCACGGCGAAGACCACGCCCGTCGTGCGGAACTGCGGCGGCACGACGGGCCGGCCGTCGGCGAACGTCGTGTCGATGCGGAACGGCGGCAGGCCGTCCGGGCCCGGCGCGGCGTCGGCGACCGACAGCTCGCCGCGCTCGGGCGGCATCTCGCGGTACAGGTCGAGGTCGGGGAAGCGCCCGAAGGGGCCGATCAACGTCCAGGGGACGATGCGGCCGCTGCCCGCGAGCAGCTCGCGCGCCGCCGCGGGATCGCCACTGCGCGACAGGCAGTCGGCCAGCGCGAGCGTGGCCAACGAGCGCACCTCGGGGTCGGCCACCGGCGCGCCGCCGGCGATCTCGCGCAGGAGCGGGATCGCCGTCGCCCCGCCGTCGGGAGCGCGGGTGGTCAACGCGAGCACGCGCGCGAGCGCGCCCGCGGCCAGCGGGGCGTCGGTTCGCCCGCGCAGCGCCGCGACGAGCACGCCGAGGGCGTCGCCGGTCTCGTTGCGGCCTTCCATCAGCGCGGCGAGGCCGATCGCGGCCGACAAATCGCCCGGGTCCGCCGACAGGCTGGCCGCGAACTCCTCCTCGGCCTGCGCGTCCTGTCCCGCGAGCGCGTGCGCCCAGGCGCCCGTGTCGGCGGCGAGCGCCGGGGACGCCGGCGCCAGCGCGACGAAGAGCAGCGCGGCGACGATCCGACGCGCGCTCATCGATCGCCCCCGGCCGCCGCGCGCGGGGCGGTGCCGCCGAGCTGGAGCACCCAGCGCTGCTGCAGCAGCTGGCGCGCCTGTTCGACGAACGCGGCGAACTCGCCGACGCGGTCCAGCGGCACGGTCCCGCCGCGGAATTCCAGTTCGGTGACGACCTTGGCCCCGTCGTGCGTGCCGTGGGCCTCGACGCCGACGCGCCCCCACGGCGAGTCGATCGAGCCCGAGCGCGGCAGCTCGTCGAGCCGCGCGCCGGTCGGCAGCGGCAGCACCGTCTCGGTCCGCTGGCGGAACGGCGGCGGCAGCGCGACCGGCGTCTGGCGGCCGGGCGACGGCGCCTCGACCGGCAGCGCGGGGACGAACAGTCCCAAGGGTGCGATCAGCCGGTTCCCCTCGCGGTGCGCGAAGCGCGCCGCCAGCCCGGTGAAGCTGTAGCGCACGACCGGGTCGTCGAGGCCGACCGCGCCGAAGCGCGCCCGGTCCAGCGCGAGGTCGGGGTACTCGCGCCGCAGCCGTCCCGCGAGCACGTTGGAAGGCCGGTCGGCGCGCCGGAAGTACGTGCGCTCCTCCGCGGCGCGCTCGCCGCGCGCCTCGACCTCGATCTCGACCCGCGCGCCGCCGTCGTCCAGCAGCTGGATCGTCTCGCGGCGCGTCAGCTCGGCCTGCTCCGGCGCCGGTCGCGGCGTCTGGGTCAGGCGCCCGGTGGCGCGGCGCTCGTCCACGATCAGCGCCAGGCTGCCGCGGTCGCCGGCCGGCAGTTCGTCGAGGTTGTGGTGCACGACCGTGCCGTCGAGCCACAGCTCCTCGCCCGGCACGTACACGATCGCGTGGTCGAAGTGGGCGAAGGTCGGCACCGTGGTGTCGATCGCGCCCTGGTCGCGCGAGCGCACCAGCGCCACGTGGGCCTCCACGCCGGCCTCGCGCAGCATCGCCATCATCAGCGCCGCCTTGTCCTTGCAGTCGCCATGGCGGCGGTGGAACACCGCCGAGACCGGGTACGGCTTGATCGCGTTGATGCCGAACTCCAGCGCGACGTAGCGCGTGTTCTCGATCACCCAGTCGTAGATCGCGCGGACGATCGCCTCGCGCGAGCGCAGCTTGCCGGTCAGCCGCTGCACGGTGTCCTTGAGGTCCTGGTCCAGCGCCGTCTGCTGCTCGATCAGCCGCGCGTACACGCCGGCCAGCGTCTCCCAGTCGGGCACGCTGCCGACCAGCGCCAGCGGCACGCGCTCGGACGGTGGTGGGGCGTCGGCGGCGTCGGCGTACGCCGGCAGCGGCGGCAGCTCGATCACCGTCACCGTGCGCCCCTCGCGCTCGAGCGTCGAGACCTTCTCCGGGCCCGGCAGGTGCACGAGAGCGTAGCGCAGCGGCAGCTCGCGCTCGGCGTCGAGCACGAGCCGCGAGGACAGCACCGGCACGTTCTCGCCGGCGAAGAAGATCTCCCCGGCGTAGCCGGAGCCGACCTGGTTCACCGCGCCGCGGTCGCTGACGCGGTAGCGCAGCTCGACCAGGTCGCCTTCCTCGAAGTGCGGGAACGACAGCCCGATCACGCGCGTGTCGTACCACATGCGCAGCTCGGCTTCCGGCAACAGCGGCCGGTCGGTGCGCTGGGCCGGGATCACCGTCCCGTCGCGGCGCACCAGGCGCGCCTCGAGCACCGTCGCGCGCTGCAGCCCGGGCGAGTACGTGATCGAGAACGAGCGCGCCGCGGCGGCCTGCTCGGGGTGGCGCACGCGGTAGATCGCCTGGTGGAAGCGGCTGGCCAGCCCGTTGGCCCGCGCGCGCAGGCCGTTGACCTTGCTGACCGCGACCACCGCCGGGTCGCCGGCCGGCGCGACCGCGGCCTCCAGCTCCGCGACCTTGTCCAGCGAAACCGTCCACTCGGCCCCGAAGGTGTCGTCCACGCCGGTCAGCGCCGCGATGCGCTCGGCGAGCGCGGCGCCGCCGTCGATGCTCTCGCCGGCGCGCTGCCACGCCGCCGCGGCCCCGGTCGCGTCGCCCGTGGCGAGGAGCGCCTCGCCCTCGAGGTTCAACAGGTCGGGCCGGCCGGGCGCGATCTCAAGCCCGGCACGGGCGTCGGCCAGCGCCCGGTCGGCGCGCTTCTCGCCGAGCAGGAGCCGCACGCGGCGCGCGCGCCAGCCAGCGGACTGCGGGTCGCGCGCGAGAGCCTCGTCCACGCGCGCCAGCGCGCCCGCCGCATCGCCGGCCTCCAGCAGCAGGTCCACCAATTCGCCGCGCGCCTCGTCGTCGCCGGGGACGAGCTGCAGGTAGCGCTCGTAGGCCGCGCGCGCGCTGAGCGGCAGCCCCTCGCGCCGCTCGAACGCCGCGAGGCGCCCGGCGACGATCGGCTGGCGCGGGTACTCGCGCGCGATCCGCTGCAGCGCGGCGATCGCGCCGCCGCCGAACCCCGGCAGGTCGCGCAGCGAGGCGATCCACGCCTCGAGGTACGGGTCGCGGCGCCCGCACGCCGCGAGCGCGCGCTCCGCGTGCACGCGGGCCAGCTCGTCGTTCCCCAGCGTGACGTAGTACGTCGAGAGATAGCGCAGCGCCGCCGGGTGCGCCGGGCGGGCCGCGAGCAGGCGCTCGAGCGCCGCGCGGCGGCGCGGCGGCTCCTGCTCGACCTGGTACAGCGCCCACAGCGCGTCGGGGACAGCGCCGGCCGCCTCGGCGGCCTCGCGCGCGAGGCTCGCCGCGCGCGCGCGCTGGCGGTCGGGCAACTCGCGCGCGCCGAGTTCCAGCGCCAGCCGCGCCTTGCCCAGCGCGTCGCGCGGGCGCAGCGCGGCTTCGAGCGCGCCGACGATCGTCGCGCCGTCGCGCAGTGCGGACCAGCCGCCGGCCTTGCGCGCGGCGGCCTCGCGCGCCGCGCCCGCCACGTCCGGCGGCCACTCGGCGCGCAGCGCGGCCGGCGCGGGCCCGCCGTCGGGCGCGGTCACGCGGACCTGCAGTCCCCACGCGTCCTCGTCCTGGTCGACGGTGAACTCCGCGAGGTGCCAGCCCGGCTGCAGCCGCACGAACACCGCGTCCTGGTCGAACACCAGGCCGTGCCGTCCGCCCGGCGCGAACAGCGGCGCGCCGTCGAGCGTCGCCCGGGCCTGGTCGTCCGCGCCGAAGCGCAGGGCGATCTCGGCCGGCCGCTCGGCGCGCAGGAAAAAGCGCGCCCGGACGGCGTTCTTCTCCGCCGGGTTCACCAGCCGATCGAGCGTCAGCACGCCCGCGCGCGAGGTCTCGACGCGCCGCCACGCCGGGTCGTCGCCGGCGGCGGGCGCGATCTCGAAGCTGCGCACGAAGCCGAGCCGCGCGGCGCGCCGCGTCGCGGAGTCGAGCCGCCCGCGCGTGATGTCCTCGGCGAGGAGCATCGCGTCGATCTCGGCCGCGACCAGCGGGTGGGCGCCGGGGCGGGCGCGCAACGCCTCCGCCGCCGCGAACGCCTCGTCCGGGTCGGCCGCGGAGCGGGCGAGATCGACCAGCTCGCGCACGGCGAGCATCGCCTCGGGCTTGCCGATCGCCCCGGCCGCGTCGGCCGCGCGCTGGCGCCACCAGTCCTCGAAACAGGCGGCCGGCGCGGTGCTCTGGCCCGAGCGCGCGAGGGCGGGCGCGCAGGTCGCCAGGAGCGCCAGCGCGAGCAAGAGGGCCAAGGCGCGGGCGCGCGGGAGCGCGGCGGGATGTCTGGGCATGGCCCCCAGTCTCAACCGAAAACGCCCGCCGGTCCAAGAGCGGGGACCGGTCCGCCCCGGGCGCGCTGGAGCGCGACCATCGACCGGGCGGTAGTCTCCCGGGTGCCGCCGGCCCGGCCCGTCAGTAGGGATCCACGCCTTGGGCCGCGTGCCAAAGCTCCCGGTACTTGTCGCGGACCCAGGGATGCAGTTCCTCGCCGAGTTCCAGCGGCAACCCGACGCTGCGGACGAGATCGAGCACGTCCGCCAGGTCGTGCAGCCGATGCGGTGCGCTCATGCCGGATGCGAGCTTCAGCTCGATGAAGCCGGTCGGGAAACCCGGCCGGGATGGGTGCCGTATGATCCGGGCGGAGGTGGCATGCCCGAGCACGCCTGGATCGAAGAGGTAAACGTGGCCGTCACGGTGACCGACGAGCGCGGCACGATCGTCGCCATGAACCGCCGCGCGACCGAGCTGTTCGCGGCCGACGGTGGGAGCGCGCTGATCGGCCGCAGCGTCCTGGACTGCCACCCGGAGCCGGCGCGCACGCGGACCGCCGCGCTCTACCGGGACCGGCGCCCGAACCACTACACGATCCGCAAGAACGGGCAGCGCAAGATCATCCACCAGCTCCCGTGGTACCGCGACGGGAAGTTCGCGGGCGTGGTCGAGCTTTCGGTCCCGATCCCGGACGAGCTGCCGCACTTCGAGCGCGGCTGAAACCGGGCCCGCTGGCGGCCGCTACGAGTCGAAGAAGCGCCTCAGGCCGGAGACGACCGCGCGCGCGAGGCGCTCGCGGCCGTCGGGCGCCTCGAGGAGCCGCGCGTCCTCGTGGTTGTTGATGTTGAGCGTTTCGAGCAGGACCTTGGCCGGCACCGCGTTGCCGCGCAGGATCGCCGGGGCCCACGGCCGCGGGCGCTTGGTCCCGCGCACGATGTGGTCCCGGACCGGGTCCTGCTCGTGCACCGGCAGGTCGTGCTCGCGGTAGCCGGCGAGGATCTCGCGGGCGAGCAGCCGCGACGTCGCCTCGTCGCGCAGCCGCTCGGCCCGCGTGAAGCTGACCGTCGGCGCTTCGCGCCACTCCTGGTAGCGCTTGTACGCGGCCGAGTTCACGCCGTAGCTGCCGCGCCGGTAGCGCTCGCCCGGCACGTACACCATCCCGCCCGAGACGCTCTTGTGCAGCGAGTCGGCGTGCAGGCTGATGAAGACGACCTTCCCCGGCGCGACCTTCTCCTTGGTCGTCAGCCGGCGGAAGATCGAGTTGGCGAGGTACCAGCGCAGGTTGACGCCCATCACGGTGCTGCGCCCGCGCCGGTTGCGGTGCGGGGGCGTGGTCTGGAGCACGACGCTCTTGGCCTGCGCGAGCTTGGTGCGGTCGCTGACGGCGAAGCCGCGCTTGGTGTCGCGCGCGAGCATGTGCACCGTCACGCCGGGCTCGCGCTCGAGCAGCCGCTTGACGCGGCAGGCGACGTCGTAGACGTAGTCGCTCTCCCAGATCCGGCTGTTGCGTGCGCCGACATCGTCGCCGCCGTGACCCGGATCGAGCAGCACGTGCACGCCGGCCAGCGTCGGCGGCGGCGCCGGCACGGCGGTCTGCGCGAGTTCCGACTCCTGGATCCGCGCCGCGACCTGGCGCGGGTGGTTGGCCGGCAGGTGGCGCGGGGCGAGCAGTTCCAAGGGCACGAGGATCCGCGCACCGGCGGGGATCTTCGTCACGTCGGCGATCGCGCTCGCGCGGGCGATCGTCTCGCTCGCCGCGAGCACGTCGTCCGGCCGGACCATCTCCGTGAAGCGCAGCACGACGCCGGAGTAGAGCGCCTCGCCGCGGCGCAGGCGGTAGACGGCGAAGGCCTGCCCGTCGCGCTCGACGTACTCCAGCGTGCCGTCGGCCGATTTCGCGACCGGGCGGAACAGCGGCAGCAGGAGCTGCGCGGGGATCCGCACCGCGCGGTCGCGCGGAAGGTCCGGCCCGGCGAAGCCGTTGGCCTGGCCGACCGCCTGCCAGCGCTCGCCGTCGCCGGTGAACCACAGCGCGACCTGCCACAGCCCCTCGCCGTAGACCAGCGCGCGCGCGGCGGACGGGACGTGCTCCCAGGCCCCGGCCGCGAAACGGTCGGCGGGGAACAGGGCGCGCAGCGCGAGGTAGCGGTACTCCTCGCGCAGGAGGTCCCAGGGCACCTCGATCGGGGCCTCGGGCGCGCGGCCGCCGTTCGCGGAGGCGAGCGCCGGGGCCTTCTCGTCCGAGCCGCACAGGCGGCGGGCGAGCGAGGCGTAGTCCTCGCCCTTGTCGGGCGTCACCGACAGCGCGATGCGGCGCCCGTCCTCGATGATGACGCGGATCCCGGCGTCGAGTTCCAGGCTGTCGGTCAGCCCGGCGACCCGCGGCCCGGGCTCGAACTCCGGCGCCTCCTCCGCCGGGGACGGCGGCGGTTCCTGCGCCGCGGCCGCGGTCGCGGCGAGGAGCAGCGCGACCAGCGCGAGCGCGCACCACGCGCGGCGGCGGCTCATTCCAGGCAGCGCGCCGCGCGCAACAGGCGCTGCTCGCCGAAGCGCGGCCCGATCAGCTGGACGCCGAGCGGCAGGCCTTCCGCGGTGCGCCCGAACGGCACCGAGATCGCGGGGTGCCCGCCGAGGCTGGCGACGACGGTGAAGATGTCGCCGAGGTACATCGCCAGCGGGTCGTCGGCCTTCTCCCCGATGCGGAACGCCGCCGTCGGCGTGGTCGGGCAGAGGAGGACGTCGAAGGTCTCGAACAGCGCGTCGAGCTGGCGCCGCAGGAGCGCGCGGGCCCTTTGCGCGCGCGCGTAGTAGCGGTCGTGGTAGCCCGCCGACAGCGCGTACGTCCCGAGGACGATGCGGCGCTTGACCTCGTCGCCGAACCCCTGCCCGCGCGTCGCGGCGTACATCGCGCCGATGTCGGCCGCCTCGTCGGCGCGCCGGCCGTAGCGCACGCCGTCGTAGCGCGCGAGGTTCGACGAGGCCTCCGCGGTGGCGACGATGTAGTAGATCGGGATCCCGTGGCGCGCGAGCGGCAGCGCGGCCTCGCCGGTGGCGGCGCCGCGCGCGGCGAGCCGTTCCGCGGCGCGGCGCACGGCCTCGCGCACGTCGGCCGCGAGCGCCTCGTGCTCGGCGAACTCGCGCAGGACGCCGACGCGCAGCCCGGCGCCGCCGTCGTCGAGCCGCGCGAGGTAGTCCGGGACGTCCTCCGGCACGCAGGTCGCGTCGCGGCCGTCCGGGCCGGCGATCACGCCCAGCAAGAGCGCGGCGTCGGTCACGTCGGCGGCGAGCGGGCCGACCTGGTCGAGCGACGAGCCGAAGGCGATCAGACCCCAGCGCGAGACGCGCCCGTACGTCGGCTTCAGGCCGACGACGCCGCAGAACGCCGCGGGCTGCCGGACCGAGCCGCCCGTGTCGCTGCCGAGCGCCGCCAGCGCCTGCCGGTCGGCGACGGCGGCGGCGGAGCCACCGCTCGATCCGCCGGTGACGCGCGCGGGGTCGAGCGGGTGGCGCGCGGGGCCGAAGCACGAGTTCTCGTTCGACGAACCCATGCCGAACTCGTCGCAGTTGGTCTTGCCCACGACCACCGCGCCGGCCGCGAGCAGGCGCGCGACGGCGGTCGCGTCGTACGGAGGCACGTAGTCGCCGAGGATCCGCGAGGCGCAGGTCGCCGGCAGGCCGCGCGTGCAGATGTTGTCCTTCACGGCGAGCGGCACGCCCGCGAGCGGCCCGACCGGCTCGCCGCGCGCGCGGCGCGCGTCGATCGAGCGGGCGCGCGCGAGCGAGCGCGGCGGGTCCACGTGCACCACGGCGTTGATGTCGGCGCGGGCCTCGATGCGCGCCAGCGCCGCCCGCGCCAACTCCTCGGCCGAGACGTCGCCGGACGCCACCGCCGCCGCCGCCGCGCGCGCGGTCGGTGCGATCACCGGCCGACGACCCGCGGCACGAGGAAGTGGCCGCGACCGGCTTCGGGCGCGGCGGACAGCGCGCGCACAGCCGGCAGCGGGGCGCGCGGATCGTCGTCGCGGACCGGGCCGGCCTCGGGCGCGCACTCGTCCGCGTCGGGCAGCTCCAGCTCCGCGAGCTGCGCGACGTGGTCGAGGACCCGCGACAGCTCGCGGGCGAGGCGCGCCACCTCGCCGTCGTCCAGCTCGAGCTGCGCGAGCCGCGCGATGCGCCGGATTTCGTCCGCCTGGATCGCCGCCCGCCCCATCGGCGCGATGGTACCCCGGAGCGGACAGGCGGAGCACCTGTTTCCGCCGCGGTGCCCCGCCGCGAGGCGTTGCGATCGTCAGAAGATCGGGGTGACGCGGAAGACCAGCGGCGGGTCGTCGCCGTGGCGCGGGAGCGGCAACTCGAGCGGCGAGCCGGACGCGAGCACGTCGCGCACGCCGATGTCGAAGCGGCCCGCCGCGTCTTCGGCGGCGCCGCCCTCGTGGCGCAGGCGCAGCGCGAGTCGCACGGCGCCGTCGGCGAGGCTCTCGGGGGTGATCTCCAGCACCAGGTTGGCGCTCGCCGCGCCGGCGGAGCGGACCTCGTAGCGCACCGGTTCGCCGATGACGCCCGGCAGCTGGTGCCGCTCGAGCAGCACCGGGTTCGGCCCCTCGCCCTGGAGCACCTGCACGATCAGGTCGATCGTGCCCGGCGCGGGGGAACCGACGACGACGCGCGGCACCGCCTCCCAGCGCGGCGTGACCGCGAGCAGGAGGCGTGCGTCGTCCTCGCGGTCGTTCCACAGCTCGAGCAGGACCAGGCGCTCGGGGCCGGCGACGATCCGGCGCGTGGAACGTTGCGGCGCGCGGCCGCGGGGCTGCACGTCGGTGTCGATCTCCAGCCGGCAGTTCGCGGCGTCGGCGTCGGGCGTGCCGGCGAGCGACAGCCCGACGGAGATCGGCCCGCGCGGCCCGGCGAACTGGTGCGCGAACGGCAGCGGCTCACCCGCCGGCCCGGCCAGCCGGTCCTCGGCGGAGTCCAGCGTCCGGCCGGCGGCGCGCAGCGTCAGACGGACGTCGAAGGTGACGCGGAAGTCGTGCTCGACGTGGACCGGGGGGCCGGCGGACGCGGCGCAGGCCGCCAGGGCGGCCACGAGCACGATGCTGGGCGGGCAGGTCCGCACGGGGCTAATAAAGGTTGGAGGGGTCCCGGGAGCAAGGGGGGAACGGGATCGCACTTACGGGACTTATAATGACGGCAACGAGGTGCGGGGCCGCGACCGGGTCGGCTCGACCGGGTGGGGTCTACGCGCGAGGAGCGTGCCATGCCTGCAGCGATGCCGGCGGTACGCCGGAAGGGGTGGCGGGCCGCCACCGTCGCCGGCGGGGTTCTGGCGTTCGCCTGGATGGCGGGGTCACCGGCGGTCGCGGGGGGTTCCACCGTTCCCTCGGCCGCTTCCGCGATGGTCGGCGCGCCGGCGATGGCGCTCACGGGGGTCACGCTCGGCCCCGGCGGGCGCGTGCTGTCCGGGGTCGAGATCCGCGTTTCGTCGCTTGTGCCGGGCGGGTCGTTCCTGCCGCAGCGGGTGCGCAGCGACGCGCGGGGCCACTTCTCCGTGGGCAACCTGCCGCCGGGCGAATACCGGGTCATCGCGCTCAAGGGCGGTTACGCGGTCCTCATCGGGCAGATCAACACGCTGGTCCAGGACACGCTCGAACTGATCCTGCGCCCGGCCGGCGACCCGGGTCCCCCCGGGACGCGGCCGGCCGACGGCTCGTGGACGCTGCGGCTGCCGCGCCGCGACGTCCTGGAAGATCTCGAGGACGGCGCCGCCGGCGACGCGAGCGCGGGACCGCCGGTCGCACCCCGGCTGGCCGGCGCGCCGCTGATGTTCGAGATGCGCGTCAGCAACACCGAGGGGCCGTCAGAGGACTCGCGGCCGGTCCCGGGCGTCGAGGCGTTCCTCTCCGGCAGCGGCGCGCTGGGCCGGGTCGGCCTGGTCTCGGGCTCGCTCCGGCACCGCGGCGACTCGCGCAGCGCGGCGTTCAACGACGTCGCCGACCAGGCGCGGCTGGGCTGGGTTTCGCCCCCGTCGAAGGGTTCCCGCCTCGCCGCGGACCTCGAGTTCCTGCGGCAGCTTCGCGGGCTGGAGGACGAGGAGCCGGCGCCGGGGTCGTGGCCGGAGTTGGACAGCGAGCTGGAAGCGTGGCGCCTCTCGCTGCGCGAGCTGCGGCCGGTCAGCCCGGGCGCGCCCGCGTTCGCCGTCGAGCTGGACCTCGTGCGGGGGTTCCAGGACGGGACCGACCCCGCCGCCGCGCCGGGCAACTTCCTCGCGCGCCGCGCGAACGCGTCGCTGACGACCGCCCGCCGGTGGCACCGGCACGACCTGACCGTCGCGGGCAGCGTGCGCTCGGCCGGCGGAGCGTTCCTCGAGCAGGACGAGCCGGCCGACGTCGTCAGCGCGGCCGTTCCGCGCGGGCTGCGCGCCCTCGGTTCGGCCGACGGCACGGCGTTCCAGCTTGGCGTCACCGACCGCGTGTCGGTCGCCAGCGGGCTGGAACTCACGGGCCGCGCGGTCGCGGACGCGACGGCGACCGGCGTGTACCGCGGCACCCGCGCCGCGGCGGTGATCGGGGCGCAGTGGACCACGCCGTCGGGGCTGCGGGTGCGGGCCGACGCCGGCATGACCGCCGGCCGGCGGAGCCGCGGCCTGCTCGGCCTGTCGGCCGACGGCAGCGTCGGGCCCGTGGAGTGGTCGGCCGGGTACGCCCGCGAAGCCGGGCCGGTCGAGGACCGCGCGAGCCTCCTGCAGGGCCCGGGCCTCGTGACCGACTACTAGGGGATCGTGGACCGCGTGTCGGGGCAGGTGAGCTGGCGCCCGGCGCGCGCGCTGCCGACGGTCCACCTGCGCGGCGAGGCCTACACGATCGAAGGCGCGCTGGCGGCGAACCTGCCGGGCGACACCGTCGTCGTGCCGCTGGTGCAGGACGGCCAGGGCCGCGGCGTGTTGGCCGAGCTGGTGCTGGAACTCGATTCCACCGGAACGTGGGTCGAGGTCAACTGGTCGCGGATGGTGGACGAGGGTGAGCAGCGGGCGATCCTCGACGGCGCGGAGGCCTGGTCGCGGCGCGGCGTCAGCGTGCGCCAGCGGCTCGCCTCGCGCGACCGCGTCGGCGCGACCTGCCACATCGTGCTCGCGTACGACGCCAGCGAACTCGAACAGCAACCCGCCGCACCTCCCGTGGCTCGCCTGGCGCTCCTCGAGCGGCGTCGCGTTTCCGGCGGCGTGGCGCTCAGCTTCTAGGCGGCGCGATGCAGACGCGCAAAGCCGGGCTGCTCGCGCTGGTCGCGCTGGCGCTGGCGCTGGTCGTCGCCTCCGGCGCCCGGACGTGGCGCGACGTCACGCCGTGGTTCGGCATGACCGTGGGCGAGGCCCAGCTCGCCGCCGGCGCCGAGGTGCAGGAGATCGCGCCCGGCGGTCCCGCCGACCTCGCGGGACTGCTCGCGGGGGACCGGATCATCGAGATCGCCGGGCAGCCGGTGGCCTCGGCCCTCGTGGCCCGCAACCTGTTCGCCGCCGCCTCCCCGGGCGCCCCGGTCGGGATCGTCGCGATGCGCGGCGAGGAAGCGGTCGGGCTGCAGCTCGCTTCGCTCGCGCACCCCGCGTGGCAGCGCGCGCGCATCGCCGGGTCGGCGGTGGCGCTCCTGTTCCTGCTCGCGGCGGCGGCGGTCCTCGTGCGCCCGCGCGGCGGCGCGGCCGACCCGGTGTACGCGGCGTGGTGCCTCGCGGGCGCGGTGCTCCTCGGCGTCAGCTGGTCCGCTGCCGGGGACCGCATCGACCAGGTGCTGTACTGGGCCGACCGCGCGGCGCGGCTCGTCTTCCCGGCGCTGTGGCTGCACCTCGCGCTCGCGCTGCGCTCGCGCGAGCGCGTCGGCGCGCGCTGGCTGCCGGTCGTCTACGCCCCGGCGCTGGCGCTGCTGTTGGCCGAGCTGCACATGGTCGGGCGGGGCGGCGCTCTGCGCGCCGCGGACCCCGTCGCGGCGATCGACCTGCTGCAATCGCGGCTCGAGATGGGCTGGATGATCGCCGGGCTGGTGGGCGGGCTGGCGCTGTTTGCCGCCTCCGCCCTGCGCGCCCGCTGGCCCGCGGAGCGGGCACAGGCGCGCTGGATCCTCGCCGGCGCGACGGCCGGTTTCGCGCCGTTCGTCGTCGCGGCCGCGCTGCCCGAGGCCCTGTCCGGGGCCGGCCCGGCCTGGGCCTGGCTCACGCTGCTCCCGCTCGGTCTCGTGCCGTTCGTCTTCACCGGCGCGGTGCTCGAGTACCGGCTGATGGACCTGGCGCTGTTCGCGCGGCGCATCCTGACGGCCGCGGTGACGCTGGGGTTGACGGTGCTGGTCTTCCTCGGCTGCCTCAGCCTGGCCCGGGTTCTGCTCGTGCGGATCCTGCACCCGGCCGGGATCGTGCCGTTCCTCGCGGCCGCGGTGGTCACCGCGGCGCTGAGCGCGCCGATCCGTGCCGCCACGCGCGAGTTGGTCGGCCGGCTCTACTACCGCCGGCGCTACAGCTTCCGCCGCGCCCTCGACCGCGTGGCGCGCGACCTCAACGCCGAGCTGGACCTGCCGCGGCTGGCGGCGACGCTCGAGCAGCGCGTGCGCGAGGCGCTGGACGCCGGGCCGGTGCAGCTCCTGTTGCGCGGCCCGCACCAGTCGCTCGTCGATCCCGCGACCCGCGAGCCGGTCCCGGACCGGCTGTCGAACGACATGCTCGAGCGGCTCGAGCGCGGCGAGACCGCGACGCTGGCCGTTGTGCCCGACGCGCCCGCGCTGCTCGGGCGGCTGCACGCCGCCGGCGTGCAGGTGCTCGTGCCGCTGCGCGTCGAGCGGTTGCTGATCGCGGTGCTGGCGGTCGGCCCGCGGCGCCGCTCGCGCCTGCTCGACACCGACGACCTCGACCTGCTGCGCTCGGTCGCCAACCACGCGGCCGCCGCCGTCGCCGGGGCGCAGAGCCTGGCCGAGCTGAAGGAGCAGGTGCAGCTCGTGCAGCGGCTGCGCGCGCACTCCGAGGCGCTGATCGAGAGCAGCCCGATCGGCATGGCGGTCGTCGACCGCGAGGGTCGCATCAGCCACTGGAACCCGGCGATCGAGCGGCTGCTCGGCCGCTTCCGGCAGGAGGCGCTCGGGCGGGCCTACGCCGACATCCTGCCGGCGCCGGTCGCCGGCGCGGCGACCGAGGTTCTCGCGCGCGGCTCGTCGCCGGGGCAGGAACGCGCCTACCGCATCCGCCTGCGTCACGGCTCGGCGGAGAAGCTGGTCAACATCGCGGCCTGCGAGCTGGTCACCCCCGACGGGCCGGACGGCGTGCTGCTGACGCTGGACGACGTGACGGAGCGGGTGCGGATCGAGGAGCAGATGATCCAGCAGGATCGCCTGGCCTCGGTCGGCCTGCTCGCGGCCGGCGTCGCGCACGAGGTCAACACACCTTTGACCGGGATCTCGTCGTTCGCGCAGATGCTGATGCAGGAGACGTCGGCCGACGACCCGCGCCGGCCGCTCCTGGAGAAGATCGTCCAGCAGGCGGACCGCGCCTCGCACATCGCGCGCGGGCTTCTGCGGTTCAGCCGTTCCGGCCCCTCGGCCGAGCTGCACGTCGGCGCGGTGCCGCTGCCCGAACTCGTGGACGAGACGCTCGGCCTGTTGGCCCCGCAGGTGCGCCGCGCCGGCGCCAGCGTGGAGTGCACGTGGCGCGGCGCCCCCCTGGCCGAGGGCGACCGGGCGCGGCTGCAGCAGGTCCTGATCAACCTCCTGCTCAACGGGCTCGACGCCGTGCGCCCCGGCGGCCACGTGAAGCTGCGCGGCGGGAGCAACGGCGACGGCCGCGTGTACCTCGAGGTCGAGGACGACGGCGTCGGCATCCCCGAGAGCGTGCGGGGGCGGATCTTCGACCCGTTCTTCACGACCAAGAAACCGGGGCAGGGGACCGGGCTCGGCCTGTCGATCAGCTACGCCATCGTGCGCGAGCACGGCGGGACGCTGACGGCCGAGAGCGAGCCGGGGCGCGGCACGCTGATGCGCGTCGTGCTCCCGGGTGTCGTCCCGGCGATCGTGCCGGCGCCGCAGGTCGCGCGGTCCCGCACGATGGCCGGATGACCTGATGTCGGCCAACGAGCCCCCCGCGCCCGAGGCCTCGATCCTCGTCGTCGACGACGAGGAGGTGATCCGCGACGTTCTCGGCACGCTCCTCGCGCGGCGCGGGGTCTACGAGGTGCACCTCGCGCGCGACGCGCAGGAGGCGGTGAGCCTGCTCGCGGCGCGGACGATCGACCTGGTGCTGCTGGACCTGTTCCTGCCCGGGACCGACGGGCTCGACCTCTTGCGCCAGGTCCGCGCCGAGGACCCGATGCGCGAGGTGATCATGATCACCGCGCACGGGTCGGTCGCCAGCGCAGTGGACGCGATGCGCGCCGGCGCCTTCCACTACCTGACCAAGCCGTTCCAGAACGACGAGGTGATGCTGCTCGTCGAGTCGGCGTTGATCCACCGGCGGCTGCGGCTGGAAAACGCCGGGCTGCGGCGGGCGCTGGCCAGCCGGCAGCCGAGCGGGCGGCTGGTCGGGCGCTCGCCGGCGATGCAGTCGGTCTACCAGATGATCGAGCAGGTCGCCCCGGCGCGGACCACCGTGCTGATCGCCGGCGAGAGCGGCACCGGCAAGGAACTCGTGGCGCAGGAGATCCACCGCCAGAGCCCGCGCGCCGACGCGCCGTTCCTGACCGTCAACAGCTCGAACCTGCCCGCGGAGCTGCTCGAGTCCAACCTGTTCGGCCACGCCAAGGGGGCGTTCACCGGCGCCTCGAGCGACCGCGTCGGCCTGTTCGAGGCCGCGGCCGGCGGGACCCTGTTCTTCGACGAGATCAGCACGATCCCGCTCGGCGTGCAGTCCAAGCTCTTGCGTGCGATCCAGGAGAAGGAGTTCCTCGCGCTCGGCTCGGTCAAGCCGGTGCGCGTGGACGTGCGGATCCTCGTCGCGACCAACGAGAACCTGGAGCGGCTGGTGCGCGAGGGGACGTTCCGCGAGGACCTCCTGTACCGGCTGGACGTGATCAAGATCGAGCTGCCGCCGTTGCGCGAGCGCCGCGACGACATCCCGGTCCTCGTCGAGCAGTTCCTGGCCGAGTTCTGCGTCGAGCACCGGCGCGAGCCGTTCACGGTCACGGTCGAGGCGATGCACGCGCTGGTGCGCTACGACTGGCCGGGGAACGTGCGCCAGCTGCGCAACGTCGTGGAGCGGGCGGTGCTTTTGGCCCCCGGCAGCGAGATCGGCACGGAGCTGATCCCGGAGGACATCCGGATGGGGCGGGTCCTCCCGGCCACCGGCCGGCCGCTCCCGGCCGGGCTGACGTTCAGCGACGCGATCGAGGAGTACGAGCGCGCGCTGATCCGCTGGGCGCTGGACGAGGCCGGCGGGGTCCAGCGCCGGGCCGCCGAGCGGCTGGGGATGAAGCCGACCACCCTGAACGAGCGGATGAAGCGGCTGGGGATGCGGTTTCCCGACCCCCGGGGCCGCTGAGCGGCACCCCGCGAAACACTCCCCCGGCCGGCAGTTTCGTGTTCGCCGCGACCGCCCCGGCGGGGCCCGGCCCCCCGCGGGGAACTCCCCGCACCGTTGTCGCGCCGCCCCGTTCCCCCGCGCCGAAGGCGACGTAGGCTCCTCCACGGAGCAGCCCGGCGGTGGGAAAGCCGATCGCGCTTGACCGGACGACGAGGCCCGCGGTATACGGTCCTCCCACGCGGCGGACCCGTCCCGGCGGGCGCGCGGAGAGCCTCCGCGCGACGGGGTGGTATGCGGTGGAAACCGGCGATGCCGGGCACTGTCGAGCCTGACCAATGCTGATGTGCGGGCGCTCTAGGCCTCACCCGGGCGCCCGTCCCGGAGTTGCGCTTCCTGGGCAAAGCACCTGGGGGAGGTTGTGATGAAGGGCAGGGTTGCCGCTGTCGCGTCTGCCGTCCTGGTGGTGGTGTGCGTGCTCGCGGCCGTCGCCCCCGCGTGGGCGGCGGGAGGCCTGCGCGTCAACGTGGTCGCGCCGGAGAAGAACCGCAAGGAACCGGCGGTCGGCGCCACGGTCCAACTCATCAGTGCCGGCGGCCAGGCCAAGGTCGAGATGACCGACGAGAAGGGCGTCGCCGAGTTCGCCGGCGTGCCCCCGGCCGACAACTACACGGTCATCGTCGATTACCTCGACTTCAACCAGTGGAAGAAGGCCGGCATCCGCGTCGCCGAGGGCGCGGTCACGACCGTGCAGGTCGAGATGCTCGGCGCGATCGTCGAGCAGGTCGACGTGCGGACGAAGGTCAAGGTCGTCGAGCTGGAGCAACCGCAGGGCGAGACGACGCTGTCGGCCGAGACCTTCGGCGACCTGCCGGTGCAGGGGCGCGACTACCAGAACGCGCTGTCGCTCGCCGCGGGCGTGCAGGACAGCAACAGCGACGGCAACCCGAACGTCCACGGCTCGCGCGAGCGCGACTTCCGCATGGAGGTCGACGGCGTCAGCAACGTGGATCCGCTGACCGGCCAGCGCATGTCGGACGTGAACCCCGACGCCATCGAGGAAATCCAGATCGTGACCGACGGCGCGGACGCCTCCTACGGCGGCGCCGTCGGCGGGTTCGGCAAGATCGTCACCAAGAGCGGCGGCAACGACTTCGAGGGGTCGTTCAACCTGTTCCTCGGCCACAGCATGTTCAACAACGACGAGCAGGGCAGCACCCGCTCGGAGTCGGAGTTCCGCGACTTCCGCCCGTCCCTGTACGTGTCGGGCCCGTTGATCAAGGACCACCTGTGGTACTCGTTGAACCACGAGTACACGAACCAGAAGGTCCCGGTGCACCCGATCGGCGGGCAGGGGTTCGTGCGCGAGGCGGAGCAGAACGAGCCGCTGTACAAGCTGACGTGGCAGGTCAACGCGAAGAACCGGCTGCAGTTCCAGTACTCCGGCGACCCGTGGCACGTCGAGCCGTACTTCGCCGACTGGCGCTACCCGATCAGCTCCAACGTCAAGGTCGACTGGGAGTCGCAGGTCTACTCGCTGAAGTGGACCGCGCCCTACTCGCCGACGTTCTTCTGGGAGTCGACGATCGCCCGCTCGGACGTCGGTTTTGCCTACGAGCCGTACGAGTTCAACGTGCGCAACAGCTGCATCGAGAGCGGCGTCTACACGGGCGATTTCTGCTATGACACCGAGACGCTGACGTTCAGCGGCAGCTTCCCCGAAATCTACGACGACCAGCGTGGCCGCTGGACCTACAAGCTGGACGCCGAGCAGTTCCTCAGCGAGGCGCTCGGCGGCTCGCACCGGATCAAGGCCGGGTTCCTGGTCGAGGTCGCGGACTTCGAGCGGAAGCTCGACGTTTTGCCGAACATCGACTACACGAAGGTGGACGTGGTCAAGGACCCGATGGACCCCGATCCGATCGGGCAGGCGGCGCACATCCTGTTCCGCCAGACCGCGGAGCCGGCCGTCAGCAGCATGCAGGCCAAGGGCAACTACTACGCCGTGTACCTGTCGGACAACTACGAGCCGCTGCCGAACCTCAACGTCACCCTCGGCCTGCGCTACACGCGCGAGGAACTGTCGGCCGACGGCTGGCTGACGCTCGACCCGGGGAGCGAGCGGCAGGACCTGCGGCAAACGCTCAACGAGTGCCTGGCCCAGGGCTTCAACCCCACGGCCTGCGTGGTCAACCTGACGGCGCGGGTGATGACGTCCTCGATCTACGACAACCCCGACAACGACGGTGACGGCGTCCCGGACTACCAGGGCGCGTTCGACTGCCTCAACGCCTCGAACGACCAGCCCTGCACGCTGATCTGGAACGCGTACTCGACCGGCGGCTCGCTGCGGCCGCGCAGCGCGGACAACTTCACGATCGTCAACAACAACCTCGCCCCGCGGCTGAGCTTCGCCTGGGACCCGCGCAACGACGGGAAGACCCGCATCGCGGGAAGCTGGGCCCGCTACTACGGCGACACGTTCCTCGATCCGTTCGTCTCCGAGAACGGCCCGGACTACACGCGCAAGCGCATCGTGCTCAACGAGAGCTGGGACGACCTGAAGCGCACGACCCTTTCGGCGTACTCGATCCGCCAGCTCGACCGCAACATGCGCTCCTCGCACAACGACGAGTGGACGCTCTCGATCGAGCGCGAGATCGCGCCCGAGACCAGCGTCCTGGTGCGCTACATCAACCGCCGCTACATCGACCAGCTGCAGGACATCGACGTCAACCACACCGGCGTGGCGTGGAACTCGGTGCCGGCCAACTTGCAGTCGAAGTGCGACAAGATCGGCAAGTTCGCCGACTGCTACGGCGACGTGATCCTCAAGTCGGTGAAGGTCCCGCGGCCGCACTGGGAGATGCTCGACATCCCGGACGGCATCCCGGACCTGCAGGTCGTCAGCCCGATGTTCAACCAGGTGCTGAAGATCGGGAACTACAACCAGAGCGACTACCAGGCCTACATCCTCGAGCTGAACCGACGCTTCTACCAGAACTGGGAGTTCTCGGCGAGCTACACCTGGTCCGAGTCGCTGGGCCAGGCCGAGGACTACAACCAGGGGCTCGGCAACGACGCGACGATGGTCGAGGACGAGCGCGGGCCGCTGTCGACCGACCAGCGCCACGTGCTGAAGGGCAACGGCCGCATGCTGCTCCCGTGGTGGGGCGGCTTCCGCATCGGCGGCAACTTCGTCTACCAGAGCGGTCTGCCGTACTCGATCCTCGAGCGGCGCGACATCTTCGACTACCCGACCAACCTGCTCGAGGGCACGGTGGACGCGGCCGGCAACCCGGTGACCCAGACGTTCCCGGTGCAGTTCCTCTCCAGCCGCACCGTCTACCCGACCGGCCACCGCAACGACCACCGCAACGCACCGTTCTGGCTGTTCGGCCTCAACTTCCAGAAGGAAATGATGTTCAAGTCGATCAAGGCCACGTTCCAGCTCGACATCTTCAACGTCCTGAACAACGACGTGACCTGGATCGACGCGATCTACCGCCGCGAGGTGTCGAACTCGAAGGGCACGACGAACTGGATCGACACGCCGGTGGCGCAGCGGCTGAACGGCCGCCAGTTCCAGCTGATGACGAAGTTCAACTTCTGAGCGGGATTCAATCCCGTTGGAACGGGGCGGCGGGCACCCCGCCGCCCCGTTCGTTTTTTGCTGCGATAATCTCCGGCCGCGGGAACCTTTCGCGGGAGGCGCCGTGCCGATCTGCTTCTACAACTCCCTGACCCGCCGTGCCGAGGAGTTCCGCCCGCTCCACGAGGGCGAGGTGCGGATGTACACGTGCGGGCCGACGGTCCACGACTTCGCCCACATCGGCAACTTCCGCGCCTACGCCTGGGAGGACCTGCTGCGGCGGCACCTCGAGGCGCGCGGGCTGCACGTGACCCACGTCATGAACATCACCGACGTGGAGGACAAGATCATCCGCAAGGCGGCCGAGGCCGGCGTCGACATCCGCGAGTGGACCGCACGCTTCACCGCCGGCTTCTTCGAGGACGTGGACACGCTGCGGCTGCTGCGGGCCCAGCACTACCCGCGGGCGACCGAGCACATCCCGGAGATGCTGGCGCTGATCCGGAGCCTCGAAGAGCGCGGCCACACCTACGTCGCCGACGGCTCGGTCTACTTCCGGATCGCCAGCTTCGCCGAGTACGGCCGGCTGTCGGGGCTCGACCGCGACAAGCTCCTGGTCGGTGCGCGGGTCGACAGCGACGAGTACGCCAAGGAGGACCCGGCCGACTTCGTGCTGTGGAAGGCGGCCCGGCCGGGCGAGCCGGCGTGGGACTCGCCGTGGGGCCCGGGGCGGCCGGGCTGGCACATCGAGTGCTCGGCGATGTCGATGAAGTACCTCGGCGACACGTTCGACCTGCACACCGGCGGCGTGGACAACAAGTTCCCGCACCACGAGAACGAGATCGCGCAGTCGGAGGCGGCGACCGGGCTGCCGTTCGTGCGCCACTGGATGCACTGCGCGCACCTCCTGGTCAACGGCGAGAAGATGTCCAAGTCTCTGGGCAACTTCTACACGCTGCGCGACCTTCTCGGGCGCGGCTGCGAGCCGCGGCACATCCGCTACGTCCTGGTCGGGACGCACTACCGCAAGCCGCTGGACTTCACGTTCGAGGCGCTGGACCAGGCGCGGGCCGAGCTGGAGCGCATCGACAACTTCCGCGACCGGCTGGCGCGGCAGGCGCTGGCGCCGGCGCCCGCGCTCGGCGCCCGGATCGCCGAGGCCCGCGCGGCGTTCGGGGCGGCGCTGGACGACGACCTCAACATCAGCGGTGCGACGGGCGAGGTGTTCAAGCTGGTGCGCGAGGTCAACACGGCGCTGGACCGGGGCGAGGTCGGCCGGCAGGACGCCCGGGAGATCGAGGCGTTCCTGGCCGAGGCCGACCGCGTCGTCGGCGCCCTCCTGCCGTGGCAGGAAGAGGGCGCCGCGCCGCCGGAGGTGCTGGCGCTGTTGGACCAGCGGCAGGCGGCCCGGGCCGCGCGGCAGTGGGGCGAGGCCGATCGCCTGCGCGACGAGATCGCCGCGCGCGGCTACGTGATCGAGGACACCCCGCAGGGCCCGGTGCTGAAGAAGGGCGGCGGGCGGCCCTGAACCACGTTGCCGCCGCGGGACGCCGGCCGCGCCCGGCGGCCCCGCGCCCGGCGCGGCGCGCGCAGACTCGCGGCATGGCGGCCGACGACCCGTGCGCCCCGGCTCCTCCCTCCGGGCGAACCGCGCGCGGCCGCGCGGCCGAGGCCGCGGCGGAGCAGTTCCTCCGCAGCCGCGGGTTCGCCGTCCTCGACCGCAACGCGCGCTACCGCCGCGGGGAGCTGGACATCGTCGCCCGGCTGGGCGATTTGGTGGTCTTCGTCGAGGTGCGGTGCCGCCGCGCGCGGTCGCGCTTCGCTCCGGAGGCCACGATCGACGCCGCGAAGAGGCGCCGCCTGTCCGCGGCCGCGGCGCGCTGGCTCGGCGAGCACGGCCTGGGCAACGCGCCGTGCCGCTTCGACGTCGTCGCGGTGGAGTCCGGCCCGGAGGGGCTGACCCTCCGCCACCATCCGGGGGCGTTCGTGGACGACGAGGCCGGCGACGCGCCGTGAGCCGGAAGTCAATCGGCCAGAGGCTCATTTAGCCGAAGATTGTATGGCGTTTGCCGCCGTCCGTGGTACGATATTTGCCGCTCGCCCCACGGAAGGATACCCGCATGCCGACCCGCGACGCCGTGCAGCAGCTGTGGCCGGAAATCGACTGGATCCAGGACTCCGGGCTGCGCGAGAAGGTCCTCGCCACCTGGCTCAAAGCGTTCGAGATGAGCCCGCTCGCGCCCGAGGACCTGCGCCGCATCCCGTTCACGCTGCTCGTGCCGAACTGCCCGGTTTCGTTCATGGACCACAAGCGCTGCGTCGTGCACATCGCGCGCCGCGCCGCCGAGTCGATGACGGAGTTCATGGGCGGGGCGCTGCCGATCGATCTCGACACGGTGATCGCCGGCGCGATCCTCGCCGACGTGGGCAAGCTGCTCGAGTACGAGACGGTCGACGGCAAGGCGCGCCAGAGCAAGCGCGGCGAGAACCTGCGGCACCCGTTCACCGGCGTCGCGCTGGCGATGATGTGCGGCGTGCCGGACGAGGTCTGCCACATCATCGCGGCCCACGCCGGCGAGGGCGACATGGTGCGCCGCAGCACCGAGGCGACGATCGTCCACCACGCCGACTTCATGAGCTACCTGCCGTTCAAGAACCTCAAGTAGCGGCCGCGATCGGCGGCTCGATAATGCCAGCGCGAACCGCTCCCCGGGGCGGGCGCGGGAGGATCGGAATGACCCAGGCGCGCGAAACCGTCACCGCCACGATGTCCCGCTGGGCCGCCGGGCTCGGCTA
The DNA here is from genome assembly GCA_017994815.1 of Acidobacteriota bacterium. Lineage (GTDB taxonomy): Bacteria > Acidobacteriota > Polarisedimenticolia > J045 > J045 > JAGOJY01. Next base: position 73,754 of record JAGOJY010000018.1, read on the forward strand.
CCCCGCGCTGTCCGCCGACGCGGTGCACGAGGCCAAGCGTTACCTCCTCGACTCGCTCGGCTGCGCGCTCGGCGGCTTCCGCCAGCACGACGTCGAGATCGCGCTCGCGGTGCTCGAACAGATCGCGGGCGGCGGTCCGGCCACCGTCATCGGCAACGGGCGGCAGATGGACCCGGTGTCGGCCGCGCTGGCCAACGCGCTGATGGTGCGCGTGATGGACTACAACGACATCTACTGGCAGCAGGATCCCTCGCACCCCTCGGACATCATCCCGGCGGCGATCGCCTGCGGCGAGCGCGCCGGGGCCGACGGCCGCGAGCTGATCGTCGGCATCGTCCTCGGCCACGAGTTCGAGATGCGGATGTGCGAGGCCGCCGTGCCGGGGATCCGCGAGCGCGGCTGGCACCACGCGACGCTCACGGCGTTCGTCTCGCCGATCGTCGCCGGCCGGATGCTGCGGCTCGACGCGGCCAAGATCCAGCACGCGATCGGCATCTCGGCCTCGCGCCACGCGACGCTCGGTGCGGTGACCGCCGGCAAGCTGACGATGATGAAGAACACCGTCGACCCGCTGGCGACGCAATCCGGCGTTTTGGCGGCGCTCCTGGCCGAGAAGGGGTACACCGGCCCCGAGCACGTCATCGACGGCAAGGAAGGGCTGGCCCACTGCTTCGGCCCGGAGTGGCGGCTGAACGTCCTGACCGAGGGGCTCGGCGAGTCGTGGCGCATCACGCGCTGCGGGATGAAGGCCTACCCGACCGAGGCCCTGACGCACACGCCGATCTCGGCCGTGCTGGCGCTGGTCAAGGAGAACGGTCTCGAGCCGGACCGCATCCGCAAGGTCCGCATCCGCTCGCTCGCGCGCGCGGCCGACATCCTCTCCGACCCCAGCAAGTACGACCCGCGCAGCAAGGAGACCGCCGACCACTCGCTGCCGTACTGCATCGCGGCCGCGATCGTGGACCGCCAGGTCACGCCGGCGCAGTTCACGATGGAACGGATCATGGACCCGGCGATCCGGGCCCAGCTGCCGAAGGTCGAAGTCGTCGCCGACGCCGAGATCGAGAAGGTCTTCCCGAAACTGCAGCGCACGGTCGTGACGATCGAGACCACCGACGGCGCCTCGTTCGAGCGGCAGGTGGACTACCCGAAGGGCGACCCGCGCAACCCGCTCAGCGACGCCGAGATCGAGGAGAAGTTCGACGCCCTGGCCGACCCGGTGCTGACGCCCAAGGGGCGGGCCAAGGTCAAGGAGGCCGTCTGGGGCCTCGAGCGGCTATCCTCGATCGGCGACCTGATGCGGTTGCTCTCCTAGGAGGAGCGATGGGCCAGACGGTTGTGGAGAAGATCGCCCAGGCGCACATGGCCGAGGGCCCGAACCGGCCGCTGCGCGCCGGGGACTTCCTCTCGATCCGGCCGCGCCACGTCATGACGCACGACAACACGTCCGCGGTGATGAAGAAGTTCAAGGGGATCGGCGCGCGGCGGATCCACGACCCGCGGCAGCCGGTCTTCGCGCTCGACCACGACATCCAGAACCGCTCGGAGGAGAACCTCGCCAAGTACCGCGCGATCGAGGCGTTCGCGCGCGAGATGGGCATCGACTTCTACCCCGCCGGCAGCGGCATCGGCCACCAGTTGATGGTCGAGCGCGGCTACGCCGTCCCGGGCAGCTTCGTCGTCGCCTCCGACTCGCACTCCAACATGTACGGCGGCGTCGGCGCCCTCGGCACGCCGGTGGTGCGCACCGACGCGGCGGCGATCTGGGCCACCGGCGAGTTCTGGTGGCAGATCCCGCGCACGGTGCAGGTCCTCCTGCAGGGCGAGCTGCGCGAGGGCGTGACCGGCAAGGACGTGATCGTCACGCTGTGCGGGCTGTACAACAAGGGCGAGGTGCTGAACGCGGCGGTCGAGTTCGCGGGCCCCGGCGTGGCCAGCCTGCCGCTGGACGCCCGGCTGGCGATCGCCAACATGACCACCGAGTGGGGCGCGCTCGTCGGCTGGTTCCCGGTCGACGGCGTGACGCTGAGGTTCATGGAGCAAAGGCGCGCCGAGCTGGAGCCGCAGGGGATCAAGCGCGTCGGCGCGGCGGACATCGAGCGCTGGACGGTGCGCCCGCCGGCCGCCGATCCCGACGCGGTCTACGCCGGGCGGATCGTGCTCGACCTGTCCGAGGTCACGCCGCACGTCTCCGGTCCCGACACGGTGCAGGTGATGTCGTCCCTGGCCGAGCTGGAATCGCAGCGGATCCCGGTCAACAAGGCGTACCTGATCTCGTGCGTGAACTCGCGGCTGGACGACCTCCAGGCGGCGGCGCGCGTCCTGGAAGGGAAGAAGGTCGCCGCGGGCGTGAAGTTCTACGTCGCCGCGGCGAGCCGCCGCGTGCAGGAGGAGGCGGAGCGCCGCGGCTGGTGGAAAACGCTGCTCGACGCGGGCGCGATCACGCTGCCCTCGGGCTGCGGGCCGTGCATCGGCCTCGGCGAGGGTTGCCTCGAGCCGGGCGAGGTCGGCATCTCCGCCACCAACCGCAACTTCAAGGGCCGGATGGGTTCGCGCGACGCCCGCTGCTACCTCGCCAGCCCGCCGGTCGTCGCCGCCTCCGCCGCCGCGGGGTACATCACCGGCCCCGGCTCGTGGCCCCACGTCGGCCTCGTGCCGCGGATCGAGCTGTACGACACGCCGGCCGAGGCCGAGAACGTCGAGATCCTGCCCGGCTTCCCCGAGCGCGTGCGCGGGCGGCTGGTCTTCGCGCCGCAGGACAACCTCAACACCGACGGGATCTACGGCAAGGACTACACCTACCGCGAGGACATGACCCGCGAGATGATGGCGCGCGTGGTGATGGAGAACTACGACCCGCAGTTCTCGGCGCAGACGCGCAGCGGCGACGTGCTCGTTTCGGGCTTCAACTTCGGGACCGGCTCGAGCCGCGAGCAGGCGGTCACCGCGCTGCAGGCCAAGGGGATCCCGCTGGTCATCGCCGGGAGCTTCTCCCAGACCTACCTGCGCAACGCCTTCAACAACGGGTTCTTGTGCGTGGAGTGCCCGGCCTTCGTGAACCGGCTGCGCGAGCTTTTGCCGGCGGCCGGGCGGACGGTCATCCCGGGGGACGAGATCGAGGTCGACTTCGGCTCCGGCACGATCCGCTACCGCGGCGAGTCGTTCGTGTTCCCGGCGCTCGGCAGCGTCCCGCAATCGCTGGTGGTGGCGGGCGGCGTCGAGAACCTGGTCAGCAAGCGTCTGAACCTGGGCTAAACGCAGTCATGTGGGGCCGCCGGGAAGGCGGCCGGCGAGGTCACGTCATGGCGCGCTTCACGGTGGTCACGATGCCCGGCGACGGGATCGGCAAGGTGGTCCTGCCCGAGTCGCTGCGCGTGCTCGAGGCGGTCGGCTTCGACGCGGAGTACGTCCACGCCGACATCGGCTGGGACTGCTGGGTCAACGAGGGGAACGCGCTGCCCGAGCGCACCGTGGAACTCCTGGCCAAGCACCACCTCGGCCTGTTCGGCGCGATCACCTCCAAGCCGAAGAAGGCGGCCGAGGCCGAGCTGAAGCCCGAGCTGCGCGGCAAGGGCCACAGCTACTTCAGCCCGATCGTCGGCATGCGGCAGCGCTTCAACCTCGACATCTGCCTGCGCCCGTGCCGCTCGTTCGCCGGCAACCCGCTGAACTTCATCCGCAAGACCGCCGCCGGCGGCTGGGAGGAGCCGGAGGTCGACGTCGCGGTCTTCCGCCAGAACACGGAGGGGATGTACTGCGGCGTGGAGTGGACCAACCCGCCCGCCGCGGTGCGCGAGGCGTTCGCGAGCCACTCCAAGTTCAAGCCGTTCGCCGGCGTGGCCGGCGACGACCTCGCCGCCTCGGTACGCATCATCACCCGGCCGGCGACCCGGCGCATCGTGCAGGCCGCCTTCCGCTACGCGCAGAAGCACGGCTACAAGGCGGTGACGGTCTGCGAGAAGCCGAACGTTTTGCGCGAGACCTCCGGGCTGTTCGAGGACGAGGCCAAGAAGATCGCGCAGGAGTTCCCGGGCATCGCGCTGTGGTCCACCAACATCGACGCCCAGATGATGTGGCTCTCGAAGAATCCCGAGGAGTACGGGGTGATCGTCGCCAGCAACCTGTTCGGCGACATCATCTCCGACGCCTTCGCCGGGCTGGTCGGCGGGCTCGGTTTCGCCTGCTCGGGCAACATCGGCGACAGCGTGGCGGTGTTCGAGCCGACGCACGGCTCCGCGCCGAAGTACGAGAAGCTCGATCCGCCGATCGTCAACCCGATCGCGATGATCCTCTCGGCGGCGATGCTGCTCGACCACGTGGGCGAGGAGCAGAAGGGCCAGCGCGTGCGGGACGCCGTGGCGGCGGTGGTGCGCGAGGGCCAGGTCCGCACCTACGACATGTTGCGGCTGCCCGGCGGGCCGCGCGTGTTCGAGCACGGCGCGGCGACGACCTCGCAGCTGACCGACGCCATCCTGGCCAAGCTCTGATCGCGTTGACACGCGTCACGGGGGTGCCATGACCGGTGAGGCGGGCCGCCAAGGCCCCGACGTCCGCTCCGACCTGCACGTCGCGCTCGAGCCGCGCGACGGCGGCGGGCTGGAGATCGAACTGGTCTCGAAGGTCGCGCTGTACTACGGCGACGCGATCCGCGAGCAGGTGCGGGGCGTGCTCGGCGCGCTCGGCGTGCGCGACGCGCGCGTGACGGTGCGCGACGCGGGGGCGCTGCCGTTCGCGATCGCCGCCCGCGTCGAAACCGCGGCGCGGCGGGCCGGGGTCCGCGGCGGTGACGCGCGGCCGCCCCGCCTCGCCGCCGTGCCCGCCGCCAGCACCCGCGACCGGCTGCGCCGCTCGCGGTTGTACGTCCCCGGCAGCGAGCCGAAGTTCATGATCAACGCCGGTCTGTACGCGGCCGACGGCATCATCCTCGACCTCGAGGACTCGGTGCACCCGGCGGAGAAGGACGCCGCGCGGCTGCTCGTGCGCAACGCGCTGCGAACGGTCGACTTCGGCGGCGCCGAGCGGATGGTGCGCATCAACCAGCTGCCGCTCGGCCTCGACGACATCGACTTGATCGTGCCCGAGGCGCCGGACCTTTTGCTGCTGCCGAAGGTCGAGACTGCCGAGCAGGTGCGCGAGGTGCAGGCGCGGGTGGACGAAGTGGCGCGGCGCGCCGGCCTGGCCCGCGGGCCGTGGCTGATGCCGATCCTGGAGTCGGCGCTCGGCATCGAAAACGCGTTTTCCATCGCCGCGGCGTCGGAGAGCGTCGTCGCGCTGACGATCGGCCTCGAGGACTACACCGCCGACGTCGGCGTGGTGAAGACCCCCGAGGGCCAGGAGACGCTGTACGCGCGGATGCGGCTGGTCAACGCCGCGCGCGCGGCGCGGCTGGCCGCGATCGACTCGGTCTACGGCGACGTCGGCGACATCGACGGTCTGCGCGCGTGGGCCCTGCGCTCGCGCGCGATGGGCTTCGAGGGGATGGGCTGCGTGCACCCGCGGCAGATCGCGGTGATCCACGCGGCGTACGCCCCCGGCCCGGCGGAGATCGACAAGGCGCTGCGCATCGTCGCCGCGTACGACGAGGCGCAGGCCAAGGGGCTCGCCGTGGTCAGCCTCGGCTCGAAGATGATCGACCCGCCGGTGGTCGAGCGCGCCCTCGGGCTCGTACGGCGCGCCCGCGCGATGGGGCTCGTACCGCCGGCGCCGCAGGAGGCGTCCCGATGAAAGCCAGCGGGGAACTGGTCCGCAACGCCGCCGGACGGCTGGTGCCGGTGGAGGTCAACGGCGCGCGGCAGGTCGCGTACCAGGGTGTCGGCCGCCGTCCGGCCGAGGGCGTGAAGCACGCGCCGCCCGTGCGCCGCGCGGCGGACTACCCGACCGACGGCGACAAGCGCGTCCCGGACCTGCGGACCGCGCTGGAGCGCTGCGGGCTGCGCGACGGGATGGTCATCTCGTCGCACCACCACCTGCGCAACGGGGACCGCGTGTCGCTGTTCGCGCTGCAGACCGCGGCCGCGATGGGTGCGCAGAACCTCGTCTGGTTCCCCAGCGCGTCGTTCCCGTGCCACGAGCCGGTGATCGGCCTGATGGAATCCGGCGCCGTGCACCACATCGAAGGCAGCATGAACGGCCCGATCGGCGAATACTGCTCGAGCGGGAAAATGCGCGGGCTGGGCGTGCTGCGCTCGCACGGCGGGCGCTGGCAGGCGATCCAGGACGGCGAGATCAAGGTCGACATCGCGGTGATCGCCGCGCCGACGGCCGACTTCTTCGGCAACGCCGACGGTTCGCACGGCCCCTCGGCCTGCGGTTCGCTCGGCTTCGCGCTCGCCGACTCGCTGTACGCGGACCACGTGATCGTCGTCACCGACAACCTCGTGCCGTTCCCCTGCATCCCGTGGCAGATCCAGGGCAACAACGTCGACTACGTCGTGCAGGTCGAGTCGATCGGCGACCCGTCGAAGATCGTCTCCGGCACCACCGAGCTGACGCGCAGCCCGGACCGGCTGATCATCGCCGAGTACGTGGCGCGCTTCATCCGCGACGCCGGCATCCTGCGCGACGGCTTCTCGTTCCAGGCCGGCGCCGGCGGCATCGCGCTGGCCTTCGTCCCGTACCTCGCGCAGATGATGCGGGAGAAGGGGGTCAAGGCGAGCTTCGTGCGCGGCGGTTCGACGCGCTACCTGGTCGAGATGCTGCGCGAAGGGCTGACCGGCTGCATCCTCGACGGCCAGACGTTCGACCTCGACGCCGTGCGCTCGATCGCCTCCGACCCGCGGCACGTCGCGACCTCGCCGTTCACCTCGTACAACGACCACGGCAAGGGCAACTTCGCCAGCATGATCGACGTCGCGGTGCTCGGGGCGACCGAGGTCGACGTGCAGTTCAACGCCAACGTCGTCACCCACTCCGACGGCCGGCTGCTGCACGGGATCGGCGGCTGGCAGAACTGCCTGCACGCCGGCTGCTCGATCCTGGCCGTGCCCTCGTTCCGCGACCGGATCCCGGTGATCGTGGACGAGGTCACGACGCTGGTCGGCCCCGGCGAGCTGATCGACGTGATCGTCACGGAGCGCGGGATCGCCATCAACCCGCGCCGGCGCGACTTGCTGGAAGCGGTGCGCGGCTCCGACCTGCCGATCAAGCCGATCGAGCAACTGCAGGCCGAGGTCGAGGCGCTGTGCGGGGGCAAGCCCCGGCGCGCGCGGGTGACGGATCGGCCGACCGCCGTGGTGAAGTGGGTTGACGGTTCGGTGCTCGACACCGTCTGGCAAACCGCGCCGTAGCCAGCGCAGCGCCGGATGCCTTGCCCGGCGCGGCTTCCCGCGGGCGTCTTACCTTTCGGGTATTCGCCGGCCGGCGCAAGTCTTTACTGCTTGACGGTCCGGAGTAGGATGGTGTCGCTCGATCGTGCCCGGCGTGCCTGGCCGGGCGCCACGCGCCGCCGTTCGGCGGCGGGAGCGCACACGACATGTTCGCAGCGACGCGCGTCACGCGCGCATTGCCTGTTCTCTCGGCCCTGCTGTTGCTCGGAACGACGCTGGGGAGCGCGGCGGAACTGGCCGGCACCTCGTGGAACCTGACCGGCAACTCCAAGCTCAAGGTGCGGGGCTCCGGTCGCGACCGCCAGCTGGTCGGCGCCGTCCTGACGTTCAACGACGCCGCCAACTGCAGCCTCGCCATCAACGACCAGGCGGGCGCGCCGCTGGCGACGATCCCGTGCACCTGGAGCAGCCCCTCGGCGGAAAGCAAGCGCTTCGACGTCGACCTCGACGACGCCGCGCTGAACGAGGCGCTGACGACGCTCGTCACGGACCTGACGGCGCTTCCCCCCGGGGACGTCACCGTCGGTGTCGATACCGAGCGTGGTCGCGGCACCTACAACGCGAACAAGCAGCGGATCAACATCGACATGAAGGTCAAGGGCTCGGCGACGTCGGAGAGCCAGCAGTCCGAGCAGCGCTTCAATCTCAAGCTCAAGCTGAAGGGCGATCCCGTCCCGGTCGGCTGACCAATCGGGGGACAGTCACCTCCGACCTGGCGCTTCGGGTCGGAGGTGACTGTCCCCGTCTTGCGTACCTCTTTCCATCACCGTCACCGCCGTCTGGCTCCGCGTGTTGCCGCCATGGCCACCATCGATGGAACACGTCTGGACTCGCACCGCGTGTCGCCGTCATGGCCGGAAAACGTCTGGACATTTCGTAGGATCTTCAAAGGCCAATAGTAGGCGGCCAGCCGGAAGGGCGATCATCGCTTGCGGCTGCGGCTGGCCGCCCTGGGATCTTCAAAGGCCACTTCTTTCAGGAAAGCGTGCATCTTTGTGGCGGACGGCTCGATGTGGTGACTGAAGAGGGGGGTAGGCGGCCAGCCGGAAGGGCGATCATCGCTTGCG
>JAGOJY010000133.1 GCA_017994815.1 Acidobacteriota bacterium
TGCAACGCTACATCCGGGACCATTTCCTGTCCGCTGCTTCGCCGGGTGTCACGATGCGCAACGAGAACCTCGCGACCGGTATTGCTCGGGCGGGCATCGCGTACCAACTCCAGGCCGTCGCGGGCGGCGCGGGGACCGACGATGTCGTGCCCGCGAGCCTCCTGCACCTGCCGACTCTCGGGACTATCACGTGGGGGACGTGGGCATGAGCACGCGGACCGCCAGCGAGCATTCGACCTGGATCGCGCGGCACCTGCCGCCCGGCCTGGATTGGCTCTCGTTCGACGTGGGCGACGTGATCCGCGGACTCGGGCGCGTGTTTGCGCGCGTCTACGTGGAGATCGCGACGTTCCGCTCCGACTCCGTCCCGAGTGGCGCGACCGGGGATCGCCTGGCGGCGTGGGAAGACGCGCTCGCGCTTCCCGACCCGGACTACCCCCCCACGGCGACCGAGCCGGAAAGACAGGCCGAGGTCGTCCGCGCCCTTGCGCAGGGCGGCGTCCCGAACGACGCGCTCTATGAGTCGCTCGCCGACGTGTGGGACATCGTCGCCGACGTATGGACCCCTGCGGGATGGCCGTACCACTTCTGGCTGCTCGGGCCAGTTGAGCACGTGAAGGTCGCGCGCGCCGGCTCGGCCAAGTGCGGAGACCGGCTGAAGGAGACGAGCGACACGTGGGACCGCATCGAACGGCTGGTGCTGAGGCACGCCCCGGGGCACCTCTGGCCCCACTTCGCCGACGACAACAGGGAGGCATGACATGGACCGCAATTACTCGCCCGACGTTTCCGAGACGCTGCCGCCGTACTCAGAGGACGGCACACCCGGATACTTCAACGATGGGACGACGATCACGCCGCAGTGGTGCAACCAGATCACCGAAGAACTGCGGAACGTCCTCATCGCCGCGGGCATCACGCCGTCGTGCATGTCGGACACCCAGCTCGTGGAGGCGCTCTCCGGGGCGCTCGCGGCCATCGGGCACGCCACGGACACGGGCGTGGTGACGACGCCCCTGCGGCGGTCGGTCATCGCGTCCTCGTCGAGCAAGGCGACCGGGGGCGACTCCGCGGTCATTGCATCGATGACCTCGCAGGCCCTCAACGGCCAGGCCATGGTGCTGGCGTCGCTCCTGTGCAAAGCGTGGGCACTCGGCTCAGTGGTGGTGGGATCCGGAGGGTGCAACCAGTCTGCCGCGGCCACGCGGTCCGTGATGCTCGCCTCCCTCGGATGCGAGAACATCGAGCCGAATACCGTCGTGATCGGCTACAGCACGGACGAACTGACGCCCAACGGCACGAACCAGCACCGCCAGATCGTTTTCCGGGCGATCACCGGCGAGATCGCAACGGTCGGTGACATCAATGCCGAGGGCAGCATCGGTGCTGGCGGGGCCGTCGTCGGGGGGCTCATCCAGTCGACCGGCGACCTGAGTGTAGTCGACGACGCCGGGATCAACGGCGATCTGGACGTCGGGGGCGCGGCCACCGCGGACAGCCTCCACATGCCCAGTGGGTCGAACGAGGTGTCGGACCGGCTGACGGGTCCAACCTCGATTGATGCACACTCGCACGTGGATATTGTCGAGATCAACTCGCGTGTGGCCGCAAACGCGCACCTCTTCGTTTCCCTGCACATCTCTGGCGGGGCGGACGACGCCGCGCCGCTTGTCGCGTCGATCTATAACCAGGAGGATGGAGGGTTCGTGATCCGTGTGCAGAACGTCGGGGACAGTGCGTTCTCGGGCACGACGACTGTCGACTACTGGATCCTGAACCCGAAGGCCGCGTAAGGGGGTGGCATGGCCGGCTCGTTCGTTCTTCAGCTTGACGACACCGAAATCCGGCGGGCGCTCGTCCTGCTGACGAAACAGACGCCGTTCGCCCTCGCCCGGGCACTGACGATGGTCGCCAAGTCGGGGCAGGGCGTGCTGATTGAGCGCGCCTCGAAGACGTTCACGCTCCGCGGCGACTGGCTCACGAGCCCGAAGCGCCCAGGCGGCATCCGCATCCGGCCGGCGACCAAAGCGCTCCTCCAGTCAGAGATCGGCACGGCAGCGACCGTCGCTGCACTCGCAGCGGTCGGCGACAAAAAGGCCGCTGGCAAGGGCGGGGTACAGTCTGTGCCCACGGACGAGGGCAAGGGCTCGACGGTTGACCCCCTCCGCGGCCCCGGCGAGCTGAAGGCGCTGCTCCGCTCGACCGGACTGTGGCCCAAGGGTTTGCTGCGGAGCCGCAAGCCGTTTTTCCTCGCACAGGTCGGGGAGTTCCAGGGCAAGGAACGGGGCGTCGGGGGCGCCCGCAAGGGCGGGTATACACCCGACATGGTCAAGACGGGTGGTGTGTCGCGCAAATGGGCACAGCACTTGCAGAGGCATGGCGACGACTCGGCAAAGCGCCGCCGCAGGATGAGCACGAAGGCCCTCGTTTCGGCACAGCCGTCTAAGTGGATCATCTTCCAGAGGCTTACCGAAAAGCGGTACCCAATCCAGGCCGTGTACGTGTTCCGCCGCGAGGTCAAAATCGACAAGACCTGGCCGTTCGAAGAGACGATCGCGGCCGTCGTCGGCGAGCGGTGGCCGGAGGCTGTCGAGGATTCGATCCTCGAGACGCTCTGGACTGCGAGATAGGAGGTGTCCCGTGCCGACAATCCGCTACTGCGCCCGTCTGCAAGAGACGCTGGCGGCCCTGGGGCACGACCCGGGGCCGCTCGACGACGACTTCGGGCCGCGGACGGCGGCGGCGTACCTGATCGCTGTGCGGGACGGAAACTTGGACCGGGAGCACGTACACGCCGCATCCGCCAGGGACCAAGTCGCGGCCCGGGTCCCTCGCCAGGCAGGCCTGCTTGCCCGGGTGGATCGGTGGCTCATCGACGATCCTTCCCGGCCTGGGTACGGTACCTGGCGTAGCGAGGCGGCGCGGGCGGAAGCCCTCCGGAATCTTGTACTCGCCAACATCCCCCTGCTTGGTCGCCTCCACCTGCATCGCGGCGCGGCCGGCCCCATCATCGCGGCGTTCGGCGAGATCGAATTGCTGACCTCGTACCGCCCCGGGAAAGCATCCTCGATGTGCTACCGGCGGATGAACCGGGATCCGAAGCGTCCGTGGTCCGTCCACTGCACGGGGTACGCCGTGGACGTGGACCTGGACCGCGACGGCCGATGGGAGCGCGTCGAGGCATTCGCGCAGTCCGAGGTGATTGCGATCCTCGAATCCTGGGGCTTGGTCCTGGGCCTCGGTTGGCGGGGCAAGGACAGGGACGACATGCATATAGAATGGTGCAGTCATAACTAGGAGACTCTGTGTCTTTTGAAGGCAACAATCAATTGGACAGTTCCCCATACGGTGTTGAACTGCTTGGCGATCTGTGTGTAACTCATCCCTTCGGAATGCATCCTGCGCATTTCTCGGAAATCATCCGCGCCGAATCTGCGTCCCCCGCCACTATGGGAACCGTGCCGTATCGTGTCGCTGGCGTTTTCTTTGTTGGTCCCCCATTCAAGGTTCTCAAGTCGGCATTCGGTCCGGATTCCGTTGATGTGCCTGCATATCATGGAACCATCTTCCTTGGGGCGGAAGGTCGAAAGCACCATGACGTGCAGGCGAAAACTCGTAAGCTTCGGTCCCATCCAGATCGACACGTACGGGTAACCATCCGTACCGATGTTGATGGCCCGGAACTTCCCGCGTTTTGTGGACCACACGCGACCGAGGGACGAAACCAAAAGACTCGGTTTTCGAGGCCATGGTTTCCACTCTTCGTTTTCAAGGGAAGGTGGGGTAAGATGGATCATGTCGGACTCCTGTCACGAGTTCGGCCACGCCTCGGACGTTTCGGCTGCGCTAACAGCCTGCGTCGCGGGGCAATTCAATTTGACACCGCATCGACGACGAAGTCAACACATAGTGTGACGAAGTGAGGAGGGCGCCATGCAGAGGTTCCGCAACTGGTGGAAGCAGTGGGGGGCGACGGCGGCCATCATGGTCGCGACCGCCTCCCTGATTGCGACCGTGCTGAGAGTCGGCACGGTCTATGGACACGTCGAAGCGCAGCTCGCGGATATCCAGCGCCGCGTCGAGCGCATCGAGGCATTGCTCATGACGTCGCCGCGACAGATTGCTACGGCGACCAACCATCAACCTGGAGGTGCCCCGTGAAAGACCACCGGAATCCGTTCCTGGTATTGCTGGCGCTCGTTGTCCTCGCGGTCCTGTTGCTCGCGATCGGGTGCGCTGGTGCGGCGTTGGCGCTCCCGGTACCGGACGATGATCTTCGGTATGTATCGGCGGTGCAGGCGACCATGGATCCCTCTCCGCTCGCGAACCTGTCGGTCTGGTTCGGTGTCCTCATGACCATCGCTCTCGCAGCCTCCACGGCCGGCTACACCGTCGTCGAGGCGGTCAAGGTGGCGTGGCCCTGGCTCGCGAACGCGGAAGGCCCGTGGCCCGCCCGGGCGAAACGTGGCATCGCCGTCGTCGTCGGAATCGGCTCCGGGCTTTGTGGAGCTGCCGCGTCCCCGGAGGTGCCCTGGTTGCTCTGCCTGCTCGCGGGTGCGGTCGGCGGCGGATTCCCGGCGCTTGTCCGCGGGCTTGCTGTGGCGAAGCGAAATGGTGTCACAGAGGCTATCGAGGGGTGCGTCCGCGC
>JAGOJY010000134.1 GCA_017994815.1 Acidobacteriota bacterium
AGGCGAAGAACGACGGGTCGGCGGGGGAGTAGCTCGCCAGCGCCAGCACGGTGAGCAGGGCAAGGCAGGCGAGGATCGCGATCAACGCCTCGCGCCAGTGTCGCGCTTCGAGCAGCCCGCTCAGGATCGACATGCCGTGACGAATGGTAAACGCCACCGCCGTTCCTGTGTAGGGGCCGCCGCAGGCGGCCCGGCAATGACGGCGTCCCGCGGCAATCGACGGCCGATTGGAAACCGACATCGATCCGCGTGCATCGATCCCTGATCGTGCCGGGCCGCCTGCGGAGGCCCCTACGAAAGGGCGAACAGCACCGCGAGGCCGAGGAGGATGCGGTAGACGCCGAACGGGACGAGGCCGTGGCTGCCGAGCCAGGCCACGAACCCCTTGATCGCGACGGCGGCGCTGATGAAGGCGACGACGATGCCGATCGCCATCGCCAGCGGGCTGATCCCGGCCACCATTTCGCTGCCGTTGCGCGCGGTGTCGAAGACCGCGGCGCCGCCGAGGGTCGGCAGCGCGAGCAGGAACGAGAACTCCGCCGCGGCAGCCGGCGTGAGGCCGACACCGAGCCCGCCCAGGATCGTCGCCAAAGCGCGCGAGGTGCCGGGCCACATCGCGACGCACTGCGCCGCGCCGATCAGCAGCGCCCCGCGCGGGGTCAAGGCGTCGAGTTCGCGGCCGCTGGTCAGCCGCCGCGCGCGCAGCCGGTCCAGCGCGATCATCACGACCCCGCCGATGACCAGCGCCGCGGCCACGGGCCACGGCCCGAACAGGAAGCTCTTGATCGGCTTGTGCAGCAGGGCGCCCAGCACGCCGGCCGGCAGGAACGCGATGACGAGGTTGATGAGGAGGCGCCGCCCGGCCTCGTCGCCGCCGCACGCGCCCCGGACCATCGCCACCATGCGCTGCCAGTACAAGCCGACGACGGCGAGGATCGCCCCGGCCTGGATCACGATCTCGAAGCTCTTGATCGCGTCGTCGTCGGCGTGGCCCATCAGCCACGACACGAGGATCAGGTGCCCGGTCGAGGAGATCGGCAGGTACTCGGTCAGCCCCTCGACGAGGCCGAGGATCGCGGCCTCGAACGGCGTCAGCCCCGGGCCGGGGATCACGAACGCGCCTCGGGCGTTTCCTCGACCATCACCACGACCGTCGGCCGGCGCCGGTTGCCGCGCCGCAGGAGGTTGCCGACCTGGCGCTCGATGTCGTGCTCCAGCTCCGCCGCGCTCATGTTGCCGCTGCGCTGCGCCGTCTCGCGCACGATGCGCTCGGTGTTCTCTCGCACGCCGTCCGGCCCGTCCCACCCGGCGATGCCGATCGGCTCGATCCGCGCCTCGGCGTCGGTCCGGCGGCCCTCGCGCGTCAGCGTCACCCGCACCACCACCACTCCCGCGAGTGCGAGCCGGTAGCGGTCGCGCATCACGTCCTGCGAGACGACCACGCCCCCCTCGTCGAGGTGGATCGCCGGCAGGTCGATCCGGTCGCCCAGGGCCAGCTTCGTCGGGCCCACGTGCAGGCTGTCGCCCTTCTCGATGATCAGCGCCTCGCGCGGGGCGGGGTCCAGCCGCTCGACGAAGGTCACGATCGCCTCGAGGTTGATCCGGTCGCCGTGGATCGGGACGATCGCCTGCGGGCGCAGCAGCTCGACCAGCTCGGCGATCTCGTCGCGCGAGCCGTGGCCAGAGACGTGCAAGCCCGGGAAGTCCGAGGCGTGGATCACGCCGGTGCCGATGCGCAGGAAGCGGTCGAGCAGCCGCCCGACCTGGACCTCGCTGCCGGGGATGATGCTGGCCGAGACGACGACGGTGTCGCCGCGGCCGACCTCGGCGCGCGGGTCCACGCCCAGCGACAGGCGCGAGAGCGACGACTGCCGCTCCCCCTGGCACCCGCCGGCGAGGTACAGCCGCCGCTCCGGCGGTTCCTGCGCCAGCTCCTCGGCGCTGACCAACAGGCCGCGCGGCGCGGTGAACAGGCCGAGGTCGATCCCGTGGCGCACGGTGCGCGTCATCCGCAGGCCCAGGAGCGCGGCCTTGCGCCCAACGCGGCGCGCGATGTCGCAGACGGTCTGGATCCGGTGCAGGTGGCTGGCGAAGGTGGAGACGACGACGGTCCCCTCGGCCGAGCGGATCGCGGTCTCCAGCGGCGCGCGCACGCTGCGCTCGGAGCCGGTGCGCCCGTCGCGCCGCGAGCCGGTGCTGTCGAGCAGCAAGAGGCGCACGCCGCGCGAGCGCAGCGCCGAGAGCGCGGCGAGGTCGGTCGGGGCCTCGGCCACCGGCGTGAGGTCGAGCTTGATGTCGCCGCTGTGCACGACCAGCCCGGCGGGCGTGTCGATCGCCAGGAGGTAGTTCTGCGGGATCGAGTGCGTGACGTGGATGTAAGTGACGCGGAAGGGGGCGCTCTCGATCGTGTCGCCGTCGTTGACCGGGACCAGCTTCGGCCGCGGCGTCGCGGTGTCCTCGAAGCGGTCGCCGATCGAGCACAGCGCGAGCGGCGGGGCGTAGACCGGGGCGCTGCGCCACGGCTCGGGCAGGTGCGGCAGGCCCGCCGCGTGGTCGTCGTGGCCGTGGGTGATGAAGACGGCGTCCAGCCGCGGGCAGCGGTCGAGCAGCGGGCGGGCGTCGGGGACGACCTGCGCCACGCCGACCGGGAAGCCGCGCGGGAAGCCGATGCCGAAGTCGACCAGGATCGCCCGGTCGCCGGCGAGGTACAGCGTCGAGTTCATGCCGAACCCGCCGCAGCCACCGAGCGAGATGATCTCCAATTCGTTCATGCGCTGCGAATTATAAGGTGCCCCCGGGCGAAGCGCGCCGTCAGGGGCGGTCCAGCCGGCGCGCGAGGTCCAGCCACAGCTCGGGCGCGAGGGTCTCGGCGCGCGCGTCCTCGGGAAGCCCCGCCGCGGCGAGGAACGCGCGGACTTCGTCGCGGCGCGGGCCGAGGTTGCCGGCCAGCGTCTTGCGGCGGTGGCCGAAGCCGGCGAAGAGCCAGCGCTCGAGCGCCGGGATCTCGTCGGGGGCGAGCGGGGCGTCGTGCCGGAAGGTCAACCGCAGGGCGGCGCTGGTGACCTTCGGCCGCGGGCGGAAGGCGCCCGGCGGGAGCGTCAGCAGGCGCTCGCGCCGCGCGCGCAGGGCGGCGACGACCGACAGCGGCCCGTACGACTTCGGGCCGGGCGGCGAGAGGATCCGCTCGGCGACCTCGAGCTGCAGGACGACCTGCAGGTCGTGCACGCGGTGCGCGCCGAGCACGCGGCGCACGATCGCGGTGCCGACGTTGTACGGGAGATTGCCGATCACGCGCAGCGGTCCGCCCAGCTCGGCCCCGAGCGCGTCCCAGTCGGTTTCGAGCGCGTCGGCGGTGCGCACTTGGGCGTTGGGGAAGGGGAGGAGCAGCTGTTCCAGCGCGGGCACGAGCCGCCGGTCGAGTTCGAGCGCGACCAGGCGCCCCGCGTGCGGCGCGAGCAGCGCGGTCAGCGCGCCGGTGCCGGGGCCGATCTCGACGACGCGATCGTCCGGGCCGGGTGCGAACAGTTCCACGAGGCGCTGCGCCGCGCGCCGGTCGGCGAGGAAGTTCTGGCCGAAGCGCCGCGACGGCGTGGGCGTGGCATCCACCGCGCCAGCTTATCAGCGCCCGCACAAGCCCGGCGCGCCGCGGTCGTACGGGCCGCCGGAGGCGGCCCGCCCATGCCGGCGGTGGGCACGCGTAATGATGCGGCAGCCGGCCCGAATGGCCGGGTGCTCATCGCATTCCTTTGGTGTGGCGTCATGGACGTGCTCATCGCGTTGGTCGCGTTGCTCGGGCGCGTCGCTGGTACGGGCCGCCGCCAGGCGGCCCGATCTTGACGCCGCCGCGATGCACGCGGTTTCGTGTTGCCACCGACAGGCAGCCCGCCCATGGCGGCGTCGCGATGCCGCCATGCGGCCCGGCCGTCACGGCGTCACGATGCACGCGGGTTCGTGAGTGTTGCCGCCGTGCCGCCCGGCCGTGCTGGCGACTCGTCCCGTCGCTCACCCCGCGTGCGACCGATCGTGTCTCGTGCCGGCCGGCTGCGCCGGCCGCTACGGGAAGGGCCGCCGACAGGCGGCCCGGCCATGACGCCAGCGCGATGCTTGCGGGTCCGTGCATGCCGCCGACAGACATCCCGATCGTGACGGCTGCGCGATGCACACGACCATCCGGTTCTCGTAGGGGCCGCCGACAGACGTCCCGATCGTGACGGCGTCGCGAGGCACGCGATCGGAGTGACAATTTTTGTCAGTCCTCGCACCTGTTAGCAGTTACCGCGCCGCAGCGGCGATTTGTCATCGTGAGAAAGTTTTTTTTAATTCGCAGTTGACATGCTCTCCAAATCTGCTAGCATCCGTTCATCACGCGGGGGGCGTGTCGTTGAGTTGCACCCGGGACATCGGAACCGGACCGCGGGCACCTGCCCGGGACCTGGAACTCTGGCGCCGCAACGCGCTGGAGCTGGACCAGGCCGCCGCGGCGCTGGTCCGCGTCGGCGACCGGCTGTCGGTCCCGCTGGCGCGGGTCTGCCACG
>JAGOJY010000135.1 GCA_017994815.1 Acidobacteriota bacterium
TTGGCGGACCGCGACCTGGAGCCTGCGCGGCACGGCCCCGCTCCTGTGGTACTCCGGCCACGGGACGCCGGCCGCGCGGTGGTTCGTGCTGGGCGATCCGCGGGCGCTCGATCGGCGATCGCGCTTCCTGTGGAGCGCCCGCATCCTCGTCGCGGCGAGCCGCCTCGCGGGCCGGCCGCTGCCGCGCCCCGAGCACGCGCCGATCGATGCGCCGCTCGCCGTGCTCGAGTGGCTGCGCGCCACGCTGCGCGCGGGCGAGGTCCCGCACCTGTGGACCTCGCCGAGTTGCGTGGTGCGGCTGTGCGGCGCGGCCGCGGAGCGCGGCGTGGACATCGCGGGCGCGCGGTTCACGCTGACCGGCGAGCCGGTGACCCGGGCGCGGCTCGCCGTCGTCGGCCGCGCCGGCGGCGAGGCCCTGCCCGACTACGGCAGCGCGGATTCGGGCGGTTCGGTCGCCTGTGGCTGCCTCGCGCCCGAGGCGCCCGACGACGTGCACCTGTTCGCCGACCTCAACGCCCTCGTACCCGCCGTGGGGGACGCGCTGCCGCGCGGGGCGCTTTTGGTCTCCTCGATCCGGCCCACGGCGCCGTTCGTGCTACTCAATGTCTCGATGGGGGACCGGGCCACCTTCTCGGCCCGGCGCTGCGGCTGCCCGCTCGACGACATCGGCTGGACGACGCACCTGCACACGATCCGCAGCTTCGAGAAGCTGACCGCGGGCGGGATCACGCTCGAGGACACCGACATCGTCGAGATCCTCGACGAAGTGCTGCCGCGGCGGTTCGGCGGCGGCCCGGCCGACTACCAGCTCCTCGAGCAGGCCGACGAGGATGGCCAGCCGCGGCTGCAGCTCCTCGTGCATCCCGCCGTCGGTCCGCTGGACGCGGCGGCCGTCGCCGACGCGTTTCTCGGCGCGATCGCAACAGGTTCCGAGAGCAAGCGCGAGATGGCGGCGTTGTGGCGCCGGGCCGGGATCCCGAGCGTCGTCCGCGAACCGCCCCGCGCGCGTGCCGGCGGGAAGATCCTCCACCTGACCACGGACTGAATCCGGGTGCCGGCCCCCACGATCACCGCGAAGCTTGGTTCAGTTGGATGCAGACGAAGATGCCCTGGCCCTCGATCGGTTCCATCCGGTGCGGCGTGCCGGCCGAGAGAAAGACCGAGCACGGTCCCGAGATCTCGTGGCGCCGTCCCTCGACCTCGTAGCGGTACCGCAGGCAGTCCCCGGCCGGCAGGAGCAGGTTGACCTCGTCGAACGGGTGCGCGTGCGGCTCGGTGAACTGCCAGTCCGCGGTCGGCCGGTAGTCCGCCGAGACGAAGTGCGCGGCGACGTGGAACGATCGCCCCGGCATGGCACCGTTGGTCAGCATCAGGACCCGGGAGATGCCCTCGACGGGAGAGTGGCCGGGCACGAGCCCGATCGGTTCGTCGATCCCGGGAAACACCAGGAACCCCATGCTCGCGATCCTCCGGGGGTGCTACGGGCCGGTCTGCCGCAGGTAGTGCTCGATCTGCCGCTCGGACAGGCCGTTGATCCAGGGGTAGCTCGACAGCTGGACGGGGGCGCCCCGCAGCGCCACCAGCGTGACGCGATCGGCCGGTTTCAGCGGCTCGCGCGGCGCGAGGCACTCGAACACCGAAGTGAAGCCGACGTCGCCCAGAAGGCGCGCCAGCGACTCCCGCGTGAAGCGGAAGCTGAACGTGTTGTCGATCGAGCGCAGCAGGCGTGCGCGCCGCACCTCGGGCGGGTCGTCGTCACCGTGCTCGCGCACGCGCTGGCCCTCGTACCGCTCGCCGCGGTGCTCCACCAGCTCGCCGCCGCCCGCACTCACGAAGGTGTCCACGACCAGGATCTCGCCGCACATGCCGTGCGCGTTCTCCAGCACGCGAAAGACATCCGGCACGTCGAGGTGGTAGAGGATCCCGAGCAGGAGCACGACGTCGAAGCTGCCGTGCGTCTCCGCCGTCACTTCGCGAATGTCGGCGAGCTGGAAGGTCACGTTCGACAGCCCGTGCCGCTCCGCGCACTCGGCACCGCGGGACATCCGCTCGCTGCGCGCGTCGAACGCCACGACGTGCGCGCGCCGCAGGCCGATCTCGATCGCGTAGACTCCCTCGCCGCAGCCGGCGTCGAGAACGCGCAGCTGTTCCGGCGGACGGGCGGACAGGTCGCGCGTGACCTGCAGCACGCGGCGGACTTTCACCGCGTTCGCGTCGCCGGCCTGGGGGACGCCCGGACCGCCTTCCTTGCCCTTGTCGGCGAACAGCCGGAGTGCCTGCTCGTCGAGGGGAACGATCCGCTCCTCCTGTTGCGGGCGCATGCGCTGCTCAAAGCGAACGCCGGGGCCGGCGGCGAGCGGGAGACTACAGGAGCCGCTTGATCCGCTCAATCACGAGTTGCCGTTCCTCGACGACGCGCTTCTCCCAGCCCGCGGCCCGCGCCAGCGCCTCCCGCATCGGCGTCCGCCGCTGCGCGACCGACGCCAGCCCGCGGGCGACGTCGGCCGGGCCGATCGCCGCGCGCGGCGAGTCGGCCAGCGCGACGGCCAGCCCGAGCGCCTGGCACTTCGTGGCGAGCGCCGGCTGGTCCCAGAAGAACGGGTACGACAGCATCGGCACCTCGGCCGCGATCGCCTCGTGCGTCGAGTTCAGCCCCTGGTGCGTGATGAAGACGTCCGTCTCGCGTAGGACGGTGGGCTGGTCCACGTACGGTTCAATGCGGACGTTCTCCCGCGAAAGCGCGCTCACCTGCTCCGGCGCGATCCCGGCCCGGCCGAGGCTGACGCGGAGCCGCGCGCGCGGGATGCCGGCCACGGCGGACGAGATCGCAGCCAACGCGGCCAGCGCCTCGCGCGCGTAGTAGCGCCAGACCACCGTCCCGAACGAGGCGTAGACGCGCACGCCGTCCGTGGCTCGCGGCCGCCGAGACGACGGCGTCCAGCGCGGCAAGGACCCGAAAAACGCGAGCGGCTCGAAGGTGCGACGCTCGGCTTCGTCGAGGAACTCCGGCGGCTCGCAGTACAGGTTGAGGTGCGGGCTCAGCATCGCGACGTAAGAAAATGGCGTTGCGTCGGCGACGCCGTGCTCGTCGCGCAGGCGCGCGGCGGCGCGCTCGCACGCCGGCGACACGCGCACGCGCGGGTCGACGGTCAGCATCTCCAGGAACCGTGCCGGGACCATGTTGTGCCCCGCGCAGACGTTCACGTACGGCAGGCCGAGGCGCCGGGCGACGAGCAACCCGATCACGGCGAAGGTGTCGTAGATGACCAGCGTCGGGCCGAGCCGCTCCGCGAGCCGCGTGATCGAATCGGCGTAGTGCGCGGCGAAGCTCACGTAGCGGCAGGGCACCGGGAACGACTCGGCGTCGGCCGCCTCGACCGGGTGCCCCGCGAACAGGTCGACGAACCGCCCGCCGGCCCGCCGCACCGGTCCCTCGAACGAGCGGTGCGTCAGGACGTGCGCGCTGACGCCGCCGCGCGCGAGTTCGGCGATCAGCGGCACCAGCCGCTGGAAGTGCCCCGGCTCCGGCATGCAGAACAGGACGGCCGAGCCGGGAATCCTTTCCTTGTAAGGCGGTTCCACGCCCCAGAGCATACGCGGTCGCACCCGCGTGCCGTCCCGGTGGCGGTATATTCCGTCCAGGCGCGGAGGGGGCGCTCGTCGAGTTGTGGGCGTCCTGGCGATCGCGCGCGCGCCGGTCCGCGGCGCGGGGATGTCAGCATGGCCAGAACACGGGGAAGCTGGTCGGGCATCGCACTCCTGCTCCTGCTCCTGCCGTCCGCGGCAGTCGCGCTGGAGCCGACGCTGTGGTTCACCGATCCGGAGCAACTCGTCGCAGCGGGAGTCCCGGTCAACCTCGGGAATCACGCCGCGACACGGTTCGTGGACTGGGACGATGACGGGTTGCTCGACGTGCTGGTTGGGGGTGGCGATGGCTACGTCTACATCGTCGTCAACATCGGAACCGCGACCGAACCTTCGTTCGCGGCGCCGCAGCACGTGCAGGCAGCCGGCGGTTTCGTCCGCGCGGGGAACGGCTACACGGGCGCCTGCTTCGTCGACGTGACCGGCGACGGGCTGAAGGACCTCCTGGTCGCCGAGGGGACGCTGACGCCGGACCAGGTGCGCCTTTACCGCAACGTCGGCGCCCCGGGCGCACCATCGTTCGGGTACTACGAGTGGCTGATGGGCCCGTCCCAGCCGGTGCGGCTGCCGGGCGACGCCAACGGGCGACTCGACGTCGGCGACTACGACGCCGACGGGCTGGCCGACCTCGTCTCGGGGGAGTTCGACGGCTATGTCTCGTTCCTGCGCAATGTGGGCAGCGAGACGGAGCCGCGTTTCGCTGCCGGCGTGCACATCCGGGCCGGAGGGGGCGAGATCCACCTGCCGTACAACACGCACCCGCGGATCTTCGACGTGAACCAGGACGGCACGGCCGACCTCGGTTGCGGGTACAACTGGGGC
>JAGOJY010000062.1 GCA_017994815.1 Acidobacteriota bacterium
GAGTCCACCAGCAGCACGGCGTTGGCGGCGATCGCCGTCATCATCAGGAACATGAGCGTCCGGCGCGAGTTCATCGCCCCTCCTCCCGCGGTCAGGCGCGCCGGGCCCGGGCACGCGTCGCGAGCGCCTCGCGCGTGCGCCGGACCAGCACGATGTCGTCGATCGCGGTCTGTTCCTTGCGCTCCTCGTCCCGCACGAACGCGGCGTGCGCCTCGCGGCGCAGCCGCTCGAGCACCTCGGTCTCGCGCGAAGCGGCGGTGAGCTTCTCGCGCACCGACTCCTCGCGCATCTCCGCGCGCTTCACCGCGGCGCGCAGCGGCGGCAGGGCGTCGCGCGCGCGGTCGCGCGCCGCGGCCAGCGCGACCAGCTCCTGCCCCTCGATCCCCTCGCCGAGGCGGCGCTCGATCTCGTCGCCGAACTCCCGCAACCGGTCGCGCCCGTCCTGCAGCGCGGCCTCGGCCGCGGCCAGCTCGCGCATCGCGTCGGCCAGATCGCGCCGCAGCTGCCCGCGCTTGACGCGCGCCAGCCGGAGCGAGACCTGCAGCCGGAACGCGAAGCGCGCCATCGTCAGGCCGTCGCGCCGGCGAGCAGCCGGACGGTGTCGGGAAGCGGCGAGGGCTGGGCCAGGTCCTGCTGCAGGAAATCGGCGATCGCGCGGTGGCAGCGGACCGCCTGGTCCAGCTCGGCGTCCACGCCCGCGCGGTACGCGCCGATCGCGACGAGGTCCTCGTGCTCGCGGTACACCGCCATCAACCGCCGCATGCGGATCGCTGCCTGCTCGTGCTCGGGCGAGATCACCTGCGGCATCACGCGCGAGACCGAGCCGAGGACGTCGATCGCCGGGTAGTGGCCGCGCTCGGCGAGGCGCCGCGCGAGGACGATGTGGCCGTCGAGGATCGCGCGGGCGTTGTCCGAGACCGGGTCGTTGAGGTCGTCGCCCTCGACGAAGACCGCGTAGATCCCGGTCATCGCCCCGCTCCCCTCCTCGCGCCCCGCGCGCTCGAGGAGCCGCGGCAGGAAGGCGAAGACGGATGGCGTGTAGCCCTTGGTCGACGGCGGCTCGCCGGTGGCCAGCCCGATCTCGCGGAGCGCCATCGCCACGCGCGTGAGCGAGTCCATCAACAGCGTGACGTTGCGGCCGCGGCGGCGAAAGTCCTCGGCGACCGTCGTCGCGGCGAGGGCGCAGCGCACGCGGCGCAGCGGCGATTCGTCGGAGGTCGCGACGAATACGACCGAGCGGGCCAGCCCCGCCGGCCCCAGCTCGCCCTCGATGAACTCGCGCACCTCGCGGTTGCGCTCGCCGACGAGCGCGATGACGATCACCTCGTCCGCGGCGTGACGCGCGATCCCGCCGAGCAGCCGGCTCTTGCCCACGCCGGCGCCGGCGAAGATGCCGATGCGCTGGCCGCGGCCGAGCGTGATCAGCCCGTCGAGGGCGCGGATCCCGGTCGGCATCGGCTCCGCGATCCGCGGGCGGCACATCGCCGGCACCGGCTCGGCGTAGATCGGCCGCGTGGCGGCGCCGGCGACCTGCCCCTTGCCGTCGAGCGGCTCGCCCGCCGCATCGAGCACGCGGCCGAGCAGCGCGTCGCCGACGGCGATGCGCGGGTGGCGCCCCGTGGCGACGAGCCGGTCGCCGTGCTTGAGGCCGCGCACCGGGTCGATCGGCATGCTGTAGATCCGCGTGCCCTCGAAGCCGACCACCTCGGCCAGCGAGAGCAGGCCGCCCTCGGCGCTCTCGAGGCGGCACTCCTCGCCGACGGCCACGCTCGGTCCGATGCTCTCCACCGCCAGTCCGACCGCGCGGGTGACCAGCCCCGCCCGGCGCACCGGCTCGATGCCGGCAGCCGTCGTCGCGGCGCGGCGCAGCGCCTCGCGCATCGTGGCCGCGCCGGCGCTCAAGCCGGCTCCTCGGCCAACGCCTCGCGGAAGATCTCGAGCGCGGTCCCGACGCGGGCGTCGACCGCCTCGGCCGCGCACTCCACGACCAGGCCGCCGCGCTCGATCGCCGGGTCGGGGACCAGCTCGACGCCGCCCGGTCCGCTGATGCCGGGGCAGTGCGCGAGGACGATCTCGTGGTCCTCGGGGTTGAGGCGGATCTTGCGCCCGGGCAGCGCCGCGGTGCGCGCCAGGACCTCGGCCGCGATGCGCGCCGCGACCGGGTCGCCGGCCTCGATCCGCGCCCGCACGATGCGCGAGGCGATGGTCAGGGCCAGCTCGACCAGCTCGCGCTGGCCCTGCTCGAGGATCTCGCGCCGGACCGTGTGCAGTTCCGCGAGCGACTGCGCCAGCTTCTGCCCCGCCGCCGCGCGGTCCTTCGCCAGCGCCGCCTGCGCCTCGGCGCGGCCCTGCGCGAGGCCCTGGGCGAAGCCGGCCCGCACCGCCTCCGCCGCGCGGTCCTCCGGCGACGCGTTCGGTCCCGCCCCGCGCAGCTCCGGCGGGTCGAAGCGCTGCGCCTCGCGCGGTTCCATGAGCCGCCCGCGGTTCATGGCCGGTTCCGCTCCGTGCCGGGCCGGCTGCGCCGGTCCCTACTCCGAGGCACCGCCCTGCTCCTGCAGCGTGATCACGCCTTCGGATTCGAGCTTCAGCGCGACGTCGATGATCGCGCGCTGCGCGCGGTCGATCTCGGCCAGCTTCGGCGCGCCGAGCAGGTCCATCTCCTCCTGCAGCATCTGGGCCGCGCGCTCCGACATGTTGTTCATGAACTGCTGCTGCAGCTCGGGGTCGGCGCCCTTCAGCGCCAGCGCCAGCGAGCTGCGGTCGATCTGGCGCAGCACCTCCTGCGTGTCGCGCTCGTTCATGCCGCGCAGCATGTCGAAGGTGAACAGCATGTCGCGCAGCTGCTTGGCCAGCTCGGGGTGCTCCTCGGCCAGCGCTTCGACGATCTCCTTGCCCGCGGCGCGGCCGAGCTTGGTCAGCGTGTCGGCCGCGGTCTGCACGCCGTCCACGGGCAGCATCGGCTCGTCGCAGATCGTCTGCAGCCGTGTCTCCAGGACCTGCGACATGCGCGCCACGACCTGCGGGCGGATCTCGCGGATCGAGGCCATGCGCCGCGTGACCTCCAGCCGCAGCTCCGGCGCGAGGTGCGAGAGCACGCGCGCGGCCTTGCGCGGCGGGAGGTGCGCGAGGAACAGCGCGACCGTCTGGTGCGATTCCTCCTTCAGCAGCAGGGCCAGCCGGTGCGAGGGGGCGCCGACGAGGCTGTCCGGCAGCTCGGGCAGCCGGTGCTCGGTCCCTTCCTCGTCGGCGTCGCGCACCCGGCGCGGCTCGAGTTCGATGTTGACGGCCTGCTCGGGCATCGCGCGCTCCAGAAGGCGCCGCGCGAGGGGCGGCCCGGCCAGCTCCAGGCCGCGGGCCTGGGCCACGAGGCCGAGGAACTCGTGCAGGACCGTCCCGTGCTGGGTCGGGTCGATCATCCGGATCTTGGCGATCTCCATCGTGATCCGGCGCACCTCGTCCTGCTCGAGGTGCTTGAGGACGTGCGCGGCCGCCTCTTCGCCGAGCAGGGTCATCAGGATCGCTGCCTTCTGCAGCCCCGAGACGCCTTCCGGCGCGGTGGCGGTGGCCGTGGCCATAACGTTCGCTCCTGCCCGCGGGGAGCGCGGGCCCCGCTCCTACGACTTCTCTTTCGGTTCGTTGAGCCAGAGGCGGACGGTCTGGGCCATCCCCTCGGGCTGGTCGGTGGCCAGCGCCGCGAGCCGCTGGCGCATCTTCTCCAAGCTCGACGCGCTGCCGAGCGCCAGCGCGCCCTCGATGCTGGCGGAGCCGGCGCGGAACGGGATCCCCGGCCCGCGGTCCGCCGCCTCCCGCACGGTCTTGAGCACCGGCCGGAAGAACAGCACGAACACGAGCAGCGCGAGCACGACCAGCGCCGGGTACTTCACGAACGGCAGCACGGCGCGGTAGTCGAACGGCCGCGCCGGCTCCTCGGTCACGGCGGGCTGCTGGAACGGCGCCTGTTCCACGGTCACCACGTCGCCGCGCGCCTGGTCGAAGCTGATCGCCGCGCGCACGAGGTCCTCCAGCTTCGACATCTCGTCGTCGGAACGCGGCACCGCGCGCCGCTCGCCGGGCGTTCCGCCCTGCCCGGCGGGCGCCTGCTCCCAGGCCTGGTCCACGATCACCGCGACCGAGAGCCGCTTCAGCGATCCGACCGGCTCCTCGATGTCGCGCTCGACCACCGAGTACTCGTAGCTCGCCTGCTGCTCGGTGCGGTCGGAGGTCTCGCCGTCGGCGCCGGTGCTGCTCCCGCCCGCCCCTCCGGGCAGGTTCGAGGCGGTGCCGGGCACGCCGGCCGCGAGCTTGCCGCCGCTGACCGACTTCTCCTTGGACTTGGTCTCGCTCATCAGGACGCCGGTGTCGGGGTCGTACTCCTTCTCGCGCCGCCGCTCCTTCTGGAAATCGACGTCGGCGCTGGTGCGCACGACGAAGCGGTCCGCGCCGACGACCGGCTCCAGGACGCGCGCGACCTTGGCGTTGATGTCCTTCTCGATCGTGCTCTTCAGCTCGACCTGGCGCGCGGCGGTGACGCCGCCGCCCTCGCCGTCCCCTTCCCACAGCACGCGGCCGTTGGTGTCGAGGACGCTGACGCGCTCGACCGACAGCTCCGGCACCGCGCCGGCCACGATGCGCGCGATCGCCTGCACCTGCTCGCTGGACGGCGGGCCGCCCGGGGCCAGGCCGAGCGTGACCGAGGCCTTGGCCACGTCGTCGTCGTCCACGAACACGCGCTCGCCGGGCAGCACGAGGTGCACGCGCGCGGTGCGGATCTCGTCCAGCGACTCGATCGTCCGCGCCAGCTCGTCCTCCAGCGCCTTCTGGTAGCGGATGCGCTGCGCCTGGTTGGACTGGGCGATGTTGTCCTGCGCGAACATCTCGAGGAAGCCGAAGCGGCCGCTGCCGGGCAGGTTCTTCGAGACCAGCTCCATCCGCAGCCGGTCCACCTGCTCGAACGGCACCTCGATCGTCGTGCCGCCATCGCGCAGCCGGACGGCGACCTTGCGCGACTGCAGCTCCTGGATCACCGCCTGACCGTCGCGCGGATCGAGCCCCGTGTACAGGACGGCCCAGCTCGGCTGGCGCGCCCACCACACGATGCCGGCGACGGCGGCGACCGTCATCCCGACCGAGATGAAGATGCTCGCCCGCTGGCGGAGCGTCAGCGCCATCCAGACGTCGCGGATCTGGTTGAAGAGGTCTTGCATGGTCCCTCGCCGGGCCGGCTGCGCCGGCCCTTACGGGTGTTCCCTCGCATCCGGGCCCGTCGGGCGGTCGCCCCGGCGGGCCGTTCGCCGGCCGGGTGTTCCCTCGTTCGGTCAGACCGGCATGCGCATGATTTCCTTGTACGCGTCGAGCAGCTTGTTGCGGACCTCGATCAGCGTCCGGAACGACAGGTCGGCCTTTTCCATGTCGAGCAGCACGTTGTGCAGGTCGCCGCCCTGCCCGGTGATGTACGCGCTCGATGTCGTCTCGCTGGTCTGGATCTGTCCCTCGACCGAGCGCAGCGCGTCCTCCAGCGCCTCGCCGAAGCTCGCGCCGCCGGGCGCGGCGCCGCCCGGCGCGCGCTCCAGCGACGGCGCCGCCGGCTGCTGCGGGCGGACCGGGGAGATCTCGCCGATCCTGCCGGCCGGCATCAGCGGACCATCCCGAGCGCGCTCTCGTTCATCTGGCGCGCGATCTTGACCACGTTGACGCTGGCCTCGTACGAGCGGATCGCGGACAGGATGTCCACCATCTCCTCGGCCGGGTCCACGTTCGGGTAGGCCACGTAGCCCTGCGCGTCGGCGTCGGGGTGCCCCGGCTCGTACCGCTTGACCGGCGGGCGCGGGTCGAGCTGCACCGCCTGCAGCTCGACGGCGCGCTCGCTGCGCGCCAGCTCGTCGCCGAAGGCGCGGGGTTCGACCGCTACCGCGGCGACGACCGGCAGCCGCCGCTGGTACGGGCCGCCCTCGGGCGTGCGCGTGGTCTGCGCGTTGGCGAGGTTCGAGGCGGCGGCCTCCATCCGCGCGCGCTGCACGTCGAGCGCGGAGGAGGCGATCTCCAGGACCCGGTTGATGCTCATCAGACGACCCTCCCGTCGGAGATCGCGGAGCGGAGCTGGCGCAGGCGGTAGCGCAACAGCGTGGTCGCGGCCTCGTAGCGGCCGCGGATCTCGCCCAGCGCCATCATTTCGCGGTCGAGGTTGACGTTGTTCCCGTCGTTGCGGACCGGCAGCCCGCGCAACTCGCGGGCGCGGGCGGCGACGCCGTCGGCGCGGCCGTCCATCGCCGCCGCGAGCGCCTTGTCGAAGTCCATGTCGCGGGTGCGGTAGCCCGGCGTGTCGATGTTGGCCACGTTCGAGGCGACGACCGACTGGCGCCGGCTCATCGTGTCGAGCGCGTGCTCGAGCTGGTTCAGGAAGCGGTCGAGCGCGGCCTGGTCGATCCTCATCGCGCAACCCCCTGGTCCGGGCACCGGCCCGGCCTGCCCGAGGAGCAACTCGCGTGCCGACCCGCGAACACCGCGTGGCGCGCCGTTTTCCGCGCTCCGGCGCACGCGGAAAGCCGCTGCGAAGCGCGGTAAGCCGTCATGGCGTTGACGCCAGCGCGGGCCGGTCCGCGGTCCGGTACTCGCGCAGCTTGTTGCGCAGCGTGCGCACCGAGATGCCGAGCATCGCGGAGGCGCGCGTGCGGTTGCCGCCGACCGCGTCGAGCGTGCGCTCGATCAGGCGCCGCTCGACGTCGGCCAGCGTGAGCCCGGGCTCGAGGCGGTCGTCGGCCTCGGACGACGGGAACTCGTCGAGGAACAGGTCCCCCGGCCCGATCCGCCCGCGGCGGTCGAGGATCACCGCGCGCTCGAGCACGTTGCGCAGCTCGCGCACGTTGCCCGGCCAGTGGTGCGCCGCGAGGCGCTCGAGCGCGCGCGGCGAGATCTCGGGCGCGGGGCGGCCGAGCCGCCCGGCGACCTCGCCCGCGAGCCGCGTCGCGAGCACGGCGATGTCGCCGCGCCGCTCGCGCAGCGGCGGCACGCGCAGCGGGATCACGTTGAGCCGGAAGAACAGGTCCTGGCGGAAGCCGCCGCCGGCGACGTTGCGCACGAGGTCGTGGTTGGTGGCGGCGATCAGCCGCACGTCCACCGACCGCGGGCGTGTCGCGCCGAGCGGAGCGACGTGGCGCTCCTCGAGCACGCGCAGCAGCTTGGCCTGCAGCCCGAGCGGGAAATCGCCGATCTCGTCGAGGAGCAGCGTCCCGCCGTGCGCCTGCTCGAAGCGGCCGGGACGATCGCGATCGGCCCCGGTGTACGCGCCGCGGCAGACGCCGAACAGCTCGGCCTCGAGCAGGTCCGCCGGCAGCGCGGCGCAGTTCACCGCGACGAACGGCCCGCCCCCGCGCGCGCTGCGCGCGTGGACGTAGCGCGCGAGCACTTCCTTGCCGGTGCCGCTCTCGCCCGTCAGCAGCACGGTCGCGTCGGTCCCGGCGGCCCGGCGCGCGCGCTCGAGCAGTTCGAGGAAGCCCGGGTCCTCGCCCGCCGGCTCGCCCGCGCCGTCGGGCCCCGACGCCGACGTCGGCGGCGCCAGCGCGCGCCGCACCGCGCCCTCCAGCGCCTCGGCCGCGAACGGCTTCAACAGGTAGTCGCTGGCCCCCTTGTGGATCGCCTGCACCGCGTCCTCGACCGTGCCGAAGCCGGTGACGACCACCACGCGCAGCACCGGCCGCAGCGCGAGCGCGCGCGAGAGCAGCTCGCGGCCGTCGAGGCGCGGCATCCGCACGTCGGTCACCAGCGCGTCCCACGGCCGCGACTCCAGCGCGCGCAGCGCCTCCAGCCCGTCCTGGCAGCGCGTGACCTCGAACCCCGCGCGCTCGAGGACCCGCGCCATCGCCAGCCGCATCGACGGCTGATCGTCCACCACCAGCACCGAGGGCCTGTGCGTCACTCCCCGACCTCCATCAGCTCCGGTTCCGGCTCGGCGGCCAAAGCGCCCGGGAGCGAGATGCGGAAGATCGCGCCCCCCGCGGGCGCGTCTTCGATCTCGATCGCCCCGCCGTGCGCCAGCGCCACGCGCTCGACGACGGCCAGCCCCAGCCCCGTGCCGCGGCTGCGCGTGGTGAAGAACGGCTCGCAGATGCGCTCGCGCAGTTCGGCCGGGACACCCGGCCCGCCGTCGCGCACTTCCAGCACCACGTCGCCGCCGCGGGCCCACGCGGCGAGCGAAATCATCCCGCCCTCCGCGGTGACCTCCAGCGCGTTGGTCAAGAGGTTCAACAGCGACTGGCGGATCCCCTCGACGTCGAGCAGCGCCGGCAGCCGGTGCCCCGCCTCGGGGCCGGCGAGCCGCACGCCGCGCGAGTCGGCGACCGGCCTGACGAACTCGAGCGCCTCGCGCGCCAGCGCGGCGGCGTCGGCCGGCTCGCGCCGCAGCGTCCAGCCGCGCACGGCGGCCAGCGTGCGCGTGACGGTGCCGGAGAGCTGGCGCACGCCGAGCAGGATCTGCTCCGCCAGCTCGCGCGCCTCGGGCCGGTCGGCCACCTCGTCGGCCAGCATCGACGAGAACAGCTCGAGGCTGCCGAGCGGGTTGCGGACCTCGTGCGCGATCTCGGCCGCCATCCGCCCGAGCGCCTCGAGGTTGCTGCGTCGGCGCGCGCGCTCCTCGAGCTGCACCACGCGCGTGACGTCGTGCACGAGCAGCAGCCGCCCCTCGCCGCCGGTCGGCAGCGGCACGCTGCTGGTGCGGACGAGCCAGCGCGCGCCGGCCGTGCCCTGCGGCTCGACGTACGGCCCCGACTCGCCGGTGCGCCCGCGCCCGGCGAGCGCCGCGTCCAGCCGCAGCCCGGGCTCGCCGACCGCGCCGATCGCGCGCGCGGCCGCGTTCGCCGCCAAAACGCGCCCGGCCGGGTCGAGCAGGATCACGCCGGCCTCCAGCCGCTCCAGCACGGCGTCGAGCAGCCGGCTCAACCGCTCCTTCTCCTCGAGCGCGGACTTCAGGCGCGGCGCCGCCTGCGCCAGCTCGCCCGCGAGCCGGCACACCTCGCGCTCCAGCGCGTTGCGCCGCGCGCGGCGCTCCGCGGCCTGCGGCGCGAGCGGGGGGGCCGTGCTCATGACGCGGGCCCCGCCGGGAGGCTCCCGCCGGCGCGCCGCAGCAGCATCTCGGCCGCCAGCGCCGCCGGCTCTCCCGGCTTGCGCGCCAGGACGCGCTCGAGCCGCGCGCGGGCCGCCTCGCGGTCTCCCTCCCGCAGCTCGCACGACGCGAGCCGGACGTCGAGCCAGCTCAGCTCCGGCTCGGCCTCGACCTCGGGCAGCGCCAGCCGGTAGCCCTGGCAGGCGCCCTCGTGGTCGCCCGCCACCGACAGCTCGTCGGCCCGGACGAGGAGTTCGCGCCCGCGATCGCCCGCCGCCGCCTGCGAGAGCCGCGCGAGGCCCGCGCGCGCGGGCTCCTGTTGCGCGCCGGGCGTTTCCGCCAGCTCCTTGTACGTCGCGAGCGCCTTGTCGGCGGCGCCGACGCGCTCCCAGAACGCCGCCGCCGCGAGCCGCAGCGCCGCGGGCGGCGCGCGCTTCGGATCGACGCGCCGCGCCAGCTCGTCGAGCAGCGCCGCCTGTGTCGGATCGAGGTTCGGGCGCTCGATCTCGATCGCCAAGAGCGCGTCGAAGTGCTTGCGCGCCAGCGCCATCCCGCCGCCCGGCCCCGGCGCGCCGAGCCGCGCCAGGAGCGCGAGCCCGCTGCGCACGCCGCGGGCCTGGATTTCCAGGTCGACCAGCCGCGTGAGCGCGCGCTGGGCCGTCGTGGCGTCGGCCCGCGCGCCGAGCGCGGCGCGGTACGCCTCCTGCGCCTCGGCGAGCTGGCCCAGCTTCTCCAGGTACTCGCCGCGCGCGATCTGCGCCTCGGCGCTGATCGCGCGGCCCGGAGTTTCCTGCGCGGCCGCGTTCGCCAGCGAGGCCGCTGACCCGAGCTGCCCGGCGGCGGCGCGCCCGCGCGCCGCGCGCAGCAGCGCTTCGCCGCGTCGGCGATCGCCCGGGAAGCGCTCGGCGAACTCCGACATCGCGGCCGCAGCCTCCTCGGGCGTGCCGAGCCGGTCGGTGGCGTCGGCCGCGAGCCAGGCGAGGTCGGCATCGCCGCGCAGCCGGGCCGGGTCGATGCGCCCGAGACGCTCGATCGTCGCGCGCACGTCGGACGCGCGCCCGAGCGCGGCGTAGGTGCGCGCGAGCCGCGCGAGGACCGGCACCGGGTCCGCGAGCTGCAGCTCCAGCAGCTGCTCGTCGGCGCGCGCGCTGTCGGCGTGGCGGTTGAGCCGCAGGTAGAGCTGCGGCAGCGCGCGCCGGGCGCGCACCGCCTCCGGCGAAGCGCCCCCGAGCTGGACCAGCCGCTCCAGGTCGGCGACCGCGCCGGCGGCGTTGCCCGAGCGCCGGCGCGCTTCCGCGCGGCGCCACAGGAGCTGCGCGTCGTCCGGGTGCTGGGCGAGGAGTTCGTCCACCAGTCGCGCCGCCTCGCCGTCGGACGACGCGCCGCCGCGGTCCAGCGCCGCCAGCAGCTCGCGCGCGGCGCGCTCGCGCAGCGCCGGGTCGGTGGCGCCGCTCCACGCGCTCCGCAGCCGCGCCAGCTCCGGGTCGACCGGGCGCGCGGCGGCCGCGGGGGCCACCTCACCGTCCGGAGGTGGTTCCGGCGCCGGATTCGCGCCCAGGAGCGCCGGCAGCAGCAGGATCGGCAGGAATTTCCGCACCGGTGCCTCTCGCCTTTTCCACGAGGCAAACCGGCGGTCCAGCAAGGTGCGTGCCGCTCGGGGCCGCGAGCGCGGGCTTGCGTCGCAACCTTAACTGGGGCAATGTCTTGCGCCGTGCGGTCGCCCGGGGCGCGCAGGTCTTCGAGACGACGAGCCGTCAAGCGTGGGAAAACATGGCCGGTCCGATGGTCGATAACTTGACACCCCCCCGCCCCAGCCTATGTATAACGACGTAGCAACGCGGCGCTCCAAGCCCCTGACCCACAAACATAAGGCTCGCCTGATGGCCAACCAGCCCGAGCGGTGGAACATCGTTGTCGCGGAAGACGACCCCGGCCTTTTGGGGACGGTGGTCGAATACCTGACACAGCTCGGGCACCAGGTGCGCGGCGGCGCCAACGGCGAGCGGGCCTGGGAGATGCTCATCGAGGAGCCGGCCGACGTCCTGGTCACCGACCTCAAGCTCCCGGGTATGGGCGGCCTCGACCTGATGCGGCAGGCCCGCACGCACTACCCCAACCTCGTGGTCCTGATGATGACCGGCTTCGCGTCGGTCCACTCGGCGGTCGAGGCGATGCGCGAGGGCGCCTCGGACTACCTGCCCAAGCCGTTCGCGCTGGCCCACCTGAAGTTCGCGCTCGAGCGCGCGGTCGAGAACCGCCGCCTGCGCGAGGAGAACTCGCGGCTCAAGACCGAACTCCTGGAGCGCACCAGCTTCGAGCGCATCATCGGCAAGAGCCCGGCCATGCAGCGCGTGTTCCAGCTGCTGGACAAGGTCGCGCAGGTGGACAGCACCGTGCTGATCACGGGCGAGAGCGGGGTCGGCAAGGAGCTGATCGTCCAGGCGCTGCACTACCGCCACCCGTCGCGCAAGGGGCACAAGCTCGTCGCCGTGCACTGCGGGGCGATCCCCGAGAACCTGATCGAGTCCGAGCTGTTCGGCCACGTGCGCGGGGCGTTCACCGGGGCCGACCGCGAGAAGCCCGGCCGCTTCGAGCTGGCCAAGGGCGGGACGCTGTTCCTGGACGAGATCGGCACGATGCGCCCCGACCTGCAGGTGAAACTCCTGCGGGTGCTGCAGACGCGGCAGATCACCCGGGTCGGGGGCACCGTCCCGATCCCGATCGACGTGCGCGTGGTCGCCGCCACCAACGAAGAGCTGCGGGCCAAGGTCGACCGCGGCGAGTTCCGCGAGGACCTGTTCTACCGCCTGAACGTGATCCCGGTGTTCGTGCCGCCGTTGCGCGAGCGCCGCTCGGACATCCCGCTGCTCGCCAGCCACTTCGTCGCCAAGTACGCCCACCGCAACAACCTGCCGGCCAAGGAAATCGCGCAGGAGACGATGCGGATGCTGATGCGGCACGACTGGCCGGGCAACGTGCGCGAGCTGGAGAACGCGATCGAGTACGCGACGGTGATGTCGGCCTCGCGCATGCACCTCGAGCCGGCCGACCTGCCGATGGAACTGAACGGCGGCAGCGTGCCGTCCACGCTCGGCTACCAAGTCACCGAGGATGGGCTGAACCTGCGCACCGTCGTCTCCGAACTCGAGCGCAACCTGATCCTGCAGAGCCTCGAGCTGACCAACGGCAACAAGGCCCGCGCCGCCCAGCTCCTCGACCTCAAGCGCACGACCTTCGTCGAGAAGCTCAAGCGCATCCAGCGCGGCGAGCTGACGTACGTCGACTAGGCGCCCTGTTCGGCGATCACGCTATTCGGCGAGGCGCAGGATCTTCAAAGGCCACCAGGAAGCGCTTCAGGGCCGGTCAGCCTAGCGCTCGCGCGGGGAATCCGCGCCGCCAGGACCACGGCCAAGCCCAGCGCGGCCGCGTTCCGCCGGGTCTTTTTGTCGAGAGCGAGCCTGGAGCCCAGGGCTTCGCGAGGCGTCCCGCGCGACACCGGGCGAGACGCCGACGAAGCGCTTGAACGCACGGCTGAACGCGGCGTCGGACCGGTAGCCCAGGCGCGCCGCCAGAGCGCCGAGCGGGGTGTCCTGCTCCTTCAGTTCCGTCAGCGCGAGGTGCATCCTCCAGCGCGCCACGTAGTGCATCACCGGCTCGCCCACGAGCTGCGTAAAGCGCGCCGCGAGCGCCGAGCGCGACATCGCGCTTTCAGCGGCCAGCGCTTCCACGGTCCAGGCACGTGCGGGATCGCGGTGAATCAGCGCGAGGACACGGCCGATCTGCCGGTCCTGCAGCGCCCCGAGCCAACCCGTCTGTGCGGCAGGGTCGCGTGCGATCCAGGAGCGGATGGCCTGGACGACCAGGATGTCCGCGAGGCGGGTGATGACCGTTTCCCCTCCCGGTCGAAGTTCCTTGGCCTCGGCGGCCATGAAGCGCAGCGTGCTCTGGATCCACTCCGTATCCGGTGACGTGAAGGCGTCCACGGCGATCATCCTGGGAAGCAGCTTGATCAGGCGCTGTGCGGCCGGGTGTTCGAAGCGAACGACGCCGCAGACCATGCTCGTCGCCGCGCCGCCGCCGCCGTGCCGGAGCACTTCGTAGCGTTCGCTCACGATCTGGCGTGGCAGGTCGAAGAGGTTCGCGGCGGCAACCCCGGACCCGCTGGACAGCCTGTGCCCCTCGCCGTGCGGCACGAGCACGAAGTCGCCGGGTTGCAGCAGGCGGCGCCCGGCGCCGCCGACCTCGAGCCAGCAGCGGCCCGAAGTCGCGACGTGGAACATCAGGCAGTCCTCGATCGCCGGCAGTTCCAGCGCCCAGGGCGCCGTGAACTCGGAACGACAGTAGAAGCTGCCGCTCATCCGCAGGAAGTGCAGCGCCTCACCGAGTTGATCCGCCGGGTTCCAGAGGTCCTTCGCCTTCATGGCGGAGGAGTATGCGCTTGGGTCCCGCGCACCGCCCGGCAACGTGGACGAACGAGCATGAATCCGCGAGTCCGGATCATTGCTGCGCGCCTGTGCCGAACCGACACTGAAAGTCCAGCAAGGTGGCACAAGGAGACCTGACATGAGCGAGAAGAACCTCATTACCGACACGACCCTGGTTCTCGGCGCGACGGGCAAGACCGGCCGGCGCATCGCGAACCGGCTCACCGCACGCGGCCTGCCGGTGCGGGCCGGCTCGCGTGCCGGCCACCCGCCGTTCGACTGGGAGGATCGCCGGACATGGGCACCCGCGCTGCAGGGCGCAAGGGCCGCGTACGTGACGTACTACCCGGACCTGGCGGTCCCCGGAGCTGCGGACGCGCTCGGTTCGTTCGCCGAGCTGGCGGTGGAAAGCGGGGTCCGGCGCCTGGTCCTGCTCTCCGGGCGGGGGGAGGAAGGGGCGCGGCTCGGCGAGACAGCGGTCCAGGACTCGGGCGCCGACTGGACGATCCTGCGGTGCAGCTGGTTCGACCAGAACTTCAGCGAGGGCAACTTCCTGGGGCTGGTGCTGGGCGGCGTCGTCGCGCTGCCGACCGGGGACGTGGCGGAACCGTTCGTGGACGTGGACGACATCGCGGACGTCGCGGTCGCCGCACTGACGGACGACAGCCACGCCGGCGAAGTCTACGAGCTGACCGGGCCCCGGCTGCTCACGTTCGCGGAAGCCTGCCAGGAAATCGCGACCGCCACGGGCAGGGATGTCCGATACGAGCAGATCTCGATCGAGCAGTTCGCGTCCGCGCTCGCGGAGCAAGGCGAACCGGGTGAAGTCGTAGCGTTGCTGAACTACGTGTTCACCGAGGTTCTGGACGGTCGCAACGCCCACCTCGCCGACGGCGTCCAGCGCGCGCTTGGACGGGGGCCGCGGGACTTCAGCGAGTTTGCACGTTCCGCGGCAGCCGCGGGCGCGTGGGGGGCGCTCAGCGCGGCCCGGCGCTGAGCCCAACGGGCGCGCCTGCCCTGGCGCGCCCTCCGAATCGGCCGGCGCGCTTCGTTCTCCGCCACACGTCGCGGGGTCAGGTTCTCCTGCGGATCGCCGCCCGGGCCGTCCACCCGCGGCGTCAAGTCGGCCCCGGTAGCGACGCCGGGCGTTCAATGCGGACCGCGCGGTGCTGACGCCGCGGCCGCTTGATCGTGGCGCAGCGCTGCCGGGTCGCCGACGAAGATGCCCGCATCAACCGAGAGGTGTCACCTGCGACACGTACAGCTGCCAACGACCGCTCTTGTGAACATACAGATCGAGAAACCTGACGCGATGCTCGAACTGCTGCGCGCCGTACGTGCCGTGAATTCGACCCGTGCCCGTGATGACCCCCACGTTTCCGGTGATCCTCGTCTCGCGATCCTCGACATCGTAACTGTCCAGCCTGACGCCGCCGGGACGGTAGGCTTCGAGGATCATCGCCCTGTCTTGGGGGCGACCTTGCGGATCGAACCCTAGATAGTCGTCGGCGATCATCGCCCGAAGCGCCTGGACATCCGAACCGAGCAGGGCTTCCTTGAACTTCTCAAACGTTGACAGGAGCCTTCCTTCGGCGCTGGCAGGAGATTCACGGCCACCAACGAACTGCAGGAACTCGATCGGCGCACCGTCCTCGACAATGAACGCCACGAGGACCCCGTCGGACGGACTGTTCGGCTCGATGAGTACGTCATGGCCCGCCAACGCCGAGTGCAGGTCTTCGACCTCGAATGCGACGTGAGGCACCGTCTGCACCAGTTCGGGCAGGGGGCACTCGGGCTCGAATCGCATCCACTGAATCCCGCAGGTGTTGCTCTCGTGGTCGGTGCAGTGCACCTTGAACCGATCAAGGTAGGTCTCGCCCGGCCTGGAAACAGTCGTCGGGATGCCTACGTGGTGATAGCTACGCCACCGAGCTGTCATTCCGCCTCCTGCCGCGCTGCATTCGGTCCGGAGTTGTGCCGCGCGGGCCCTGCCGGTGGATTATCCGCTCCCCGGCGAGCACACGCGCGGCGAACCGCCGCGTCGAAGTTCCTGCGCGCGGTCAACAGCTGCCACCATCCGCGGCTTCGCACGACGGATCGCATTCGACCCGGACCCTTGTGCACGGGTCCGGGTCGAATGCGTGCCTGGCCGCACGGGTCCCCCCTGTTTGCACACCCGAAGTCCCGATCGAGCGGGAAGCGCGGACGTGACGAAACAATGCGACCAAGAGCGGCTCGCGTGCTCACGCGTTCAGGAGGCACACGCCCACGCAATCCGGCATTGAGGGGGGACCCGTGCGCGCAGTCCCGCATTCGAGGGGGACCCGTGCGCGGCGAAGCGCCGACCCCTACTTCGTCGCGGCGACTACCGCGCAAACCTCGGCGCATAGCTCGCGAACTGGCACCCAGCCACCTCCCCGGCGACGACCAACACCTCCTCGCCCCGTCCGCCGGGTTGGAGGAACGGCGAGGTGTGCACAGTGGTGGGGCGGGGCGCCCGGCCGCCCCCTCGCCAGGAGGGCGGCCGGACTGAACACCCGCTTTCGCTCCTACTTGA
Source organism: Acidobacteriota bacterium (assembly GCA_017994815.1). Lineage (GTDB taxonomy): Bacteria > Acidobacteriota > Polarisedimenticolia > J045 > J045 > JAGOJY01. The sequence goes on from JAGOJY010000062.1 coordinate 16,079, forward strand.
ACTTGAAAGTCGCCGTGTGGATGGTGCCGTCCACCAGCGTGAGCCAGATCTGGCGGCAGGTCCCGGTCCAGCCCTTCTCCGTGCGCCAGTTGTAATGGAACTCGTCCGCTTCGCTGTCGTATCGGAGCGACTCCTGGTCCAGCGTGGTCGCGCTATCCGGGATGGTGTCCGAGGGCGACGAGTCGCAGCCGACCATGCTCGACTGGAGCGAGACGAAGGAGGAGAGATCGGACACGCTCGTCCCTCCGGCGTCCGCCAGCTGCCACTTTACAGGAATCGTACGGCCTCCATTCGCGACATTGACGAGCGGAGGGTTGTCTACGGGAGAGAGGAAGCCCGTGAATCGGTACAGCACGCGGTACGAGACCGTCACCGTGGCCGTGTTCCCGGCGCCATCCGTCGCCGTGACTGCGAAGTTCTTTGGACCGACCGATGCGGTATCGAGCGGCGCACCGCTGGCGACGGTCCCCGAGCAGACCTGCACGCCGGATTGCGGGTCGTCGCACGAGTAGACGCTCACCACTGCGGCATTCAGCAGGTAGCTTGCGCCGTCCTGGGGCGTGACCAACGAGACCGTCGGAGGCGTTACATCCTCGGGGTAGGCCACGACGAAGGGGGACAGTGACGCTGTCTCGGCACAGATCTTGTCTTCGTCCGGATATCGGACAACGTTGGCAAGCTGTTCCCAGCCTCCGGCAGGCAGCCTGTGCCAGATCTGGAGCTTCGATTCGTCCGGGTAGGAGACTCCTGTGTAATTGATGCAGATGTTGATCATGCCGGAGTACGTGGCCGTCGTCGTGATCTCGTAATAAGTCGGAGGATTCCCCAGCTTGAAGCCCAGCGGTGGAGGGGGACCGGTCGTCGAGGTACTGACTCCCGTGAAGCCGCTCGCAGTGACATCGGAGAAGTAGATTTCAACCGGGCTCGTTCCCGTCGTCGCGTCCGTGGGTGTGATCGGGCTGTCCGGCGGTGTCGGTCCTACCACAGTGTTCGCGGAGACATTGAGGAGTACCCAAATGCCAGAGTCCTGACCAACAATCATGGGAGAACCAGCAAGTATGAGATCGGGAGCGTGGTCACCATTCAGGTCGGCGATTCGAAGAGCATTCGCATAGCTTTGAATTCGGTACACTCCGCGTGACCCGAAGGAACCGTCGCCGTTGCCGAGGCGCACTGTTATGTTGGAGTTGTCTATCGAAGCGATGTCGAGATGGCCGTCGCCGTTGAAATCGCCAGCGCGAACCTGCCAGGGCCACATGTCCGCGGTCCGCAGGACCGCAGAGGTCGAGAAGCCCCCTACTCCGTTGCCGAGAAGAACGGATACCGTCTGCTCGCCACCTGCCGTCACTAGGTCCGGCGTTCCGTCGCCGTTGAAGTCCCCTGCATCACAGCCGTATGTCTCCTCGGCTGGAATGCTCGTCGCCGCGGAGAAGGCTCCAGCACCATCGCCAAGCAGGAGCAAGACCTCTCTCGCACCCGCATAGACAGAACTAACTCCCTGATGAGCTACTGCCAGGTCCACCTTCGCATCCTGATTGAAGTCGGCTGTTGCCAAGTCGTTCGTATAGGAGCCTGCCATGTAATGCGAGGGAGCCGAGAAGCCGCCAGCACCGTCCCCCAGCAAGATGACGACGAACCCCTGCCAATTAAGCACCGCGAGATCTACACGGTGGTCGTTGTTGAAATCACCCGCAACCGTCCAGTAATTGCCGGACGACGAAGTGGCGACACTTGCAGGCATCCCGAGAGTGCCGTCGCCATTCCCCAAGAAGAGCTGCACGGCGTTGTTTGAAATCGCCGCGACATCCGGTGATCCGTCGGAATCGAAGTCGGCTGAGACAATCTGAAAGACGTCAGTCCCGGCTGGATGTGGCACCGGCTCACCGAGGCCACCGTGGCCGTCCCCGAGAAATAGATAGACCGATGAATCGGAGTTCACAGCGACGATGTCAAGGTTGCCATCACCATTGAAGTCGGCAGTGGAGAGGTCCGTGGGGTTGCCAGGCAATGGGAACACCAGGGGCGCCCCGAATAGACCGAGCGCCGGGATACCCGGGCCCTGACCCGCCACCACGAAGGGACTCTCCGCAGGCCCCAACCCGTCGACCACGCCACAGATCACGTCCGAGGCGGTGTCCAGCGAGGTGGTCACGTCCCGCCAGGTGAGGTCGTCAGACCCCTGCAGCAACTTGAGCGCGCTCTCGCTGGGGTACGAAATGTCGGCGTAGGAGACGCAGATCTCGATGGGCCCGTCGTGCAGCGGTTCCGTGGCCAGCCAGTAGTAGGTGAGAGGCGATCCAAGGAGATAGCCATCGGGCGCTTCCGGCCCAATGGAACTCGTCCTGACGGTGGTGTAGCCCCTCTGCGTGACCTCAGTGAACCTCAGCGTGACAGGCGTACCGCGCGTGGTCGGATCTACCGGGGAGACGCTTACATGTTGGCCAAGCGGCGTGTTCGTCACACTCAAGAACAGCGTAATACCGAGATCTTCGGGCAGCTGTTCGTTCTCGTTCCAGGGTCCTTGGCTGATCAGAGCGACGTCCGGGAATCCATCTTCATTGAAGTCGCCGGCGATGGGAGACCCTATCGTACTCGGAACCGACAGATTGATGGGCGCTGCGAATGAACCTGCACCATCCCCGAAGAGAAGCGAGACAACCCCGCTCGGGAAGGACGCAACGACATCAACGCGCGAGTCACGATTGAAGTCCGCGACGTCTGCCCCAGGCACCCAACAATCGCCGAGCGGATAGTCGCCCTCGTACTCGAAACCTGTGCCCGTCCCCCGCATGAATGAGAGCGTTGCCGGAATACCACCCTGGTAGTCCCCATCCTTCACACCGACAAGATCTGGCAGTCCGTCACCGTCAAAGTCGGCGGAATCAAGGTCTCGGAAGCCTTGGGGAATGTCAGAAAGGAAACCTCCGGAGTATGGATCCTGGTACGGATCCTGCATGAGCCACACGAAAGGGTTCGGCCCAACAGAAGCGATCTCGTGAGTCCCGTCGAGGTCAAAATCAGCGGCAACGGCCAGCCATCCTGGCATGCTGCTGCTGTAGGTGTCGGGGTATAGGTCGTACGCTAGCTCGAAGTTACCAGTGCCGTCTCCTCGCCAGATCCAAGCCAGACCAACCCCGGTGAGGGCGATGTCGGTGTTGCCATCACCGTCAAGATCGGCGACCGCCAGTCCACAGCCTTCCTCGCGTGACCAGCACGGCGATGGATAAGCGAAAGCTACTACGTTCTCAGCGAAGTGCCCCGCGCCATCTCCAATGTAGATATTGAGCCAACCGTCTGAAGAGATACCAACGAGGTCCGGAATGGAATCGCCATTGACATAGGCCACTGAGAGGTGAGAAGCGGACGTTTCGAAGGGAAGCGCTACTGGAAAGTTGCCGGAACCGTCTCCGAGGAAGATGTACCCTCGTGGACCGCCCACTAGCTGCTCTACGAAATACCCGCTCAGAGCAAAGTCGAGATGTCCGTCGCGGTTGAAGTCTGCTACAGCCGCAGCATGAGGTTGGGTGTCGATCGAATTCACGGGTGTTATGGGGTCTGGACCCAAGTACGCGAACGACGTGCTACCCATCGCCACGAGAATGGCCGTGATTGCTGCAAGAGTTCGTCCCCTCATCGTCCGGCCCTCCGTATCAGTCGCCGCTCTACGGCGTCACCGCTCTCCGCGCAAACCTCAGCGCGTAGCTCGGGAACATGTGCGCTACCCCCGGCTGGTCGCCACCCGGCGGGAAGGCGATGCTCGAGAACCAGGCATTGAGGTTCACGGGGTCGGACTCGACCCGCTCGACGATCCACTGGCCGGCGGCATCCCGATACGCTGCATTTACCACGCGGAACACGTCCGGCTCGTCGGGCGTCTCGCTGATGTAGCTGACCCACGGCGTGGCTCCGTGATACACGAGCTGCGGGTTGTATCCGCAGTAGTTGCAGAGCTCGATGTCCTCGGTGTGCCAGCCGGTGGCGTCCTGGTATGCAAACCCCGGGTGCGTGTAGCCCCCGGTTTTATAGACGATGCCCGGGTAGCGGTCGGGGTCGGGTCCGATCGCCAGATCGCCCCCGTCCGAGTAGCCTGGCGCGGTCGTCACGGTCGCCTTGACCCAGCTGCTGCCGGGCTTCTCGGCGTACTTCAGCGTGTCGGGCCCGGTCTGGCTGCTGACCTTGTCGTTGTATGCCACGGCCGGGACGCTTCCCCTGAACCCCACCGAGATCCAGCCGCAGGTGGCGTTGTCGACGACCTCGGTGGACCACAAGGCCCCGCTCCACCTGGCGAGCTTGCAGACGTTGGTCTTCTTCCCGCCCACCATGTAGGCGATCGCCGGCCGACCCAGAGGATCGAACGCGAGCGAGGAGCGCAGGCCGACGTTGCGGTCGATCGCCTGGAACGACCAAGCGGACGCCACCTTCTTCGCGAACCGCAGGTCGGTCGAACGCCGGTAGACGATGTTGGGCACGCCGGGCGCCTCGTAGCCGAGGCTCACCCAGTTCACCCGCTGCTTGTCTACGACCTCGATCGCCCAGCTGCTGCCGGTCCAATGGGCGAACTTGAGCGCCCCCTTCGCGGACGCGATGTAGGCGATCGACGGCTGGCCGTCGCCCGGGTCATAGGCGAGGGACACGCCCATGTAGTCGAACGGCGACAGGTCGTTCGGGCCCTCGACCGTCTCCGCCGTCCAAGTCGCGATCGTCGCCGCGTCCGCCGCGAGGGCCTCGGGCGGGTCGGCCGGTGAAACCCAGAGACCGCTCGCGCAGATCAGAACCGACAGAAAGCCGTTCCGTGCCAGGCCACGCTTGGTCATACCCCCTCCTCACCGCGCTCGCACGCACGTGACGAACTCGCGGTCGAATCCCGGGACGGTTGTCGGGCGGTCGCTACGGGCAGGGACTCGCCGACGCCGCGATCCCGGCGTCGCGGCTCGCCGCTTGAGTCCCGTCGTCATACGAGCCGTTCCCGCCACAGTTGAGGCCGCGCACGAGATACCAGAAGCCGTCTCCCGCGGTCGGCCGGTCGGAATCGTTCGCGCTGGTCGCCTCGGTGTCGTTCGCGATGCATCTCTCCGTCGCTTCGGAGAAATCTCCTGCGCTGGTTTCCAGCTGGGCGAGACCGCCGCGCACGGCGTCGTATGCTGTCGCCCCGGCGAGAGCGGTCCAGCTAACTGTCGTTGTGTTGTCAGAAACCGTCACGGCGACGGTCGGAGAGCCTGTCGGAGCCGTCACGGTGCAGGCCTGTAGGGCGACATCCCAGAATCGAGTTAAGGCGACACCCAGTCTTACGACCTGATGTCGCCGACTTCCGTGGCAGTGTTTACCCCTTCGCCGGGGGCCAGCCATGGGGAAGCTCGGTTCGAGGGCT
>JAGOJY010000063.1:0-6479 GCA_017994815.1 Acidobacteriota bacterium
ACCGCCTGGACCAGCGCCCGCGTCGAGACGCCCTGCGCCACGCGCTCGTCCACGCGCGTGCCGCGCGCCACGTCGACGAGGCACTCCTGCAGGTCCGGGCTGATCACGATCGCGGTCTCGACGGCCGCACGCGCGGCGAGGATCTCGTCCCGTCCGACCTTGGGCAGCGACGAGACGCGCCCGTGCAGCCGCTCGCGGAAGCTGGCGACGACCTCCAGCTCGGCGTCGCGCGCGATGTGCTCCATGCGGATCTTGAACAGGAAACGGTCGAGCTGCGGGGCCGGCAGCGGGAAGGTCCCGGCGAGCCCGAGCGGGTTCTGCGTGGCGATCACGAGGAACAGCGGGTCGAGCACGTGCGTCACGTTGTCGACGGTCACCTGCCGCTCGGCCATCGCCTCGAGGAGCGCGGACTGGACCTTGGGCGAGGTGCGGTTGATCTCGTCCGCCAGCACCACGTGCGCGAACACGGGCCCCGGGACGAACTCGAAGACGCCGCGGTCCGGGTCGAACACCGACACGCCCGTGATGTCGGACGGCAGGAGGTCCGGGGTGAACTGGATCCGGCGGAAGGCGGCGATGCGCCGCGCGTCGGCCGGGTCGGCGATCGCCTCGCCGAGCGTGCGGGCGAGGACGGTCTTCCCCGACCCGGGGTAGTCCTCCAGCAGGACGTGGCCGCCCGCCAACAGCGCGATCACCACCAACTCGATCACGTCGTCGCGGCCGACGATCGCCTCCGCGAGACGATCGCGAACCCGGCCCGCCACCAGCGCCGCGGCGTCGAGGTCCGCCGCCGTGCTGTCCATGCCCGACGATTCCGTTGCCAAGGCCTGCCTCCAGCCGCCGCGCGGCGGGTCAACGCGAACTGCGCCAGCTCCACGGGTCCAGCATACCGAGCCACCGCCGCCAGCCGCCGCGGCGCTGCAACTCGGCGGCGACGTTCCGCGCCATGTTCCGCGCGCGCTGCGGGTCGACCGCCCCGCGGCCGAAGTGCGCCGCCAGGTGCAGCCGCGTCAGCGGCGCCACGCTCGGCGCGACGGCGCGCGCGCGCTCGGCGAACGCCTCGCGCGTTTCGCCCGGGCGGCGGTGCCAGCCGGCCTCGCCGAGCCGATCGAGCGCGGCCCGGTACGCGGCGCGCCCGGCGCGGTCGGCGCGCGCGAGCCGCGGCGCGAGTCGGCGCCACGCCTTGGCCGCGTGGCCGGCCCCGGCCCAGGCCGCGAACGCGCCCGCCAGCAAGAGCCCGATCGCGGCCGGGCTCGGCGAACGCCACGGCTCCGGCGCCTCGCCCGCGCGCTGGTCGCGCCGCGGGCGCGACATCTCGCCCAGGAGCCGCTGCAGGTCGAGGTTCGGCGCGGGCGCGGGCGGGTCGAGCGAGGGTGGCGCGGGATCGACCGGGACCCAGCCGACGCCGTCGAGGTAGACCTCGGCCCAGGCGTGGGCGTCGCCGGCGCGCAGAAGCAGGGCCGAGCCCCCCGCGCGATCGGCGGCGGCGTAGGCGTAGCCCGCGGCCACGCGCGACGGCAGGCCGAGCGCCCGCATCAGGAACGCCGCGGCGTGCGAGAGGTGCACGCAGTAACCGATCCGGTCGCCGAACAGGAACGACGCCGTCGGGTCCTCGGCCGAAGCGTGGTGCGAGCGCAGGGAGTAGTGCGTGTTGCGCTCGAGCCAGTACGCGACGGCCAAGGCGCGCGCGTACGCGTCGTGGCGGTACTCGGGCCTGACCAGCTCGAGGCTCTGCTCGGCCAGCACGCGGTAGCGCGGGTCGGGCGGCAGCGCGAGGTACGTCTCGCGCACCTCGTCGGGCCAGGACGGATCGCCCGCCGCGTGGCCGAGCATCGCCTCCTGGGCCGCGGTGAGGACGCGCGAGACCGTGTCGTACGTGCGCTGGAACAGCGCCGGGTCCGCGTTTTCCGCGGGCGCGAGCCGCTGGCCATCGGCCAGGACCGGCGCGAGGACATGGTCGCGGATCAGGGACACCGTCGCCGGCACTTCCTGCCGGCCGGTCGCGGGCGCCGGCGGAAGCTCGATCACCGCGGACGACGCGCTGCGCGGGAACACGTCGCGGTCCACGCGCGCGTCGAAGCTGCGCACGAGACGCCGCCCGTTCCAGGTCGAGAACGCGACCTGCCGGAAGTAGAAGACCCCGCCCTGCGGCTCGACGTCGTCGTGCAGGATCACGACCGCGACCGGCGCCTGCGCGCCGTCGGACGTGTACTCGTCGCGGAACGGCGCCATCTCCTGGTCGGCATTGCCGGAAGCGCCGCGGGGGATCGAAAGTCCGAGCGGATCCTCGTGTCCCCGCGACGTGCCGCCCGACCGCGCGGGCTGCGGCGCGCCGCGCGAGGTGTCGTCGCCGGTCAGCCCCAGCGGGTCCTCCTTCGGCGGTGTCAAGAGCCCGAACCCGGGCGCGTAGCGCGCCAGGACGCCGGCGGCGAGCGCGAGCAGGATGACGCCGAGGACGACGCCGCGCGCGCGGGTCCGCAGCAGGCCCAGCCCGGCGGCCAGCCCCGCGGCGACGCCGATCGAGGACAGGACCACGGCCGGGTGCCAGCCGCGCAACCAGGCCTGGTCGGAGATCGGGTAGGGCAGGTGGATCGACCCGCCGCGGTGCTGCGCGAGCAGCGCCGCGACGGCCAGCACCAGCAGCGCCGCGGGCAGTGGGCGGAACAGCGGCCAGCGCCGCGCCGCGAAGCGGACCGCGAGCGCCATCGCGAACGAGGACAGCCCGAGCGCCACGCCCTCGCCGAGCCGCGCGGTGAACTCGGGCGGCCCGACGGGCGAGGCGAACAGCCGCAGCAGGTGATCGCCCGCCAGCCCCGTCGCGAGGACCGCCGCCGCGACGGCCGCGACCGCCAGCGCACGCAACCGCGTCGCCGCGAGCCGGTTGCCGGCGATCGAGCCGCAGAGCGCCCCGGCCACGCCCGCGACGACCCCGGCACGGGTCGCGAACGGCAGCCACGCCGCGGCGCACGCCGCCCCCAGCGCGAGCGCGGCGGGCAGTTCCGCGAGGCGCGGCAGCCAGCGGTTCATGCCCGCACCCGCGACGCTTCCTCTACCTCCAGCGGGCCACCGCCCAGCACCATCACGCGTCCGCTCGGCCGGTCCGCCAGGACGAGGCGCGCCCCGGTTCCCGCGAGCGGCCGCAGCGTGCGCGCCAGCTCCTCGAACGAACGCCGGGCGCGCGGCTCGGCGATGACCAGCCGCTCCCAGCGTGCGCGCGACGCGCGGGGCGGGGCGGCGTCGGCGGCGGCGATCACGGCGTAGCGCCCGGGATCGGCGGCCACGTTGGCCAGCACGCGGTCGAGCCACGGCCCCGGCGCGGCGGGGCACACCAGGATCACCGGGTCGCGCGGCCCGACCGAGGGGTGCGCGAGCACCCGCGCGAGATCCGCGCCGCCGCCGGCGCGGCCGCCCGAGACGGCGAGAGCGTCCCGGCAGGCCTCGCGGCCGGCCACCGGCACGGGGGCGCCGTCGGTCGCGAAGCGGGCCTCGTCGCCGAGCAGCCCGCTGTCGAGCAGCACGAGCGCCGCGGCCGCGGCGGCGCCGTCGTCGCCGCCGGTGACGAGGTACACGAGCGGCTGGCCCTCGGGCGAGCGCGCCGGCTCCGGTGTGCGGACCATCAGCTGGCGCGTGCGCGCGTAAAGTTTCCAGAGGATGAAGCGCGCCGGGTCGGAGCGCGTGTACGGACGCGATTCGACCATGTCCCCGCGCGCCGGACCGAACGGGTAGGCCAGGAGATCTCCGCTCGACAGGCAGGAGGCGAGTTCGCCCGCGGCGAGCCGGCCGGGGTCGGGCAGGATCCGCACCGGCTGGTCGCGGTCGACGCGGCCGGTGAAGCGCCACAGGCCCAGGAGGTCCTCGACCGACACCTCGCGCTCGATCGTCGCCGCGCGGGCGCGGCGCAGCGGGAGCACTTCTTCGAAGAGGGCGCCCGGGCGCTCGCGCAGCTCGCAGCGCCCGGGAGGGGCGACCCACGACAGCGCCGGACGCGAGGCGAGCGGGCGCAGCCGCCGGGGAAGGGCCAGCCCCGTGTGCAGGGGGAGCCCTTCCACGCCGTCGAGCAGCGATCCGCCGGCCGGGACCGCGCGCAGGTCCCGCCGGGCGACGAAATAGGCAGTCGCCGCGGCGAGCCCGGTCAGCCCGGCGGCGACGAATCCGAACGCGCCGGCAAGCGTCAGGACGAGGTCGATCCGGCCGCGGCCGAAGACGATCGCCAGCCCCGAGAGGGCGCACAGCGCCAGCCCCGCCGGGGTCAACGGGAAGCGGCGCGCCGCCCCGACCACCGCCCGCCGGGCGCGCCGCGTGCGGGGGCGAGTGCCGAGCCGAGCCATCGGACGAGTTTAGCCTTCAGGGGTGGATTCAGCCGGGTTGCGGGTACAATTTCGCTTCGTCTACCGGGGTCGAATCCACCGGACGAGGTGATTGTGAAAGCGATGCCCGATATACGGCGTGTGTCCGCCGCAACCCTGATCGTGCTGCTGGTTGTCGTGCTCGCGCTGGTGGCGCCCGCGTGCTCGAAAAAGAAAGCCGCCAAGGAGTCGGTGATCAACAAGATCCCGACCCAGAAGGAACTGCCGGTGGTCCGGATGAAGGACCACCCCGAGGCGAACGTCACCGGGGCCTGGCTGCGCAACTGGTGCGCGGCGCAGTACATGAACCTGATGCGCCAGGCCCAGGGCGGCGGCGTCCCGATGGAGATCGACGAGCACTCGTTGATCGAGGCCGGGCGCCTGCTCCTGACGAAGCTCGCCGTGCTGTCGATGGAGGCGCAGCGGCGCGGACTGTCGGTCAGCGACGAGGACGTCCAGGCCCAGCTCTCGAAGGAGATGGCCGCCTTCGACTCCACCGAGGCCTGGCGCAAGCAGCTCGAGGCCTCGGGCATGGACGTCGACGAGCGCAAGCGCCAGATCCGCGTCGAGCTGCTGTCGAACAAGTTGCGCGACGAGGTCGTGCGGCCGTCCGTGCAGCGGCTGGCGACGCCGGAACGGGCGCGGGCGTTCTACGACCGCTTCCCCGACGGCTTCCGCTACCCGCGCACGCTGCACCTGTTGCACCTGCTGCGCTCGGTCGCGCGCGACGCGCCGGCCGACGAGCGCACGCGCGAGCGCGGCGTCATCGACGCCGCGCGTGACAGGGTGGCCAAGGGCGAGAAGTTCGAGGACGTGGCGCGCGAGATCTCGACCGACGTGTCGGCGATCAAGGGCGGTGACATCGGCTGGATCTCGGCCGAGGCGCCGCTGCCGGAGGAGATCAAGGACAAGGTCCTGGCGCTCAACGCGCCGGGCCAGACGACGGACGTGCTGGAAAGCCCGCTCGGCTTCCACGTGTTCCAGGTGGTCGAGGTCAAGGAAGCGGGCATGACGCCGTTCGAAGAGGTCCGCGAGAAGATCCAGGGGCAGCTCCTGGAGGAAGCGGTCAAGCGCGAGATGGAGCGCACCTCCACCGAGCTGATCGAGAAGGCGCAGGCCCAGAAAGTGCTGGAAGTCCTGCGGCTCGAGCCGTACATCGGGACGCCGCCGCCGGAGCAGGCGAAGCCGACACAGCCCGCGGCAGGGCAGCCGCCGGCGCCGGCCCCGGCACCGCCGCCGGCCTGACCGGGCGCCGTGGCCGCCGCGCGCAAGAAGTCCCCGGCCGGGACCGGGCGCGCGCGCCGGCGGCGCGGCAAGGCCGCCGAGCCCGCCTCGCGCGGGCTCGCGGCGCCGGACCTCGCCGGCCCGGCCCCGGGCGAGGTCGAGGAGTTGTGCGCGGCGATCGAGCGCGACGGCGGGGGCGTCCTCGCGCGCTACCGCGACCCGTTCGGCGGGCACTGGCAGGTCCTCGCCGCCCTGCCGATCGACAAGGTCGAGCCGACGCCGTTCCAGCGCGATTTGTCGGAGACGCACGTGCGGCGCCTGGCGGACGTGATCGGCCGGCTCGAGCGCTTCATCGACCCGATCACCGTCGTGCGCTCGCGGGACGGGTACTGGACGCCGAACGGGCACCACCGGCTGGCGGCGCTGCGCGGGCTCGGCGCGCGCTCGGTCGTGGCGCTGGTGCTGCCGGACGAGTCGCTGGCGTACCGCATCCTCGCGCTCAACACGGAGAAGGCGCACAACATCCGCGAGAAGTCGCTGGAGGTCGTGCGGATGGCGCGCGCCTTGGCGGATCTCGACCCGCGGCCGGAGAGCGAGCACGAGCTGGCGTTCGAGGAAGCGCCGTTTTTGACGCTCGGGCTGTGCTACGAGAAGCGCGGCCGCTTCTCCGGTGGGGCCTACCACCCGCTGCTGCGACGCTGCGATCGGTTCCTCGACCTGCCGCTGCCGCAGGCGCTCGCCGAGCGCGAGCGGTTCGCGGCGCGGCTGCTCGAAATCGACGACGCGGTGGGCGAGGCGGTGCGCGCGCTCAAGGAGCGCGGCTTCGACAGCCCGTACCTCAGGGCGTTCGTCGTCGCCCGGGTGAACCCGGTGCGGTTCCACCGCGGCGACGCCCCGCCGTTGGAGCCG
>JAGOJY010000063.1:6579-21241 GCA_017994815.1 Acidobacteriota bacterium
CGCGGTGGGCGAGGCGGTGCGCGCGCTCAAGGAGCGCGGCTTCGACAGCCCGTACCTCAGGGCGTTCGTCGTCGCCCGGGTGAACCCGGTGCGGTTCCACCGCGGCGACGCCCCGCCGTTGGAGCCGGCGCTGGACAAGATGCTCGCGGCGGCCAAGAAGTTCGACGCCTCGCGCGTGCGCGGCGACCAGGTCGCGCGCGCCGGCGGGCCGCCGGACGACGCGGAGTGATTACTCCTTCGGCGTGTCGCCGGCGGGCGGCCGGGCCGGTTGCAGCCGCGCCGGGTCAATCATCCGCGCCGTTTCGGCGTCGATGACGAGGAGCGGCGTGCGCCCGGTGCGGCGCGCGTAGACCTCGCCCTCGCCGGCCGGTCCGCCGATCACGAGTTCCTGCCGCCGCGGCGGTTGGTCGGCCACCTTCAGCGTCACGGCGAAGCGCGCCGCGGGCCGTTCGAGCCCGGCCGCCGCCGGCGTGAGGTCGTCCACCAGCCGCCGCGCCTCGACGCGGCCGAGGTTCGACACGACGTCGCGCGCCTGGGCCGCGTCGAAGGGGAAGCCGTCCGGCGCGCGCAGCTTCCACGTATCGTCCGGCTCGCCCTGGCCTTCGCGCGCGAAGCGGACCGTGGTGCCGTCGCGCTCGAGCTCGACGTCGGTGACGTCCCAGGCCGAGAAGTCCAGGGCCAGTGTCGATCGCCAGGCCGTGGCCTCTTTGTCCCAGTCGCGCAGCATCTCGGCGGCGTCGATCGTGACCAGCGCGTCGCGACCCTCGGCGCGCGCGTAGCGCCGCGCGCTGCCCTCGCCGGAGGGGTTGCCGACCAAAAGCGCCCCCGCGGGCTCGTCCTTGCCGGCGCGCACGAGGCGCACCGCGAAGCGCGGCGGGTCGAGGCCGAGGTCGATCGCGGGCGGCGGCTGGTCGAGGAACTCCGCGGCGCGGATCGCGAGGACGCGCGACAGGGCCCCGGTGACTTCCGAGTCCGCCGCCGCGTCCTGGATCGGCTGGACGATCCACCACGATTCGCCGTCGCGGCGCTCGAACGCGAACTCGCGCCGTCCCTCGCGCTCGACCGTGAACTTGCCGACGTCGGTGGTGGACAGGTCGAACAGCCCGTGGTCGCGCAGCTCCGCCGCCGGGCGCTCCAACTGCTCGGCGAGCGCGGCGTCGACGAGCGCGATCTCGCCGCCCGTGCCGGACCGCGCGTAGCGCAGCCCCCCCGGCGCCTCGGCCCCGAGCGCGACCGTGCTCTCACCCGCGGCGGTCGCGAGCACGACCTTCAGCTGGGGCTCGGCCAGACCGGTCGCCTTGTCGCCGCCCTGGATCTCGGCTGCGGGAAGGCGCGACGCGACGCGCGCCTCGATGACCTGCTCGATCAGTCCCTTGACGGCGAAGACGTCGGCGCGGTCGCGCACGGGCTCGCTCAGGCGCCAGCCCTCGCCGTCGCGCTCGGCCACGAGCCGTCCCGCGGGGCGCACCAAGGTCAGCCGCGTGACGTCGTCGGCCGCGACGTCGGGCAGCAGGTGGTTCGCGCGCTCGGCGATCTCGGACGTCCCCGGGAGCTTGCGCTCCCAGAAGAAGACGACGGCGCCCAGCGCGAGCGCCAGCACGAGCAGGACGAGCGTCGTGCGCGGCTTCACCCGGTCAACCCCGGCGGCGCCACCAGACGCCGAGGCCCACCGCGACCGCGGCCAGGGGCAGCGCCAGCGAGGTCAGCACGAACAGCCAGCGCACCTGTTCGACCGACAGGAACAGCCGGCTCAGCATGCGGTCCTTCGGCGGGATGCCCAGCGAGCGCTCTTCTTCCATCAGCCACGAGATGCCGTTGAGGACGAACCCGCGGTTGCCGAGCTGGTCGAGCACGGCGTTGGACGCCATGTCGACGTCGCCGGTGACGACCACCCGCCCGGCCGGTTCGTTCGCCGGGGCCGGCGCGCCGTCGCCCTTCGCGCTGGCGGCGGCGGAGCGCGCCGCGGCGTAGGCGAGTGTCAGCGGGCCCTTGTGGTCGCTGTCGTCGGGCGCGACGCCTTCCTGCAGGCGGTCGAGCGCCGTCTCGCCCCATGCCGAGCCGCTGGTGTCGATCAAGGTGGCGGTGGCGAGGCCCTGTGGCGGCGGTTGCGCCGGGGCCAGCGAGCGCGCCAGCTCGATCAGCACCGGCTGCCCCGCCAGCGAGGATGTGACGGGGTGCCCGCCGACCGGCTGGGCGTAGAACGTCTCGGGTCCGAAGAACGGCAGGCCGCGCTCGGTGTCGATGACGATGTCGTCGTTCGCGGCCACTCCCCACGCCTCGAGCAGCGGTTCGAGCCCGCTCGGGACGAGCTTCCCGCCCGCGCCGCGCTGGAACTGCGGTTCGAGGAGCAGGAACGCCCGGCCGCCCTGCTCCAGGTAGCGCGCCAGCGCGTCCCGCTCCGCGCCGAGCCACGCCTGCGCCGGGGCGGCGACGACGACGAGGTCGGTCCCTTCCGGGACCGCGTTCGAACCGAGCGCGTCCCAGGCCTCGACGTCGATGTCCTGGCGCTTGAGCGCCTCGACCAGCCGCGACAGCCCGCTCTCGTCGGCGGCGCGGAAGTCCCGCTCGCCGTGGCCGCCGGCGAAGCGGACCGTCGGCTTGCGCGAACGCGTCACGCCGACGATCGCGGAAGTCAACGCCTGCTCCGCGGTGATGCTCTTGACCGGCGGCGGCCCGCCCATCGGCGAGCCGGCGTCGAACTCGACCATCTCGTCCAGCCGCACCTGTTTGCGGCGGCTGCCGCTCTCGACGACGACGACGTCGATGCTGTCGGAGCGCGGGTCGATCGAGAACTCCTCGAGCAGCGCCCGCGCCCGCACCGGGTCGCGCAGCGGGTCGAGGTACTCGACCTGGATCTTGCCGGTGTTGCGCGCCTGGTACGCCGCGAGCAGCGTGCGGATCTGCTCCAGGGCGTCGGCCCCGGCCTGCGGCCCCTCGGTCAGGAACGAGACGATGCGCACGTTCTGCGAGAGCTTGCCGAGCACCGATTCGGTCTGGCCCGAGAGGCTGTAGAGCCGGCCGGCGGTCCAGTCCCACTGCGTGTAGTGCCGCAGCGCGAGGTAGTTGACGAGCGCGAACAGGGCCAGCGCGGCGCCGAGCGCGAGCGCGATGTTTCCCCGGGCCAGCGTGCGGCGCGAGATCGCCATGCTCATCTCCCCTTGGCGGCCTCGATCAGCCGCGCGGTCGCGAAGAGGAAGAACACCGTGCCCGTCAGCGGGTAGAGCAGCCGGCGCGAGTCGATGAGTCCCTTGGAGAAGTCCTCCATCGAGGTGATCAGGTTGAAGTAGTCCCACACGTCGCGCCACGCGTCGGCCCGGGCGAGGATCTGCGCGAGGAGCGGGGCCACGTACAGGAACAGCGCGGCGACGAAGCCGATGATCGCGGCGACGATCTGGTTCTTGGTCAACGACGAGGCGCACAGGCAGACCGCGAGCAGGTAGGCGCCGATGACCCACAGCCCGAGCAGCCCCGCCGCGCCGGCCCGCCAGTCGACCTCGCCGAAGACGTCGAGCAGGCCGAGGTACAGCACGAACGGGCAGGTCATCACGATGTAGAAGAACAGCGCCGCGAGGTACTTGCCGAGCGTGACCTGGTTCTCGGTCACCGGCGCCGTCAGCAGCGTTTCCAGCGTCCCGCTGTGCCGCTCCTCGGCCACCAGCCGCATCGCGACCACCGGCAGGAACACCAGCAGCGGGAACCAGAACAGCAGCGTGGTGAACAGGAAGCGCTGGATCTCCAGTGCCGGTGCCGAGGAGATGCCGGGCAGCGAGACGATCGAGCTGAACGCGTAGCCGTTGAACGCCAGAAGCACCGTCAGCACGACCCACGCCAGCGGCTGCAGGAAGTACGAGCGGATCTCCCGCCCGGCGATCAGCCCGACCAGGGCGAGGCTCCTCATGCCTCGGCTCCTTCCGCGGCCGGCGGCTCGCCGTCGCTCGGACCGGCGGCGGGGCTCTCGGCTTGCGTGGTCAGCTCGTGGAAGATCTCCTCGAGGCTGAGCGTGCGCCGCGACAGCTCGCGCAGCGTCAGCCCGGCGTCCGCCGCGGCGCGGAAGATCGCCGCGCGCGGGTCGGCCGGGGCCTCGAGGCTGGCCCGGCACCAGCCGTCGCCGAGATCCTCGACCGCCGCGACCGTCACCCCGGCGGGCAACCGCGCCAAAAGCGCCTCGCGCTCGCCCGCCGCGAACTCCACGCTGACGGTTTCGCCGGCGCGCACGCGGCCCGAAAGCGCCGCGGGGGTGTCCTCGGCGATCACCTTGCCGCGCCGGAAGATCACCACGCGATCGCAGATCTGCTCCACCTCGCTGAGGATGTGCGAGGAGAGGAGGATCGTGTGCCCGCCGCGGAACGAGCGGATGAGCTGGCGGATGTCGTAGGCCTGGTTCGGGTCCAGCCCGGTCGTCGGCTCGTCCAGCACGAGAACCGGCGGCTCGCCGGCGAGGGCGTCGGCCAGCGCGACCCGCTGGCGGTAGCCCTTGGAGAGCGTGCCGATCGTCCGGTGCGAGACCGCCTCCAGCCCGCACAGCCCCAGCACGCGCGCGACCTCGGCCGCGCGGCGACGGCGCGGGATGCCCTTCAGCGCGGCGCGGAAGCGCAAGTACTCGCCGACCTTCATCTCGGGGTAGAGCGGGAAGTTCTCCGGCAGGTAGCCGATCCGGCGCCGCACGTCGAGCGAGCGCTCGACGACATCGAGCCCCTGCACGCGGGCCGTGCCCGCGGTCGGCGCGAGGTAGCCGCACAGGATGCGCAGCGTGGTCGTCTTCCCGGCGCCGTTCGGCCCGAGCACGCCGAGGATCTCCCCCGGCTGGGCGGCGAAGCTCACCCGGTCCACGGCGAGGGTCTCGCCGAACGTCTTGAGCAGCGAGTCGACTTCGATCATCCGTCGCGCCCCGGCCCGAACATGACAACCGGGGGATTATAGGAACGGCCGCGGTCGCGGCAAGCCGGGGCCTCGGCGACCGGCCCGCTGGGTCAGTCGCCCTCGTCGTCCGCCGGGGGCGGTTCGGTCTTCAGGCTGCCCGGGGGCGGGCTCCCGGCCGGCCCGGGGTAGAGCAGCGGCGGGATCCGGTCGCGCACGCGCGTCCCGAAGAACCGGTACTCGCCGTAGTCGACCGCCTGCCGGCTGACGATCGAGCGCGCGTCGCGGTGCACCTGCTGGAACCAGGTCAGTTCCATCCGCGTGGGGTAGGTGAACTTGTCGTGCTCGTACTCGAAGAAGACGTCGAGTTCCTGGCCCCGCGGCGGCGCGACCGTCGCGATGCCCATGATGCGGAACGCCGTGAGGTAGCGCTGCAGCTCGGCCTGCAGCCGTTCGTCCTGCAGGTTGGGGTGCGCGGTGAGGTGGACCAGGTTGCCGGTCTTGTACTCGACGAGGACCGTTCCCGACCACTCGGTGATCCGGCGCCCCTCGAACACCGGCGCCGCCGACTCCCACTCGATCGGGATCACCAGCTTGTACGGCGTGGTGCGCCAGGCGCCGACCCGGAAGCGCAGCGTGGAGCGGATCGCCGGGTCGAAAAGCTGGGTCCACAGGTGCGGATCCGGCACGTGCAGCTCGCTGGAGACCTCCTGCCCGCGCGAGCCGGGGCGCGAGCGGACCGCGCGCACCCCGGCCGGTTGGCTCGGATCGCGCACGAGCAGGTACTCCAGCTCGTTGACCTTCTCGTTGCCGGCCTCGTCCCCGTGGTAACGCGTGGCCCGCACGCGCTCGAGGCAGGTGAAGCCGAGCGCGCGCCGCATGTAGCCGGCGGCCTTCGCTCCCATCGTGGCCGCCAGCTCCGGCGGCAGCGGGCCCGGGTCGGTCGGCGCGCCGGCGGCGGGCTCGCCGGGCTCCTGCCCGGCGGCCTGGCCGCGCGCGGCGAGCGCCCATCCGAGCGCCAGCGCGGCCAGCGCCAGCGCGCCGGCCAGCCGCGGTGCGCGCCGCTCAGAGCGCCTGTTCACGCGACGCCGCGGGTCCGCCCGAGGCCGGGGGGCGGCGGATGAAGGCGTGTTGCACCGCGCCGGCGTGGATCTCGGCCAGCCGGGCGAGCCCGTCGGCGCCGAGCACCGGGAGCAGCCGCGCGGACTCGATGTCGTGATCGGTGCGCGAGACGGTCGGGTTGTCGGTGCACAGCGCGACCGGCACGCCGGCCTCGAGGAACTGCAGGATCGGGTGCGGCGCGCCGCGCGCGACGGCGCCGGTCTGGTAGTTGCTGGTCGGGCAGCACTCGACCAGCACGCGGTCGCGCGCGAGCCGGCGCACCAGCTCGCGGTCCTGCACCGCGGAGCAGCCGTGGCCGATGCGGCCCGCCCCGACCTCGTCGATCGCCTGCCAGACGTACTCCGGCCCGGCGTCCTCGCCGGCGTGGACCGTCAGGCCGAGCCCGCCGGCCCGCGCGATCGCGAACGCCTCGCGGAACAGGTGCGGCGGGTTGCCGCGCTCCGGCCCGGCGATGTCGAACCCGACCACCCCCGTCCGGTCGTGCAGGTGCTCGGCCTCGCCGATCGCCTGCCGCGCCAGGATCTTGGCGATGTGCGGCCCGTGCTGGCGCATGGCGATGACGACGAGCCCGCAGCGGATGTCCGGCTGCTCGCGCACCACGCGGTTGAACCCGGAGAGCACGGCGCGGATCGCCTGCCGCACGGTCAGCCCGGCGTAGGTGTGGATCAACGGCGAGTAGCGCAGTTCCAGCGTGCGCACGTTGTGGCGCAGCGCGTCCCGGACGATCGCCTCGGCGGCGATCTGGATGTTCTCGTAGAACTGGGTGATCCACAGCGGGTAATAGAACTTGTCGAGGTACGCCAGGAGCGAGCCCTCTTCGTCGGGCTGCAGCTCGAGCCGGCGCCGCATCTCGGGGAACGTGGCCACCGGGTTCAGGCCGTGGCGCACGAGCATCTGCCACTGTGTCTTGAGCGGGATCGAGCCGTCGACGTGCTGGTGCAACTCGGTCTTGACCAGGGCGCGGACTTCCGCCGGCACCGCCGCGCGCGCCGCCATCAGCGTTCGGAGCGTTCCGGTTCGCCGACCGCCATCGAGAGGATCTCGGCCCAGCGCGGCTTCGGCGGCACGGTGCCCAACAGGCGCAGGTTGCCGCAGCCCTGGCTGCACTCGGCGCACTCGGCGGTCGTCCGCCACGCGTGACGGCGCACGCAATCCTGCATGTTGTACCAGACCCCGAACTTCCAACAGAAGAAATCATCGCGGGGTCCGCGCGGGCCGGCCGTCACGCGTCCTCCTCGGCGGGCAGCATATCAGCGCGTCCGGGGGGCGGCCAGACGCTCAGCGCCCTCGTTCCGTTCATGGAACCGGGCACTCAGCGCGCGCCCCGGATGCGCCGAAGGACGTCGCCTTCGTCCGGGAAGTCGCCTTCCTCGTGCTTGCTGAACACGCGCTTGCCGTCGGCCCAGACGTCGAACACGCCGCCCGAGCCGGCCTTCAGCTCCGGGGCGACTCCCAGCTTCTGCTGCAGGTAGGCCGCGAGACTCGCGGCGCGCGGTTGGTAGTTTCAGACCGAGCAGTAATCGATGCGGATCTTCATGCGTCCTCCGGACGGAGGATTATGGAAGTCCGCCGCTGGAATCGCCACGCGCCGCACCGGCCGGCTCGGCCTCCGGCAGGCTGGCGCCCGCGGTGCGGTTGCGCCCGGCGTTCTTGGCCGCGTACAGCGCCTGGTCCGCCGCCCGCACCACCTGTTCCGCGCCTCCGGGCGCGCCGGGAAGGTAGCTCGCGTGACCGACGCTGACCGTCACCACCTGCAGCGGCGGGTTGTCCGGGTGCGGGATGCCCGCGGTTTCGACCGCCTCGCGCAGCCTCTCGGCGGCGGTCTGCGCGCCGGCGGGGCCGATCTCGCCGAACAGGCAGGCGAATTCCTCGCCGCCGTAGCGGAACACCTGGTCCGACGTGCGGATCGTCTCCGCGAGCACCTGCGCCACGGCGCGCAGCGCACCGTCACCGGCCTCGTGGCCCAGCGCGTCGTTGTAGCGCTTGAAGTGGTCGATGTCGATCATCGCGACGCTGAACTGGCGGCCGAACCGGCGCCCCAGCTCGAAGACCTGGCGCAGTTGCTCGTCGAACGCCCGCCGGTTCCCGATCGCCGTCAGGCCGTCGATCAGCGCCATCGTCTGCAGGATCCGGTTCTGCTGCGCCAGCTTGCGCTCGAGGTCCAGCACGCGCTCCCCGGCGCGGATGCGGAAGATCAGCTCGTCGCGGTCGAACGGCTTCGTGATGTAGTCGTCGGCGCCGGCCTGCAACCCGCGGATGATGTCCTGCCGGTCGGTGCGCCCTGTCAGCAGGATGACGTAGATGTAGTGCTGCTCGTCGCGCTCGTCCGGCGCGCTGCGGATGCGCCGGATCAGCTCCAGTCCGTCCATCCGCGGCATCATCCAGTCCGCGATCACCAGCCCGATCGTCTCGCGCTGCAGGAGCTGCCAGGCTTCGGCGCCGTCGCGCGCGGACACCACTTCGTGACCCATCTGGCGCAGGACCGCGGTCAGCAGCTTGCGCGAAACGATCTCATCGTCGGCGATCAGGATCCGCACGGTCCCTCACAGGGTGGCGCGGTACTCGCGCAGCACCGCGATCTCCGCGGCCAATCGATCGATCAAGGGATCGAGCGCCGACACGGCGCCCTCGCGCCCGGACTTCTCGATCGCGAGCGCCGCCTCCCGGACTCGCGCGGCGGCGAGGTTGGCGGCCGCGCCCTTCATCGCGTGCGAGACGGAGACCACCGTCGCGGAATCGCCGGTCGCGACGGCTCGGCGCAGGCTCCCGAGCTGGTCGCCGGTGTCGCCGAGGAACAGGTCCAACAGCTCGAGGAAGAAGTCGCGGTCGTCGCCGGTGCGGCCGAGCGCCTCCTGCAAGTCGACCGGGCAGGATGCCACCGTGAACGTCATCGAAGCTCCCCTCCGAGGCCAAGCCTCGAAGATCTCTTCGTCCGGGGTCGCGGGAAATGTAGGTTCCCCGCCGCCGGTGGGCCCCGGGCGGCGCCGTGGCGCCCGGAGCCGGCGCACCCGGAGGGCCAAGTTCTTGATCTGCATCGTCTTGCGCGCCGCGCCGCGACCGCCCGCCGGGGCCGGGCACTTGCGGGCCAGGGTCGCGGCCGCGATCCTTCGCCCGGAGACCCCGACATGTCCTCGAAACCCGCGCGCGAACTCGAGACCGTGCCGAACCCGGCCCCCGGCCGGCCGTACCGGGTCCGGATGGTCTCGCCGGAATTCACCTGCCTGTGCCCGCGGACGGGCCAGCCGGACTTCGCGACGATCCGCATCGACTACGTGCCGGGCGAGAGCCTCGTCGAGTTGAAGTCGCTCAAGCAGTACCTCTGGTCGTGGCGCGACGCGGGGGCGTTCCACGAGGCCGTGGTCAACCGGGTGCTCGAGGATCTCGCCGCGGCCTGCCGGCCGGCGTGGATGCGGGTCTGCGGCGAGTTCAACGTGCGTGGCGGGATCACGACCACGGTCGTCGCCGCGACCGGCCCCGCTCCCGCCGACCTGCCGGAGTTCCCGGACGAGGAGGCGGGAGCATGAGCGGCGAGGGATCGCCCCGGCCGCGCGCGATCGAGATCTTCCCGTCGGGCGAGGTCGGCGTGGCGTGGCCCGACGGCCGCGAAGACTACGTCGGCGCCCGCGCGCTGCGCCTGGCGTGCCCCTGCGCGCAGTGCGTGGACGAGATCACCGGCACCCCGCGGCTCGTCCCCGGGCGCGTGCCCGACGACATCCAGGTCGTGAACTGGGCGCCGGTCGGGCACTACGCCGTGCAGTTTCGCTTCTCCGACGGCCACGACACCGGGATCTACGGCTTCGATTACCTGCGCCGCATCGCCGGCCCCGCCTGAGCAACTCGTCCGGTCACGGGGTGCGCGGGATGTAGACCGGGCTCGACCAGCTCCCGGCCGCGTCGCGCGAGACGGCGCCCCACAGTTCCGGGCCCTCGACCCACAACAGCGCGAGCCGCCCGCGGACCAGCCGGAACGTGAACTCGAACGGCGCGGCCCGCGGCGCCATGGCCAGCGGGACGAAGCCGTCCTCCGGAGTGCCGACTTCCAGGACGACGGATTCGCCGCGCCGCACCGCGCGGGCCACGACGATCGCGCCGGGACCGTCCACGTGGGCCGTCACGGCCTCGACGCCGTCGCCGAGCCGCGCGAGCACGCGCGGTGCTCCGGTCGCCCCGGCGCCATCCGGCCCGAGGAACTGCGCCAGAACGGTGCGGCGGCCGCGCGCTTCGCGCAGCCACATGACGGCGGTCTGCCCCTGCGGTCCGAACAGCAGGTGCGGCTGCACGTCGCTCGCGGCGTTGCGCGTGATCCGCTCGACGAACGTGCCGTCCGGTGTGAGCCGCGCGACCGCGATCTCGCGGTCCGACCCGTCCCAGTCGGCCCACGTGAACACGGTGCCGTTGCCGGCGCTGCCGGCGTCGGCTTGCGGACGCATCGTGCCGTCGATGCGACCGACCGTGATCGTCGGCCAGGGACTCCCGCCGTCGCCGCCGCCGTTGTGGTGGAACAGGTCGGCGTAGGCCGGTGGCAAGGAGGGTTGCGGGTCCGCCAAGGTTGCCGGCGCCAGAAGGGCGGCGCACGCAACGGGGAAGAGCAGGGAGTGCAGTCGGGGTTTCATGCGCCGACCTCCTTCTCGGCCGGACGTCCGTAGCCGCGGAAGAGCTCGAGGTGCTCGCGCGCGTCCTGCGCTTCGGCCGGGAGCGTTTCGAGAAAGCGCGCCGCGTGGCGCAGCGCCCGCAGGGCCGCGCGCGACTCGTTGGCGTTGTTCTCGCGGGCGGCGAGGCGCCACAGTTCGAGGTAGATCGAGAACAGCTCGCCGTGCAGGTCGAGCCGCCGCGCAAGCCGGCGCGCCTGCGTCCACGTCGCGCGCGCGACGTCGGCGCGGCGCCGGGCGCAGGCGATGCGACCCTCCTCGATCAGCGCTTGCACCAGGAGTTGCGTCAGCCCCGCGGCCTCGGCCGCGCTGCGGGCGCGGCGGTTCCAGTCCGCGGCCGGCCCGAGCCGGGCGCGGCGTCGCTCGGTCTCGCCCAGGCGCAACATCGCGTAGGTTTCGAACTGCGTGTTCGTCGAGCGGCGGGCCGCGTCGAGCGCGGCGAGCCAGGTCGTGCACGCCTGCTCCAGTTTCCCGTCCGCCATCAGGAGTTCGGCCTCGAGGCCGGGAGCGGCGGCGTCGATCTCCGGCGGCCACGGCCGCGGCACCTGCTGCAGCGAGAGGAACGCCGCGTTCGCCAACAGCGGCTGCTCGAGGTGCAGCGACGTGCGCGCGAGGAGGAAGAAGGCCCACGCGCGGTGCACGTCGTCGAGCTTCTCGCCGAGCACGTCCTCCAGCACCGAGCGCGCCGTGCGGAAGCGGCTGTCGGCCGCGAGCGCCCGCGCCACGCCCAGCCGAGCGCGCACCCGGACGTTGGCGTCGCCGCCGGCTTCCAGTGAGCGCAGCTCGGCCTGCTCGTACAGCAGCAGGGCGCGGTGGACCTGCCCCGAACCGCCGGCCTGCGCGGCCTGCGCGAGCAGCTCGTCCGGCGGCCAGCTCTCGACCTTCTCGTGCTCGAGCCGCTCGAGCTCGTGGTCGAGCTCGAGCCGCTCGGCCAACAGGCCGAGTCGCACGCGGTACAGCCGCGACAGCGCCATCAGCTTCAACGTCGAGATCCGCGCGCGCCCGTTTTCCAGGCGCGACAAGAGGCTCCGCGTCACCGGCTCGGGCTCCTCGAGCGTCAGCCGCTCGACGTCTTCCAGCGTCAGCCGGCGCGCCTCGCGCAGTGCGCGGAGGTAGTGCCCGAATCGCTTGCACCCAAGGACCACCCCTCCTCCTCTCTGACCGTGAGCCGCCCGGTAGCGACCAGGCCGGACGGCTGGCGACCCCTCCCCGGAGGTGCCGGCCAGTAGGGTGTTACGCCGGTCGGGGCGTCCGCGGAAGGTGCAAATTCAGTCACGATTGGGGTTAGCCCATCCCGCGATCGAAACCGGACGCGGGCGGCGCAATACCCGTCCCACCCGCGCAAACGATCACGCGCCGGCGACCGGGCGAAGGCCTGGCGGAGACGGATTGCCGGCGCGTCGGCGCCGGCAACCGGGGGTGCGCGAGGGGACGGAACCGGGCGGGGACGGGCCCCGCCCGGCGGCGTTCAGATGTTCTCGACGGTGTCGTCCACGGCCTGCTCGGTGCGCCCGAGCTTCTCGCGTGCGCTGCCGACCGCGCTCTTGACGCGCTCGCCGGCGTCGCGCGCGAACTGGCCGGCCCTTTGGCGGGCCTTGTCCGAGGTATCGCGAGCCCAGCGGCCGACGTGCTCGCGCGCTTCGCGGCCCGTCGTTGGTGCGGTCAGAAGCGCGATGCCCGCGCCGATCAGCCCACCCAGGACGAACGCGCCCAGGATGGCGAGGCTGGAGGTCCCGCCCCTTTCTTCTTCATTCATCTGCTCTTCCTCCTGCGATGCGTGTCACGTCGGGATCTCATGGCACGAAATGCGGCGAACAGCGCTGCACCTCCGGTGAGCAGCGGGACGACCCGGGAGATCCGGCTCACACCCTGCTGCACCGGGCCCGCGAGGTTTCCGAGCTCGCCGACGAGCATCGAAGCCTGCGCGACGTTGCCGCTCATGATTCGCATGTGCTCGACCGTGTCTTCGAGCCCGGGCCTGAGTTCGACCAGCAGTCGGTTCAACTCCCGAACGGTACCCTTGAGCGCGGCCATTGTCGAAACGATGTAACCCGTGAGAACGGCGAGGAGCGTGACCGCGATCGTCGCCAGGACGACCCAGAGAACCGTCAGATCCATGGACGGTTTTTACCATGCGCCGCGTGACGTGTCACTCGTAACAGCCCGGTTTTGATCGTTTGGACAAGGGCGCGGCGCGAACTCGTCGCTCGGAGCGGAGATCCCCATCGTACAATCCGGGCCCATGCGGCCCAGCCAGACGCGATTTGGTGCCCGGATTCGGAAACACTTCCTTCCCGCGCTGCTCGCGGCAGCGTGCGGCACGTTCGGCCTCGCGGCGCCGCGCGAGGTGCCCCGGCTGGCGACCGAGTCCGCCGGACCGGGCGGGAGCGTCGCGGGCACGCTCGCCCCGCGGGCGGGCGTCGCCGGCGTGGTGCTGTGGCCCGGTCCCGCCGTCCTCGAGACGCAGGGGCTCTCGCCGGGGAGCGCGGCCGCGGCGGCGCACGCCGCGGTCGATGCCGTGCTCGCGGCCGAGCCCGGCTGGCGTCCCTTGGTCGAGGTGTTGCCGGAAGCCGTCGCGGTCGGGGCGATGTCGCCCGAGGGCGACGGGGAGCGGCTCGCGCGGATCCTCGTGGCGCTGGCCTCGCCCCGGACGCCCGGCGCGAACGAAGAAGTGGAAGCGTTGCTCGATGCCCAGGGCCGGCGCAGTTCCGAACGCTGGGACGACGCGCTGGAGGTCAGCCGCCAGGCCGTGCTGGGCCTGGCGTTCCCGTCGTTCGACGGGCCGTGGTCGGGCTGGCCGCCCCCGGGCGTGCTCGCGGAACTGGACCGGGCCGGGATCGAGGCGGTCCTGGCCAACGTCCGGCGGGCCCCGGTCCGGGCGCGGGTCGCCGGCCCGCCGGGCCTCGCGGAGCGCGTGGCGGTCGCGCTCGGGGGGCGCCTCGGGAGCGCGGCCCCGCCGCCGGCCGCGGAGGACCCCGCGCCGCTCCCGGCGGGGCTCGTCGTCACCCGCGACGCGCGCGAGGACGACACCGTCGGACTCGCGCTGGCCTTCCGCTTCTCGGCCGCCGAGGCGCGGCAGCACGCGGCGGCGCTGGAAGTCCTGGCCGAGGCGCTGAGGGTGGGCGAGGGGAGCCTGCGCCAGCGGCTCGACGTGACCGTGGGCAAGGACGCGGCCTGCAAGGTCGAGGTCGAGCCGGCGGGCTCGCGCGGCGGCGCGCTCGTTCTCCGCGCGAGCGTCCCGTCCGGGAACGCTCTCGCCGCCTGGCAGGTCGTCGAGGGCTCGGTTTCCTCCGTCCGCTCGATGCCGCTGCGCGAGGACGCGCTGATGCGGGCGCGCCAGCGCCTGGACGCGCGGGCCGAGCAGGCGCGCCGCGACGCGGGCGTGATCGTGCTCGACTCCTTGCGCCAGGCGGTTTCCGGTTGGCCGCCCGAGGACCGCTGGTCGCGTCCGCCGGCCGCGCAGGATGTCCGGGAGTTCGCGACCACGCTGATCACGCCCGAGCGACGGGCCGCGGCGCTGGCGGGCCCGCTGTTCGAGGCCCTGCCGCAGATCGAGGTGCTCAAGGGCGTCCGGCGCGTCGGCTGGTCCCAGTTCGATCCGACCAGCGGCGACCTGGCGCGCGCGGACACTTTCGACGCGGTGGACCGCGAAAAGGGCCAGGTCCTCGCGCGCGAGACGCTCCTCGCCCTTTCCGGCGGGCGGCCGATCGGCCTGGAAACCGCGTACCACGCGCGCTACGACGTTTCCGAGGACACGCCCGCGGGGGTCGCCGAATCGGTCGTGGTGCTGGCCTCCGGGCCGGCGGGCGCGACGATGACGGTGGAGTCGGGCAAGTGGACGCTCGAGGCGCAGGAGAAGGACGCGCCGGCCTCGGAGCCGATCCTGCCCGGCGGCGGCGGGGACAGCCCCGAGGTGGCGCCCAACGGGCGGCTCGAGGCGATCAGCTGCCGCGAGCCGGCGGTGTTCCTGGCGCGCGTGCTGAGCGGCGCCGTCGGTGCGGCCGCCGTGGAAAGCGCGTGCGGTGCCCCGGAGC
>JAGOJY010000136.1 GCA_017994815.1 Acidobacteriota bacterium
GCACGCCTGCAGCGGCGGCACGCCGCGCAGGTGGAAGTCCGGGCGGGTCCCGGTCCGCGGTTGGTCGGGATCGGCGGCGAGGAAGCGCTCGTACCAATCCACGGCCTGCGCGGGGCGCCCGAGCGCGGCGAGGCAGCGCGCCATCGAGCGGATCGCCGCCAGGCGCCACTCCGCGGCGAGGTCGTCGCGCTCGGTGACCGCGGCGTAGTGCGCGAGCGCCTCGTCGCAGCGACCGTTCACGCGCAGCGTATCGGCCAAGCGGACGCGCGCCAACGGATCGCGCGGATCGCGCTCGACCGCGCGGCGGCGCCAGGCCAGCGCGTCGGCTTCGCGGCCCTCCTGGTCCGCCACGTCGGCCAGGTTCAGCTCTTCGGACGGCGGCAGCTGCGGGTGGGCCGGGAACGTCGCGATCCCCACGGCGAGCACCAAGAGCGCGGCCCCGGCCGCGAGGCCGGCGCGGCGCCGGTCGCCCGCGGCGGGGCGGGCGGCCCAGCCGGCCGCCGCGAGCGGGAGCAGGAGCAGGATCGCCGGCAGGCGGAAGCGCGCCGTGTTGAAGAACAGCACCGGCGTGAGCGCCCAGGCCGTGGCGAGCGCGGCCAGCGGCCCGGCCGGGGCGCGCAGGCGGCCGGCCGCGAGCACGAGCCCCGCCGCCAGCAGCGGGCCGGCGACGCTGAACGGCAGGCTGAAGCGGCCCGCGTGGAACATGAGGACCGCCAGCACGGGCGAATGCGCCCGCGCCTCGTCGTAGCGCTGGTTGTTGGCGATCTCGTAGGCGCCGAAGAGGAGGAGCGCCTTGCGCGCCAGGATGCGCGCGGTGCGCGCCGGGTGCTCGAGCGCCGCGCCGAGCGCCTGGCGCACGAAGAAGCGCTGGTGATCGGCGCCGCGCGCCAGACCGAGGTCGGCCGGCGCGTCGTACAGGCGCATCCAGCTCAGGTCCGGGTGCCAGTTGCCGGAGGCCTGGTCGAATGCCGGGTCGTTCCCCATGAACAGGTTGATCCCGCCGTTCCAGGAGATCAGCACCGGGTCGCGCTCCAGCACCGCGTTGCGGAACGTCGCGGGCGCGATCACGACGACGGCCGGGACGACGACCAGCGCCAGCGCGCGCGCCGCCCCGAGACCGGGCCACGCGCCGCGCCGGGCGGCGAAAGCCGCCCACACGGCACCGCCGGCGAGCGCCAACAGGCCGTCGGCACGCGCGAGGGCCAAGAGGCCGAGCAGCGCGCCGGCGCACGCCAGCCGGCGCTCCGGCCGCGCGCCCGCGCCCGCCGCCATCAGCCGGTCGGCCGCCGCGAGCAGCAGGAGCACGGTCAGCGAGACCTGCAGCAGCGCGGTGTCGTAGAAAACCGCCGTCCCGTACAGGGCGAAGGCGACGCCGGCGATCATCGCCGCGCGCGGCCCGCCGAGCCGCTCGGCGATTCGCGCGGCGAGGTAGACCGCGGCGCACCCGCAGAGCAACGAGAACAGGCGGCCCGCCGCGACGCCTGCCGCCGCGCCGAACGCGGCGAAGTCCGCCGCGAGGATGTAGGAGTAGAGCGGCCCCTTGTAGAACGCCCCGGAGCCGGGCAGCAGGACGCCGCGCTCGAGGATCGCCAGCGCCTCGCGCGCGTGGTACAGGCTGTCCACGACCGGGTGGCGGAACAGCGGGTCGCGGGCCGCGAGGAAAAGAAAATGCGCGAGCCGCACTCCCGCCGCGAGCGCGACCGGAAGGCCGAGGTGCAAGGGGACGCGCCCAGCCCAGCGCATTCGGGCGAGGGTACGGAGGCCCGCCGCGCGGGGCAAGCGCCGGGCCCGCGCGGGGGGCGGTCCGAACTCGTCCGGCGATCGCCTTAAGTGCGAGTTAGACTTGGCGCCATGACGCTCGAACCCCGCGCTCCCCGCGCCGGCGCACGCCGGCGTCGCGCCTGCCGCGCTGCCCTGCTGCTCGCGGCCGCGGCGCTGTGCCTCGCCGCACCCGCCGCGGCCCAGGACAAGCCACCGGCCGCCCCTGCCCTGCCCTCCGAGGTCCAGGAGAAGGTCGAGGTCCGCCTGGCCGAGGTGCAGATCCTGGTGACGGACAAGAAGGGCAACCCGATCACCGACCTCAAGCCGGAGGAGGTGCAGGTCCTCGAGCGCGGCAAGGAGCGGCGCATCGGGTACCTCGAGCCGTTCGCGACGCGCAACCTCGTCGCGCAGCCCACCGCGCCGCGCGCGGCGGTCCCGGAGCAGAAGGCCGAGCCCGCGCCCGCCGCGCCGGCGGCCAAGCCGGCGCCGCTGCGCTGGATCGTGATCCTGTTCGACTTCTTCAACTCCCGCACGCAGGACCGCACCCGCTGGGTCGAAGCCGCCCGCGGTTGGGTCCAGAAGGACATGCGGCCCGGCGACCGCGTCTGCATCGCCTCGATGGTTCTCCACGGCGACATCCGGATCCTCGCCCCGTTCACCGACAAGCCCGAGGTGCTGATGTCGCTCCTGCAGCACACCGGCTTCGTCGACCAGACGCCGATGCAGGACTACACGATGGACATCCGGCGCCTGATGGACGACCTGCAGACCTGCGTCCCGGCGCACGAGCCGGCGATGTGCTCTCTGGCGGCGGTCCAGCCGTACCTCGCGGAGTGGAACAACCGCGCCGTGGCGACGCTGAACGGGCTCAAGCGGCTCTCGGGCTGGCTGGCCGCGATCCCCGGCCGCAAGGCGGTGATGCTGATGAGTTCGGGGTTCCTGTCGGACCCCGGCGACATCGTCCAGTCGGCCGTGCTCGCCACCTTCGGCACGGACGCGATCCCGATCAACACCGCCCGCACGCTGTACGCGCGCGACACGAACTTCGACGTCCTGGCGATGCTGCGCGCCGCCAGCACGGCGCAGACGACCTTCTACACCTTCGACACGCGGCCCTCGAACCTCCGGGACGCGAGCTTCGAGGCCGAGCAGCGCGTGCGCATGCACGAGCGCCGCGGCGCCGACCCGTTCGCGTCGATCTTCGACTCCTCGCGGGCCTCGATGGACACGCTCGCGATGCAGACCGGCGGGCGCTCGTTCAACGGTCCCGCGATCGAGAAGTCGCTGCCGCTCGCGATGCGCTCGATCGAGGGGCTCTACACGATCGGGTTCTACCGCGACCCGGTGGCCGACCGGAAACTGCGGATCAAGGTCCGCGTCTCCCGCAAGGGCGTCGAGGTCAGCACGCCCGATCGCTACGACCCGCGGGTGAACCAGCCCGTGCCGGCGCCGATGGAACTGGCGCTGGCCAAGCCGCGCAGTTCACCGCAGGGGATGGTGATCCCGGTGCTGCTGCAGGTGCCGGTGCGCATCCTCACGTTCGAGAAGACCGACCTCGGCGAGACGGCGCAGGTCTCGGTCTACGCCGAGGCGATCTCGTCCGCCGGCGAGCGGTTCGCCGAGTCGTTCGAGCAGGTCGAGGTCGCGCTCGCGGCGGCGCAGTCCGCGGCGGACAAGGACAAGAACTTCGGCCACTCGGTGAATCTGGTCGTGCCTCCCGGCTCCTACATCGTCCGCGTCCGGCTGAGCGAGGCCGACCTGAAGGTCCTCGCGGACCGCTCGCTCGCCTTCACCGTGAACACCGACGGCACGATCCGGGCGGGCGTTCAAGAAGTTGGACGCGACCAAGATGCCGCACGGTCGGGAGCGGAGACCGAGAAGACGAACTAAAGAAGCGAAAGGACTTAGCTCGCTCCACTAAATGGCAGGTTTTTTGCTCGACTGGGCACAGGGTCATGGTGTCGAGACACATGGCGGTGCACCCGGTCGAGCCAGGAGGGCACAGGCTCATGGGTTCTCGTCGCGCCAAATCGACTTACTTCCTTGTAATTGGCCTCGCCGTCGTCGTCGCGGGCGTGCTCGCGACCGGCAACGCGCAGGCCCAGGCCCTGCGCGTGCACGGCACGGTGGTCGATACGCAGGGCAACCCCCTGCCCGGTGCCGTGGTCAAGCTCACGCCGGCCGAGACGGCGCAGGGACCGCTGCAGGGCAAGTCCAACAAGAAGGGGGTGTTCACGGTCGCGTTCGCCAAGCCGGGCGACTATTACCTCAGCGCGACGCTGGGCGACCTCAAGCTGGTCCAGATCGCCGTCAAGATGCGCGACCAGGACCGCCGCCCGCCGACGCTCCCGGACGGCACGCGGATCGAGGACGCCGCCGGACCGGTCGACCCGAACAAGCCCGAGGTCCCGATCGGGATCCCGGGCAACGTCTTCGAGGTCGACCTGACTCTGACGCTGGGCACCCCGGCCGCGCAGCGCGCCGCGCCGGCCGCCCCCGCCGGCCCGGCCGTGGCGCCGCAGATGGCGGAGCTGCAGAAGGCCAAGGACGCCATCATGGCCGGCGATTTCCAGACGAC
>JAGOJY010000137.1 GCA_017994815.1 Acidobacteriota bacterium
GGGAGAAGCCGGGGTACGGCACCTTGGCGAGGGCCTGGCGTACGGACTCTGCGGTCGGACCGGGCATGGGGTCTCCTAGCTCGGGGGCAGTCGAGACTATAAGATTCGGCGGTTGCGAGCCAGACAGCCTCGCCGGTCGGCGAGAGGGAGAGCGGCGGGATGAATGTCGAGGCGGTCGGCAATTTCTACAACCGGTTTGCCGGCGTCTACGATCTGGTCTTCGACCAAGTCTTCCGCGAGGGGCGGCGCGAGGCCGTCGAAGCGATGGGGCTCCGACCGGGCCACCGCGTGCTGGAGGTCGGCGTCGGCACCGGGCTGACGCTCCGGCTGTACCCGCCGGGCGTGGAAGTCGTCGGGATCGACCTCTCGGAGCCGATGCTGCGCGAGGCGCTGCGCCGGCTCGCGCGCGACCGCCGGCGCCGCATCGGCGTTTCGCTCCTGCGGATGGACGCCTCGCACCTCGCGTTCGCCGACGGCAGCTTCGACTGCGTCTACGCGCCGTACGTCGTGTCGGTCGTGCCGTACCCGCGGCGCGTCGTCTCGGAGATGGCGCGCGTGTGCCGCCCCGGCGGCCGCGTGGTCGTGGTGAACCACTTCCGCAGCCGCCACCCGGTCGGGCGCTGGATGGAGACGCGGCTCTCGCCGCTGACGCACCGGGTCGGCTTCCGCCTCGACCTGCCGGTCGAGTCGATCCTCGGCATCCCGGGGCTCGACGTCGTGCACCAGCGCAAGGTGAACATGCTGCGGCTGTGGCAGCTCCTGGTGTTCGACAAGGCCGACGGCGAAGGCGGGTGGAGCGCGGCGCGGCCGGCGTTCGCCGCCGCGCGGCCGGCCGTCAGTGCTCGTGCCGCGTGGCCGGAACCGGCCCGCGCTGGATCAGCCGCGAGAACTCCTCGTCGATCGAGGTGATCGTCTCGGCGTTGCGGCGGACCATCTCGGCCCGCTGCAGCTCGCGCCGCAGGCGCTGGATCTCGTCTTCCCGCTCGGCCAGCGCCAGCTCGGACTGGCGCAGCCGCGCCTTGAGCTGGCCGATCTCGCGGGCGTGCTTCTCGCGCAGCCGCTCCAGCTCCTCCGCCGCGCGCCGCGAGTCGTGCGCGCGCCGCTCGGCCTCGCGGCGGACCTCCAGCAGTTGCTGGCCGCTGGCGCGCAGCATGCCGTACTGCACGAGCAGGTGCTCGTGCTTCATCAGGAGCTCGCGGTAGAGCAGGCTCGGGACGGCGTCGGCGGCCGGCACCGCGGGCGGGGCGGCCGCGACGGGCGGCGCGGGGACGACCGCGTGCTGCGCCGGCACGGGCAGGGCCGGCGGCGCGCCGGCGGGCTGCTCGTCGGGCGCGGCGTCGGCGAAGCCGAGCGCGGCCAGTTCCTCGTCGCCGACGACGTACTCGGGGCCGTAGCGGCCCGGCACGAGGCGCGCCTTGAGCCGGCCGGACTTGATGTAACGCCTGAGCGTGGTCGCCGAAAGGCCGGTGCGCCCGGCCGCCTGCTTGAGCGTCATGTGCGCGTGATCGAGCGCGGCTTGCAGCGCAGTCACCCGGTGGCCTCCCCCGGCGCGTGGCTCGTGCCCCGCGCTAGGAAAGCACAGGTGCGGTTCACCGTTCAACCCTGCGGCGGGATATTCGCGCGCGAGCGCGCGAGCGTGACGAAGCGCTCGACGTCCTCGCGGCTGCCGAGCGCGACCGGGGTGCGGTCGTGCGGGCTCCGGGGCTGCCGGTCCAGGAGCGGGCCGCTGCCGTCGGACGCGGCGCCGCGCGCGTGCTCGAAGACGAACGCGAGCGGCGCGGCCTCGTAGAGCAGGCGCAGCTTGCCGGCAGGCTGTTTGGCGTCGGCCGGGTAGAGGAACAGGCCGCCCTTGAGCAGCGTGCGGTGCGCGTCGGCGACCATGCTGCCGACGTAGCGCAGGGCGCGCGGGGGCGCGCCGGCGGGCTGCAGCAGTTCGTGCGCCGCGGCGCGCACGGCGGGGTCCCAGGTCTGGTCGTTGGCCATGTTGGCCGACAGCACGCTGCCGCGCTCGGGGACGCGCAGGTCGGGGTGGGACAGGAGGAACTCGCCGAGGTTGGGGTCGAGCGTGAAGCCGTCGACGCCCGCGCCGGCGGTGTAGACGAAGACGGTCGAGGAGCCGTAGAGGGCGTAGCCGGCGGCGACGAGGGCGCGCCCGGGCTGGAGCAGGTCGGCCTCTTCGCCGAGGCGCCCGCGCGGGGTGACGCGGCGGAAGACGCCGAAGATGGTGCCGACCGACACGGCGACGTCGATGTTGGAGGAGCCGTCGAGGGGATCGAAGACGACGGCGTAGTCGCCGCCGATCTCGGTGTCAGGCAGGCGCACGGGGACGGCGAGTTCCTCGGAGGCCATCGCGCAGACCGAGCCGCTGCGGGTGAGGTTCCGCACGAGGGTGTCGTTGGCGAATTCGTCGAGGCGGGCGACGGTCTCGCCCTGCACGTTGCGCCGGCCGGTGAGGCCGAGCAGCGAGCCGAGGCCGGCCTGGTTGACCTCGCGGCCGATGGTCTTGCAGGCGAGCGCGAGGGAGTGCATGAGCATGGTGAACGCGCCGGTGGCGTGGGGGAACGAGCGCTGGCCGAAGGTGATGTGCTCGATCAGGGTCAGGGGTCGAGACATGCGCGGGATCTCCGTGCGGTATTCTCTCACGCGGAGGTGCGGGGCATGGCCGAGGAGCGCGAACGCCACTGGGCGGACGCCGCCGCCGACAGGGCGTTGGCGGCGGGGGCGCCGGAGATCGTGATCGCGACGGGGATCTCGCCGTCGGGGGCGTTCCACATCGGGCACCTGCGCGAGATCCTGACCGGCGACGCGATCCTGCGGGCGCTGCGCGAGCGGGGAGCGGCGGCGCGGCTGGTGTTCATCGTGGACAACGTGGACCCGCTGCGGAAGGTGTACCCGTTCCTCGACGCGGAGGTGTACGGGCCGAAGGTGGGGGTGTCGCTGTTCGAGCTGCCGGCGCCGGGCGGGAAGCCGGGGACGTACGACGCGTACTTCCTCGACCCGTTCCTGCGGGCGCTGGAGCGGCTGCGGGTGGACGCCGAGGTGCTGCGCGCGAGTGACCACTACGCGTCGGGGCGGATGGACGCGGTGGTGCTGGCGGCGCTGGAGCGGCGCGAGCGGCTGGGGGAGATCCTGAAGGAGGTGACGGGCCGCGAGGTGGGTTCGGAGTGGTCGCCGTGGAACCCGCGCTGCCCGAAGTGCCGGCGGATCGACCAGGGGCGGGTGCTGTCGTTCGACGCGGGCGCGGGGACGGTGCGTTCGGTGTGCGGGGCGTGCGGCACGCAAGCGGAACAGCCGGTGCGGGGGACGGGCAAGCTGACGTGGCGGGTGGACTGGGCGGCGCGCTGGAAGGCGCTGGGGGTGCGGGTCGAGCCGTTCGGCAAGGACCACGCGTCGCGCGGGGGAAGCTACGACTCGGGGGAGCGGATCGCGCGCGAGGTGTTCGGGGCCGAACCGCCGCTGCCGGTGGTGTACGAGTGGGTGTCGTTGAAGGGGCAGGGCGACATGTCGTCCAGCCGCGGGAACGTGCTGTCGGTGGACGAGCTTCTGCAGATCGTCCCGCCGGAGGTGCTGCGTTACCTGGTGATGAAGTCGCGGCCGGGGCGGGGGATCGCGTTCGACCCGGGGCCGGCGCTGCTGCGCTTGGTGGACGAGGTGGACGACGCGAGCGCGCAGGCTCGCGACGACCGGGCGCTGGAGTTGTCGCGGGCGGCGGGGTTCCGCCCGGTGGGGGTGCCGTTCCACCACCTGGTGCTGGTGGGGCAGATCGCGGGCTTCGACGTGGACCGGGCGCTGGGGATCCTGGCGCAGGGGGGCTACGCGGGGCTGGACCGCGCGGCGGTGGCGGAGCGGCTGGAGATGGCGCGGCGCTGGCTGGAGCGCTTCGCGCCGGACGAAGTGAAGGTGAGCGTGCCGGAGCAGCTGCCGGAATCCGTGCGCTCGCTGAGCGCGGAGCAGAAGCAACTCCTGGGCGCGCTGGCGGAGCGGCTGCCGGCGCTCAGCGACGCGGAGCAGATCCACAACGCGATCCGCGAGCTGGCGGTGGCGCCGGGCGGCCCGGGCGCGGCCAAAGGCTTCGAGGCGGTGTACCAGGCACTCCTCGGCCGCCAGCGCGGCCCGCGCGCCGGCAGCTTCATCGCCATCCTCGGCCCCACGGCCGTCGCCCGCCGCTTCGCCGAAGCCGCCCGCTCCTGACCCGGCCGACATCCCTCCGCTTCTTGCAACGCCGACGGGACATCCCCCCGTCCGTTGCAACACCCGCACGACATCCCCGCGCTTTATGCAACGCGGGCGGGCGAAGCACTGCTGAAAAGCGGCCCCCGGACGCCCGCCCGGCAGTGT
>JAGOJY010000064.1 GCA_017994815.1 Acidobacteriota bacterium
GCTGGAAGATGTGGCTTTCATGGAGTGGTTCCGCTCGGCCTTCTCCGCCGCCGAGCGGAACCACTCCATGAAAGCCACATCTTCCAGCAGGTGCTGCGTCGAACCGCCGGGGACCACGATGATGTCCGGCGGCGGCGCGTCGGCCGGCGTGTGATCCGGGGTCAGCGTGAGGAACCGCTGGCTCTTCAGCGGCGTGCGCGCCGGCGCGACCGTGAAGAGCCGAAAGGCCGGCTTCTCCCTGGAGCTGCCGAATCCCGCGGCGGCCTGCAGCACCTCGGCCGGGCCGGCGAAATCCAGCACCTCGACGTTGTCGTAGAGCACGATCGCGACCTGGCGCGTGTAGCGGTCCGCCGTGCGTTGAGGGTTCGCCGTGTCGGCCATGCTGAGCCCTGCGCCGCACGCCGCAAGGGCAACGCCACCGGCGGCCCACCTGCCGTGTACGAAGTCCATGGCTCGTCCTCCGGCGGCGACCGGAGCATACACGCCCGCCCGCGGGCGCGCCCGGCATCACGCTGACGCCCCTGTAATCCGGCGGCGGCGTTGACGCTGGCGTGGAGGTGCTGCCATCGTTGTGCCATGGCCAACGGCGTGGTGGTCGTGCCGCTCGAGCGCGCGCGGGCGTTCTGGCAGGCGCGCGCGGGGCTCGCGCGGCCCTCTTCGTTCCCGACGCTGGAAAATGCCGTCGCCGCGACCGGCTGGGTCCGCACGCTCGGCGGCGTCGACGCCTACATCGCCGTGCGCGCGCGTGTCCCGAATTTGCGGCGCGCGGACATCGACGCGGCCGTCGCCCGCCGCGAACTGCAGGCGATCCCCGCGGTGCGCGGCTGCATCTACCTCGTGCCCTTGGCCGACGTGCCGCTGGCGCTACAAGTCGCCGGGCGCCAGTTCCGGCCGCGCGCGGAGCGCGAGCTGGAAAAAGCCGGCGTCAAGCCGGCCGAGTTGCGCAAGGTCGCGGACGCCGCGCTGCAGGCGCTCGCCGCCGGGCCGCTGACACCGGACGCGCTGCGCAAGGTGATGCCGGCGGGCTCGGTGCGCAGCCTGGGCGAGGCGGGGAAGAAGGCCGGCCTGTCGTCGCCGCTGCCGACCGCGCTGCGCACGCTGGAGTTCGAGGGGCGGGTGACCCGCGTGCTGCCGGAGGGGCGGCTGGACACGGAACGCTACGCGTGGGCGCTGGCGCCGACAGACCCGTTCGCGCGCGCCCGGTTGCCGGAGGACGCGACCGGGCTGCACGCGCTGCTCGCCGCGCGCTTCTTCCGCTGGGCCGGGCCGGCGAGCCGCGCCGACTTCGCCGAGTGGTCGGGCCTGGCGCAGCGCGAGGCCGCCGCCGCCATCGCGCAACTCCGGCTGGCGCCGGTCGCCGTCGAAGGCTACGCGGACGAGGCGTTCGTCTTCCCCGACGACCTGGACGCGCTGGCCGCGGCGAAGGCGAGCCCGCGCCCGGCGCTGCTGTCGTTCGAGGACAACGCCGTCACGCTGCACGGCGGCGCGCGCGTGTTGACCGATCCGCGGCACCACGCGCGGAAGGTGGAGTCGTGGGGCATGGCCCGGCCGACGACGCTCGGGGAGGCCAGGCACGTCTCGCTCCGGCCGATCTTCCGCGCGGGCGTGATCGCGGGATTCTGGGAGTACGACCCGCGCCGGGCGGCGATCGTCCACGAGCTGCTCGACCCGCTGCCGAAGGCCGCGCTCGGCGCGCTCGGCGCGGAAATCGAGTCGCTGCGCGCGTTCCTGGCCGACGAGGTCGGTCACGCCCGCAGCTTCGCGCTCGACACCGACGAGGACCTGCACCGCCGCGCGTCCCGACTCGGGTCCGCGTGAGCCGCGCGGCGCTCGCGCTGTGCCTCGGCCTCGCCGCGTTCACGGGCGCCTGCGCGACCGGGCGCGCGGTCCGCGAGCGCCCCGCGCCGCGCGGGGGCGAGCGTGTGCTGGTCGTGACCGCCACCGCGTACAACTCGACGCCGGCGCAGACGCACGGCGACCCGCACGACGGCGCGTGGGGTCACCGGATCGTCCCGGGGATGCGCGTGGTCGCGGTCTCGCCCGACCTCGAGCGGCTCGGGCTCGTGGCCGACACGCGCGTGCGCATCGCCGGGCTCCCCGGCACGTACACCGTGCTGGACCGGATGCCCTCGCACCGGCGCCGCGCGATCGACGTGTACATGGGGAACGACGTGGCGGCCGCGAGGAAGTTCGGCCGCCGGCGGGTCGAGATCCGCTGGCGCGCCCCGCGCGCGGGCGTCAGTGGCGGAGGAAGATGAAGTACAGCAGGAACACGGCGCCGAGCACGTACATCAGCGGCGAGACCTCGCGGGCGCGGCCGGTGGCGAGCTTCAGCAGCGGGTAGCCGATGAACCCCAGCGCGAAGCCGTTGGCGATGTTGTAGGTCAAAGGCGTGCCGACGATGACCAGGAACGCCGGCAGCGCCTCGCTGGGCCGCGTCCAGTCGATCTTCCTGACGCCGGCTGCCATCAGGCAGCCGACGAGGATCATCACCGGCGCGATCACCGGCAGCAGCAGCACCGGCACCTGCAACACCTGCGGGCCGACCTGCAGCGTCTCGGTGACGAGCGCGCCGCCGCCGACCATCTCGACCAGCGGCGTGAAGAAGATCGTCAACAGGAACAGGACGCCGGTCGTGATCGCGGTCAGGCCCGTGCGGCCGCCCTCCGCCACCCCGGCGGCGCTCTCGATGTAGCTCGACACGGTCGAGCTGCCGAGGCCGGCGCCGGCGGTCGTGCCGATCGCGTCGGCCAACAGCGCCCGGCCGGCGCGCTCGAGCTTGCCGTCGCGGATCAGGCCGGCCTGCTCGCCGACGCCGATCAGCGTCCCGATCGTGTCGAACAACACCATCAGCAGGAACACCAGCACGACCGGCAGCAGCGGCGCGCGCAGCGTCCCCGCGAAGTCGAGCTGGAACGCGATCGGCGCGATCGAGGGCGGGGCGGCGGCGATGCCGCGGAACGTGACCAGCCCGAGCGCGAGGCCGGCGGCCGTGGTCAGCGCGATGCCGATCAGGAACGCCCCGCGCACGCGGCGGGCCCAGAGCACGGCGGTGACCGCGAGGCCGCCGAGCGAGAGCAGCGTCTCGGGGCGGCGCAGCGGGCCCAGCTTCACCTGCGTGAACGGATCGCCGACGATGACGCCGGCCTTCTGGAGCCCGACCAGCGCGATCAACAGGCCGATCCCGACGGCGATGGCGAACTTGAGGCTGTCGGGGATGGCGCTGAAGATCCGTTCGCGCAGCCGGACCACGGACAGCAGCAGGAACAGCGCCCCCGAGATGAACGTGGCGGTCAGCGCCACGCGCCAGCCGACGGTCTCGCCCCCGATCGTCATCCCGGCCACGGTGACGAAGAAGAAGTTCTCGCCCATCACCGGCGCGAGCGCGACCGGGTAGTTGGCCACGAAGCCCATGACGAAGCACGCCAGCGCCGAGACGAGGCAGGTGACGACGACGACCGCGCCGGGGTCCATCCCGGCCCCGGCCGGCGGCGGCCCGCCGAGCACCGCGCGCTGGACGAAGACGATGTAGCACATCGTCATGAAGGTGACGACGCCGGCGCGGATCTCCGTCGGCACGGACGTGCCGTGGCGACGCAGCCCGAACAGCCGCTCCAGCATGACCCCTCCGCCGGCCGGGTCCCCGGGAACGCTCGCGCGCCCGGCGGACGCCGTCGCCCCCGGAAGCCCGGGACAGGATACGCCGGCACGAACGGGCCGGCGCTGCTCGCCGGTCCCCGCGCTGACCGAGGAAATCACCGTCACGGCGGCGCGCTCGGCGCTGCCGATGGATGAAACTCCCGCCAGCCTGCGGGTGCTCGGCGCGGACGAGCTGCAGGCCAGCCCGGCGCTCGCCGTGGACGATGTCCTGCGCCAGGTCCCGGGCTTCACGCTGTTCCGGCGCGGCGGGAGCGTCGCGGCCAACCCGACGACGCAGGGTGCGGCGCTGCGCGGCATCGGCGCCACCCGGGACAGCGCCAGCACCGAAGTCCTGCGTGCGCCGGGGCCTGCAGCTCGGGCCAGGGGAGGGACCTCCCGGCCCAACCAGAGACCGCCCGGCGAAAAGCTACAGCAGGCGGCGGTCCTTGGCGGCCTGCACCAGCTCGTCGCGGAAGTCCGGGTGCGCGATCGAGATCAGCGCCTCCGCCCGCTCGCGCAGGTTCTTGCCGAACACGTGTGCCACGCCGTACTCGGTGATCACGTAGTGCAGGTCGGCGCGCGTCGTCACCACACCCGCCCCGTGCTTGAGGTACGCCGCGATGCGCGACTCCTTGCCGCCCTTGGCCGTGGACGGCAGCGCGATGATTGGCTTGCCGCCGCGCGAGCGCGCCGCGCCGCGCATGAAGTCGACCTGCCCGCCGAAGCCGGAGTAGATCGTCGGCCCGATCGAGTCGGCGCAGACCTGCCCGGTCAGGTCGACCTCGATCGCGGAGTTGATCGCGATCAGGTTGTCGTTCTGGCTGATCACGAACGGGTCGTTGACGTGGTCCACCGGGTGCGCTTCGACGATCGGGTTGTTGTCCAGGTACTCGTAGAGTTCGTTGCTGCCGAGCGCGAAGGTGATCACCGCCTTGCCCTGGTGCAGTGTCTTGCGTTGGCCGGTGACGATGCCGCGCTCGATCGCCTTCATCGCGCCGTCCGACAGCATCTCGGTGTGGACGCCGAGGTCCTTCACGCCGTCGAGCATCTCGAAGACCGCGTCGGGGATCCCGCCGATGCCCATCTGCAGGGTCGCGCCGTCGGTGATCAGCCCGCGGATGTGCTCGCCGATCTTGCGTTCGACGGAGCTGATCGGCCGCGGCTTGAGCTCGGGCAGCGCCTCGTGGTGCTCGACGATCGCGGTCACGCGGTTGACGTGGATGAACGAGTCGCCGAGCACGCGCGGCATCTTCTCGTTCACCTGCACGATGACCTTCTTGGCGTTCATGCACGCGGCGCGGGTGTTCATCACCTCGACGCCGAAGCTCATGAAGCCGTGCTCGTCGGGCGGCGAGACCATCACCATCGCCACGTCGAGCGGGATGATCTTCTCGTTGAACAACCGCGGGATCTGGTGCAGGAACACCGGGACGTAGTCGGCCCGCCCGGCCTGCACCGCCTCGCGGTCGGCCGGACCGACGAACAGCGAGTTGTGGCGGAAGTGGCCTTCCATCTCGGGACGGCTCAGGGGGTCGTCGCCGATCAGGAGCACGTGGGTGAGCTGGACGTCGCGCAGTTCCTGGTAGCGTGCGGCCAGGGCGTCGATCAGGCCCCGCGGGATCGCGGCGTTGCCCCCGTAGTAGACACGGTTGCCGCTTTCGATGAGCTGGACCGCCTGCGCGGCGGTGCACAGCTTCCGGCGGTACTCAGCGAGCCACTGCATCGCTCATCTCCCGTTCAGCCGAGGAGGTCGGCAAGGCGGTGCGGTGACACGCCCAGCGCTTCCGCCGCCGGCTCGTGCACGACGCGTCCGCGGTACATGTAAACGCCCTTGGCCAGCCCGGCATCGTGTCGCAGCGCCTGCTCCACGCCGCGCTCGGCGATTTGGGTCAGGTACGGCAGCGCGGTCAGCACCATCGCGCGCGACGCGGTGCGCGGCACGTTGGCCGTCATGTTGGGCACGCAGAAATGGGTGACGCCGTGCGCCTTGAAGGTCGGGTTGTCCGGCGTGGTCGGGCGGCTGGTCTCGACGCACCCGCCCTGGTCGATCGACAGGTCGAGGATCACGCTGCCCGGCTTCATCTTCTGGACCATCTCGGACGTCACGAGGTACGGGGCCCGCGCGCCGGGGACCAGCACGGCACCGATCAGCACGTCGGCGATCGCCGTGTAGCGCTCGAGGTTGCCCTGCGTGGCCAGCACGGTGACCGTGGACGGGCACCCCGCGACGTCGTGGATCCCGTGCAGCTGGCGCATGTCGGCGTCCATCAGGATCACGTGCGCGCCGCTGGCCTGGGCCAGCCGTGCCGCGGTCCGGCCGACGGTGCCGGCGCCGAGGATCACGACGGTCGCCGGGGGCACGCCGGGGACGCCGCCGAGCACGAGCCCCCGCCCGCCCGCCTCGTGCTCGAGCAGGCGCGCGGCGGTGTGCACCGCCATGTGGCCGCCGATCTCGGACAGCGCGCGCAGGACCGGGTGCGACCCGTCGGCCTCCTGGATCACCTCGTAGCCGATCATCGTCACCTCGCGTTCCGCGAGCTGCGCGATGACCTCGCGCGGCATCACCGCGAGGTGGAGGAATCCCAGCACCGTTGCGCCCCGGCCGAGCATCGCCACGTCCGACGCGCCCGGCGCGCCCACGCGGCAGATCAGGTCGGCGCGCGCGCAGACCTCGTCGCTGGTGTAGACGATCTGCGCTCCGACGCCCTGGTAGTCCTCGTCGCTGAAGTGGCTGTCCCGGCCCGCGTCGTGCTCGACGTAGACCTCGTGCCCGAGGTTGCTCAGGCGCGAAACGGCGAATCGCGTCAAGCCGACCCGGTGCTCGTGGCGCAGCGTTTCCTTGGGGACACCGATCTTCATCGTGCGCGGCCTCCTCTCGTTGCGGGGTCGGGCGCAGACACCAACATCAGCCGAAAACCGTGCCGGTCCAGGACGGGTGAGGAAGGAAAGCATACTACCCGGTTAGGTTGGAGGCTACCCCTGTCTCGACAAGCATTTGCAGGCCGGCAGTCGGGCCCGCCGGGTACAATTCGCGCTCCGACAGGAGGTCCCCGTGCCGACCACCGCCGATTTCAAGAAAGGGCTGCGCATCCTGCTCGACGGCCAGCCGTTCGCGCTCGTCGAGCACACCGTCCAGACGCCGTCCGCCCGCGGGTCGGCCACGCTGGTCAAGGCCAAGCTGCGCAACCTGCTCGACGGCCAGCTGGTCGAGAAGACGTTCAAGTCCGGCGCGTCGTTCGAGGAGCCGGACTTGTATTACCGGGCGGCCCAGTTCCTCTACGTGGACGACGCGGCCGTCCACTTCATGGACGAGGAGTCCTACGAGCAGTTCTCGCTGCCCGCCGAGCCCCTCGCGGACGTCGTGCCGTGGCTGCGCGAGGGCTTGGTCGTGCGGACCCTGTTCTTCGGGGGACAGCCGGCGACGATCGAACTGCCGAAGACGATCGAGGTCGAGGTCGTGGAGACGGAGCCCGCCGTGCGCGGCAACACCGCCTCGGGCAAGGTCCTCAAGCGCGCGGTCGTCGCGGGCGGGGTCGAGATCCAGGTGCCGCTCTACCTCGAGGCCGGCGAGCGCATCGAGGTGGACCCGTACGAGCGCCGCTTCATCCGCCGGGCCTAGTCCAGTAACCCCCGTTCGGAGAGAGTCCGACCGCGTGCCGCGCGGGGCCGTTCTGGCCGGGCCGGCTGCGCCGGCCCATATGGCCTCAGTACGTGCGCATGACGGCGAGCGTGATCTCCTCGGTCTTCAGCGTGCGCTCGAGCACGTTCGTGAGCCGGTGGAAGCGGCGGGCCCGGACGTCGAGGGCGATGGCCCAGTGCTCGGCCAGCTTCCACCCGCCCTGCGCCCCGAGGAAGTACGTCATGCCGCTGCCGGCCTTCAGCGAGACGTCGGCGTTCTTGCCCTCGCGCGCGAGCGTGCCGCGGTCGGAGTACTTGCCGTCCGCGCTCGCGGAGGCCCAGCCGACGCCGATCGGGAACCCGACCGAGAAGCGGCTCCACTCCCAGCGCGGCATCACCGCCAGATCGCCGTAGAACAGCGTGGTGCTGACGTCGCCGTTCGGCGTGTCGAGCATGTCCGTGGAGGCGAAGTTCAGGCGCCCCTCGAACCGCAGGTGCTTCGCGAGGTCGTTGTAGTACACCGCGCCCACGACGGGGGCGTCGTCCAGCTCGGGTTCGAAGTGCCGGACCGTGTCGTTCATGTCGACGTCGAGGGTGTTTTCGAGCACGCGACCGCCCGGCAGCTGGCCCACGAGCAGGCCCCAGCCCCACCTCGTCCGGCCCTCTTCCCCCTCGGCCTGGTCCGCCGGCGGCGAGGCCGGCTCCGCGGGGGGCGTCTCCTGGGCGATGACGGGCCAAGCGGCAAGGCACAGAACCACCACGAGCAGCGCGCTGCGGATCATCTCGTTCTCCTCGGGTCCAGCCGGCGGTTGGGGGTCCGCCACCCAGCGGGGCGGAATTATCCACAAACGCATCCCCAGTGTCATGGAGCGCCGGGCAGGGACCGCGGCAAAGGAACAGCAGCCTCGTTCACTGCACCCGGATGCGGGCGTCGACCACGGCCGCGCGGCCACCCTCCGGGTAGACGAGCAGCGGGTTGATGTCGAGCTCCGCGATCGCCGGGTGCCGCGCGGCGAGGCTCGAAACCGCGCGCAGGGCGTGGTAGATCGGCCGGATGTCGGCGGGGGCCTCCCCGCGGGTCCCGGTCAGGAGCGGCAGGCCGCGGATCGAGCGCACCATCCTCTCGGCGTCCCCCTGCCCGAGCGGCGCCATGCCGAACTGGACGTCCCGGAAGACTTCGACGTACTTCCCGCCCAGCCCGAACATGATCAGCGGGCCGTAGTCGGGGTCGCGCGTCGCGCCGACGATCACCTCCCGGCCGCCCGGACGGAACTCCTGGACCAGCCAGGTCCAGCCGCCGGCCAGCCCGGCGCGGACCAGGGAAGCGCTGACCCGGTCCAGCGCCTGGTTCACGGCCTCCCGGGTCCGCAGGTCGAGCGCGATCGCCCCCACGTCGGACTTGTGGACGAGGTCCGGGGCGATCGCCTTCAGCGCGACCGGGAACCCGATCCGCTCCGCCGCGGCCAGCACCTCGCCCGCCGAACCGGCGACTTCCCAGCGGGCCACCGGCAGCCCGCACAGCTCGAGCACGCGGAAGGCGTCGCCGGCCGGCAGGTACCCGCCTCCCGCGCCCGCGGTGCGGGCGAGGATCGCCTCGACCTCGTCGGCGCTGCCGGGCACCTCGAGGCGGCGGCGGGTCTCGGGGGCGGCGCGCCACTGCGCGTACTTCCACGCGTCGCGCAGGGCCCGCGCCGCGCCCTCGGGCAGCCGGAAGATCGGCGGGGCGTCCGGCAGCGCGGCCGTCAGGCGCAGCAGGTCGGTCCCGACCATGAACACGGTCACGACCGGCTTGTCGTGTCGCCGCGCGACCTCGTGCAACGACCGCAGGACGTCGAGCGCGTCCCAGGCCGGCGGGCTGACGGTCACCGAGCAGACCGCGTCCACGCCGGGGTCGGCGAGCAACAGGTCGAGGCAGGCGCCGTATTCCTTCGGCCCGGCCGAGGCGATCATGTCGACGGGGTTGCCGACCGCGGCCTCCGGGGGCAGCAGTTCGCGCAGGGCCGCGCGCGTCGCGTCCGACAGCGGGCCGACCGTCATCCCGAGTGCGTCGAGGGCGTCCGCGGCCATGATCGCCGGGCCGCCGGCGTTGGTCAGCACCGCGACGCGCGGGCCGCGCGGCAGCGGGCAGCGGGCGAGGAGCAGCGCCGTGTCGAGCATGTCCTCGATGGTCTCGACGCGCAGGACGCCCGACTGGCGGCACAGCGCCTCCGCGCCCTGGTCCGCGCCGGCCAGCGCCCCGGTGTGGGAGGACGCGGCGCGCGCGCCGGCGGCGGTCTTGCCGGCCTTCACGACGACGATCGGTTTGGTCCGGCTCACGCGCGACGCGACGTCGAGGAATCCCGCCGGGTCGGAGAACGACTCCAGGTACAGCGCGATCACCGGCACGTCGGGATCGTGTTCCCACGCCTCGAGCAGGTCGTTCTCG
This sequence comes from Acidobacteriota bacterium, assembly GCA_017994815.1. Classification (GTDB taxonomy): domain Bacteria; phylum Acidobacteriota; class Polarisedimenticolia; order J045; family J045; genus JAGOJY01. The sequence goes on from JAGOJY010000064.1 coordinate 9,683, forward strand.
GTCAGGTCGGCCTTGTTGCCCATCGACACGAACTGCGAGAAGCCGATCGAGCGCTCCTGGCAGATGTTGAGGACGGCGACGCCGAGCGCACCGGACTGCGAGGCGAAGCCGATCGGCCCGCGCAGCGCCGGCACCGGCGAGAACGTCGCGTCCATCGAGATGTCGGGGTGCGTGTTGACCAGCCCCATGCAGTTCGGCCCGAGCATGCGCGCTCCCGCCGCCCGGCAGCGGGCGACCAGCTGCTGCTCGAGCGCGCGCCCCTCCTCGCCGACCTCGCGGAACCCCGACGTGATCACCACCAGCCCGCGGATGCCCTTGCGCAGGCACTCGTCGATCGAGCCGGGGGTCGCGTCGCGCGGGACGATGATCAGCGCCATGTCCACCGCGTCCGGGATCGCCGCCACGGACGGGAAGACCGGGCGCGAGAGAATCGAGTCCTGCCTCGGGTTCACCAGGAAGACCTTCCCGGTGTAGCCGGATGCGAACAGGCGCGCGGTGACGCGCCCGCCGAGCGACTGCGGGCGCGAGGAGGCGCCGACGACAGCGATCGAGCGGGGACGCAAAAGACAGGAGAGCTGGCCCGACATGTGCGGGGCTCCGGGGCGATGCCGTGCGGGGGGGGAGCGGTATTGTAGCGGCGCCGGGCCCCGCGGGGCACCGGCCGGGAGAACCGCGCCATGCACAGGGAATCCGTCGAAACGCCCGCCGGGACGATCACGCTGGAGACCGGGGCCATCGCGCGGCAGGCCGACGGGGCGGTGATCCTGCGCCACGGCGAGACGGTCCTCCTCGCGACGGCGGTGGCGGCGGAGGCGCCGCGCGAGGGGACCGACTTCTTCCCGCTCACCGTGGAGTACCGCGAGCGGCTCGCGGCCAGCGGCCGCATCCCCGGCGCGTACCTGCGGCGGGAGGGGCGGATCACGGACTCGGAGGTGCTCGCCTCGCGGCTGGTCGACCGCACCGTGCGGCCACTCTTCCCCGGGCAGTTCCTGAACGAGACCCAGGTCCTGGTGACCGTGCTCTCGGCCGACGAGGAGCTGGAGCCGGACGCGATCGCGATCCCGGCCGCCGGCGCGGCGCTGCACGTTTCAGGCATCCCGTGGGACGGCCCCGCGGCCGGCGTGCGCGTCGCGCGCGTGCACGGGCAGTGGCGCTTCTTCCCTTCGCCGGCCGAGCGCGCGGCGGCGGAACTGGACTTGGTCGTCTCGTCCCGACCGGGCGGGCTGATCATGGTCGAGGGGCAGGCGCGCGAGGCCGGCGAGGCGCTGGTCGCGGAAGCGCTGGAGCGCGGCGATCGCTTTTGCCGCGAGCTGTGCGGCGCGATCGAGCGCCTGCGCGCCGCCGCCGGGCAGCCGAAGCGGGAACTCGCCGCCGCAACGGACGACGCGGCGCTCGCCGAGCGCGTGGCGTCGCTCGGGCGCGACGCGATCGAGGCCGCGGCCGGCATCGCCGCGAAGAAGGAGCGCCGCGCGGCCCTGCGGGCGGCCGCGCGCGAGCTCGCCGCGCGGCTGGAACAGGAAGGCGCCGACCCGGCCGCGGTGACCGCGGCGGTCGAGGATCTCCAGCGGCGCGTGATCCGGGGCCGCATCCTCGGCGAGGGCCGGCGCCCCGACGGTCGCGGCCCCGCCGACATCCGCCCGATCTCGTGCGAGGTCGGCTGGCTGCCGCGCAACCACGGTTCGGCCGTTTTCACGCGCGGCGAGACGCAGGTGCTGGCCTCGTGCACCCTCGGGACCGCGTCGGACGAGCAGGCGATCGAGACGCTCGCGGGGCAGCGGAAGCAGCGCTTCCTGCTGCACTACAACTTCCCGCCGTACTCCGTCGGCGAGGTGCGGGCCCTGCGCGGCCCGGGGCGCCGGGAGATCGGCCACGGCAACCTGGCCCACCGCGCCCTGGAGCCGGTGCTCCCCGCGGTGGACGAGTTCCCGTACACGATCCGCATCGTCTCCGATGTCGCGGAGTCGAACGGGTCCTCGTCGATGGCGACCGTCTGCGGCGGCTGCCTGGCGCTGATGGACGCCGGCGTGCCGATCTCGCGCCCGGTCGCCGGGATCGCGATGGGGCTGGTCGCGGAAGGCGATCGCGTCGTCGTGCTCTCCGACATCCTCGGCGACGAGGACCACCTCGGCGACATGGACTTCAAGGTCGCGGGCACGCGCGAGGGGATCACGGCGATCCAGATGGACAACAAGCTCGGCTCGGTGCCGCGCGAGGTGCTGGAGGCGGCGCTCGAGCAGGCCCGCGCCGGGCGCCTGCACGTCCTGTCGGCGATGGAGCCGGTCCTGGCGGCGCCACGCCCCGAGCTGTCGGCCCGGGCGCCGCGCGTGCTGTCGCTGCGCATCCGGCCCGAGCGGATCCGCGACCTGATCGGGCCGGGCGGGCGCAACATCCAGGAGATCCAGTCGGTCACCGGCACCAAGGTCGACGTGGACGACGAGGGGCTCGTCCGCGTCTACGCGACCGACGCCGCGGCGGCCGCCGAGGCGCTGCGGCGCGTCCGTCACGTGACGTTCGAGCCGGAGGTCGGCGGCGTCTACCGCGGCGAGGTCATCGTGGTGCAGGACTTCTTCGCCGTCGTGCGGCTCGGCGCGACGATCGAGGGCCGCCTGCACGTCTCCGAGCTCGACACGCGGCGCGTGGGCAAGGTCGGCGACGTGCTGCGGGTCGGCGAGCAGGTGATCGTGCGGGTGCTCGGCGTGGACCGGATGGGGAAGATCGCCCTGTCGCGCAAGGCCGCCTTCGGCAGCGAACCCGAGTCCTGACCGGCCGGCCTCCTACAGCGGCCACAGCCGCGCGGACCAGAGCACGGTTCCGTACAGGACGCCCGAGAGGTCGTCGGGATCGTCGAGGCGGATCGCCCGCGGCGGGTCCTGCTGCGAGGGGTCGGGCAGGACCAGCAGCACGCCCGAGGTGATGCTCCCGCGCGCAACGCGCAGGCCGTCCTCGACCCGGAACGCGTGCAACAGCGCGGGGTCGAAGCTCTGCGGGCCACGCTCGATCACGACGAGGTCGCGCGGGCGCAGCCAGCTCACGGCGTCGCGCCCGTTGTTCTCGTCGATGCGCAGCGCGACCAACCCCTCGGCGCTCGGCCGGTCGAGCAGGCGCGCGTCGAGGGCGACGAGCGCCTCGACCTGCTCCGCGGGCGGGGGATCCTGGTCCGGCACCGATCCCGGCACGAGCAGCGGAATCCGCAGCACCGCGGCGTGCGTCTCGTCGTCGAGGCGGTACGCGACCTGGAACTCGTAGCGGTCCGGCACGCGCGGCCGTCCCGGGGGACGGCGCGTGTCGGGAGCGACCGACAAGGACGAGTCGCGCAGTTCCTCGTCCGCCGGCGGTCCGGCGCCCTCGCCGGGCTCGGACTCGTCGCCGCGCGCGAGCCGCTGCAGTTCGGGTTCGGTGCCACGCAGACGCAGCACCGCCTGGCGGGTTCTCTCGTCCATGCGCGAGGTCGCCGCCCAGACGCGGTACAGGTCTTCCCGCTCGCCGAGCGAGCGCGCGATGCGGACGGCCACGTCCTCGGAGGGGATCTTCTCCCCATGTTCGATCAGCGAGACGTACGAGGGGCTCACGCCCGCGCGGCGTGCCAGTTCCATGCCGGTCATTCCGCGGCGCAGCCGGAGAGTGCGAATTCGTCGGTGAAGATCCACGGGTGTTTCCTCGGCTGAGGGGGCAAGCTCGCCAGGTTGCGATGCTCGGGCAAACACTCCGCGTTTCGAGGCTTATCCTAGCACGGGCAGCGAGTTATTCTCCAATCGGTCAATTCTATCCGTTTCGAAATTGTCCGAAATTGTTTACCGCGTTTGAGATACGGGGGAAAGTACCTTTGCCGGTAATGGAAGCGCCGGCCGCGAAGGTGCGGTGGGGTCGTTGCCGGATAATCGGCAGCTTGACCGCACGGAGGCGCCAGGTTGTTCCTGCCGATCGGTGACAGCCCGAACCCGCGCGCCACCCCCTGGCTGACGTACGCGCTGATCGCGGTCAACGTCGTCGTGTTCCTCGCGACGTGGCCCATGGCGTTCCGGCCGCCGGACCCCGCGGACCCGGCGCTCGCCGAGTACGCCGCCGCGATCGTCGCCGCCCGCGAGCTGCCGCCGGAGCAGGCCGGGGAGCTGGTCCGCGGCCTCAGCGCGTACGACGTGTTCGTCTACCGCCATGGGCTGCTTCCCGGACGGTTTTCGCTGGCCGACCTGTTCACGAGCATGTTCCTGCACGGCGGGATCGCGCACCTTCTCGGCAACATGCTCTTTCTCTGGATCTACGGCGACAACGTCGAGCACCGCGCCGGTCGCCTCGGGTTTCTCGCCGCGTACCTCGGCACCGGCGTCGCGGCGGCGCTCGGCGACATGGTGCTGCGCTGGGGCTCGCTGCTGCCCGCGGTCGGGGCCTCGGGCGCGATCTCCGGCGTGCTCGGCCTGTACTTCGTCTGGTTCCCGCGCAACCGCGTGCGGATCTGGGTCTTCCTGTTCCCGCTGTTTGCCGACGTCGTCGAGTTGCCCGCACGGCTCGTGCTCACGTTCTACGTCTTGCTGGACAACGTGCTGCCGCTCCTGCTCGGGAGCCGCGGGGGCGTGGCGCACGGCGCGCACCTCGGCGGGTTCTTCGCCGGGCTGGCGCTGGCCTACGCGACGGAGTCGGTGCGCACCGCGCGCGCGCGCAACCTCGGCCGTCGGGGTCCGGGCGAGAGCGTGACGCCGGCCCGGCTCGAGCATGCGTTCGCGGACGCGCTGCGCCGCGACGACGTCGCGCGCGCGCTGTCGCTCCTGTTCGACCAGCCACGGCACCTGACGCGCAGCGGCCTGACCGCCGGCGAGAAGATCGACCTTGCCGAGGCGCTGGAGCGGGACGGGCACGCGCGCGCGGCTCTCGCCGTCTACCAGCGCGCGCTGTCGGACCACCCGCGCGGACCGGGGCTGCCGCGCGCGCACCTCGGCGCGGCCCGCGTGCTGATGGGGCGGCTCGGTCTGCCGACGGCGGCCTACCAGCACCTGTACAGCGCGCTGGAGGAGGAACCGAGCGAAGCGGAGCGGCTGCAGGCCCGCGAGCTCTTGCGCCAGCTCGAGCAGGCCACGCGCTCGATCCCCCGCCACACGCCGTAGCCCGGCACGGAACAGAGGACGAAGGGCTCAGCCCCGATCGTCGCGCACCCGGGCGGCGCGCCGGGCCTGGCAGGCGGGGCAGTACCCGCCGACCTCCATCCGGACGTAGTGCAGGCCGAAGCCGGTTTCTTTCGCCAACGCCGAGCGCACGCCGGCCATCGTCGATCCCGAGATCTCGAGCACGCGGCCGCACTGGGTGCAGATGACGTGGGCGTGCTCCTCGCCCATCCGCGCCTCGTAGTAGTGCTGGTCGCCGCGCAGGTGCAGGAGATCCAGCTCGTCCACCAGCCCGAGCCCCTTCAGCATGCCCAGCGTGCGGTAGACCGTGGCGCGGTGGACGGACGAGTCGAGCGCCTTCGCGCGTTCGGTGATCTCCTCCACGGTGAGGTGGTCCCGCGACTCCTCGAGCACGCGCGCGACGGCCCGGCGCGGGGAGGTCACGCGAATCCCTGCCTTCCGCATGCGTTCCACGAGACCGGGGCCCGAGGGCTTCACCATGGCGACCATGCTGCCCCAACAGCCGCGGTCGGTTCAACACAACTCGGCTTCGGGGGTAGAATCGGGTTGCGCCTTTGGAACCCCGGACTTCGAGGGAATCGCATGCACGGGCAGTTCTTCACCCAGGCGGCCGAGGAGCATAACTTCCTGGTACGCCGATTCTTCGAACGCAACGCCGACGAGTTGGCCCACACCGCCGACCGGCTCGTCCGCACGCTGCAATCGGGCGGCAAGATCTTGCTGTTCGGCAACGGCGGCTCGGCCGCCGACGCGCAGCACATCGCGGCGGAGCTGGTCGGCAGGTTCCAGCACGAGCGGCCGGCGCTGCCGGCGCTCGCCCTGACCACCGACACGTCGGTGTTGACGTCGGTGGCCAACGACTACGGCTACGAGTGCGTGTTCACGCGCCAGATCGAGGCGCTCGGGCAGCGCGGCGACGCGGCGATCGCGATCTCCACGTCGGGCAGCTCTTTGAACGTCGTGGAGGCCGTGCGCGCCGCCCGGGCCAAGGGGATGTCGACCGTCGGCTTGCTCGGGCGCGACGGCGGCATCCTCAAGGAGCTGGTGGACCATCCGCTGGTCGTCGAAGCGCAGAAGACCTCGCGGATCCAGGAGGTCCACGCCCTCGTCGGGCACGTGCTGTGCGAGGTCATCGAGCGGGAGCTGTTCTTCCGCCGTGACGGGTAATGCGGAGCCGGCCGCGCCGCTGACGATTCTCCACACCGACTTCCACCGCGGGTGGGGCGGGCAGATCAACCGCGTGCTGGTCGAGTGCCGCGGCCTTCTGGCGCGCGGCCACCGCGTGGTGCTCGCGATCCCGGGCGGCGGGCGACCGGTGGCCAGGGCGCGCGAGTGGGGCATCCCGCTGTTCGAGGACGTGCGGTTCCGGCCCGTCTCGCGCGTCCGCTCGCTGTTCGCGGACGCCTACGCGCTCCAGCGGCTGCTCGACGCGCTGCGGCCCGACATCGTCCACTCGCACGGATCGCAGGACACGTGGGCCGTGGCCCTCGCCAACCGGCTGCTGCCGCGGCCGAAGGCGCCGGCGCTCCTGGGTGGCGGGCGCGGCGCGCGGCGCGCGCTGCCCGGCCACGCGGTGCACGTGCTCACCCGGCACAACACCAAGAAGGTCCGCGACTCGTTGGCCAACCGCTGGCTGTTCCGCCGCGCTGTGGACGGCCTGATCGTCGTCGCGCGCGACACGCTGGAGTGCTACGAGCCGCTGGTCCGGCGCGGTTTGATCGACCCGCGGAAGGTCAGCGTGCTGCCGAGCCCGCTGCGGCCCGACCTGCTCGAGGGCACCGCGCCGGACGGGCGCCGCGTGCGCGACGAAATCGGCGCCGGCCCCGGCGATTTCGTCGCCGGCACGTTGGCCCGCCTCGTCCCGGACAAGGGCCAGCGGCACCTGCTCGAAGCGATGGCCGCGCTGCAGCGCGAGCTGCCGGCCTCGCGGCTGGTGTTGGCCGGCGACGGCGAGTCGGAGCCGGCGCTGCGCGAGCAGGCGCGCGCGGCCGGGATCGCCGACCGCGTGCACTTCCTCGGCTTCCGCGAGGACGTGGCGGAGATCCTCGCCGCGCTCGACGTGGCCGTGCTGCCCTCGGTCGGCTGCGATGCGTCGTCGGGCATGCTCAAGGAAGCGCTGGCGCTCGGCGTGCCGGTCGTGGCGACCGAGATCGGCGACGCCCGCGCCATCCTCGGCGACGGCGCGTTCGGCCTCGTCGTCCCGCCGGGCGACGCGCCCGCGCTCGCGGCGGCGATCGCCTCCGTCGCGCGCGACCTGCCCGCCGCGCGCTCGCGCGCCGCGGCGGGCGGGCGCCACGTCCGCGAGACGTACACGGTCGAGCGCCTGGTCGACGGCCTCGAACAGACCTACCGCGACCTCCTCGCGACCGTCGGGATGAGCCGCCGCATCCTCGGCGCGGACGGTCACCTCTGACGGCGCCGGCCGTCGCCGGCGTGCTCGATTTGCGGACGGATTTGCGGGCCCAGGCTCCTAGGCGTACGCCGCGAGGAACCGCTCCACCTCGCGCACGAAGATCCGCGCCGCGCTGCGGCACGCCGGCGGCGAACACGTCAACTCGACCAGGCGCGTGCCCGGCGCGCCGCGCAGCGCCGCGGGCGGCTCGGTGCAGGCAAACACCAGCGTCGGGCACGGCGCGGCGCCGGAGAGGAACGGGTAGCCGGAGCGGACCGCGATGTCCTGCACGAAGCGCCGGTACTGGTTCTCGTTCACCGTCCCGCGCGCGTTGCGCCACGGCTCCATCGACGCCGCGCCCGGCAGCGAGTCAACGATCACGCAGCTGATGCGACCCTCGGCCCGGACCGCGAGTTCGATGGCGACGAGCCCCCCGAGGCCGACGCCGATCGCGGCCGCCGCCGGGTGACCACGCTGCTCGAGCACGGCCAGCGCCTCGTCGGCCGCCTGCGCGATGTAGCGCTCGCTGAAGCGGATCAGGCCGCCGCCGGCGTGGCCCGGCAGGCCCATGCCGACCAGCTGGCAGCCGCGCGCGACGATCAACTCGTCGAGGCGGGCCGGCCGCGCCTCGGCAAACCACGCGAACGACTCCAGCCCCGGGTGGAACACGAACACCGGGTGATCGTCGCCGACGATCTCGGGCGCGGCGGTCGCGGGTCCGGCGGCGGGCGTGGCGATCGTGGTCTGACTCACTGCCCGCGTATCGGCCGTAAACACGGAAACTGTACCGGCGGCGTATAGTTGGCCCATGATCGTCGCGAAAAAAGTCAGCGAGCAGCTCCGCAGCGCGTCGTGGATCCGTCGCATGTTCGAAGAGGGCAACCGCCTGCGACAGGAACGCGGCGCCGAGAACGTCTTCGACTTCACGCTCGGCAACCCCGAGGTCGAGCCCCCGGCCTCGGTCCTGGCGGCGGCCCGGCGCGTGCTCGACAGCGGGAAGCCGCACCTGCACGCGTACATGCCGAACGCCGGGTTCTCCCAGGTGCGCGAGAGGCTCGCCGAGCGCGCCGCGCGCGCTACCGGGCTGCCGTTCACCGCGAACCACATGCTGATGACGGTCGGGGCGGGCGGCGCGCTGAACGTGCTGTTCAAGGCGCTGTTGGACCCGGGCGACGAGGTGATCGCGCTCGCGCCGTACTTCGTCGAGTACGGTTTCTACGTCGAAAACCACGGCGGGCGGCTCGTGGTCGTCCCGACCGGCGACGATTTCCTGCCCGACATCGACGCCATCGCCCGCGCGATCACGCCGCGCACCCGCGCGATCATCGTCAACTCGCCGAACAACCCGACCGGCGTCGTGTACGACGCCGGCGTGTTCGAGCGTTTCGAGCGCCTGCTCGCGGGCGCCGACCACCCGATCGTGCTGGTCAGCGACGAGCCGTACAAGGCGCTGGTGTTCGAGGGTCCGCGCCCGCCGGAGGTCGCCGCGATCGTCGGCAACGCCGTGGTCGCGACGTCGTGGTCGAAGGCGCTGGCGATCCCGGGCGAGCGCATCGGCGTGATCGCGATTTCGCCGCGGCTGCCCGAGGCTGCCGAGCTGCACGCCGCGTGCACCTTCACCAACCGCGTGCTGGGGTTCGTCAACGCGCCCGCGCTGTGGCAGTGGGTGGTGGCCGAGACCTCGGAGGACGCGATCGACATCGCCGGTTACCGCGAGAAGCGCGACATCCTCTACGAGGCGTTCACCCGCATCGGCTACCGCTGCATCAAGCCGCGCGGCGCGTTCTACATGTTCCCGGCGTCCCCGCTCGCCGACGACGTGGCGTTCGTCCGCATGCTGGCCGAGGAGGGGATCCTCGTCGTCCCGGGCACCGGGTTCGGCTGCCCGGGGCACGTGCGCCTGTCGCTGACGGTCCCGCGCGACACGGTCGTGCGCTCTTTGCCCGGCTTCGAGCGCGCCTTCCGCCGAGCGACTTCGTAAGCGCAACGGGGTGCTTGCCCGGAGTTCGTCGGGCGTGGTAAAAGCTCGGCGCCGGAAATGACGCGAACGGGTGACGGGAAAGGGGTGTGAATCCCCTGCCGCCCGGCGACTGTGAGCGGCGACGGCAGCCACACGCCGCGAGTCCGACGACTCGACGGTAGCCACTGGGCGCGACACGCACCGCGCCCGGGAAGGCGTGGCCGGCCGGTTGACCCGCGAGCCAGGAGACCGACCCGACGCACGGGCTGAACCGACCAGGGGCAGGTTCCGCCGCTTCCCGATGTGCACCTGCCCCGCGGACGCGGCCGCGTCCGGCGGGGCTTTTCGTTTCCGGCGCCGGGAAGCGTAATTCGCCCCCCCGGGGGTGACATGCGTTCCAACCTGTGCGCGGCGGCCGTGCTCGCGGGGGTGCTGTTCCCGGCGGCGCGGGCCCAGGACGCGTCGCCGCGGCCGCAACCGTCGGGCGTCATCGAGGAGGTTTTCGTCCGCGCGCTCGCGCCGCCGGCCGACGATGCCGCCGCGTTCGCGACGGTGATCGACGCCAGCGAGTTCCCCGGCCGCGCGATCGACCTCGGGTCGGTGCTGCAGCGCGTTCCCTCGGCCCGCACCCAGAGCTACGGCGGGATCGGGCGCTTCGCGACGGTGTCGCTGCGCGGGTCGAGCGCGGAGCAGGTCACCGTGCTGGTGGACGGCGTCCCGCAGAACCGCGCGCTGGGCGGCGCGGTGGACCTCTCGTCGATCCCGGTCTCGCTGGTGCAGCGCGTCACGGTCTTCCGCGGCTTCGGTCCGCCCGGGACCGGGCTCGGCGGCCTGGTGGACATCCGCACGCGGCGCCCCGGCCCGGCGCCGCAGGCGTCCGCCGACGTCCTGGCCGGAACGCTCGACACGGTGCTCGGCACCGCCGACGGCAGCTTGGCGATTCCCGGCGGACGGCTGCGGGTCTCCGGCGAGACGTTCCGCTCCGCGGGAGACTTCGGCTACCTGCCGGGCGAGAACTCCGGCGTGGGGACCGCGGGCGAGCCGCGGCGCACCCGGCGCCGCAACAACGACGTGGATTCGCGCGCCGGCGCACTCCACGCCGCGTGGGACGACGTGCTTTCCGGGCAGCTCTCCGCGATCGTGCGCGTGCGGGAGCGCGAGCAGGGGATCCCGGGCACGGGCGATTCGCCGCTCGGGCACGTGCGACTCGAGGATTCCGGCGCCTCGGCGGTCGCGGCGTGGAGCCGTGCCGTCGGCGGCGCGGCGCTGGAGAGTCTCGACGTCCAGCTCGACGCGCTGTCGGAGCGATCGCTGCTGTCGAACCCGGCGGGCGAGGCGGTGATCCACGCCGACGAGCAGCTCACGCGCACCTCCGGCGGCGGCATGCTCGCCGTCGCGCGCTGGTCGCTCGGGGCGCACCGGCTCTCGACCTCGCTCGGCGCGCGCACGGAACGTTCGCACATCCGCGACGAAGGCCTGTCGGTCGCGGAGCGCGG
>JAGOJY010000065.1 GCA_017994815.1 Acidobacteriota bacterium
CGAGCAGCGGCGCTACGTGGACATCGCGCGCTCGTCGGCCAATGCGCTGCTGCAGGTGCTCGACGCGGTCCTCGACTTTTCCAGCATCGAGTCCGGCAAGCTCGACCTCGACGCGCGCGAGTTCGACGTGCGCGAGCTGGCCGAGGGGACGCTGGACGCACTCGCGCTGCCGGCACACCAGAAGGGGCTCGAGGTGGCGTGCCGGGTGCACCCGGACGTTCCCGCGACGCTGGTCGGCGACCCCGACCGGCTGCGGCAGGTGCTGGGCAACCTCCTCGGGAACGCGGTCAAGTTCACCGAGCGCGGCGAGGTCGTCCTGCGCGCGGAGGTGCCGCCGGGCGAGCTGCGCGAGGGCGCCGCGTGCCGCGTGCGGTTCGCGGTCGCGGACACCGGGCCGGGGATCGCCAGCGACAAGCTGGGGCACCTGTTCCAGGGCTTCCGGCAGCTCGACGGGTCGCTCGCCCGCCGCCACTCGGGGACCGGCGTCGGGCTGGCACTGGCGCAGCGGATCGTCGCGGCGATGGGCGGGCAGATCGAGGTCGAGAGCCGTGTCGGGATCGGCAGCACCTTCAGCGTCACCGTGCCGCTGGCGGTGGCGCGTCCGGCGCGGCGCGACGGTGCGGCGACGCCCGATGCGCTGGGCGGCCTGCGCGCGCTCGTCATCGACGACAACCAGACCAGCCGCTTCATCCTGCGCGACGTCCTGATGGGGGCGGGGGCGCGCGTCGCGGTCGCGCCCTCGGGCGACGAAGGGCTGCGCCTGCTGCGCTCGGCCGCCGAAGCCGGCGCGGCGCACGACCTGGTGCTGCTCGACGCGCGGATGCCGGGCACCGACGGTTACGCGGTGGCCCGGGCGATCCTCGACGAGAAGCTCGGCGCGCGGGTGCTGATGATGCTGGCCTGCGACACCGTCCGCGAGGACTGGGACCGCTGCCGCGAACTCGGGATCCGCACCTGCCTGATCAAGCCGGTCAAGCCGGCGGAACTCCTGCGCGCGGTGCGCGAGGTCTGCGGTGGCGAGGCGCGCGAGGCGCCTGCGGCGGCGCCGGCCGCGCCCGAGCGCGAGCCTCCCGCGCCGGCCAGGGAAGCCGACCAGGACCTCGGCGGGATCAACGTGCTCGTCGCCGACGACAACGCGATCAACCAGATGCTGCTGATCGCGCTGCTCGAGAAGAAGAGCGCCCGCGTGATGGGGGTCGGCGACGGCGCCGCGGCGCTCGAGGCGCTGCAGTCCGGCGGCTTCGACGTCGTGCTGATGGACGTCCAGATGCCCGGGATGGACGGGCTCGAGGCGACCCGGCGGCTGCGCGAGCGCGAGCGCGACGGGGACCGGCACGTGCCGGTGATCGGGCTCACGGCCCACGCCCTGCGCGGCGACAGGGAGCGCTGCCTCGAGGCCGGCATGGACGCGTACGTCTCGAAGCCGGTCGACCCGGAAGAGATCGCGCCGCTGATCCGGCGCCACCTGCGCACCGTTTCCTGACCCCGGCGCGGAGCTTCAGCGCGCCGCGAGCAGCGCCTCCAGCGCGGCGTGGCGGTACAGGTCGGACAGCGTGGGGTAGTTGTACAGCGTCTCCGCGATCTGCGCGGCGCCGGTTCCGGAGCAGAGGAATGCCTGGCCGATGTGGACGATCTCGCTCGCGTTCGTGCCGACGACGTGCACGCCGACCAGCCGCAGGTCCGGCCGTTCGAACAGCAGCTTGAGCATGCCCCCGGTGGCGCCGGCGATCTGCCCGCGGGGGTTCAGCTCGTAGTTGCCGCGCCCCACGACGTAGCCGGCGCCGCGCGCGACGAGCTGCTCCTCGGTCTCGCCGATGTAGCTGACCTCCGGGATGGCGTAGATCGCGAACGGCAGCAGCTCGGTCCGCCCCTTCGGCCCGGGGATGTTGTAGGCGTGGCGGATCGCCTGCCGCCCCTGCTCCATCGACGTGCTGGCCAGCGCCGGGTAGCCGATCACGTCGCCGACCGCGTAGATGTTGGGGACCGCGGTCTGGTAGTACTCGTTGACCTCGATCAGGCCGCGGGCGTTGGCGCCCAGCCCGACGTTCTCCAGCCCGAGCCCGCGCGTGTTGCCGTCGCGCCCGACGCAGTACAGCAGCGCGTCGGCCTCGAGGCAGTTGCCGGAGAGTGTCTCGACGCGCACGGTCGGCCGGCTCCCGGGAAGGCGCGTGATCTCGCGGTAGCGCTCGTCGTGGAGCACCGCGATCGACAGCTGCCGCAATTCGCGCTCCAGGAACGCGGCGATCTCGCGGTCGAGGTACGGCAGAAGCTCGCTGCGCGTGTCGAGCAGCGTGACCGAGATCCCGAGCGCGGCGAAGATCGACGCGTACTCGATGCCGATCACGCCGGCGCCGAGGACGATCATCGAGCGCGGCATGCGCGGCAGGCCGAGGATCGTGTTGCTGTCGAACACGACCTCGTCGTCGAACGGGACGTCGGCCGGGCGGTTCGGCGTGGAGCCGGTGGCGACGACGATCGTCTCGCCCGAGAGCCGCAGCCGCTCCTGCCCGTCCACCCCCAGCACGGCGACCGTGTGCGCGTCGACGAAGCGGCCGCGCCCGGCGAACAGCTCGACGTTGTGCTTGTCGAGCGCCTTGTGCGCCAGCTCCAGCTCGCGCTGGACCACCATCCGCTCGCGGTGCATGAAGTCGGCGATCGTGATCTCGCCCGGGATCTCGCAGTGGATCGCGTCGAGCTTGCGCAGCGTCAGGCCGTGCACGAACAGCGCGCTCTCGCGCAGCGTCTTCGACGGGATCGTGCCCCAGAGGATCCGGGCCCCGCCGACGTCGTGCTCGCGCTCGATCAGCGCCACCCGCTTGCCGGCGCGGCCGGCGAGGATCGCCGCGCGCTCGCCGCCCGGCCCGGCGCCGATCACGATCACGTCGTGCGTCATGACGGGGCGCCCGCGGCCCAGCGCAGCGCCAAGCCGTAGGAGCGGCGCGTCGCCAGCGGCGCGACGGCGTCGGTCGAGAGGAAGTACGACTCGTCGGTCAGGTTGCTCCCGCTGGCGACCAGCCACAGGCCGTACGCGAGGCGCCGGCCGAGCGACGCGTCGAGCGTGAAGGCTGCCGGGGTCGGCTTCTCGAGGTCGGGGTCGGGGTCGGTCTTCGCCGCGCGCCAGCGCGAGCCGAGGGCCCACGTCCAGCGGTCGGTCTCGCGCCGCACGGTCACCTCGAGCCGCGCCGGCGGGACGTCGGCCAGCGGCTCGTCGTCGTCGAGCCGGCCGCGGGCGCGGTCCGCCAGCGCGGCGATGCTCCAGCCCGTCGCGGGGTGCGCGAGGAACTCCAGCTCCACGCCCGTGATCGTGCCGGCCGTGGCGTTCTCGAACGTGAACAGGCGCGGCTCGATCTCGATCTGCTCGACGAGGTCGCGGACGCGGGTGCGGTAGGCGTGCAGCGCGGCGCGCACGCGCCCGCGCGAGAGCGCCGCCCCGATCTCGTAGGCGGTCGAGCGCTCGGCCTGCAGCGCGGGGTTGCCGATCACGGCGCCGCGCCCGGTGGTCCCGGTGTAGAAGCGCTCGCTCAGCCCCGGCACGCGCAGCCCGCTGCCGGCCTGCGCGGTCAGCGCCAGCCCGGCGGCCGGCCGCCACTTGAGGCCGCCAAACCCGGAAGCGCCGGAGCGCCGCACGTCGGCCCGGCCGGCGTTGTCCTGCCGCACCTCGGTCCAGCGCGCGCCGGCCTCGGCGCTCCAGCGTTCGCCGCCCGTGCCGACCGTCGCGACCGCCGCCGCCTCGTCCTCGCGGCCGTCGTCGAGCGACCGCTGCTCGGTGCCGGACGAACTCTCGACCGCGTCCACGTCGCGGCGGCCGAAGTAGTCCAGCCCGATCCCGAACCGCAGACGCCCGTCGTCCCGCTGCAGGGCCCGGCGCCAGTTCGCGCCGAAGTCGAGCGCGCTGTTGCGCACCCGCGCGTCGGGGCGGTCGGGTCGGCGCGTGAGCGTCTCGAGGTCGTTGGGGTGGGCCCAGGCCTCGAACATCCAGCTCCCCGGAGCGCCGGTCGCCGCGCGCGCGACGAGGTGGTTCTCCTCGGGGTAGGTGACCACGCGTCCGGGGTAGTCGGTCGAGGCCTTGCCCGCGTCGCGCGCCGCGGACGGCAGCAGCGTGAGCGTCCAGCCGCCGAGCCGCGCTTCGGCGACCGCCGAGATCTGCTCGAACCTGTCGTTGATCGTGTTCCCCTCGGGATCCTCGGTGCGCCCGGATCGCCGCCGGGCGACGCCGAACGACCACGGGCCGTCGCCCCAGCCGGCCGCGACCCACGTCTGGCCGCCCTCGCTCTGCACGCCGGTCTCCGCGGCCCAGCCGTCGAAACGCCGCGGGACGACCTCGAGGACGCCGCCCAGGGCGCCGCTGCCGAAGCTCGTCGTCGCCGGGCCGCGCACGACGCGGACATCGCCCACCAGCGTGGGGTCGACGAACGAGGGCGACACCCCCGCGCGGCGCTCGCCGGCCAGCCGCGCGCCCGCGAGCAGCGTCGTCACGCGCTGGCGGGCGAGACCGCGCACCGACAACGTCTGCTGCAGGCCGCCCTGGCTGTTGAGCGCGACGCCCGGCGCCGACGCGGCGAGCTGCGGGACCGTGACCGGCGGCGCGGCCGCCTCGCCGGGAGCGACCGACGCGCGCGCGGCGGTTTCGGGGAGCACCAGTTCCGGGCTCGTCGCGCCGACGACGACGCGCTCGACCAGCAGCGGTTCGAGCCGCACCTGCACGGTGGGCGGCGCGTCCGGCGCGAACTCGACGGTGACCGGCGCGAAGCCCGGGTGCGCGACGCGCAGCTTGCCCGGGACCGTCGCGCGCGGGAGTTCGAACGCGCCACCCGCGTCGGTGGACGCCGTCTCGCCCGTGGCGACCCACTCCACGCGCGCCCCCGCCAGCGGCTGGCCGCCCGGGTCGAGCACCACGCCGCGGACCGCGGCCCAAAGCGGCCCCGCCGCGACGAGCCAGGCACATGCGGCGATGGCGCAACGTCGGACGTTCATTTCACGGCGAACAGCGGTTCGAGCGACTTCGGGTCGGGCCGCGGCGTCAGCAGGCTGACGATGACCAGCGTCCCGATCGACAGCAGCGCCGCCGGGTAGATGCTCGGAACGCCCCACGGGTCGCCGCCGCGCATCACGCCGGGCGCGGCGTAGGGCAGCACGATGTCGAGGAGAATGACCGCCAGCGCGCCGATCACGATCGAGAGCACGCCGCCGGCGCGCGTCGCGCGCCTCCAGGTCAGCGCGGCCAGGAGCGCCGGCGTGATCGCCACGCCGTAGATGGTGTAGGCGAAGTACGAGTACCTCAGCACCGAGATCCGCAGGTCGAGGTAGGTCGGGATCCAGATCATCAGGAACGCGCAGGCGCCCAGCACGGCCACGAAGACCTTCTGCAGGGCGACCATCGTCTTCTGGTCGGCGTCGGGCCGCAGGAAGCGCTGGTAGATGTCGCGCATGATGTTCGTGCTGGGCGAGAGCAGGTAGTTCATCCCGGTCGAGATCACGACGGCGCAGGCGGCGCCGAGCAGCAACAGGCCGACCAGGAGCGAGATCCCACCGTGGCCGACGAGATCGCGCGCGGCCTGCAGGACGATCGAGGCCGGGTCGATGCCGACGTGGGCGCCGGTGACCTGCTCCGGCGTCGTCGCGCCGGCAAACGCCTCGTCCAGCATCGCGTGCAGCACGGGGATCTGGCCCGCGTGGACCTTGGCCTTGCCGGCGTCCGCCTGCGCCAGCTCGATCGCGCGGGCGACGGCGTCCCCGGGCGCGAGCGTTCCCGCCGCGACCTGTTCCTTGACCTGCGCGGCGATGTCGAAGGCCTTGATCTCGGGCCAGTGCAGCGTGGCGGAGTAGATCGCGATCGCCACGACCACGGTCTCGACGACGATCGTGCCGACGATCCACAGCGCGACGGCCCGGCGGGCGTCGGCCGGCGAGCGGGCGGCGTAGAACTTCTGGTACATCGACTGGA
Organism: Acidobacteriota bacterium; assembly: GCA_017994815.1. Classification (GTDB taxonomy): domain Bacteria; phylum Acidobacteriota; class Polarisedimenticolia; order J045; family J045; genus JAGOJY01. The sequence continues at coordinate 5,945 of JAGOJY010000065.1, forward strand.
TGCCCATCAGCAGCAGCAGCGTCGCCAGGAAGTAGCCGCCGGCCTTGAGTCCCGGGTGCTCGCCGAAGTCGTCGGCGAAGAGCTGGAAGTGCTGGGGCGGGAGCTGCGCCGCCGCGGCCGCCGGCCCGCCCGCGAGGACCACCATGAACGGCAGCGCGATGCAGCAGGCGAGCAGGATCACGATCCCGTTCGGCAGGTCGGTGTGCGCGACGGCGACCATGCCCCCGGCGGCGGTGAAGAGGATCACGAACAGCGCCGCGATCGCCTGGCCGGTGGCGACGCTGATGCCCCCGTCGGTGACGACGTTGAGGATGTAGCCGCCGGCGCGGAACTGGTACGAGACGATGGTGGTGAAGGCGATGATCAGCGCGACGGCGCCGAAGGCGCGCGCGAACTTGCCGTAGCGGACCTCGAGGATGTCGCCGACGGTGTACTGGCCGAAGGTGCGGATCTTGCCGGCGAGGAAGTAGATCAGGGCGATGCCGACCCAGGCGCCCGCCGGCAGCCACAGCGAGGACCAGCCGGCCTTGGCCGCGTACTCCGCGCCCGCGATGAAGGTGCCGGAGCCGATCCACGTGCAGACCAGCGTGAAGACGACGACGGTGAGTGAAAGCGTGCGTCCCGCGACCATGAAGTCTTCCTGCGAGCGCACCTGCCGCGCGCGCAGGAAGTTGAAGGCCCCGAGGACGATCAGGTACGCGAGGACGACGAGCAGGGTCCAGCTCACGGCCGCCTCCGGTCGCCGCGGAGGAGAGCCGCGCGGCGCGGGGCGAAACTGTCACATCCCGGCGAGTTTCGTCAACCGGAAGAGTCGTCCGGCGCGGGGTAGGTGAGGTGGGTCCCGTCGACCCGCGCGAACGTGGTCAGGCGGTGCGGCTGGCGCCGCCCGGGCCCGAGGATGTGCTCGACCGGCACGCCGCGGACGAGGAGGGCGTCGGCGATGAGCGAGCGGTGGCAGCGCCACGGCACGGCCTCGGCGCACATGACGGCGGTCGGCGCCTCGCGGGACAGCGTCAGGAGGTTGGCGAGGGCGGCATCGAACTCGGGGGTTTGCATGTAGTCGGCGTAGCCGCGGAACGAGTCGTTCTGCCAGCCGCCGTTCGGCGAGCCCGGTCGCGGACGCCGCAGCCCGCCGAGCTCGCGCAGGTGGACGTAGTCGATCCCGGCCGCGGCCAACGCCGTGGCCAGCGCCTCGCGGCCGAACTGCGGGTTGCGCCGCGACCCGGGAACGGTCCTGACGTCGGCGAGCCGGCGCACCCCGTGCGCGCGCAGCAGGTCCAGGAACTCCGCGATCGGCCGCGTCGAGTGCCCGATGGTCAGCAGCAGGGGAGGTGCCTCGCCTTCGGACATCGCCCCAGCGTACCCCCGGGTCACCACCGCCGCATGGTAGCCGCGTTGCCCGTCCCAACACATCTGGACAGCGGGCCGCGTGTTCGCCGCCCATAGCGTCGCCGCGTCCCCGCCGTCCGGCCCCCGGAGATGGAACCACCACGAACGCGGCCCGTGCCCCGCGGCGCTGTGTCCGCGGGATAAGATCGGCGGCCGAGGGCTGATGAGACGCTCCTGGGTCCTGTGGGTGATCGCGCTCGTGCTCACGCTGGCGTCCGCCGCGTGGCAGCGCATCAGCGGGCCGACCTACCCGGTCCGCGGTTCGGTCGTGCTCGGCGGACGCGAAATCGACCTGCGCTTGACACGCTCGCATGCCGGGGCGGGCGATCAACCGGTGCGGGTGGTGGCCCCCGACCCGGAGGTCGAAGGCGAGATCGCGTGGCGGCGCTATCCCGTGGACGAGCCGTGGCGCGCGATCCACATGCGGCGAAGCGGCGAGATGCTCGAGGCGGAACTCCCGCACCAGCCGCCGGCCGGCAAGCTGGAGTACCAGCTCCGGCTCCGGCGCGGCGCCGAGCAGCAAGTGTTCCCGGCGCGCCCCGCGGTCACCCGGTTCAAGGGTCACGTCGCGGCGGCGGTGCTCGTGCCCCACATCGTCCTGATGTTCGCGGGCATGCTCTGGTCCACCCGCGCCGGCCTCGAGGCGCTGGCCCGCGGGCCGCGGCTGCGCTCGCTCACGCTGGTGGCGCTGGGGCTGATCGTGGTCGGCGGACTGGTTCTCGGCCCGGCCGTGCAGCAGCAGGCGTTCGACGCCTGGTGGACCGGCGTGCCGTGGGGCTGGGACCTGACCGACAACAAGACGCTGATCGCGGCGGTGGCCTGGGGCTGGGCCGCGTGGCGCGTGCGCGGCGGCCGCGACGCGCGGGCGAGCGTCCTCATCGCTGCGCTCGTGACGCTGGTCATCTTCGTCATCCCGCACAGCTCGTGGGGGTCCGAGCTGGACTGGTCCGAGGTCTCCTGAACTCCGGCAGCGTCAGCGCGCGCAGGAGGCGGTCGCCGTCCGCTCCAGCCCCGCGGAATCGGCGCCGAGCGTGGTCTCGGTGGCGGGACCGTTGTCGGCCGTCACCAGCAGGAACAGGAGGCTGGGGTCGCCGGCGAGGCCCGCGTCCGCGTCGTAGTCCTGCACCATCCGGACGCCTCCGGCTCCCATCGTCGCCACGTCGCAGTCGACCTTGCCCCGGTCCGGAGCGCCGACCTCGAACGAGTGCGTCCCCGCCGCGCGCGAGACGTAGAGGTTGTAGTGCAGGGCGCCGACATCCGCGAACGCCAGGTCGAGCCGGCCGTCCGCGCGGCGCACGACCGTCATCGGCGGGCCGGCCGCCGCGGAAACCTCCGGGATCGGCGTGGCGTGGACGGTCCAGGCGACGACATCACGGTTGGCGCCGGTGCGCGACGGTTTCACGAAGTTCGTGTCGGCCACGACCTCGCAGCCGACCACGTGGTCGCCGGGCTGAGCAAACGCTCCGCTGTACTGCGGGACGTTCGTCGCGACCGTCACCGGCGCCGGGTCGCTCGGGCCCTGCCGCGTCCACGTGATCGCGTGGGTCGCGGGGGCGAGCGACAGGCGGGTCGCGACGCTGAAGCTGACCGGCAGGCCGACCTGCGTGGTGACCTCGGGCGCGGGCGACGAGGCCGAGATCGGCGCCGTCGGCGACACGCGCCAGTGCCCGTAGGTTCGCAGCGACCAGCGCTGGTTGCAGACCGGGCAGAACGCGACGCCGAGCGACCGCATCTCGCAGTCCCAAACCGGCCGGTAGATGCACTGCGCGTAGTACTGCGCGCCCTCCCGCGGCGCGCCCAGCTCGGGCACCCACTCCGGCCAGGCGCCGTCGATCGCGTTCAGCGAGGTGTTGATCTCGTCGGCGGACGTCCCGCAGGTGGAATACGACGTGTACTCGTCCGCCAGCCCGGCCAGCGAATGTCCGAGTTCGTGGATCGCGATCTCGGCGGCGGAGCCGTTGCCGGCCGCGTAGACGGCGCGGGGGCCGCCGCACCCGCCGTAGCGCGCGGTGTTGACCATGACCAGCGTCACGTCCTTCGCCGGCGCGCGCAGCTCGGCGGCCGTGATGTTGGCGTCCGTGTAGTTCTTCGGATCGCAGCCCCAGCCGTAGTACAGGCAGCGGTTCGCGCTGTCGCCGCAGGTCGGCACCTGCTTGGGGAACCGCGTGTTCATCGCGGTGTCGCGCAGGACGCTGCAGTCGCACTGGTCGGTCCCGTCCTGGTTGGAGTAGGCGTAGACCAGCGTGTAGTTGAAGAAGGGCTCGTGCTCCTTGAACGGCGTCTTCTGCCGGAAGGCGTCGACGACGGCCTGGGCGTGCTGCTCCATCAGCGATTTCTGGGCGTGGGTGTAGCCGTCCGGGACCAGCACGACGTTGACGCGGGTCGCGACTTCGTCCGCGCTGCCCCAGATCTTGTAGCGCTCGGTCTCGCCGTATTCCTCCGGCCAGTGCACGCTGCCGAGCGTCGTCGCCTCTCCCGGCACCAGCGGTCGCTCGGTCTCGACGAACTTCGAGGGGTCGAGCGCGAGGTCCGCGAGCACGAACCGCGCCGGGCCCGCGGCGCCGGCGCGATACGCCGCGACTTCGATCCGCGAGGCCTCGTCCAGCGCCGGGAGTTCGACGACGAAGCTGTCGTGGTGCACGCGGATCGTGTCGCCGGCGACGTGCGGCGGGTCGGCCGGGCCGTGCTCGAGGCACAGGCCGGGCAGGTCGATACGCCGGACGAACGTCTCCCCGCCATTCGCGACCAGCGCGATCTCCAGCTGCACGGGGCGGTCCGCCTCCAGCGCCCGCGCCGGCTCAGGGTCCGGGTCCCCGCGATACGGGCGCGCCTTGGCGGTGAAGCCGGCGAGCGCAGCGCCGTCGCGATCGACGGCGATCGCGACCACGAGCGTGGCGTCGCCGGCGCACGCGGGCGTCGGCCCGGCGATCGCGGCAAGCAGCCCGAGGAGCAACAACGAGAACGCGCGTCCCACCCGACACCCCCTTCCGGCCACCTTGCCCCGGGGGAATGTACGCCCAAGTGCGCGGATGCATGAGTCGGGCGTCATCGAACCGCCGCTGCATCCCGCCCGCCGTGCGAGGGCGTGGCCTGTATGATGGGCCGATGCCGCTTGCCCCCGGGCTCAGGCTTGGGCCGTACGAGATCGTCGGGCTGATCGGCGCCGGCGCCATGGGCGAGGTCTGGCGCGCGCGCGACCCGCGGCTCGGGCGCGACGTCGCGATCAAGGTGCTGCCCGAATCCATGTCGCGCGACCCGGAGCGCCTGGCGCGCTTCACGCGCGAGGCGCAGATCCTCGCGTCGCTGTCGCACCCGAACATCGGCGCGATCCACGGCCTCGAGGAAGCGGACGGCGTCCGGGCGCTGGTCCTCGAGATCGTCGAGGGGCCGACGCTCGGCGAGCGACTGCGGGGTGGGCCGATCCCGCTGGACGAGGCGCTCCCGCTGGCCATCGGCGTCGCCGGTGCGCTGGAGGCCGCGCACGAGCGCGGGATCGTCCACCGCGACCTGAAGCCCGACAACGTGAAGATCACGGCCCAAGGGCAGGCCAAGGTGCTGGACTTCGGCGTCGCGCGCGCGCTGGCCGCCGACACCGCGGCGCCGGCCGAGCACGCGCAGACGCTGACGTCGCTCGACACCGGGGCCGGGGTGATCCTGGGCACGCCGGCGTACATGAGCCCCGAGCAGGCGCGCGGCAAGCCCGCCGACCGGCGCACCGACATCTGGGCCTTCGGGGCGTTGCTCTACGAAATGCTGACGGGCCGGCGCGCCTTCGGCGGCGAGACGGCCTCGGACGCGATGGCGTCCGTGCTCCGCGGCGAGGCCGACCTCGGGCTGCTGCCCGGCGAGACGCCGGTGGCGCTGCGGGCGCTGATCCGGCGCTGCCTGGTCAAGGACCCCGTGCGCCGCCTGCAGGCGATCGGCGATGCGCGGATCGTTCTCGAAGAAGTCGCTTCCGGTGCTGCGCCCGACGCGCCCGCCGGCAAGGCGCCCGGGCCCGCGGCGCGGCGCAACCCGCTCGCCGGGCCCGTCGCGCTCGCGGCCGCGCTGGCGCTCGGCCTCGCCGCGGGCTGGCTCCTGCACCGGCCGGCGCGGCCCGCCCATCCCGCGTACACGCAGCTCACGTACGAGCGTGGTCGCATCAACCACGCGCGCTTCGCCCCCGACGGGACGGTGATCTACTCCGCGGGCTGGAGCGGTCGCCCGATCGACGTGTTCAGCAAGAACCCCGGCACGCCCGGCTCGCGCGCGCTCGACCTCACGGGCTCGGCGCTGCTGGCGGTTTCGGCCAACGGCGAGCTGGCGCTGGCGCGCAACAGCCGCCTGTTGGCGCACTTCCTCAACGAGGGGATGCTGGCCCGCGCGCCCGTCGCCGGCGGCGCGCCGCGCGACGTGCTGGAAAACGTGCAGGAGGCGGACTGGGATCCGCGCACCGGCGAACTCGCGATCGTGCGCCGGGTCGGCGAGCTGATCCGGCTGGAGTTCCCGGTCGGCAAGGTGTTGTACGAGACGTCCGGCTGGTTGAGCAACCCGCGCTTCTCGCCCGACGGCGGTCAGATCGCGTTCGCCGAGCACACGGCGACGCGCTACGACGACCGCGGCCGGGTGCTCGCGGTCGGGCGCGAGGGCGGAGCGCCGACGTTGCTGACGCCCGGCTACTACACGCTGGAGGGGCTGGCGTGGCGACCGGACGGCAAGGAGATCTGGTACACCGCGGGTGAGCGGGTGCGGACGCTGTTGGCGACCGACCTGCGCGGGAAGATCCGTCCGCTCGGCGTGTTTCCCGTGGAGGTGACGCTGCGCGACATCGCGCGCGACGGTCGCGTGCTGCTGACGATCGACGGGACGCGGCGCAGCGTCATCGCGCACGCGGCGGAAGGGCCGGGCGAGCGCGACGTTTCCTGGCTCGACCAATCGACGGGGGCCGGGATCTCGGCCGACGGCGGCGCGGTGGTCATGTTCGAGGAGCGGCACACCGGCGAGCAGGACGAGCAGGCCGTCCTCCGCAGGCTCGCCGACCCGCTGCCGGTCCTGCTCGGCCCCGGCTCGCCGGTCGCGATATCGCCCGACGCGCGCTGGGTCCTGGCCAGCGACACGCCCGGGGGCCGCCTGCAGTTGATGCCCACGGGCGCCGGCACGACACGCGCGCTGAAACTCCGGGTCAAGCCCGACGGCACCGGGGGCTTCACCCCGGACGGGGCGGCGGTCCTGTTCGGCGGCCGCGACGGGGAGCGTCCGCCGCGGATCTGGCGGCTGCCGATCGACGCTGCGGCGGCGGAACAGCCGGTCACGCCGGAGGGGACGACCGCGCCCAGCACGTTGCAGCCGCTGGTGGTCTCGCCCGACGGTCAGACGATCGTCGTCGCCGATGGCGGCGGCACGCTGTTCGCGTGCCCTCTCGGCAGCGACGATCCGCTTGCGCTGCGACCGATCCCCGGCCTCGAGCCGGGCGAATCGCCGCTGCAGTGGAGCGCTGACGGCCGCGCGCTGTACGTCACGCGCCTGCGCCTCGACCACGCGCGCGTGTTCCGGGTCGATGTGCGCGATGGAACGCGAACGTTGGCCCGCGAGATCACGCAAGCCGACCCGGGCGGCCTCGAGTTCTACGGCGTGTTCGTCACGCCGGATGCCCGGGGCTGGGCGTACACGTTCAAGCGGCTGACCTCCGACCTCTTCCTGGTCGAAGGACTCGACTGAGCCGGCTCAGAGCTGCAGGCGGCGGCGCAGCTCGGCGCGCGCGATGCCGAGTTCGCGCGCGAGGTGGTGCAGCGCACGCTCGACGTCCTCGTCCTGGTCCCGCAGCGCCGCGACGAAGCGCGAGGGCAGGTCGGGTTCGGCGGCGGTCGCGGCCGGGGCCGGTCCGCGGGCGCCCGCGATCACGAGCACGATCTCGCCCAGGACCCGCTCGCGCGCCGCGAACTCGGCGTGCAGCTCCGCCAGCGTCCCCCGCCGGACTTCCTCGTGCAGCTTGGTCAGCTCGCGGCAGATCACGGCCGTGCGGACGCCCAGAAGTTCGGACAGGTCGGCCAGGCACTCGACGAGCCGGTGCGGCGCCTCGAACAGCACGAGCGTGTCGGCGATCGGCGCGAGGCGCTCGATCTCGCGCCGGCGCGCGGAGCGGCGCGACGGCAGGAAGCCGGCGAAGTGGAAACTGTCGGCCGGCAGGCCGGCGACCGACAGCGCCGCGGCCACGGCGCTCGCGCCCGGCACGGCACGGACGTCGTGCCCGGCCTCGTGCGCGGCGGCGACGAGCCGGTAGCCGGGGTCCGAGACGGCCGGCGTCCCGCCGTCGGTGACGAGCGCGACCGCGGCGCCGCGCTCCAGCTCGCCGAGGATCTGCGCCACCGTGCGCGCCTCCGAAAAGCGGTGGCAGGCGACCAGCGGCCGGCGCAGGCCGAGGTGCGCGAGGAGCTGGCCCGTGCGGCGCGTGTCCTCGGCGGCGACGAGCGCCGCGCCGGCCAGCGCCTCGCGGGCGCGCGGCGTGAGGTCGTCGAGATTGCCGATCGGTGTGGCGACGACGAGCAGTGTGCCGCGGGCCACCCGCCTCAGGCCTCCAGCCGCAGGCCGCTGCCGGCCGCGACGCGGCCGACGCGGCGCGCCTCGACCGACTCCGCGCGCGCCGCCGCGAGGAACGTCGCTTCCGCCGCGGGGGGCACGGCGAGCAGCAGCCCGCCGGAGGTCTGCGGGTCGAACAGGAGCGCGCGGGCGACCGCGTCGAGCGCGGCCAGCCCGTCGATGCGCGGCGCGAACGCGGCGTCGTTGGCGTGGGTGCCGCCGGGGACGTTGTCCGCCGCGACGGCCTCGCGCGAGCCGGGCAGCAGCGGGACCTCCGGCCACGCGATGACGAGCTGCACGCCGGAGGCGGCCGCGATCTCCAGCGCGTGTCCCGCGAGCGAGAAGCCGGTCACGTCGGTCCCGCCGCGCACGCCGGCGGCCACCGCGGCCCGGCAGGCCCCGCCCGACAGGCGCGCCATCGACGCCACGAACGGGCGCAGGTGCGCGGGGTCCAGCTCGCCGTTCTTGAGCGCGGTGCCGAGCGCGCCGGTGCCGAGCGGCTTGGTCAGGTACAGCAGGTCGCCGGGCCGCGCGCCGGATTTCAGGATCAGCCGCTCCTCGGCCGCGAACCCGAGCACGCACAGGCCGAACTTGGGCTCGGGGTCGCGCACCGAGTGCCCGCCGGCGAGCACGGCGCCGGCCTCGCGGACCTTGTCCGAAGCGCCGACCACGATCTCGGTCAGCACCTCGGCCGGCAGCGCGTCCGGGAACGACGCGACCGACAGCGCGAGGAACGGGTCGCCGCCCATCGCGTACACGTCGCTGATCGAGTTCGCGGCCGCGATCTGGCCGAACTCGTACGGGTCGTCCACGATCGGCGTGAAGAAGTCCAGCGTCGCGATCAGCGCGCGGCCGTCGCCGAGGCGGTAAACCGCCGCGTCGTCGGGCTCGGCGAGGCCGACGATCAACCGGTCCGAACCCCGGTCGGGAACCCTGTCGGTGACGCCGCGCAGCACCTGCGCGAGCAGCTCCGGCCCGAGCTTCGAAGCTCAGCCGGCGCAGCTCGCGAGCGTGCTGAGGCGGATCTTGTCCTGCTGGCTCACGCCGACATTCTGGCAGATGTGCGCCGACGGGGCGTCAGGGACGGCGGCGGCGCGGCTTGGCGCGCGGCGCGGCCGGACGCGGCGGCGCGGGCGGGCGCGGCTTGTCGCGGCGGCGCGGCAGCGCGGCCGGGTCGACCGGCCCGGCCGAGGCGGGGACCTCGCGGACGCGCGCGCCGCCGACGTGCGGGGCCCGCAGCGGCCCGGAAGCGAGCGCCGCCAGGTCGTCGGCGAGTTGCTCGAGCGACTCCCGCACCGCCGTCGGCGGAAGGCGCGCCAGGAGCCCGCGGTCGGCGCTCGCGACGCGGACCTCGCGCCGTTCCGCGGCCGCCTGCCCGGCGAGGACCGCGATCCGGTCGTCCGCTTCCTCGGGCGCCTCGCTCCACGAGACCTGCACGCGCGGCGGCGAGGTGTGCGGGGAGCGCCGGCTTCCCGAGCGCCCGTCCCAGACGACGATCACGTCGCACCCGCGCGCCTCGGCCCAGGCCCCGAGCAGCTCTTCCAGCCGCCCGCGGACCTCGGCCAGCGACGGGCCGCCCGGGTCGAGCCGCTGCACGGCGTGCAGAACGTTGTAACCGTCGATCAGCGCGAGCGGCCGGCGCGGCACGGGCGTTACAGCCCCCAGTCGCGCGGCAGGCGGAAGTCGATCCCGACGGTGCGCTCCTGCACCTTGCAGATCAGCGGCAGGTTGCGCTTGAACTGCGTCTTCACCACGCAGCGGGCGATGCGCGCGACGATCTCCGCCGGCACGCCGAGTTCCCGCGCCGCCCGCTCCGGGCGGCCGCGCTGGTCCACCAGGTACCACAGCACCAGGTCCGCGGTGGCGTAGGTCAGGCCCAGTTCCTGCTCGTCGGTCTGCCCGGGCCACAGGTCGGCGCTCGGCGGCTTGTCGAGGATCGGCGCCGGCACGCCGAGGTGCGCCGCCAGCTCGCGCACCTGCGACTTGTACAGGTCGCCGATCGGGTCGAGGTCCCACGCCCCGTCGCCCCAGCGCGTGGAGTAGCCGAGCAGGAGCTCGGTCTTGTTGCTCGTGCCGACGACCAGCGCGCCGTCGCGCAGCGCGCGGTCGTACAAGAGCGTCATGCGCTCGCGCGCCATGCGGTTGCCGAGGCGCAGCCGGTCCTCGCAGCCCGCGGCGAGCTGGAAGGCATCGATCATCGGCGTGATGTCGATGACCTCGCTCGTACAGCCGGCCAGCTCGATCACGGCCATGGCGTCGCGCAGGCTGTCGGGCGAGGAGGTCCGGTACGGCAGCACCACCCCGTGGACGTTGGCCCCGCCCAGCGCCCGCGCGCAGAGCAGCAGCACGACCGCCGAGTCGAGCCCGCCCGACACGCCGACCACCGCGCGCGAGAAACCCGCCTTCGAGACCTCCTCGCGCAGGAACCCCGCCAGCAAGGCCTCGACCTGGGACGCTGTCATCGGCAGGGCCGGCGGCTTCATCCTTCGTCCTCCGAGCGGCGCCGGACCACGCGCGCCAGCTCGCGCGAGATCAGCCACGGCCGCTCGTCGCGCACCAGCGGCGTCGCCGAGCGCGCGGCGCGGACCTGGTCCGGGTCGATCTCGACCGTCAGCGCGACGGGTTCGAGCAGCGGCGCGTCGGCCAACAGCTCGCCCGTCGCGCTGTAGGCGAAGCTCCCGCCGGCAAAGCCGAGCCCCTCCTCGAAGCCGACGCGATTCACGAACAGGAACGGCGCCGTGTGGAAGCGGGCCAGGACCTCGGCCAGCTTGCGCACGGACTCGATCGAGATCGTCGGGCCGCCGGGACCGGTGCCGCGCAGCGGGCTGGCGGCGATGGTCCACAGCATCAGCGCGCCGTCCTGCGCGAGCACCGTGGCCGCCGCCGGGTGCCACGCGTCCTCGCAGATCAACAGGCCCGCGCGGCCCACCGGCGTGTCGAACGTGGACAAGCGCTCGCCGCGCGCGAAGTCCATCGCCTCGTCGAACATCCCGTAGGTCGGCAGGTAGCACTTGCGGTGCACGTGCCGCAGCTGCCCGCCGGCGAAGTAGGCCGCGCTGTTGAAGAAGCGGTGATCCGGTCCTTCCTCGACCATCCCGAGCACCAGGTCGATGCGCCGCGACAGCTCGGCCAGCCGGTCGCGGACCGGCCCGGCGCGGTCGAGCCGCACCGCGACGCCGGGCACGAGGTCGCGCAGGCGGTAGCCGGTCAGCGCCAGCTCGGGGAACAGCACGGTCGCCGAGCCGTCGTCGGCCGCGCGGTGCGCCCACTCCTCGATCAGCTCGCAGTTGGCGGGGACGTCTCCCAGCCGCGGCGCGAGCTGCGCCAGCGTGATCTTCATGGGCACAGGATACCCCGGTGCCGGCGCCCGGCCCGCGCCGACCGTGCACGGGGTATCCTGTTGCCGCTTCGCGGTGGAAAACGGCGCGCCGCCCGCGCGGCCCGGAGGTTTCGATGCAGAACGTCAGGTCGCCCGCGGTCGCCGGCGCGTTCTATCCCGCCAGCGCGCAGCGCCTGTCGGAGACCGTCGCCGGGCTGCTCGCGCCGGCCGTCGAGCGCGTCCCGGCGCTCGGCGTGATGGTCCCGCACGCCGGCTACGTCTACTCCGGCGGCTGCGCCGGGGCCACGTTCGCGCGGGTCGAGGTGCCGGGGCGCGTGATCCTGCTCGGCCCGAACCACACCGGGCGCGGCGTGTCGCTGGCCGCCGCGGCCGAGGACGCGTGGCTGACGCCGCTGGGCAAGGCCGCGATCGACCGCGAGCTGCTCGACGATCTCGTCGCGGCCGGCGCCGGCGTGCAGGTCGATTCCCGCGCGCACGGCGGCGAGCACTCGCTGGAGGTGGAAGTCCCGTTCCTGCTCGCGCTGCGGCCCCAGGTCCGGCTCGCGCCGGTGGTCGTCGGCACGCACGCCCGCGGCGCGCTGGCCGCGCTCGGCCGCGCGCTGGCCGAGGTGGCGCGGCGCTGCGAGCCGCGGCCGCTGATCGTCGTCTCGTCGGACATGACGCACTACGAGCCGGCCGACACCGCGCGGGCCAAGGACGAGCGGGCGCTCGCGCGGCTCGCCGCGCTCGACCCGGAGGGGCTGCTCGACGTCGTCACCGCGGAGCGGATCACGATGTGCGGCGTCGCGCCCGCGGTCGCGGCACTGTTCGCGCTGCGCGAGCTGGGCGCGCGGGGCGGGGAACTGGTCAGCTACACGCATTCCGGGATGGTCACCGGCGACGACGCCGAGGTCGTGGCGTACGCCGGGATGATCTTCGCCTGATCGATGGCGGGGCACCGGTCGCGCCGGGCGTTCCTGTGCTGGCTCGCGCTTGCGGCGGCCTGCCGCGCCGCCGCGGCACAGGCGCCCGCGCCGCCGGCGCCGGCGAAGACGGAGGCGCTCTCCTTGGAGGGGATCGCCTCGGTCCGCACCGACCACTACGCCGCCAGCGCGACCGAGGTGCGCCTGTGGGGCTACGTCGACATCAGCATGGGTGACGCCTCGATCCAGGCCGACGAGGTGATCTACCGCAAGGCGGACAAGGTCGTCGAGGCGAAGGGGAACGTGGTGCTGATGTTCCCCGGCGCGGTCCTGGCCGGCACGCGCCTGGTCTACCACACCGACAGCCAGACCGGCGAAATCGAGGACGCGGTCGGCTACCTCGAGCAGGACAATGCGATCCTGCGCGCGCGCAGGGCGGCGCGCGTCGGCCCGGACCGGATCCGCGTCGAGCGCGCCGTGTTCACCACGTGCACGCAGCCGACGCCGTACTGGTCGTTCCGCATCCGGCGCGGGACGTTCGACCTCGGCGAGTACGCCTACCTCAGCGGGGTCTCGTTCCGCACGTACAACGTCCCGATCTTCTACACGCCGTACCTGGTCTGGCCGATCAAGACCCGCCGCGCGTCGGGGCTCCTGTTCCCCGAGTTCAGCACGTCGGACAAGCTGGGCAAGTCGATCTCGGTGCCGTACTTCTGGGTCTTTTCCGACAACGCCGACGTGACGCTGTTCTTCGACGGGCACAGCAAGGCCGGCGCGGCGCTGGGCACCGAGCTGAACTGGCTGCCGACGTGGCGCGGGCGTGTCGCCGCCAACAGCTACTGGATCAACGACCAGGTCCGGGACATGGTGCGCTACCGCTACGAGTGGAAGCAGCGCGAGGAGCTGCCGTTCGACTTCAAGCTGCACGCGCACCTGCAGGGAGTCTCGGACTTCGCCTACTTCACGGACTTCGAGACCGACCTGAACCGCGCGGCGCAGCCGCAGACCGTCTCCGTCGCCGACGCCACGCGGCAGTGGTCCTGGTACTCGTTCTCGATCCGCGCCCGGCAGCAGGACCAGTACTTCGTCTCCGGCCTCAGCCCGTTCCGGGAGCTGACGAGCAAGGTGACGAACGTCCAGATGCCCGAGATCGAGCTGCGCGGACGGGCGCAGCGGCTCGGGCACACCCCGCTGTACCTCTCGTTCGAGTCCTCGATCTCGGGATTCCGCAAGCGGATCCTGACCGGGCCGGACGAGAAGATCGACCGCGACAGCGACGGCACGGTGGATTTCGTGACCCGGAGTGCGGTCGACGACGAGGACGAGCTGGTCAGCCGCGTGGACAACCTGTGGGGCCGCCTCGACCTGGCGCCGCGGCTGCAGATGCCGCTGTTGAAGTCGGCGTGGGCCGACGTGTCGGTCGAGGCCGGCTGGCGCGGGACGCTGTATTCCGCGCGCCCGAACCAGGAGCCGACGAACGATGAGTTCGAGGCCCAGGACATCGTCAGCGACGCGGTGTTCCGCAACCTGTGGGCCACGGCGCTGAACCTGACCGGCCCGCGCTTCCAGCGCGTGTTCGCCACGCCGGGCTGGGGCTACTCGCCGAAGCTGAAGCACGTCCTGGAGCCGTTCGCGCGCTACGAGTGGCGGCCGGAGTCCTCGACCCGGTCGGACGAGATCATCGTCGCGGACGAGATCGACTCGATCCCGCAGGAGCTGTCGGACGTCTCGTACGGCCTGCGGCAGCGGTTCTACGCGCTGCGCCCGCCGGAAACCGGGCGGCCCCTGGGCGTGAGTTCGGCCGAGAAGGTGTCGTTCGAGGGGCTCGAGGAGCAGAGCGAGGAGGAGCAGAACCGCACGCAGAAGGAGAACGGTCGCGCCGAGGAGCAGCCGTTGGAGGTCTCGCAGGCGCTCGGCCCGGTGGAGCTGGGGAGCATCGAGATCTCGCAGCGCTACTCGTTCGTGCGGTCGCTGACCACCGAGGTCGGGCTGTTCCGCGACACGAGCACCGGTGACCCCGTCACGCGCACCGTCGGCTTCAGCAACGCCAGCCCGGTCACGCTGCGGCTGCGATTCAACCCGTCGCACGAGCACGTCGTCGATGCTTCGTACGAGTACGACCCGACGAACGACGTGCTGACGCAGAGCAGCGTGTCGGCGACACTCGGCTTCGGCTCGGACGGCTACTTCCGCGGATCGTGGTTCCACGGGCGCTCGGCCGACCCGCTGGTCGACCCGAGCAGCTTCCTGCGCACGCAGTGGGGCTTCCTGGCCTGGGAGCGCCGACTCGCGCTCGAGACCGAGTGGGACTACGACCTCGAGCGCGGCAACCTCGACCACCAGCTGTACCGGTTGCGTTACTCGTCGCAGTGCTGCGGCATCCACCTCGGCTACGACCTGCGCGACTTCGAGGGCAACTCCCGCCGCGAGGTTTCGCTGCGGATCGACCTCGGCGGCATCGGCAAGATCATCGACCTGCGCCGCCAACT
>JAGOJY010000066.1 GCA_017994815.1 Acidobacteriota bacterium
GTCGAGGTGCGGATCACGGCCGTCGGCACGATCGAGCCCGAGAACCGCGTCATCGTCGCCGCCCAGGAGGAGGGGCTGATCACGGGGTTGCGCGTGCGCGAGGGCGACGCCCTGCGCCGGGGCGACCTGATCGCCGAACTGGACGATCGCGAGCTGCGGGCGCAGCTGGCGCAGGCCGAGGCGCGGCTGATCGAGACCCGCGCGCAGTGGGAGCGCGCCTCGCAGCTCCTGCCGCAGGGGCTCGTGACGCAGGCCGAGGCCGACTCCGCCCGCGCCGCGCGCGACATCGCGATCGCGCAGGGCGATGCGCTGCGGACGCGGCTGTCGTTCACCCAGGTGCGGGCGCCGGTCGCCGGGATCGTCACCGCGCGCCACGTCGAGGTCGGGCAGGTCGCGGCCGCGCGCGCGCCGATCGTCGACCTCGCGGCCGGGCGCACGGTGCTGCGCGTGCCCGTCTCCGAATTGGACGTCGTGCGGCTGTCGCGCGGCGACAGGGCCACGGTGCACGTCGACGCGCTGCCGGGCGTGCCGGTCCCGGCGCGCGTCGAGCGGATCTTCCCGGCCGCCAACAGCGGCTCGCGGCAGGTCACGGTCGAGCTGGTGCTGGACGAGGTGCCGGCGGGCGTGCGCCCGGGGTTCCTCGCGCGCGCGGAGCTGGTGCTCGAGCGCCTGCCGCAGGCGCTGATGGTCCCCGAACCGGCCGTGCTGCGCGGCTCCGAGGTGCAGAACTTCGTCTACGTCGTCGAGGACGGCGTGGCCAAGGTCCGGGCGGTGAAGGTCGGCCTGCGCCAGGACGGGCAGGCGCGGATCGTCGAGGGGCTGCGCGGGGGTGAACAGGTGATCACCGAGGGCATGGCGCTCGTGCGCGACGGGGCGCCCGTGCGGGTCAGCGGGGCCGGAGCCTAGGACGTGGCCTACAAGCAGAGGGACATCGGCGAGCGCCGGAGCATCGTCGACTGGTCGATCCGGCGCCCGATCGGGACCGCCATCATCTCCGTCGCGATCTGCATCGTCGGCCTGGCGATGTACGGCCGGTTGGCCGTGGACCTGTTGCCGAAGATCGTCTACCCGCAGGTCCGGGCGCACGTCGAGAACCAGGGCGTCGACCCGGAGGTGATGGAGCAGACGGTCACCAAGATCCTCGAGCCGCGGCTGGCGACGACCGAGAACGCGATCCTGATCGGCTCCGAGTCGGCCGAGGGCCGCAGCGCGGTCGAGATCCACTTCTCGTACGGGACCGACATCGACTTCGCGCTGCGCGACGCCTCGACCAAGCTCGACCAGGCCCGCGCCGCGCTGCCGGAGGAAGCGGACCCGCCGGTCATCTTCAAGTCGGATCCGTCGCAGATCCCGGTGCTGCAGTTCGCGATCTCGTCGCCGACGCGGGACGAGGTGTGGCTCAAGCGCTGGGCACAGGACGAGCTGGTCAAGCAGCTCCTCACGATCGAGGGGGTGGCGTCGGTCGACGTTGCCGGCGGGCTCGACCGCGAGATCCAGGTCGTCGTCGACCCGGAACGCCTGCGCTCGTACGGGTTGACGATTTCCCAGCTCCTGGCGCGGATCCGCGAGGAGAACCAGGACATCTCGGCCGGGCGCCTGCAGTCGGCGTCGCGCGAGGTGCTGTCCAAGACGAAGGGCCGCTTCCGCACGCCGGAAGACATCGCGCAGGTGCGGCTGCCGCTGCCGCGCGGCGGCGACGTCGCGCTGACCGACATCGCCCGCGTGGTGGACACCTACAGCGACGAGCGCGTCTTCGCGCGTCTGAACGGCACGCCCGCGGTCCAGGTGGCGGTGTCCAAGCAGCCGGACGCCAACACGGTCGAGGTGGTGGACGGCCTGAACGCCGTGCTGGCGCGCCTGCACCGCGAGGGGTTCTTCCCGCCGGACCTGGTGACCGAGACCGTCGAGGACCAGGCGTTCTACGTCCGCGCGGCGGTCACCGGCGTGGGCCAGTCGGCGCTGATCGGCGGCGGGCTGGCGATGATCGTGGTGTTCCTGTTCCTGCGTTCGCTGCGGCGGACGTTCATCATCGGGACCTCGATCCCGATCGCCATCCTCGGCTGCATCGCGCTGATGGGCGTGTCGGGCATGACGCTCAACCTGATGTCGCTCGGCGGACTGGCGCTCGGCATCGGCATGCTGGTCGACAACGCGATCGTGATGCTGGAGAACATCGACCGGCACCAGCGCAAGCACCCCGACCCGGTCGAGGCGGCGCACTACGGCGCCGGCGAGGTCGCCTCGGCGGTGACGGCATCGACGACGACCAACCTGGCCTCGGTCGTGCCGTTCCTCCTGATCAGCGGGCTGGCGGCGCTCTTGTTCAACGAGCTGCTGCTGACGATCTCGTTCGCGATCATCGTCTCGCTGATCGTCGCGCTGACGCTGGTGCCGATGCTCTCGGCGCAGCTGTTCAAGCTGCGCCGGAGTTCGGGGCTGGAATCGCTGAGCTGGCTGCAGGTCGTGCCGGCGGGAACCACGTGGCTCGAAACCCGGTACCGGCGGGCGCTGCCGTGGGTGCTGCGGCACCGCTGGATCGTGATCGGCGTCTCGATCGTGGTCTTCGTGGCGTCGATCTGGGCCAGCGGGACGCTGGGCAACGAGTTCCTGCCGCAGGTGGACGACGGCCGCATGCGGCTGTACCTGCGGCTGCCGCCCGAGACGCCGGTCACCGTCACCGACCGCGCCGTGCGGGCCGCCGAAGCGGTCGTCCGCGACCTGCCGCACGTGCGGAAGGTGTTCGCCGTCGCCGGGGGGGGCGTGTGGGGCCGCGGGGTGTGGTACAGCCCGATGTCCGGCTCGATGATGATCGAGATCTCGCCGCGCAAGGAGCGCGAGATGTCGGCCACCGAGTGGATCCAGCTCGCGCGGGAGCGGCTGACGGCGCTGCCCGCGCTGGCGGATGCGCAGATCCGGCTCTCGCCGCCGCGCATCCGCGGCCTGCGGACCTCCACCGGGACGGAGGACATCGAGGTCAAGGTCTTCGGCGAGAACCTGGAGATCCTGGAGCGGCTCGGCAGCGAGATGTCGGCGCGGCTGGCCAAGCTGCCGGGGCTGACCAACGTCGATTCGTCGTACCGCGAGACCGCCCCCGAGGTGCGCGTGCAGGTGGATCGCGTGCGCGCCGCGAGCCTGGGGCTGGACGTCGGCGAGGTCGGCCGCACGGTGCGCACGGCGGTCGGCGGCTCGGTGCCGACGCGCCTGACCGAGGAGGACCGCGAGTTCGACATCCGGGTGCGCTTCGACCGGGCGCGCGCCACGACGGCCGCGGAGCTGGCCGAGCTGCCGCTGTTCCCGACGTCGGGCGCGCCGATCCGGCTGCGCGACGTGGCCAGCATCTCGGAAGCGAAGTCGCCGCGCGAGATCCTGCGCGAGAACCAGAACCGGCTGGTGCTGGTCAGCGCACAGGTGCTGCCCGAGGTCTGGTCGGTCGGCGAGGCCACGCAGGCGGTCCGCGAGGTGATCCGGGACGTGCCGCTGCCCGACGGCTACCTCGTGCGCTTCGGCGGCCAGGAGGAGACGATCCAGGAGAACCGGCGCCTGCTGCGGACGGTGATCGCGCTGGCCGTCTTCCTCGTGTTCGCGGTCATGGCCGTGCAGTACGAATCGCTGGTCAACCCGCTGGTGATCATGGCGGCGATCCCGCTGGCGCTGGTCGGTGTCATCGGAGGGCTGCTCGTCACCGGGTTGCCGATGTCGGCTCCGGTGATGCTGGGGGTGATCCTCCTGGCCGGGATCGTCGTCAACAACGGCATCCTGCTGGTCGAGTACATCGAGATCCGCCGCCGCGGCGGCGAGGTCCCGCGCTTCGACGCGGTGCTCGAGGCGGCACCGTTGCGGTTGCGGCCGATCCTGATGACCGTGCTCACCACCGTCGTCGGCATGCTGCCGCTGGCGCTGAACCCCGAGGAGGGCGGCGAGTTGATGGTGCCGCTGGCGGTCAGCGTCATCGGCGGGCTGAGCGTGTCCACGCTCCTGACCCTGTTCATCGTGCCGGTCCTGTACCTGTCGCTGACGGGGGCCGCCGACCGCCTCGCCGCCGCCGTCATGCGACGTCCGGCGGCGCAGGCGGCGGAGCCGTCCCGCGTGCCGGCGGAAGGCTGACGGGCGACGAGATGTTGACTTAACCGGACGGTTAGCCGGAGCATCGGGGTGCCTGCCCGGAGGAAGCCCCGATGCTGCGCACCCGACTGGCCCGAGTCAGCGTGCTGAGCCTGTCCCTGGCCGCCATCCCGGCGCTCGGCGAAACGCCGAAGGCCGGCGATGCCGCGCTCGGCACGCAGCCCTACGAGAAATTCGAGAAGCCGCAGGCCTGTGCGGCGTGCCACCGCGACATCTTCCGCCAGCACGAACAGGCGATGATGTCGCAGGCCTACACGCACCACTGGGACGAGATCGAGTACTTCGAGCTGGCGGTGCCGCACGCGGAGAAGGAGCCGAAGGTCGCCGGCGTCAAGGCCGGCTGCAACGGCTGCCACGCGCCGTTGGCGTTCCTCGCGGGCCAGGTCCCGCCGCCGAAACCGGCGGAAAAGTCGCGGGCCAACGAGAGCGTGAGCTGCGATCTGTGCCACGCCGTGACCGGCTTCGTCGGCGACGTGCCGGTCAACTTCAACTGGACCGTCAGCCCGGGAAAGGTCAAGCAGGGCAACCGGCCCGGGCTGAAGAGCCCGCACCACGAAACCGTGGAGAACGCCTTCCTGCGCAGCGCCGAATTCTGTGGTACCTGCCACAACGAGCAGGACCCGTGGGGCGTGTTCGTCAAGTCGACGCACCTGGAGTGGAAGGAAGGACCGCACGGCAAGGCCGGCATCGTGTGCCAGGACTGCCACATGCCGCCCGCCGCCGGGCGCAGCGCGGGGATGGGCACGCCGCTGCCCGACGTGCGCCAGCACCTGTTCCACGGCGCGCACGACCCGGGCAAGCTGGCCGGGGTGGCCGAGGTGCGGATTCACCCCGAGGTGCGCGAGGCGGAGCCGGGCGAGACCGTCAAGCTGAGCGCCACCGTCGTGAACGCCAAGGCCGGCCACAAGATCCCGTCCGGCTCGGCCGAGGAGCGCTTGCTGTGGCTGGACGTCACGGCCCGCGACGCCAAGGGGCGCAGCTTCCACCTGCCGGTCGACCGGAAGGGCTTCGCGGGCGAGGAGTACACGATCGCGGACCCCAAGGCGCTGGCCTACCAGGACATCGGCGAGATCAAGGACATCGCGGGGTTCGCGGGGCTCGCGCGCGACGGGCAGGTGCCGGCCGGCGACCGCATCTTCCGCCTGCCGTACCTCGACCCGAAGGGCCGGATGACGATCTGCCAGTGGAACACCGCCACGCTCGCGCCCGATTACCGGCTCGCGCCGCTGTCGGCGGTCAACGAGACGTTCACGTGGAAGCTTCCGCAGGACCTGCCTGCCGGGCCGGTGACGGTCACGGCCAAGGTCTACTACTCGCGGCTGGTCGCGTCGGTCGCCGAGTACCTCGAGGTGCCCGCCGAGGAGTACGAAGCGGTCGAGATCAACCACCACGTCACGACGTTCGAGGTGCTCCCGTGACCGCGCGCACGCTGCGGGGCGCGGCGCTTTTCGCCGCGGCCGCCGCCCTGGTCGGTTTTTCCATCCACGACGCGGGCGCCATCCCGGCCTTCGCCCGCAAGTACCAGTACTCCTGTTCGACCTGCCACGCGCCGTTCCCGCGGCTCAAGCCGTTCGGCGCCGAGTTCGCGGCGCGCGGCTTCCGCCTCGAGGACCCCTCGGCCGAGCCGACCCGCGCGACGATCGACACCGGCGACCCGCTGCTGCAACTGATGCGCGAGGTCCCGCTGGCGCTGCGCTTCGATGCCTGGACTTCGTCCAAGGAAGACGAGCCCGCGCGGTGGGACATCGAGTCGCCGTGGGTCTTCAAGGCCCTGAGCGGCGGGCCGGTCACGAACCGCCTCGCGTACTACGCCTACTTCATCATCGAGAAGAACGAGGTCGTCGGCCTCGAGGACGCCTGGCTGCAGTACAACAAGCTGTTCGGGCTGCCGGTGGACGTCGTGGTCGGCCAGTTCCAGGTCTGCGACCCGCTGTTCAAGCGCGAGCTGCGCCTCGAGCGCAACGATTACGAGATCTTCCGCGTGCGTCCCGGGCATTCCGTCACCAACCTGACGTACGACCGCGGCGTGATCGCGGCCTGGGGTGCGCCCGCCGACATCGACGTCGTGCTGCAGGTGACCAACGGCAACGGCATCGATCCGCCGGAGGAGGGCGACAACTTCGACGTGGACGAGCGCAAGAACGTCAGCCTGCGCCTCGCGCGCGAGTTCGGCCCCGTGCGCCTGGGCGCGTTCGGCTACAGCGGGCGCGAGGAGCTGCCGGGCGGTCCGCGCAACCGCACCAGCTACATCGGCCCCGACTTTGTCGCCATGCTCGGCGACAAGCTCGAGATCTCGCTGGAGTACCTCAGGCGCGAAGACGACGACCCGTACTTCGTCGGCCCCGGCGCCACGGACATCGTCACCAAGGGCGGCTTCGCCGAGGTGCAGTGGTTCCCGCGCGGCCAGGACGGCCGCTGGACCCTCAGCGCGCTCTACAACAAGGTCAGCTCCGACGACGAGGCCGCGGAGTTCGAGAATGGCTCCGTGACGCTGAACTGGCTGTTGGCGCGCAACGCCCGGCTCTCGCTGGAAGGGGAGCGCGACTTGCGGCGCGACGCGACGCGCGTTTCCGCCGGCATCGTCGCCGCGTTCTGAGGAACGCCGGCCCTCGTGGAGGCCGCCGCAGGCGGCCCGGCCGGGACGATCGTTCGGATCACCCGCGCCGTCAAGCGCCTTGCACCCGCGCCCGCGCCCGGCAATCGCGCCGGCCGCGGCGTTTCAGCGGACGTTGCGCGCAGGCGCGCGGCTTTTCGGGCTCCCTCAACAAGAGGCGAGCTGCTGCAATTCCGGCAGGTGCGGGCGGAGGGTCGGAGCCAGGTAGAAGCGCGGCTGCAGGAGGTCGTCCGCGGGTCCGACGAGGCCCTCGCGGAGCGCGGTGTCCGCCAGAGGCGTGCCGGGGTAGATGCGGACGCCGAGCGTGACCTTCAGCGTGTCGAGCCGCAGCGAGTCGGCCAAGGAGCGGCTTTCCGCGACGGAGTCGAGCGTTTCGCCCGGCCCGCCGAGGAGCAGGAAGCCGTTGCGGCGCAGGCCGAACGCAGCCGTAACCTCGGACGCGTTGCGCACGTCCTCCGGGCCGAAGCGCTTGTTCATGTTGCGGAGGATCTCCCGGGAGCCGCTCTCGAAGCCGAGGCTGACCTCGTCGCAGCCGGCGGCGGCCATCGCCCGGACCAACTCCGCGTCGATCCGGTGCGGGTACAGGATGCAGCGCCAGGCGAGCGGCAGCCGCTCCGCGGCCACGCGACGGCAGAGCTCCAGCGCGTAGTCGCGCGGTTCGTTGAACACGCTGTCGACGAAGTACACGCGGCGCAACCCCGCCTCGGCCAGTCCGCGCAGGTGCGCGAGCACGCTCGCGATCGGGCGCGTCCGCACTCTCCGGCCTTCGATCGACGCCGTCGAGCAGTACGAGCAGTCGAACCCGCAGCCGCGCCGCGTCTGCACCGGGACGAGCAGTTCGGGGTCGCCGCAGGCCGCGGCGCCCCAAGTCTCGGGGACCGGCCATGTCCCCGCGCCCGGCTCGGAGTCGAACCGCGGGGCCGTGGCCGCGCCCGCCGCGCGCACGTGAAGGCCGGGGATCCGGGCAGGCTCACGGCCGGCGGCGAGGCAGGCCAACAGCCGCGTGAACGCGGCTTCACCGTCCCCCCGGATGCCGTAGTCCGCACCGAGCCACACCAGCGCCGACCCCGGGAAGATGCTGTACCCGGCGCCGCCGAGGACGATCGGTGCCGCCGAGCACGCGCGGCAGGCCGCGATCACCGGCTGCGCGGCGGAGAGCAGGAAACGGGGGGCCTGCATGTTCTGATCGTCGATGTTGCGGACCGACACCCCGATCGCATCGGGCCGCAGCCGCGCGACGGCGGCGCCGACCTGGGCCGCCGGCGGCGTGCCGGGGACGAGGTCGAGCAGTTCGACCGTGTGGCCGGCGCGCCGCGCCGCGGCCGCCACCATGCCGAGGCCAACCGGCAGCACGGGCACCGCCATCCGCTCGGTTCGCACCGACAGCAGCAAGACCTTCACCGGGCCGGTTCCTCCGCGCGCCATTGATAGCACGCCGGACGGGGTGCACGGTGTCCGGCGGCCCAAGTTGCGGCCCGGGTTGGCGTTACGGAGATTTCTCCCGCCGCGAAAAAGGGCCGCCCAGCGCCACGTAAAAATGGTAAGTTACGCGGCGTACCGAGGTCAGCGTCATCCAGCCAGCGAGGTCTCCATGACCGATATCGCGGCGATCATCGACAAGCATCGGGGTGAACGCGGGGAGCTCATCGCGATCCTCGAGGACATCCAGGCCAGGTTCTCGTACCTGCCCGAGGAGGCCCTGCGCGAGGTGGCGCAGGAGACGGGGCGGCCGCTCGTCGACGTCTACGGCGTCGCCACGTTCTACCGCTGGTTCTCGCTCAAGCCGCGCGGCAAGCACCTGGTGACGTGCTGCCTGGGAACCGCCTGCCACGTGCGCGGCGCCCCGCGCGTCGCGCGCGAGTTGGAGCGGCAGCTCGGCGTGAAGCCGGGCGAGACCACCGCCGACCGCGAGATCACGTTCGAGACGCAGAACTGCCTCGGCGGGTGCGCGCTGGGCCCGATCATCGTCGCCGACGGGCACTACTTTCCGAACGTCAACCCGACACTGGTGGCGGGGATCCTCGAGAAGACGAAGGCCGGGCTCGACCGGGTCGACGTCACGACGGACGAGCGCGTGTTTCCGCTCGAGGTTGCCTGCCCCCGCTGCAATCACGCGCTGATGGACCCGGGCGGGCTGATCGACGGCCAGCCCTCGATCCGCGTCACGGTCGCCTTCGACGACCGGCACGGCTGGCTGCGGCTCTCGTGCCTGTACGGGTCGCACGAGGTGGCGTCCGAGTACGAGATCCCTCCCAACAAGGTCGTCGAGTTCTACTGCCCCCACTGCGCGACGGAGATGCGCGGCGCGAGCGAGTGTGCCGACTGCGGCGCGCCGATGGTCCCGCTGCTCGTCCGCGGCGGCGGCGTCGTGCAGATCTGCTCCCGCCGGGGATGTCGGGCCCACCTGCTCGATCTCAGCTAACTCATCGGAGCCAACCATGGCCGCTCACGGAAGCGTTGCCGAGTTGAAGGCTCACGGCGAGGCGTTGCGCGCCGCCCGCAACCCGGCGATCCCGGTCATCGTCATCTCCGCCGGCACGTGCGGCCAGGCGTCGGGTGCGAACGACCTGATCCGCATCGCGAAGCGGGAGTTGCTCCGCGGGGGGCTGACCAGGCGGGTGCGCCTGCGCGTCACCGGCTGCCACGGCTACTGCGAGATGGAGCCGTCGGTGCTCGTCGAGCCGATGCGCACGTTCTACCCCAAGCTCGATGCGGCGCGGATGGTCGAGGTCGTCAGGGCCGTCGCGGCGGGGGAGGTCTGCGAGTCGCTGTTGGCGGTCCACCCGCGAACGGGCAAACGGGTCGCCTGCCAGGACGAACTGCCGTTCTTCGGGCGCCAGACCCGGACGATCCTCGCGCGCAACGAGCAGGTCGACCCGATCCGCATCGACGACTACATCGCCGTCGGCGGCTACGGTGCGCTGGCCAGGGTGCTCGAACGCGGCGAGCCGGCGTGGGTCGTCCGGGAGATCGTGGCCGCGGGCCTGCGCGGCCGGGGCGGCGCCGGGTTCCTGACCGGCAAGAAGTGGGAACTCCTGGCAGGCCAGCCCGGCGGCGGCAAGGTCCTCGTGTGCAACGCCGACGAGGGCGACCCCGGGGCCTACATGGACCGCGCGGTCCTCGAAGGGAACCCGCACGCGATCGTCGAGGGCATGCTGATCGGCGCCTTCGCCACGGGTGCCGGGGAAGGCGTGGTCTACGTCCGCAACGAGTACCCGCTGGCGATCAAGCACCTGACGATCGCGCTGCGCCAGGCGCGCGAGCGGGGTCTGCTCGGGCCGAACATCCTCGGCACCGGTTTCGCGTTCGACGTGCGCATCGTCCGCGGTGCGGGCGCCTTCGTCTGCGGCGAGGAAACGGCGCTGATGCGCTCGATCGAGGGTCAGATGGGCGAGCCGCGGCAGCGGCCGCCGTTCCCGATCGAGCGCGGCATCGGGGGCCGGCCGACCAGCATCAACAACGTCGAGACCTGGGCCAACGTCCCGGTGATCATCGAGCTCGGCGCCGAGGCCTACGCGCGCGTCGGCGCGCCGGGCAACACCGGGACCAAGATCTTCAGCCTCGTCGGCAAGGTCGCCAACACAGGTTTGGTCGAAGTGCCGATGGGCGTGACACTGGCCGAGATCGTCAACGGGATCGGCGGCGGACCGTCGGGCCGCGCGCGGATCAAGGGCGTGCAGACCGGCGGCCCGTCGGGCGGCTGCATTCCCGCCGAGCGGTTCGACCTGCGGGTGGACTACGACAGCCTGGCCCAGGCCGGCTCGATCATGGGCTCCGGCGGCATGATCGTCATGGACGACCACACCTGCATGGTGGACGTCGCCAAGTACTACCTGAGCTTCCTCAAGGACGAGTCGTGCGGGAAGTGCTTCACCTGCCGCAAGGGAACGCAGCGCATGTGGGAGATCCTCGACGACATCTCGTCGGGGCGCGGCACGCTGGAGCAGCTCGACCTGCTGAAGGAACTGGCCGACGTGGTCAAGGACACCGCGATGTGCGGCCTCGGCCAGACCGCCGCCAACCCCGTGCTCTCCACGCTGCGCTACTTCCGCCGCGAGTACGAGCGCCACATCGTCAACAAGCGCTGCGACGCGTTCGTGTGCCAGGAGCTGGTCGGGGCGCCGTGCCAGGCCGCCTGCCCGATCGGGACCGAGGCCTGGCGCTACGTGGCCCACATCTCCCGCGGCGAGTACGAGGACGCCTACCGGGTCATCCGCGAGGCCAACCCGTTCCCGTCGGTTTGCGCGCGGCTGTGCAACCACCCGTGCGAGGAACGCTGCCGCGCCGGCGTGACCGGCACCAAGCCGCTGGCCATCCGCGCGCTCAAGCGCTTCATCACCGACCGAATGGACCCGATGACCTACCGCCCGCTGCACGCGGTCGGCGCGGAACGCCTGCCGCGCGTCGCCGTGGTCGGGGCCGGGCCGGCCGGGCTCACCGCCGCGCACTACCTCTCGCTGGCCGGACACAAGGTCACACTGTTCGAGGCCGAGCCGGAGCCGGGCGGGATGCTCTTCTCCGCGATCCCGGCCTACCGCCTGCCGCGCGAAGTGCTGCGGCGCGAGATCTCGTCGCTCTTCGACGAGAACATCACGCTGCGCTGCAACACGGTCCTCGGCCGCGACGTGACCCTCGACAACCTGTTCGAGGCCGGGTTCAAGGCGATCTTCGTCGCCCTCGGCGCGCACAAGAGCCTGCGGCTGGGGCTGCCGGACGAGGATGTCGCGGGCGTCGTGCCCTCGATTCGCTTCCTCAAGGCGTTCAACATCCGCGGCGAGAGCCTGGCCCGCGGCCGGGTCGGCATCGTCGGCGGCGGCAACTCCGCGATCGACGCGGCACGCACCGCGCTGCGCCAGAAAGCGGTCGCGAGCGTGACCGTCTTCTACCGGCGCACGCGCGAGGAGATGCCGGCCTTCGCCGAGGAGGTGGAAGCCGCGATCGAGGAGGGCGTGGTCGTGGAAACGCTCACCACGCCGATCCGCATCCTGAGCCAGGACGGCCGCCTGACCGGGATCGAGTGCGTCCGCAACCAGCTCGGGGAACTCGACGCCAGCGGCCGGCGCGCGCCGGTGCCGATCCCGGGCAGCGGGCACGTGATCGAGCTCGACACGCTGATCGTCGCGATCAGCGAGGGTTCGGACACCGACTGCGTGACCGTCGCCGGCGAGAACCGGCTGCAGACGACCGCGCGGGGCACGGTGCAGTCCGACGCGCAGACGATGGCGACGAACCGCCCCGGCGTGTTCGCCGGCGGCGACGTGGTCTCCGGTCCGAACACCGTCGTCGACGCGATCGCGGCCGGCAAGCGCGCCGCGGTGATGATCGACCGCTACCTCCGCGGCGAGCCGCTGCGGCAGCCGGAGCGCGCGCGACTGCCGCAGGTGTACGTGGAGCCGATCGCGCCGCCGCAGGAGGGGGCGCCCGTGCCGGCCGTGGCGGTGCCGCGGCTGTCCACCGGGGCGCGGCGCCGCAGCTTCGCCGAGGTGGAGATGGTCCTGTCGGTGGCCGACGCGACGACCGAGGCGCGGCGTTGCCTGCGCTGCGATCTCGCGTTCACCGAGCCCAGCGACGCCGCGCGCGCAGGCACGGGAGGTGCGGGATGATCTCGCTCAAGCTCAACGGCCTCGACGTCACGGTCGAAAAGGGGTTCACGCTACTCGAGGCCGCGCAGTTCCTCGGGTTCCCGATCCCGACCTTGTGCCACATGGAAGGGCTGTCGCCCTACGGCGCCTGCCGCCTGTGCGTCGTCGAAATCGGCAGCGGCGAGCGCGCCCGGCTCGTCACGTCCTGCACGTACCCGGTCCAGGAAGGCTTGCAGGTGCGCACCGCCTCGGCGCGGGTCGTGCGCGCGCGGCGCATGATCCTGGAGCTGCTGCTCGCGTCCTGCCCGCAGTCGCGGGTGATCCAGGACCTCGCGTCGGCCCACGACATCCGGCAGCAGCGCTTCCGCCAGGAATACGAGGACTGCGTCCTGTGCGGGCGCTGCGTCAGGATGTGCAAGGAGCAGATGCAGGCCGGCGCGATCGGCTTTGCCAGCCGCGGCGAGCACCGCCACATCGGCACGCCGTTCGACAAGCGCTCGGAGGTCTGCCGGCTGTGTGGCGGCTGCATCTACGTCTGCCCGGCGTGCCAACTCCGCTGCACCTACACCGATCCCGAGCGCGCGATCTGCGGGGGCTGCGCCAACCTGTCCCCGCCGTGCCTCGAGAAGGAGCAGTTCCACGACATGATGTGCTACATGCGACCGTGCGTCGCGTGCGAGATCGTGAAGTGACCATCGAGCGAGTCGCGTAAGGAGAACCCCATGTCCCTGTCACGCATCAACTCGTCGGCCGCAACCCTGACCAAGAACCGCACCGAGGAGTCGATCGTTCCCGCCTCCGGCATGTGCGTGACCTGCGTCGATGGCTGCATCGGGATGTGCGAGATCGGCAAGTCCGCCTACCGCGGTCACGAGGTGATCTACCCGCAGCCGTTCGGGGTGATCACGACGGCGGCGGAGAAGTACTACCCGGTCGACTACTCGCACTTCAACATCATGGGCACCGCCGTCGGCGCGCACGGCATCGCCGAGGACTCGGACAAGGCGATCTTCCCCGCCGTCGACCTCGAGGTGCGCTTCGGGCACGACAACGGCATCCGCTTCCGCTATCCGTGGATCATTCCCGGGATCGGCTCGACCAACATCGCGAAGAACAACTGGCCGGGGATCGCGATCGGCTCCGCCCTGGCCGGGACCGGGCTGACGATCGGCGAAAACGTCGTCGGCATGGACCCCGGCGCCGTGATCAAGGACGGCCGGGTGGTGGACACCGTCGACCTGAAGGAGCGGGTCCGCCTGTACACCGATCACCAGCGCGACGGCTACGGCGCGATCGTCGTGCAGGCCAACATCGAGGACACCCGCCTGGCGGCCCAGGAGTACGCGATCGAGAAGCTCGGCGTTCAAGTCGTGGAGCTGAAGTGGGGCCAGGGCGCCAAGGACATCGGCGGCGAGGTCAAGATCCGCGACCTCGCCCGGGCGCAGCTGCTGCACCAGCGTGGCTACATCGTCCTGCCCAACCCGACCGACCCACAGGTGATCCGGGCCTACGAGCGCGGTGCGTTCAAGGAATTCGAGCGGCACTCGCGCGTCGGGATGGTCAGCGAGGATGGCTTCGCCCGGCGCGTGGGAGAGCTGCGCGCGGCTGGCGCGAAGTACGTCTTCCTCAAGACCGGCGCCTACCGCCCGGCGGATCTCGCCCGCGCGGTGAAGTGGTCGTCGCGCTACGGCATCGACCTCTTGACGGTGGATGGCGCGGGCGGCGGCACCGGCATGAGCCCCTGGCGGATGATGAACGAGTGGGGGATGCCGCCGGTCGAGCTGCACTCGCTGCTGTACGGGTACCTGGACCAGCTGGCCCGGCGGGGGGAGCGGATCCCGGCCGTGGCGGTCGCCGGCGGGTTCACGTTCGAGGACCAGATCTTCAAGGGCCTGGCGATGGGCGCGCCGTACGCGAAGCTCGTGGGCATGGCGCGCGCGCCGATCGCGGCGGCGATGGTCGGTAAGACGATCGGCAAGGCCATCGACGAGTCGCAGCTGCCGGTGTACGTGGAGCGCTTCGGTTCGTCGCGGGACGAGATCTTCGTCACCGCCTCCGAGCTGCGGCACGAACTGGGTGACGTGGCTTTCGAGAGGGTGCCGACCGGCGCGCTGGGCCTCTACACGTACTACGAGCGCCTGGCCCAGGGCCTGCGACAACTGCTGGCCGGCAGCCGCAAGTTCAAGGTCGGGCTCGTCGACCGCGGCGACATCGCGGCGCTGACCCGGGACGCGGCCGAGGTCTCCGGGATCCAGTACGTGCTCGACGTGGATCGCGAGGCGGCGGAGAAGATCCTGCGCGCCTGATCCGCTTCAGGAGCGCGGCGGTTCGACGGGGAAAAGGCCGAGGCTCGCGGCCTGCCGGCGCAGGCCGCCGTGCAGGCCGCGCAGAGCGTGCGCGACTTCGGGCGCCAGCGCATGTCGCGTCGGGTAGATGCCCCACTCCTGCCGGCACGGCGCGCCGAAGAACACGCCGTCGAGGAACACGCTGGCCAGCGCCTCCCGCCCGGCGAGCAGCAGCGGCAGCGTCAGCGCGATCGAGGACACGCCGGGCGCGACGAACGGGAGGAAGCCGAGCCCGCGGACCGCGATGTTGCCTTCCCGCGCCGCGCGCGTGAGCGGTTCGGATCGCGCGCTCGTCGGTGCGCGCAGGTCGTCGAACACCAGCACGCCGTCGCCGTGCGGACCGTACGCCGCGCCGCGGCGCGCGACCGTCCCGTCCCAGCCCTCGCGCCGGGCGCAGTCCAGGGCCCGGCCCCACATCACGCCCAGCCCGAGCCCGGCGATGCGCTCTGGGGCCAGCCCCTCGCCGGTGAACGTCTCCCCGGCGGTGTTGCTGTCGCGGAACGCGGATTGCGCCAGCCAGTCCACGGGGTCGGAGACGACGAGGAACAGCCCGCTGTAGTCGGCCGCGCGGGCCTGCTCGAGGCAGGCGCGCAGGATCGCCCGGTTCGGGGCGAACTGGACCATCCGCACATCGCCGGGGCTGCCGAGCGGCGGCACACCGGTGGCCGCGGCGAAGACGAACACGTCGCACTGGTGGAACACTTCGCCCAGCGACGTCGGGCGCAGCCGCGGCGCACCCTCGCGCCCGCGCCACGACGTGAACGCGCCGAGTTCGAGCAGCCAGCGCTCGCGGTTGGCCGTGTCGACATCGTCGACGAGGATCTCGGCGATCCCCGAGTTCGCGGCCGGCATCGCCGCCAGCACGACGGAGGCGATGCCGCCGATGCGTCCGAGGCCGAACAAGCCGAGGCGGATCCGGGTCGCCGGCGGGCGCGCCAGGCGCTCCAGGTACTTCGCCAGTCCCGGCGGACCGGGGAGGTAGGTCCAACACCGCGCGGGGCGCGGGCGCGAGCCGCACAGCGCGCCGATGCCGGCCGCGGGCGCGAACCAGGGTGGCACGATCCACGGCTCGAGCGTCGGGTCCCCGGTGCGTGGCTTGAGCAGGATCTGCGGGTCGGGGCGCGAGCGCCGGCGCTCGCGCCAGCCCAACATCTCCGCCGTTCGCGGGTCACCGGCCAGCGCCGCGCGTCCCTGGCCATGGAGTTTCACGGCCGGCTCCAGCCGCCGCGGTGGGCGGCGTGCCCTTCCGGGTGCAGGCGCGCGAGGGCCTCGATGTCCTCGGCCAGCAGTTCGCTGGGCAAGCGGTTGCGCGCCGGCTGGAACCCGCGCGAGAACGGCGGACAGCGCGGCACCCGGACCACCGCGCCCAGCTCGTGGACGGAGAGCAGGCGACCCTCGGCCTCGCGGAATGCGTCCTCCACCGCGAGGAGCAGCCGCCGCGCCTGCTCGAGCGCCAGCCGCGAGAAGTCGAGCGCCGCCGCCTCGCCGAGGCCGAGGTGGTGCGGGTAGTGGTACGGCAGGCAGTCGTTCAGCGACGGCAGCAAGGAGCCGCACTCCAAAGGACCGCGCCCCGCGATGCTCCAGCCGCCGAGGTACGGCGTGAGCGCGCTCTCGCGCAGCACTCCCCGCCAGCCGGGCACGACTGCCCCGCAATGGTGCCGGATGCCGCGCAGCTCGAGCGCGGCGCGCGTCGCGGCGTCGGTCACGCCGACCACGACCTGGCCGATGCGCAGGCCGTTCCGTTTCGCCGCGTCGACCACCTGCAGCACCGGGTCGGCGTTCGCGAGAAACGGCGCGAGCACGACCGCGTCGCGGCTCAGCTCGCGCGCGACCGCGAGCTGCAGGTCGAGCGGCGCACTGCCCCAGTGCGGGTGGGTCCCGCCTTCGTACCCCTGCCAGGTCAGGAACCGTTCGAGGTCGACCGCGAGGCTCGGCAGATCGCCGACGATGTCGCGCGAGAACTGCCGGCCGACGCCGAGCACGACGTGCCGCGCGGACTGCGCGGCCAGCCTCTCGCGGGCCTCGTCGGCGACACGCTGCTTGAGCCGGTCCTCGTGAACATGCAGGAGCGCCGCGCCGGGGTTGAGCTGGGCAAAGAAGCGGGCCAACTCGCGGCGCGAGGCCTCCAGCGCACGGCGCACCGGAAGCGCCGCGGCGTACGACGGCTGCAACACCGACTCGAGATCCCACACCAGTACAAGCGGCGCGTCCAGCCGCAGCACGGCCCAGCCCGGCACCCCCGGGCCGGAGAAACGCACCCCGCTCGCGCCGGTCAGCGCCAGCGCCTCCGCCAGCTCGGCGTTGCTGTTGCCGTTTACCGGCACGACAGCGAACAGCAAACCCGCGTCGAGCCAGCGCGCCATCACTTCGTCCAGCAGCCGCTCGAGCGCGCGGCCCGGGGCGCGCGCTCCCAGCGCCTCGACGAGCGCGCCCTGCCCGAGCAGCCGGTTCGGGCCGGCGAGCGTGGTTTCCTCGTCCACGACCGCGACCGGCAACAGCGCCGCCGAGATCTCGCGCCAAGCGATCGCCGCGTGCACGCGGTCGTCTCCCGTGGCCGTGAGCAGGCAGGTGCGGTGCGCGCGCGCGGGCCCGGCGTCGGAACGCGCGGGCAGCGCTCCCGTCGCGAGCGCGTTGAGCGCCGCCGGGAACGCCGCTGCGCCGGGAACGACCGAGACCCGCTCGGCGGGCGGCGCAACGCGCCGTTTCTCCGCGGGGTAGTTGATGTACAGCCCGCGGTCGACCAGCGTGCGGCTGACGAGCGGGTGGCACAGCATCTCCGGCTCTTCCCGCCGGTCCAGCGCGGCGCGCAGCGCCGTGGACGAAACGCGCTCCATCTCGCGCGGGGCCGCCACGACCGAAGCCCCGCCGCGGAACAGCCGCATCTTCTGCTCCAGCGCCCCGCGCCAGCGGCCCTCGCGCGCGATGATCACGTGCGGAATGTCCCAGATCGGCGCGTCGGGCGCGGCGTAGGCGCTCGCGCCGCTGATGACATCGGTGCCGACCACGAGCGCCAGCTCCCGCCGGCCGACAGCGCGCTGCAGGCGGCGCAGGCCGGCCGGGCTCGCGAGGTTGATCGGCGGCCGGAACGGCGCGAGGAACGCGTTCGGAACCGGCGCCAGCGCCATCCACGCCAACTCCTCGCGCAGCTCGCGCGGCAGCGCGTGCTTGCGCCAGGAGTAGTCGTCGACCTGCACCAGGACCTCGTCGGCGTGCTCGAGCGCCTTCGACACGATCGCCTGGTGCGCTGCCGTGAACGGGTCGAACGTGCCGGGGATGAGCGCGACCTTCGGCCGCGCGGCGAAGCGCAGCGCCGGTCGCGCGCCCTCGGTCGCGCGCTCGAGCTGGTTGAGAGCCGAGGCGATCACGAAGAAGCGCACGCGGTCCCCGGGACGGTGCGTCACCATCGACAGCAGCTTCTTGCTGGCCATCGCGCAGAACGCCCGCAGCCGGCCGTCGCGCCCGTCCCCCGCCGCGAGCCGATCGAGCACCAGCGCGATCTGGGCCCAGGCCTCGTTGACGGTGCTGTGCCGCGTCTCGGCCAGAGGGCCGAGAAGGGCGCCGCACAGCCGCTGCAGGGTCTGGTTTCCGAGTCGCGCGGCGTCGAGCGACGTCAACACCCAGGCCACGGTCTGCAGCAGCAGGCGTTGCAGGGCCTCGTTCCCGCGGCGCACGTTGCCCTCGATGTCGTCGAGCGCTTCGGCGAACTCCTGCTCGGGCAGGCTGGCGATCAGCGGCCCGAGAAAGCGCGGGATATAGCGCGCGATCGCCTCGGCATCCTGCTCCAAAGAGCGCAACAACTCGACCATCAGCTCGTTGCGCTGCGGCACGGAAAGCAGCGGCAGGAGGCGCAGCAGGCAACGGCCGGCGTGGAAACGCGTGCCCTCGACGCGACTGACCTTGAGGATGTTCGCGAAGTGCGAGGCGACTTCGTTGGCGAAGTAGGCGCCGAGGTCCTGGTCCTCCACGTGGCGCCGGTGCGCGACCGCCGTGAGGTAGTCGCAGTTGACCTTTTTCTCGACCCAGCCGATCCGCGTCTTGAGGTTGCCCAACAGGACCTGCCGCACCGGGTCGCGCCCGGCGACCTGCTGCTCGCGCACGCGCCGCGCCTCGTCCACGAGCCCGCAGATGGTCGCCAGCTCCTCCAACACGTGCAGTTCGGCGACGCGCGCGAAGCGGCCGTCCCAGAGATCGAGACCCTGCGCGCAGGCGCGGACCTCGTCCAGCAACCCCGGGTTGTCCCGGCCTTCGCGCGCCAGGCCCAGCAGGACGCGCCACGCCATCAGGCGCGTGTTCGTCGACTCGTGCCGCGCCCAGGCTCGGGCGATCGGGATCAGTTGGCGGCGGCGCGGCGGATCGAGGTGCGGCAGCGCGACCTCGCATGCCTCGCAGACGTAGAGGCCGACCAGCGGTCGCTCGTCATCCAGGCGGCGATCGAAGTCCGCGCGGATCAGGTCCCAGGCCTGCCAGCGCAGCGGCGGCTGCAGCTTGCGCAGCAGCCGTCGGACCACGATCGGGATGGCGTAGAGGACACGCTCGGTGGGCCGCATGTCCTCCTCGACCCGCTTCCCGGCGCGGTCGAAAAGGGCCAGGACGCGGACCATCTCGTCCAGCACCCGCCGCTCCTGCCGCAGCACCACCCCGTCGGGGAGGTCCTTGCGCCAGAAGTCCTCGGTACCGGAGAGCAGGTCGCCGATGTGGTTCGCGGCGTGGTAGCGGATGTCGTCGTCGCGGTGCGAGAGCAGCTCGACGAAGAAGTCGAGCGCGAGGTCCTTCTGCTCCGTGGACAGAGCCTGCGCGTAGTCCGCCAGGACCGCCTCGTAGGTCCGCACGTCGCGCCAGTTCTCGAACGAGCGCGCCTCCTCGATAAAGGTGCGCAGCGCCGGCAGGTCGCGCAGGCGCTCCATCACTTCGAGGTTGTGGGCCGTGACGAGCAGGCGCTCGAGCTGCGGGATCGTCCGGCCGGTGGCCAGGGCCACCGCGTCCGGGCGCTGGCGGCCGGCCAGGACCTCGAGCACGTCGAGACCCGCGGGCACCTGCGGCTTCGGCGGCGCGGGCGCGACGAAGGCCGGCGGCGAGAGCTCGACGCCCAGGTACTGCATGTACTCCTCGAGATTGCGCAGCTTGCGGTAGACGCGGGCGTAGCGCGCCGCCTTCGCGCGATCGACGTTTTCCAGCTTCCCGAGAATGGCGTCGTACGCCTCGCGCAGCGTGATGATCTGCATGCGCTGCCGGCCGGACGGATCGGGCGAGTCCTTGACGCGGAAGTCCGCGTAGATCAGCAGCATCGTCTCGACCGGCAGGCGGACGAGTTCGAGGTCCCAGCACGAGTGGTTGGTCGCGATGTGGCCCAGGCTCGGCAGATCGCGGTCCTGGTACCAGATGTGCGTGTAGTAGTAGTGGAGCCGCGGGATGCGCTTCACCTCGTCCCGAACGCAGCCGAACTTGCCGACGTCATGGCCGATCGCCGCGCCGTGCAGCAGCGGCAGGTCGACCGGGATCGAGCGCGCGAGCTGCCGCGCGAGGTGCAGTACCAGCCCGGTCACGCCCAGCACGTGGTCGTAGATCGTCAGCCGGAACCACTCCTGCGCCATCGCCAGGCAGACGAGCAGCCCGTCCTCCGCAACGTGCCGGACCA
>JAGOJY010000067.1:0-2174 GCA_017994815.1 Acidobacteriota bacterium
ACCCACGACGACCCGGTGCTCGGCGACGGGCGCACGTACTTCTACCTGGTGGAATGATGGACGACGCCTCCCGCCAACGCGCTCCTGTCCGGGCCGCCCTCGGGCTGTGGGCGATCTGCGGGGCGTTCCTCGTCGCTTCCACGTTCATCCTCGTGGCGCGCGACGCGGCCTCGCCCGGGCGACTGCTGTTCGCGTGGGGCGTGCTGCTGGTGACCACCTCGCTCGCGGCGGTCTCGGCGCTGCGCAGCGACGTCCACCGGCTGCGCGCCGGCAGGGAGGCGCTGCGCCGCTTCGGCTACGGGCTCGCCGCGCTCACCGCCGCGTTGCTGATCGCGTTCCAGATCTGAGCGCCGCCGCCGGCCGGCCCGGCGGGCGGCCGGGCCGCACGGGTCCCGGGCGAATGCGTGGTCCCGCGCACGGGTCCCGGTCCGATGCGTGCGCCTGCGCCGCGGGCCCGGCACCCATGCGGGTCGGCGCCTCGGCCGGGTGTTCGCGCTTGCCCGCGGAGTGCCGGCCGGGCGCCGTTGCGGTGGCCTTACGCGCGGCCGGTACGCATTGGGGCGGCACCCGTGCGCGGAGCTTGGCATTCGGGTGGGACCCGTGTGCACGGGTCCCGGGCGAATGCGCCAGCGGTCAGCGGGCGCCGGGGAGCGGGGCCGCGAGGGCGAGGATCTCCTCGGCCTCGCGGCGCTCGAGCTGCTGCAGGTCGGGCCGCGTCAGCGCCAGGCGCGCGGCGCCGCGCGCGAGCGGCGGATCGACCTCGCGCGCGATCTTCGAGATGCGCACCGCGAGCGCTCCGGGCATCGCGCTGCCCGCGGCGAGCATCGCGCCGCGCAGCGCGCGCGCGGCGTGGTCCGCGTGCCCCTGCCGCAGCAGCACCTCGGCGATGCGCACCTGCAGCATCGCGTCGGCGCCGATGCACGGGACCT
The DNA here is from genome assembly GCA_017994815.1 of Acidobacteriota bacterium. Classification (GTDB taxonomy): domain Bacteria; phylum Acidobacteriota; class Polarisedimenticolia; order J045; family J045; genus JAGOJY01. The sequence continues at coordinate 930 of JAGOJY010000067.1, forward strand.
GCCCGGTCAGCTCGATCCAGTGCTGTGCAGCGAGTTCCGCCTCGCCGTCGCGCAGTTCGCGCTGGACCACCCGCAGCATCGCTGGCGCCGCCTCGGCGATGCGCGGGGTGTTGAAGGCCAGGTCCCAGAACGCGAGCGCGAGCTGCGCGTTGGCCGGCTGCCCGTGCGCCGCGCCGGCGAGCAGGTCCAGCGCCTCGTCGAGCTTGCCCTCGCCGCGCAGGGCGTGCGCGCGGTCGACGAGTCCCTGGCCCTCGACGGTGGTCGTGGTCTTGCGCCGGATCGCGGGCTCGATGTACTGCTCCTCGACCTTGAGCTGCTTCATGAGTAGCGCCGCGCCGACGCCGAACACGAAGCCGAAGACGTGGGCCCAGTAGGCCACCCCGCCTTCCGCGCCGAGGCCATCGAGCATCAGGCCGAAGAAGACCTGCTGGCCGAGCCACAGCGGCAGCATCAGCCAGGCCGGGGCCCAGAACGTGCCCCGGACCATCAGCCCCCACATGTAGAAGAAGTGGATCCGGCGGTTCCAGAAGCGCACCAGGAACACGCCCATGATCCCGGCGATCGCTCCCGATGCGCCGACCACGGGCACCGCGGAGTCGGGGTACTTCGCCACGTGCCCGATGGCGGCCGCGATCCCCGACAGCAGGTACGCCAGCGCGTACAGCGGACGGCCCCACACGTCCTCGATGAACGGGCCGACCAGGTAGAGCATGAACAGGTTGCCGATCAGGTGCAGCAGCCCGGCGTGCAGGAACATGTGCGTGAACAGCGACGCCGCGCCGCGCGTCTTCGGCGTCAGGCCCCACTTCATGTACGGGTGGGCCTGCACCAGCTCGCGCGCGCGCTGGAACAGCGCGTCGAGCTGTCCCTGCTCGGCCTCGATCTGGGCCGGGTCCTCCGGTGCGCCGAGCCCGAACTGCTGGAACGTCTCCTGCGGCAGCCGGCCCAGTGCCTGTTGCACCGCCTCCTTGTCCTGCTCGCCCGGCTGAAGGTAGGGATGCGACAGGTAGTACTCGATCGCCTGCCGGTACGCTTCTTCCGCGGGTCCGGTGTCGAGCGATCCGCCCGCGTACAGGCCGAGCAGGCTCGCCACGCAGATCGCCATGATGCCGAACGTGACCCACGGCAGACGGCGGACGCTCATGTCCTCGTGACCGATCGGCAGGAGGATCACGGCGCTCTCGGCAGGCCCCCGCGCCAGCAAACGTAGGTCGACGGCCAGCGCTTGTGTAGCGACCGCCACGA
>JAGOJY010000067.1:2274-19999 GCA_017994815.1 Acidobacteriota bacterium
GCGCAGGCGGCGACGCTGGAGGCGCTGCGGGACGGCGGACTGCGCAGCGTCGATCTCGGCCGGCGGCTCGGGATTTCGCCGAGCACGCTCAGCCGGAACCTCGACCGGCTCGAGGAACGGGGCCTGATCACGCGGTCGGCGCACGGGGCGGATGCACGTGCCGTCGTGGTCGGGCTGACGAAGGCCGGCCGCACGGCGGCCAAAAAGGTCGCCGCAAGCGAAGTCGACTTTGCACGACAGGTTCTCGACCGGCTCCCGCCGGGCACGACCAAGGCTGTCGTCGAGAGCCTCGAACGGTTGCTCCACGCGGTGCGCGGCGCCACGGAGGAGTGCTGCCCGGGAGCGTTCGAACACCTGATGAAGGACTTTCCCACGCGGTCACCCGCGGACGGAGGACGGCCATGAGCAGTGAGACGCGCGGTAAGTCGCGGTTGCCCGCGGCGCCCGACGAAGTCGTCGCCGAGGTGCAGGAGCGTTACTCGAAGATCGCCACGGGCGAGATCAGCGGTTGCTGCTCGGGTACGGGCTGCGGCAGCGTGCAGGAGGAAATCGCCGCGGGCATCGGCTACAGCGCGGACGACCTCGCAGCGATTCCGGAGGGGGCCAACCTCGGGCTCGGCTGCGGTGCCCCCGTGCCGTGGCTGAAGCTCCAGCCCGGCGAGACGGTCGTCGACCTCGGCGCGGGCGCCGGTGTCGACGCGTTCCTCGCGGCCCGACAGGTCGGCCCGCAGGGGAAAGTGATCGGCGTCGACATGACGCCGGCGATGCTGGAGAAGGCGCGCGCGTTCGCCGCGTCTTCGGGATTTGCGCAGGTCGAGTTCCGCGAGGGCCGGCTCGAAAACCTCCCGGTCGCGGACGCGTCGGTGGACGCGGTGACGAGCAACTGCGTGATCAACCTCGTCCCCGACAAGTCGGCGGTGTTCCGCGAAATCGCCCGCATCCTGAAGCCGGGCGGCCGGCTGGTGATCTCCGACATGATCCTCGACGGGGAGCTTCCGGCGTCGGTCAGGACGAGTCTCCTGGCGTACGTGGGCTGCGTTGCCGGCGCGATGCGCCGCGAAGCCTACTTCGAGATGCTCGCGGCGGCGGGGTTGGGACAGCTGAAGATCCACCGCGACGTGGATTACCTCAAGGCCGCGCAGTACGCGGTCGACCCGGAACTCCAGACGATCCTCGACCAGAACGGCATCAACGTCGGCTCGCTGACGGGCCTCGTTCGCTCGGTGACCTACGAGGCGCGCCGCGATTGAGCCGAGCGGGGCGGACCGGCGGGGTGGGTCGTCAACCACTCCGCCGGCCGGACCGCCTCGCCGGGACGAACGCCGGCCCTATTCCTCGGGTTCGCGGCCTTCGCCGGTCTCGGGGTCGGGCCAGTCCCGCTCCCGTTCGACCTTCGGGTAGGTTCGCTCTTCCCGGGGCTTCTTCTTGAGCCTCATGGAACCTCCTCGTATCAACAGCGCAGGCCGCGCGCGCGGCAGACCTCGTCCTGGCACGCCAGGACCAGCCGCCGGCGCCGGCGGATCTTGGTCTCCAGCTCCGCGAGCTTCTTCTCTTCCTCGGCGATCTTGCCGTACTCGGCGCGCGCCGCGCCGTCGTCGAGGTCCGGCACCCGGCTCCACAGGACTTCGTAGTCCTTGAGGATCGAAAACCACGCGCCGCGCAGCGAGCTGGCGGCGCGCAGCAACTCGGGCAGGTTGATGAAGGGGAGCGAGAGCGCGACGAGGGCGGACACGCCGGTGAGAAGTTTCCAGGCCACGCTCAACCCGGAGAGGTTCCAGAACGCCCAGCTCGAGACGGTGGCGGAGGTCGCGGCGGCGAGGAAGATCTTCAACCCCAGGTCCCAGCGCTGGTAGCGCGCGGCGCAGCGCCCGAAGTAGCGGTAGTTCATGTCGGCATCGAGCAGCGACTTCCAGATCAGGCGGCCGAGTTCGGAGTTCTTCTTCAAGGTCGGTCCCCCGGCGGTCACAGCGGGCCCTCCGGCACGCGTCCGTCTTCCAGCGCGGCGGCCTGCGCCGGCGTGAACGGCGGCCCGAGCAGCCGCGGCTCCTGCTGGTAGCAGCGGAAGAAGTCGGCGATGAAGTGCAGCCGCTCGCCGAGGTCGGCCCAGTCCGTCGCCCCCGACGAGCGCACGCTGTCGGGTGTCGCGTCCACGCGGGCGAGCAGCGCGAGCAGGTCGGGGTTGCCGAGGTGCGCGAGTTCCGGGGGAAACGAGGCGCCGAGGTCGCGGCCGAGGCGCAGCACGGTGCCCCCCGGAAGCGCGAGCGACATCAGGTTGTCGGTGAGCGTCTCGCGCAGCTTCTGCCGCGCGTCGTCCAGAAGGCGCTCGGCGGCGCGGTCCAGCGCCGCGAACGTCCCGAACGGCATCGCGGTCGTCGCCAGCGCGAGGAGCGCGGCGCCGCGCCGCGGGAACAGCTCGAGCACGAGCCGGCGCCGGAACGCGCGGCGATCGATCCACGCCGCGTCGAGCGCCTCGCGGATCTCCGGCTGCAGCCGGGTCTGCTCGTGGAAGCCGATCTCGAGGTTCGCCAGCAGGAGCAGTTCGCGCCGCGCCGGGGTGCCCGGCTCCGACAGCGCGCGGTGGTAGGCGGTGAACGCCGCGCGCAAGCGGTCCTGGCCCGCGGGCGGCTCGCCGGGCCGCAACCCGTCGAGGAAGCGCGCGAGCGCTTCGGGCCGCGAGCCGTCGCCGGCCAGGCACTCGTCGTGGAAGCGCGCGAACTCGCGCGCGATCTCGGCGAACACCTTGAGGTTGCCGCGCGCGACCGCGGCGGCGGCGCGGTCGAAAGCCGCCGACGGCCGCAGCGCCGCGAACACGCAATCGTGCAGCTCCGCGGGGGCGCGGGACCGGCCGAGCCGGGCGAGCAGCGCGGCCGCGCACTCCGCCAGCGTCGCCGTCGCCGGCCCCTGCGCGAGGCGATCCGCGACGGCGCGGGCGAGGTCCTCCCGCCGGATCGTCTGGCCCGCCTGCTTCGAGGCCCACGTCGCGAAGGTGCACCAGTTCGCGCCCGGTGAGGTCCGTGCCGCGAGTGCGGACGACAACTCGTGGTAGCGCTGCGTGATCAGGAGATTGCGCAGAACCGGCGGCTCGAGCGCGGCGACTCGCCCGATCTCGGCCAGGCTGGGGCTGCTTGCCGCGCGCGCGGGGCCGGTCATCGTGGCGGCAGCTTGCCGCAGGCGCGGCATGGCTGTCCATGCCCAATCCACTATCACAAATTACGGGTAAGCCTGATCGACGTGGAAAACCGGGTGGCAGATCACGGCCGGTCGGGCGCGGGCCGGCCAACCGGCACCGGACAGTGTGGCTAACTGCAACAAAACGCGAGGTTAAGTCATCCCTGCGCTATCTTGCGATCCGGAGGCCCGATGGAATCCCGGATCGCGAGCGCACTGCACCTCGAGACGAACCCCGTGGCGCTCTTGTGGTCGGACGAGTGCCCGCAAGACTCGCTGCGTTTCAAGACGGGCCGCTGGGGCTGCGTGATGATGCACGTCGCGCAGGTCGCGGCGCGCGGCCGGACCGCGGCGTTCGACCGCGAAACGTACGGCTGCTGGGGCGGGGGAGTCGGCCTCGGCTTCGGCAACTGCTACCGCGACTTCCCGGGGGGCGAGGAGGTCTTCTGCGGCTTTCTCTCCACGGGCAACCGCGGCAACCCGCGCGGCGAAGCCGTCGCGGAACAGCTCCGCCCGCACGTCACGCGCGAGTTCCACGAGGAGCTGGTCGAGGGCGAGCGCTACCTCGCCTCGCCGGCCCTGGTGCGGGACTTCATCGACCGCCTGCCGATGATGGACATCCCCGCGCGCTACGTCGTGTTCCACCCGCTGGGCGCGGTGGACACCGAGCGCGAGACGCCGGTGAGCGTGACGTTCTTCGCGCCGCCGGACCAGCTCTCGGCACTGGTCGTCCTGGCCAACCACGGTTCGGCCGGCGGCGACCGCGTCGCGCTTCCGTGGGGCGCCGCGTGCCAGCAGATCGGGATCCTCGCCTACCGCGGCGGCGAGCAGGCGCCGCAGCGCGCGGTCGTCGGGCTGACCGACCTCTCGGCGCGCAAGAGCACGCGGGCGCACCTCGGCTCCGGCACGCTCTCGTTCACCGTGCCGTTCGCGATGTTCCTGGAGATGGAGCAGGCGGTGGAGGGGAGCTTCCTCGAGCGCGCGACGTGGGCCCACCTCCTGGAGCGCCGGCAGGGCTGATCGGCGGCTGATTTGCGACATCGTAACAGTTTGGCTTGTCGCGTTTCTTGACAGGCCCGCGCGGGTAATTCATCGTTCCCCCCGCGGCCCCAGGCGTTGCCGTGGTCCGGCATCCCGCGCGACCGCTCCCCGCCCCAACAGGTTAGACAAAATGAACGTCCTCGTCCTGAATTGCGGGTCGTCGTCCGCCAAGTTCGCCGTGATCGATCCGGTGAACTCGCGCGAACACGTGTCGGGCATCGCCCAGCGGCTGGGCTCGCCCGAGGCGTCGTTGGACTGGAAGCAGAACGGAACCAAGAACTCGCGCAAGCTGCCCGGCGCGGCCCACGACGCGGCGCTGCGGGAGGTGGTCAAGCTGCTCGGCGAGCTGGGGCTGGTGGACGACCTCGTCGGCGTCGGCCACCGCGTCGTGCACGGCGGCTCGAAGTTCTCCGGCTCGATGGCGCTGACGCCGGAGGTCATCGCCAAGGTGCAGGAGTGTGTCCCGCTCGGACCGCTCCACAACCCGCCGAACCTCCTCGGGATCCGCATCGCCCAGGAGCTGTTCCCGGGCAAGCTGCAGGTCGGGGTGTTCGACACCGCGTTCCACCAGTCGATGCCGCCGATCGCCTACACCTACCCCGTGCCGTACGAGTGGCTCGACGCGCACGGCGTGCGGCGCTACGGCTTCCACGGGACGAGCCACCGCTTCGTCGCGCGCCAGACACTGGTCCTGACCGGCCTGCCGGCGGCGGACCACGCGCTGGTCACCGCGCACCTCGGCAACGGCTGCTCGTGCACCGCCGTGCGCAACGGGCGCAGCGTGGACACGACGATGGGTCTGACGCCGCTCGAAGGCGTGATGATGGGCACCCGCAGCGGCTCGGTGGACCCGGCGATCATCGGCCACGTCGCCTCGGCGACGGGGCTGCCGGAAAAGCAGGTCCTCGACGCGCTGAACAAGAAGTCGGGGCTGCTCGGCGTCTCGGGGCTGTCGAACGACATGCGCATCGTCGAGGAGGCCGCGGGCCGCGGCCACGAGCGCGCCGGACTCGCGCTCGAGATCTTCTGCTACGTGCTGGCGAAGGCGATCGCGGCGCTGGTCGTCCCGCTCGGGCGGCTCGACGCGCTGGCCTTCACCGGCGGCATCGGCGAGAACTCGCCGACGGTCCGCGCCCGCGTCGTCGACCAGCTGCGCTTCCTCGGGCTGACGATCGACCCGGCGGCCAACGCCGCGCACGGCCGGCAGCAGAACGGTCGCATCACGGTCGAGAGCAGGCCACAGGCGCTGGTCGTCCCGACGAACGAAGAGCTGATGATCGCGATGGACACCGCGGAGATCGCGCAGCGCGCCTGACGCGCGCCGTGGAGGAGCACGTGTTCACGACCGTTCTCGTCGCGCCGGCGGGCCGCCGCGTCGGCCTCACCACCACCTGCCTCGGCATCGTCCGGGCACTCGACCGGCTCGGCATCCGCGTGGCGTTCGTCAAGCCGATCGCCGGGCGCGGGCGCAACCACTCGGCCGCCCTGATGCGACTCGGCGCGCACCTCTCGCCGCCGCCTTCGGTGGAGCGCGAGCTGGCCGCGGAGCTGCTGGCCGCGGGCGACGACCAGACGCTGATGGAGCACGTCGTCGAGATCGCGGGACGCGCGGCGGAGGACGCCGAGGTCCTCGTCGCCGAGGGGCTGAGCCCGGAGCTGGCCAGCGTCCACGCCTCGCGGGTGAACACGCTGATGATGAAGGCGCTCGACGCGGAACTGGTGCTCGTCGCCTCGCCGCGCGACCAGAGCCCGGCGGAGGTGGCCGCGGCGGTCGCGATCGCCGCCCGCGAGTACGGCCCGCTCCCGGAGGGGCGCAAGATCGGCTGCGTCCTGAACCAGGTCTGCACCAGCCCGTCCGCCGACCAGCACGACCGCGAGAACGAGAGCTTCGGCCCGGCGTTCGGCGGTTGCGCCGGCTGCTCGGGCCTGCCCGCCAGCGAGCCCTTGATCGCCTCGCACCGCGCCGCGCTGGAAGCCGAGGGACTCCGGCCTTTGGCCGTGGTGCCGTGCAACATGGGCCTCGCCGCGCCGCGCGTGAAGGACGTGGCCGCGGCAGTCAACGCCAGCCTGCTGCTGCCGGGCGAGGCCGACATCCGCCGCGTGGACGACGTCGCGGTCTGCGCCATGACGGTCTCGAACGCGCTGCGGGCGCTGAAACCCGGCACGCTCGTGATCACGCCCGGCGATCGCAACGACATCCTGCTCGCCTGCGCGATGACCGTGATGGACGGGACGCCGTTGGCCGGCGTGCTGCTCACCGGCGGGATCCAGCCCGACCTGCGCGTGATCGGGCTGTGCCGCAAGGCCTTCGACGCCGGCCTGCCGCTCTTGTCGGTGCACGACAACAGCTACCAGGCCGCGACCGCGGTGTCGTCGATGGACGTCGAGATCCCGGTCGACGACGTGCAGCGCGTCGAGCGCACGATGAACTTCGTCGCCGACCGGCTGGACATGGAGTGGGCCGGCGCGTTCGCCGGCGTTAGCCGCGTCCCGCGCCTCTCCCCGCCCGCGTTCCGCCATCGCCTGATCGAGGCCGCGCGCGCCGAGCGCAAGCGCATCGTGCTGCCGGAGGGGAACGAGCCGCGGACCGTCGCCGCCGCGGCGATCGTGCAGTCGCGCGGGATCGCGAACTGCGTGCTGTTGGGCGATCCGGGCGAGATCCGCCAGGTCGCGTCCAAGCAGGGCGTGACGCTGCCCGCGGCGGTCGAGATCATTGACGCGGCGGAGGTCGCGTCGCGCTACGTCGCGCCGCTGGTCGAGCGCCGCAAGGCCAAGGGCATGACGCCGGAACGGGCCGCGGTCGAGCTGCAGGACTCGATCATGGTCGGCACGATGATGATGGCGCTGGACGAGGCGGACGGGCTGGTCTCGGGCGCGGTCCACAGCACCGCGCACACGATCCGGCCGGCGCTGCAGATCATCAAGACCGTGCCCGGCTGCGCCCTCGTGTCGAGCGTGTTCTTCATGTGCCTGCCGGAACAGGTGCTGGTCTTCGGCGATTGCGCCGTGAACCCGAACCCGACCGCCGAGCAGCTGGCCGACATCGCGATCCAGAGCGCCGACTCGGCGATCGCCTTCGGCATCCCGGCCCGCGTGGCGATGCTGTCGTACTCGACCGGCTCGAGCGGGACGGGGGAGGACGTGGAGAAGGTCAAGGAGGCGACGCGTCTCGCGCGCGAGCAGCGCCCCGACCTCGCGCTCGACGGGCCGCTGCAGTACGACGCGGCCGTGATGCCGGACGTCGCGCGCCTGAAGGCCCCCAACTCGCCGGTCGCGGGACAGGCGACCGTGCTGGTCTTCCCCGACCTCAACAGCGGGAACATGACCTACAAGGCGGTGCAACGCTCGGCCAACGTGGTCAGCATGGGGCCGATGCTGCAGGGGCTGGCCAAGCCGGTGAACGACCTGTCGCGCGGCTGCCTGGTCGAGGACATCGTCTTCACGATCAACCTGACCGCGATCCAGGCCCAGCAGGCGGCGCGGCAGAAGGCGTCGGCCTCGAAAGCCTGACGGCCCGGACACGGGGCGCGCGGATCGGGGATAATCGCAGGCCCCCCCGCGGAGCCGATCCATGCGCCCCCTTTTCGGCCTTCTGATCGTCGGCGCGCTGCTCGCGCCCGGCTGCGGGTCGCCGTCCACCGCGCCCGCTCCCGGGCAGCCGGCGACGATCGGCGCGACGCTCCTGACGCGCGGGCACCTGTTCTACCGCGACCTCGAGGACGGGCTGGCCTCGGCCGCCGCGCAGCGCGGCTACGAGCTGGTCGTCACCGCCGCCGAGTTCGACCTCGGCCGGCAGACCTCGCAGATCGAGGACTTCGTCGCGCGGCGGGTGGACGTGATCGTCGTCTGCCCGGTCGATTCCAAGGGCGTCGGGCCGGCGATCCGCAAGGCCAACGCCGCCGGCATCCCGGTCTTTACCGCCGACATCGCCGCCCAGGAAGGCGAGGTCGTGTGCCACGTCGCTTCCGACAACGTCGCCGGCGGCCGGCTCGCCGGCGAGTACCTCGCCACGCGCCTCGGCGGGAAGGGGACGATCGCCGTCATCGACCAGCCGGCGATCACGTCGGTGCTCGATCGCGTGCAGGGCTTTCGCGAGGCGATCGCGCAGCACCCGGGGCTGTCGATCGTGGCCGACGTGAACGGCCAGGGCGTGCGCGACAAGTCGCTGGAGGCGGCCTCCGACGTGCTGCAGGCGCACCCCGAGCTGGACGCGGTGTTCGGCATCAACGACGACTCGGCGCTCGGCGCGCTCGACGCCGCGCGCCAGTTCCGCCGCGACCGGCTGCTGATCGTCGGCTACGACGCGACGCCGCCGGCGGCGGACGCGATCCGCCGCGGAACGCAGCTCGTTGCCGACGTCGTGCAGGACCCGCGGAAGATCGGCACCACGACGATCGAGCGCATCGCCGACCACCTCGCCGGCCGCGCGGTGCCGAAGGTCGTGCCGGTTCCGGTCGCGATCGTCGACCAGCAGGCGTTGGCCAAGTCTCCCGCGGCCCGATGACGCCGGCTTCGCTGAGGCTCCACGGCATCGCCAAGTCGTACGGCAGCGTGCGCGCGCTGCGCGGCGTGGACCTGGCGCTGGAGCCGGGCGAGATCCACGCGCTGGTCGGCGAGAACGGCGCCGGCAAGTCCACGCTGGTCAAGATCCTCGGCGGCGCGACCCGCGCCGACGCCGGCTCGATCGTGCTCGACGGCCAGCCGGCGAGCTTCCGCGACCCGCAGGAGGCGCATCTCGCGGGGATCGCGATCGTGCACCAGGACGTACGGCTGGTCCCCGAGCTGACGGTCGCGGAGAACATCCTGCTCGGGCGCGAGCCGGTGCGCGGCCGAACGCTGCGGCTGGTGGACCGCGCCGCGCTGGAGCGCGCCGCGCGCGCGGCGCTGGCGCTCCTCGGCGAGACCGGCATCGACCCGCGCCAGCGCGTCGGCGGGCTGGCGCTGGCACAGCAGCAGCTCGTCGAGATCGCGCGCGCGCTGGCGCGCGAGGCGCGCACCCTCGCGCTGGACGAACCGACCGCGGCGCTCGCGACCACGGAGTGCGAGCGCCTGTTCGGCGTCTTGCGGCGGCTGCGCGCGCAGGGCGTGGCCATCCTCTACATCTCGCACCGGCTGGACGAGGTGCTCGCGCTCGCGGACAGCGTGACGGTGCTGCGCGACGGCGCCGTGGTGCACACCGGCCGGGCGGCGGAACTGGACCGCCCGGCGCTGATCCGGCTGATGGTCGGGCGCGAGCTGGCCGACGAGCACCCGTGGAGCCCGCGTCCGCGTGGCGCGGAGCTGCTGCGCGTGCGCGGGCTTCGCGCCCCGCGCCTGGCCGGGGTCGAGCTGGCGCTCGCGGCGGGCGAGGTGCTCGGGCTCGCCGGGCTCGTCGGCTCGGGCCGCAGCGAGCTGGCGCTGGTGCTGTTCGGCGCGGTGCGCCGCGCGGCCGGCGAGGTGCTGTTGTCCGGCGCGGCGATCGCGCCGCGCTCCCCGCGCGAGGCGATCGACCTCGGGATCGCGCTGCTCACCGAGGACCGCAACCGCCTCGGGCTCGTGGCGGAGATGAACGTGCGGGAGAACATCAGCCTGCCCGCGCTGGCGCAGTTCTGCCGCGGGCCATTCGTGCGGCGCGCGCGCGAGGCCGCGGCGGCGCGCCAGCTCGCGGCGCGGCTGCGCCTCGCGCCGCCCGACGTCGAGGCGCCGGTGGCGCGGCTGTCGGGCGGCAACCGGCAGAAAGTCGTGCTCGCGCGCTGGCTCCTTTCCAAGGCGCGCGTCGTGATCTTCGACGAGCCGACCGCGGGCGTGGACGTCGGCGCCAAGCGCGAGATCCACGCGCTGATCGGCGAGCTGGCGGCCGGCGGCGCCGGTGTCGTCGTCATCTCGTCGGACCTGCCGGAACTGCTCGGGATCTGCGATCGCATCGCCGTGATGTGCGAGGGGCGGGTCGCCGGCGAACTCCCGCGCGCGGGGGCGAGCGAGCAAGCCGTGCTGGCGCTGGCCGTGCCGACCGGGAGCCGCGCGTGAGCGCCGCGGCCGGGGCGGGGCGCCTGCGCGGCCGCATCGGCGCGGGCGGCATCGCGCTCGCGCTGGTCCTCGAGTGCGCCGTGATGGCGCTGGCCTCGCCGCACTTCCTGACCGCCGGGAACCTCCTGAACGTCTCCCTGCAGGCCTCGATCACCGCGATCATCGCCGCGGGGATGACGTTCGTGATCCTGACCGGCGGCATCGACCTGTCGGTCGGCTCGGTGGTGGCGATGGCCGGGATCCTCGGCACGCTCGCCGCGAAGGGCGGGCCGCCCGCGCTGGCGCCGTGGATCGCGCTGGCCGCCGCGGCCGGGTTCGGCGCGCTGTCCGGGGGCGGGGCCGGCCTGCTCGTGACGCGCTTTCGCATCGCGCCGTTCATCGTGACGCTGGCGCTGATGACGGTCTGGCGCGGCACGGCGTTCGTGATCACCGAGGGCCGGCCGGTCTGGGAGCTGCCGGAGAGCTTCGGCGCGCTCGGCGGTTCGCGGCAGCTCGGCGTGCCGCTGCCGACGTGGATCACGGCGCTGGTGTTCCTCGCGGGGCACGTGGTGCTCAGTCACACGCGCTTCGGCCGCCACGTGTACGCCGTCGGGGGGAACGCCGAGGCGGCACGGCTGGCCGGGATCCGCACCGCGCGGGTCACGGCCGCGGTGTACGTGATCTCCGGCGCGCTGGCGGCGGTCTCGGGCGTGCTCTTGGCCTCGCGGATGAACTCCGGCCAGCCCAACGCCGGGATCATGTACGAGCTGGACGCCATCGCGGCGGTGGTGGTCGGCGGGACGAGCATCACCGGCGGGCGCGGCTCGGTCGCCCGCACGCTCGTCGGCGCGCTCCTGATCGCGGTCCTGAAGAACGGGCTCAACCTGCTCGACGTGAACTCGTACCTGCAACAGGTCGTGGTCGGCGTGGTGATTTTGGTGGCGGTGCTGTTCGACCGCCGCCCGTGACGTGACGGAGGGCATGTCCATGCGCGTGCGCACGTGGGTTCTCCCGCTCCTGGTGCTCGCGGTCCCGGCGGGGTTCGCGGCCGACCTCAACGCCGTGGACCAGCTCGTCGCGCGGCTGGACGAGCTGACGCTCGCCCGCCTCGACGGCTGGAAGCAGAGCCCCGACCTGCGGGTTTCGGGGCTCGAGCAGCAGGGGAACGACCCCGCGCGGCCGGCCTACGACGACTCGGGCTGGGCGGACTACGCGCTCGAAACGCGCAACCCGGTGGATGCGTGCTGGTTCCGCCGCACGATCGTGCTGCCGGCGCACGCCGCCGGCCGCGCGGTCGGCGGGCCGGCCGTGCTGCAGCTGGGGGTCAAGGAATCGGGCGAGGTCTTCGTCAACGGCGAGCGCCGCGGCAAGGTGGACTGGCAGGGCACGGTCGAGCTGACGGCCGACGCGCACCCCGGCGACCGCTTCGTGATCGCGATCCGGGCCACGAACTCCGGCGGCTCGCTGCTGCGGCTGTGGAAGGCGGCCGTCGAGTTCACCGCCGACGATGCCCGCGCCGCGCGACGCAAGGTGGACGATCTCGCGCTCAGCCTGCGCGTCGCGCAGAAGCTGCTCGGCTTCGACACCTACCAGACCAACGCCCGGGTCAAGGTCGACCCGGGCCAGGACCTCTCGACGATCGACCGCGCCGAGAAGGAGCGCCTCGCGGCGCTGTTGCAGGACCTCGCGCGCGGGTTCGACACCGCTCCCCTGGCGCGGGGCGACGGCGCCACGTTCGACGCCGCGCTCGCGCGCCTGCGCGGGCGCATCGAGCCGATCGCGGCGTTCGCCCGCCGTTTCACGCTGTTTTTCGACGCGAACGCCCACATCGACGCCGCGTGGCTGTGGCGCGAGAAGGAGACGGTCGAGGTCTGCCGCAACACCTTCGCCTCCGTGATGAACATGTTCCGCGCGCGGCCCGACTTCACCTACACGCAGAGTTCGGCCGCCTACTACGACTGGATGAAGGAGCGCGACCCGGCGCTGTTCGACGACATCCGGCAGCGCGTCGGCGACGGGCGCTGGGAGGTCGTGGGCGGGATGTGGGTCGAGCCGGACTGCAACCTGCCATCCGGCGAGTCGTGGGCCCGGCAGCTCCTCTACGGCAAGCGCTTCTTCCGCCAGGCGCTCGGCGCGGACGTGAAGCTCGGCTGGAACCCGGACTCGTTCGGCTACAACGCCAACATGCCGGCGTTGTACCGGCAGGCCGGGATCGACGCCTTCATCACGCAGAAGATCGGCTGGAACGACACGACCGTCTTCCCGCACCGGCTGTTCTGGTGGGAGTCGAAGGACGGCTCGCGGATCCTCGCCTACTTCCCCTTCGACTACGTCAACGAGGTCGACGATCCGTTCCGGCTGGTGGACTGGATGCGGCAGTTCGAGGCCAACACCGGCTTCCGCAAGCTCCTGGTGCTGTTCGGCGTGGGCGACCACGGCGGCGGCCCCTCGCTGGAGATGCTGGCGCGGATCGACCGCCTCAAGTCGCTTCTGGTCTACCCCACGGTCGAGTTCGGCACGGCCGGCTCGTACCTCGGCTGGCTGCGGCAGCAGGACGTGGCGCGGCTCCCGGTCTGGAAGGACGAGCTGTACCTCGAGTACCACCAGGGGACGTTCACCACGCAGGCCGCGGCCAAGAACTGGAACCGGCGCAGCGAGGTGCTGCTGGGCGAGGCCGAGGCGTTCGGCGCGCTGGCCGCGCTGGCCGGCCGGCCGTACGCCGGCGCCGACATCGAGGCGGCGTGGCGGGAAGTGATGCTGAACCAGTTCCACGACATCCTGCCCGGCTCGTCGATCCACGAGGTCTACGTCGATGCCGCCGAGCGCTGGCGCGAGGCCGACGAGATCGGGCGCCACGAGCGCGACGCCGCGCTGGCCGCGCTCGCGGCGGGGATCGACACCTCGCGCGCGGAGGGCACGCCGATCGTCGTCTTCAACCCGCTCGGCTGGCCGCGGACGGACGCCGTGCGCTTCGCGCTGCCCGCGGGCGAGGCCGGGCCGTGGGCCGTCTTCGACGCGCTGACCGGCGCCGAAATACCCTCGCAGGTCGTGCGCACCGGGCGCTACGCGAGCGAGGTGCTGTTCATCGCGCGCGCCGTTCCCGGGCTCGGCCACGCCGTGTACGACCTGCGCCGCCGCGCGCCCGCTCCGTCATCGTCGGCGCTGTCGGCCGCGGGCACGCGCCTCGAAAACGGCCTGTTCCGCGTCGAACTGGACCCCGCGGGCGGTTCGATCAGGAGCCTCGTGGACAAGCGCACGGGGCGCGAGCTGCTGGCCGGGCCGGGCAACGAGCTGCAGCTGCTCGAGGACCGTCCGGACGCGTGGGACGCCTGGAACATCGGCCTGACCGGCACGCGCTATCCGGCAAAGCTGCGCCGGATCGAGCTGGTCGAGTCCGGGCCGGTGCGCGCCGTGCTGCGGGCGCACCTCGACCTGCTGAAGCCCGGCACCAAGAAGGACTACCCGACCGAAGACTTCCCGAGCAGCTTCTTCACCCAGGACCTCGTGCTGTGGGACGGGCTGGACCGGATCGACTTCGAGACCGGCGCCGACTGGTGGGAGGAGAAGACGATGCTCAAGGTCGCCTTCCCGCTGGCGGTCACGGCGCCGTACGCGACGTACGACATCCCGTTCGGCACGATCCGCCGCTCGACCGGCAACACGACCCCGGCCGAGAAGGGCCAGGTCGAGGTCCCGGCGCAGAGCTTCGCCGACCTGTCGGACGCCGCGTCGGGCGTGAGCCTCGTGACGTTCGCCAAGCACGGCTTCGACGTGAAGGGGAGTAACCTGCGGCTGTCCCTGCTGCGCTCGCCGAAGTGGCCGGATCCGCTCGCCGACCGCGGCAAGCACGCGATGGCCTACGCGCTCGTCCCGCACGCGGGGCCGTTCGTCGCGGCGGACACGCTGCGGCGCGCCCGCGAGTACAACGCACCGCTGCTCGCGATCGCGGCGGCGCGGGAGAAGGGACCGCGACCGGCGCGGCACGGCTTCGTCGCGCTCGGGCCGGAGAACCTGCTGCTGACCGCCGTGAAAAAGGCCGAGGACGGCGCGGCGTGGATCTTCCGCTGGTACGATGCCGCCGGCGTGGACAGCGTCGCCGAGTTGACGCTGCCCCGCGCGCCGCAGCGCGCGGTGCGCTCGAACTTCCTGGAGGAGGACGGCGAGCCGCTGCCGGTCAGCGGGAACACGCTGCGCGTTCCCACCGGGCACGACGCCATCGTGACGGTCAAGGTGACGTTCTGAGCGGGGACAGGTGGTCCACCTGTCCCCGCCGTTTTCCTCCTGCTACCAGACGCGGCAGGCGTTCTCGCTGACCATCGGCTGGCCGGCCTTGCAGCCGAACGCCTTCTGGAACTCCTCCGAGTTGACCGCGACGCCGTTGGTGCGGAAGCGCCCCGCGGAGTGCGGGTCGGTGACCGCGAGCACGCGCGAGGTCTCGGGGGTCACGTTCTGGCACCACACCTGCGCGTAGCCGAGGAAGAACCGCTGCTCGGGCGTGAACCCGGCGATCTCGGCGGGCACGCGCTGTGGATCGGCCTGGCGCAGGTTCTGCAGCGCCCTGTAGGCCAATTTGACCCCGCCGTTGTCGGCGGTGTTCTCGCCCAGCGTCAGCTTGCCGTTCAGGTTGACGCCCTCGATCGGCGAGTACTTCTCGTACTGCTCGACGAGGCAGCTGGTGCGGGCATCGAACTCGGCGCGGTCCTTCTCGGTCCACCAGTTGGTCAGGTTGCCGTTGGCGTCGAACTTGGACCCCTGGTCGTCGAAGCCGTGCGTCAGCTCGTGGCCGATCACCGAGCCGATGCCGCCGTAGTTCGCCGCCTCGTCGCGCCCCGCGCCGTAGAACGGCGGCTGCAGGATCCCGGCGGGGAAGTTGATGTTGTTCTGCGCCGAGTTGTAGTAGGCGTTGACGGTCGGCGGGGTCATGCCCCACTCGGTCTTGTCGAGCGGCTTGCCGATCTTGTTCATGTCGCGCCGCTCTTCGAACTCCCTGGCCCGCTGCACGTTGCCGACGAAATCGCCGCGCGCGACCTTCACCGCGCTGTAGTCGCGCCACTTGTCCGGGTAGCCGATCTTGTTGCTGATCTTGGCCAGCTTGGCCGCGGCCTTGGCCTTGGTCTCGTCGGTCATCCAGGGCAGCGACTGGAAGTCCTGCCCCATGGCGTTTTCGACGTTGACGACCAGTTCGTGCGTGCGCTCCTTGGCGTCGCCCGCGAAGTGCCGCGCGACGTAGAGCTGGCCCAGCGCTTCGCCCAGCGCGCGATCGGTGAACCGGGTGCAGCGCTTCCAGCGCACCTCCGGTTCCTTCTGGCCGCGCAGGTGCTGGTTCCAGAACGCGAACTCCTCCTGCACGAACGGCTCGGACAGCAGCGGCGCCATCGACCGGACGTAGCGCCAGCGCAGGTAGGCCTTCCAGTCCGCGAGCGGGACCGAGTCCAAGGCGGCGCTGATCGTCTTGAAGAACTCGGGGTTGGCGACGTTCAGAGACTCGAACTTCGGCGCGGCGATGTCGGCGAAGTAGCGGGCGAACTCGAAGTTCGGCGCGTCTTCGACGAGGGCGGCCACGGTCATCTTGTGGTCGCGGTTGTTCGGGTCGCGGCGCGACACGCGGTCCATGTTGGCCTTGGCCAGCGCCGTCTCGACGGCCATGATCTTCTTGGCGTCGATCGCGGCGCTGTCGGTCTTCTGGCCCGCCAGCTCCAGCATCTTCTGCACGTGGGCGACGTAACGCTCCTGGGTTTCCTTCGACTTGGGGTCGTCCTTCAGGTAGTAGTCGCGGTCGGGCAGCGAGATGCCGCCGTCGACGACGTGCGCGATGACCGTGGTCGCGTCGTGCAGGTCCGGCCCGGAGCCGAAGCCGAACAGCGCGCCGGTGCCCTGCAGGTGCAGCCGGGCCACCTCCGCCAGGAGCTGGCTCCGGTTCTTGATCGCGTCGATGCGCTTGAGTTCCGGCTGCAGCGGCTTGTTGCCGGCGGCGTTGGCCGCCTCTTCGTTCATGCAGGCGGCATAGAAGTCGCCGACCTTCTGCTGGATCGCGTCCCGCTTCGGGTCGGGCGCCGCGGCGGACTCGAGGATCTGGTGCAGCTTCTCCAGGTTGTCCTCCGAGAGCTTGTCGAAGCGGCCCCAGCGGGTCCTGTCGCCCGGGATCGGGTTGTTGGCCATCCACGTCCCGCAGGCGAAGCGGTAGAAGTCCAGGCACGGATCGACGGAGCGGTCGATCGCGGTGGTGTCGATGGTCGGGATGTCGGCCGCGCCCGCGTTGGGTGCCTGGGCCAGGGCCAGGGCAGACGAAGCCAGAACAAGTGCGAACAGGATCGTGGAGCGCACGTCTATCCTCCTCGAAGGGGCGGCGAAGCCCGGATTATGCCCCGGCACGTCCGGCGACCCCAACGCGCGCCGGCGGCCGAGGCCCCGCGCCGCCGTCAAGGTCAGGAGCGATAGCGCTCCGGCGCGAACCGGCTGGCCAGGAGCCCCGTCGCCTGGTCGAGATCGAGGCGCTGCAGCAGGACGCCTTCCTGCCCGTACGGCAGGTACGCCTGGCACTCGCCGGAGGGCGCGATGACGCTCGTCGCCGACTCCTGGTAGCGCAACGCGTAGTTGACGCTGGCAAAGTAGACCGTGTTCTCCAGCGCGCGCAGCGTCATCGCCTTCTCGTAGTACGGCGCGTCGGGCGTGCCCCACCTGTCGAGCAAGCGGCCGTCCGTGTTGCTTCCGGTGTGCTGCGGGTGGAAGACGATCTTGGCTCCGCGCACGGCGGCCCAGCGCACGGTCTCGGGATAGCGCCAGCCCTCGTGGCAGATCGCGATCCCGAACTTCACGCCGTTGACCTCGAAGAGCCGCCGCGTGGTCCCGGGGACGTAGAACCGATCCTCGCCGGGGTCGAGCTGGTTCTTGGCCTGGCAGCCGAGGAGTTCGCCGCGCCGATCGATGACGAACGCCGCGACCTGTCGCCCGGCATCGGTCAGGTTCTCCAGCCCGGCGATCACGGCGATGCCGTAACGGCGCGCCCAACCGGCGCAGGCCGCGAGCGCCCGCTGCTGGTCGGGCCGTTCGAAGGGATAGACGGGGAAGTCCTGCCCGCGCAGCCCCGGCAGGTACGCCTCGGGGAAGCACACGATCTCGGCCCCGCCGCGCGCGGCCTGCGCCGTCAGCCGCCTGACGTTCTCCAGGCCCTCGTCGAGGCTGCCGGCCACCTTGGGCGATGCCAAGCCGATGATCACGCCGGACTCCGTCGTGGCCGGTGATTATGCCGCGGCCGGAGTCAGCTGCAGGGCGCCCCGATCCTCTCGGCGCCGCCGGTCGCGAAGCCGTAGGTGCCTGTGCCGCAGGAGTTCCGCCCGCGGTACAGGTACCAGAACCCGTGGCCCGCTGCCGGCAGTTCTCCATCGGTGCCGAACGCCGCGGTCCACTGCGCGTTCGTGCCGCCGAGGGCGTCCTTGCAGCCGCCGGCACTTCCTGCGTCGTAGAGCGAGCGCAACTCCTGTGCCGAGAGCACGCGGTCGAAGACCTGGACTTCGTCGACGCGGCCCTTCCA
>JAGOJY010000138.1 GCA_017994815.1 Acidobacteriota bacterium
TTGTCCGGGAGCTGGGTGATGCCGTCGCCGTCCACGTCCAACGGGCTGATCAGCCAGATCGCCGGGAGCAGCGTCGTGCTCCCGGCGCGGCCCGAGGCGACGATCTCGTCGAGCCCGTCGCCGTTCAAGTCGGCGAGGGTCAGCACCTCCACCTCGTCGTCATCCTGCGCGCCGTAAACCAGGATGTCCTGCCCGCCATCGGCCAGATCGATCACGCGCGGAAACGGGGAGCGACCGTAGATGGCGATGACTCCGCCGGCGTCCGGGCGGCCGTCGGCAGGTCCGTCGGCATAGGGGAGGCTCGCGACGAGGTCGTCGGTACCGTCGCCATCGATCTCGCCGACGCGGACGGATTGCCCGAGGAAGTCCTGGATCTCGGCGCCCCAAATGACGGAATCGGTGTCGTTCCGCAGGTCCGCCGTGAGCGGCCATGGCCAGCCCGGCTCGAAGATGCGGACCTCGCCCGATGAGATCCTCTGGTTTCCAGGCCCATCACCGCTCGATGTGCCGACCTCGATCTCGATACTGCCGTCGTGATCCAAGTCGCCGAGCGCCAGACCTTCGCCCGCGGCCGTGAGGTCGTCCGCATCGACACCGAAGACGAGCATGTCGGGTGCGCTGCTGGCGAGGTCGATCTGCGACGGCCACGCTCCGCGCCCACGAAATACGTAGATCTCGCCGGAGTTGCTGCGCTTGTTCTGCGGTCCGTCGGCGGTCTTGGCGCCGACTATCAGGTCAGAGGTACCGTCCACATCGAGATCCCCGAGCGCCAGGTTCGCCCCCAGTGCGTCCCCCTTCTCGCGACCGTAGATCGTCGCATCGGCGTCGGTTCGCAGGTCGAATTCGTTTGGCCAGGTCGCACTTCCGAATAGCAGGTACACACGACCCCAGTCCCACCCCGTGCCGACCAGTCCCGCGCGCCCGGTGTCATCCAGAGCGAGATCGCCCGTACCGTCTCCGTTCAGGTCACCGATCTTCGGTGCCTGGCAGAAGGCGCCGTAGTCCTCCTCCTCGCCGTAGATGACAGTCGAAGGTGCCGACGCGAGATCGACCAGCGGCGGCAGCGCCGGCCCGCCGAAGACGATGTGCGCCTGGCCGCAGTTGGGACGTGAGTCGTCGGCACCATCCCCACCCCAAGCGCACATCACCATGTCATCCAGACCGTCCCCGTTCAGGTCGTCGCAGGCGACTTCGTACCCGAGCATATCGCCGGGCTGTTCGCCGATGATATTGACGTTTCTCACGTCAACGATGGTCAACGAGCCACGCCACGCGCCGCGGCGGCCGTGAATGACGTAAGTCTCACCGGCCTCGCCGCGCGTGTTGCCCGGGCCGTCCGCGTACCACGCCGTTACTACCAGGTCTTCGATGCCGTCGCCATTGGCGTCGCAGGAGGTCGTGACCTCGCCAGTGCGGTCGCCAACGTCCTCGCCATCGATTCGCACGACATCCGTGTCATTCAGCAGATCGACGACGATGGCTGCCCGACTGGGAGCAAAGAGGGCCGTGGCCAGCAACAGTGCTGGCACGGCCCTTCGGGGCAGACGAGACGCGGTCCTCTGCGTCGCCCAGATCACGGGAAATCGGCTCCAGCTCGGAAGATGTCCACGAAGTAGGTCCTCTCGTGAAAGGACATCCCCCACTTGCCGTGACGTACGGTGTTCATGCCACCAGGGTCGTTGTAGAACGTCCGCGTGTGAGTACATGTGTGTTGCGTGGTGCCCTCGTACCAAGCCGCAGTGGCCACAACCGTCGGGCTGACGAGGTGAGGCAGCACCTCGATTCGCAACCAGACCGGCTTGCTCATTCCGGACGTTTCATCCTCGACGTCGAGCGGCGCGTTCTCGTCACAAATGACGCCGGCCGGATTGCCCCACTGGTCGAGCGGAGGATCCGGCGTGCCGTCGCTGTCGCGGTCGGCGCCGCATCGCCCCAACCCGTACGCACCGGTGGGATTCCATTCGTCGTCTTCGAGCGGAAACTGCAGCACGAACAACGCCGGGTGTGATCCCGTGCAGCCGCGGGGCCCCTTCGTCAGCTTGGCCACATAGGACTTCGTCTCGGGGTAGTCGCCGGCCCACCGGGCGTGGATCTGGAGATTGTAGGGAAACGCGGCTGGCTGCATGCTCGCGCGAACCAGGGCCTCGGCATATGAATGGGACCGCCACCCTGTCGCGTCCGTGTCGTCGCGGGCTTCGTAGCGGAACAGGCTGGCCCAGGAGGCCTGTGCGTTATCTTCATCGGGCGCGATGCGGATCGCGGCCGTGTGGTTCTCGCCGTTGATCTGGAAGCAGTCCTTGTAGACCGCATCCGACGACTCCGCGGTCGCGTGCGGCCCGAGCCCGTCGCCGATCTCGCTGCCGCACGAGGGATCGGTCGGCGGGCGCTTGAACTGGTCCTCGATCAACAACGGCACCGGTGGCGTCGGGCCAGTTGTCTCGAAGTTCGGCGTGTAGATGCGCTTTCGATCACCCATGCAGGTCTGCGTGCCGTCGGTCCACTCGATCGCGGCCTGGACGTAGTTCGCCACCGGCGGCGTGGGCGAGCCCTGGAGGTTCTGGACCAGGCCCGGCACGCCGAAGCGAAGGATGGTCCCGGCCGTGGCGCCGTTCGGACCGATGCCCTGCACGGAACGGTACGTCCAGAGGTCGTTCCAGACCCCATTCGTCAGATAAGACGCCTTCCACCAGATCGCGCGGGCCACACGCGGCGGATCACCCCACTGCAGCACCTGGATGCTGACAGTCGCCTCCTGCGCGTGGGTCGGGAGTTCGAGCGTCGGGGCCTGCGGGCGCGGGCAAGGAAGACCGCCGGGCGGGTGTTGCCCGACGAACAGGTCCGGACAGAAGTCCGGGAACAGCGGATCTGAACCCTGGTCCCAGTAGTCCGGCGGGCTCTCGCTGTAGAGGCACTGCGCCATGGCGGCACCGGGAGCGAGCACCAGGATCAGGATGATCGAGAACTTACCGACAGAGAGAGAGTAGTTCACACGACACCCCCCTTCGTGGGGCGGCTGCATCGGGGGAGCCGCCCCGAGCTACCGTCCGGGCGCCCGAATCGACCAAGCTCGACGCGTCCTCCCCCAGCGGGAGTCCGCGGCTGGTGCACGCGTCCATGGCAGCGGGGGCTGTCGCGGAACTTCTACTGCGCTCGGCGCCCACGGTCAACCTCAACCGCACCGGAAATCGATTCTTCGGGGAAAGCCGCGGCGTGGAGCAGAGGCAGCGATCCGCGGCGGTCGCACGCCGCGCCGTCGTCCTGGCCGGCTCCCGCCCGAGCCTACTTCTCGCAGGGATTGTCCCGCGACACCTTCCTCAGGATCCGGCTGAGATCACTGACATTGTCGAGGGGTGGCCCAGCGCTCTTCTTGTTGCAGAATATGAAATACGACGGGTAGGTGAGCTCTTTGCCGAACACGGTGTGAAAACGCGATGATTCGTCGACTCCGAGGATCTCCTTGTCCGTGACGAGCATCGCGACCGGTGCCGAGTCCTTGCCGTTCGCGAACTTGACCAGTGAAGCGTACGACCGCCGACAGGGCATACACCACGTAGCTGAGAGCGCGACGACCCGATATCCTGGCCCGGCGAGGAACCGGCTCAGTTCATCGAGCGGACTCGTGCCGCCGCGCAGCGCGATGCCCGTGAGATCAACGACTTTGTCGTCGCGGTCGTACTTCGGCGGAAAAGCGCCATCGATCATCGAGAGCTTTGCTTCGGTCGGCGGTTCTGCGACCGAAAACGACAGTGCCATGAAAAGGCCTGTGAGCGTGCCGCTAAGTCGTCGCATGCGATGACCCCCGGAAATAGTCGGTCCAGCGCGCGTTCAGCGCAAGGGGACGAGCGGGCACGCGAGGCTGCGAAGCGCCGCTAGGACCGAAAGGCGGAAACAGGCGTACCGCCTGTCCCCATCGCGAAGATGCGCGCGGCGCGGGAGAGGACGATGCGGCGGCTCACGGCGCGCGGGAGCGCGTCGAGCGCGCGCTTGGCGAGGCGCATGGCGCGCGTGGCGGAGCGGGCGGAAGCGCGCGCGAGGAGCGGGGCGACCTCCGCGTCGGCGAGATCGGCGACGCTCGCGCCGGCG
>JAGOJY010000139.1 GCA_017994815.1 Acidobacteriota bacterium
CCGTGCGCGAGGTGCGCCGCGTCGCGGCCGAACTGCCGATGCCGGCGATGGCGCGCGGCGGGGCCAAGTACCCGCTGCGCCCGCTGGCCTACCAGAACTACTACCTGTTGCAGAGCGCATCGCTGAATGCCGCCTCCGACGACTACGAGCCGGTCGGTTTCTCGCACCGGATCCACGACGGGCTGACCGAAGGCGACTGCGGGGTCTGCCACCACCGCTACTCCAGCGACGAGTCCGACCGCGTCGGCACGGATATCGTCGAACTGCACGGCTGGATGGACATCACGATCGGCGGGGCCTGCTCCGAGTGCCACGCCGACATGGCCTCGAACCCGCCGCAGAGTTGCCGGCGCTGCCACGACCGGTCGAACGAGCCCGACGCGCCGGCGCGCCTCGGGCTGAAGGGCGCCTACCACCGGCAGTGCATCGGCTGTCACGAGAGCCAGTCCAAGCCGGCCACGGCGCCGACGGCCTGCCGGTCGTGTCACCAGGCGTGGGTTCCCGACCACGCCCTTTTGGTGTCGCTCTCCGGTACGCCTTCGCCGCAGGACGTGACGCGCAACTGCCTATCCTGCCACGAGCGCGCCGGGCACGATCTTCTGCGCACGGCGCACTGGAACTGGAAGGGCAACTCCCCGGCGCTGGCCGGACACGAGCACCGCACCGATGTCGGCCTGACGCTGATCGTGAACAACTACTGCCTCGCGATCGGTCCCAACCTCAAGCAGTGCTCGGCCTGCCACATCGGGTACGGCAGCGTGGACACCGTCTTCGACTTCACCAACCCGGAGAACATCGACTGCCTCGTCTGCCACGACACGACCGGCTCGTACCGCAAGAACCCGCTGAAGGGCGGCATGCCCGATCCGCAGCTCGACCTCGTCGCGATCGCGCAGAAGGTCGGCCGCCCCTCGCGGCGGACCTGCGGCTCGTGCCACTTCGAGAGCGGCGGTTCGCCGAACGCGAAGCACGGCGACCTCGAGCCGTCTTTGGCCGACGCCGACACGGCCCTCGACGTGCACATGGGATCGCTCAACATGCGCTGCCAGGCCTGCCACAAGACGGCGGAGCACCGCATCGCGGGCCGCTCGCTGACCGCGCCGGCCGTCGAGGGCGTCGTCGCCTGCGGGCAGTGCCACGGCTCGCGGCCGCACGGCGTGACGGGCGTCCTCAGCCGGCACCTCGACGACCACATCCGCGCGGTCGCCTGCGAGACCTGCCACATCCCGTCCTTCGCCCACACGACGCCGACGCTGCTCCGCCGCGACTACTCGGCCGCCGGCGAGGACCGCGAGAAGACGCTGGACGAGAACGGCATGCTGCAGTACGAGAAGAAGTTCGGGACGCTGCAGTGGGGCAAGGACGTGGTGCCCACGTACCTCTGGTACGACGGAACGCGCAAGGCCTCGCTGCTCGGCGACAAGATCGACCCGTCAGCGCCGGTCGCGCTCAACGCGCCGGTGGGGGACCGCCGCGATCCCGAGGCCCGGATCTTCCCCTTCAAGATGCACACCGCCGTGCAGCCCTACGACAGCCAGAACAAGGTGCTGGCGGCGCCGAACTTCGTCGAGAACTACTGGGTCGACTTCGACTGGGACAAGGCGATCGCGGCCGGCATGAAGCGCGTCGGGCTCGAGTACTCCGGGCAGTACAGCTTCGTCGAGACGCGGATGTACTCGGCGATTCACCACGGCGTGGCGCCGGCGAAGATGGCGCTCGGTTGCGCCGACTGCCACGCGAGCAACGCCATCGCGTGCTCGCGGTGCCACGACAAGGCGGCGCGGATGGAACTTCCCGCGCACCGGCTGCCGGTCTACCCCGAGGTCAAGGACCGCTTCGACTTCAAGGCGCTCGGTTACCAGGGCGACCCGGCGCTGGTCGGCGGCCGCTTCTACATCGAGATCGGCCGCGGAACGCCCCGCTGAGAAGTAGGGGACAGGTGGGACGCCTGTCCCCTCGGGCGGCCTTGCGCGGCTCGAGCTTGACCTTGATCCACCCGGCTTCGCGGCGGTCGAACGCCTCGTACGCCTCGATCACGTCCGCCAGCGGCTGCTCTTGGGTCAGCACCCGGCGCGGGTCGATCGCCCCGGCCGCGACGCGCTCGATCAGGCGCGGGATGTAAGTCCGGTGGTTGCAGTTGCCAGCCTTGATCGTCAGGTCCTTCATCATCGCGGCGCCGAAGGGGAAGCTGCGCATCGTCTGGGGATAAACCCCGATCACGGCGAGGGTGCCCGCCTTGGCCACGGACTCGATGGCCCAGTCCAGGACCTGCGAGGGCGCATCCCCGGGGACCCATTGATCATTGATCTCCGCGCGGCGCGGCCTGCGGCGCGATGCTGCGCACCTGCTGCTCGAAGCGCTTGGCCTGCTTGCGGGCCTGCGATGCCGCGGGACCGTGGTGCGGCCGCTGCGCATCGACGCCCGCCGCGTCGATCACACGGTCCACGCCGATCCCCCCCGTCAACTCGCCGATCACCTCCAGCGGGTTCTCCGACTCGAAGTTGATGCACTCGGCGCCCTGCGCCCCGGCCAACTCCAACCGCTCGGGACGGCGAGCACACGGCTGGCGCCACGCAGGAACGCGCTGGCGATCGCGAACTGCCCGACGGGGCCGCACCCGAACACCGCCACGGTGTCGCCCGGCCCGATCTCCGCCAGTTCCGCGCCGAAGTAACCGGTCGGGAAGATGTCCGAGAGCATGATCGCCTGGTCGTCGTCGATGCTGTCCGGCAGCTTGACCAACCCCGCGTTGGCGAAGGGGATCCGCGCGAACTCGGCCTGCAGGCCGTGGAACGGGCCGGTCTCGGCCGGCAACCGCGGCCGTGCCGGCGCGGTCACAACGCCCGGCGGGCGGCTTTACGGGGCCGGTTGCGCGCAGGGCACCACGGGGTCGATCGTTGCGCGGTCGACCGTGAAGGCGGATCTCGTCTCGTCGCGAGGGCCCGGCGCGGCCAGCGCGGCGCGCAGGCGCGCACGCATCGCGGCAGACAGCGCGCTCCGGGCCGGCATCGGTTCGCAGGCGTCGGCGAGCTTCCAGCCCGCGCGCATCAGGCCTGCCGGCTCGTGCCCGCCCGTGCCCACCAGCGCGTGCACCAGCTCGTGCGCCAAGACGCGCCCGAGCAACAGCGGGTACCAGCGGTTGCCGCTGACCTCGCGGACCCGGTCCACGTAAACCACGATCCTTGGCGGATCCTCCGTCGCGAGCGCGATGTAGGTGCTGCCGAGGATGTCGGGCAGGCACGCGTCATCGGATTCGACGAGGCGAACGTCGATCGACCGCGAGGCCACGGATACGGAGCAGCCGTCGCCGCGCAGCAGCGCGATCCCCGCGGGGGCGAGCAGCCGCTTCACCTCGCGCAGGGCGCCCTTCAGCTCGCGCGCGGACGCGTGCCCCGGGGCGGGAATGGTGAGCATCACCGCGACCGAGGCCGCCGGCCCCGCTCCATCCGCGCACGTCGGTGCGCTCGACGCGCCAAATGCGAGCAGGAGCAAGATCTGCTCGCCCATCGGGCTTTCTCCGGAAACAGCGGGCGCCGGGCAGCGGCCGCCGACGATCAAGCGCATCGTCCATTGATCGGCGATGATGCACAAAGTCCGCGTCGCATGCACCGGACGGTCCCGTGATCGGAAACAATCTGTCCCCCGGCGGCGCGAAACGGGCCCCGAGCGGTCGCACGGCGGCCCGCGTTGGCTCCGATTGGAGACACACCTGCCGCCTTCTCGTGTACATGAGGCAAGTAAATGCACGCCGGCCCGCAGATTTCCGGCCACGAGGGCCCGTGGACCATTGCAGGATTGCGTCGCGTTTCGTACCTTGACTGCACCGGCTGCGGGCGCGCGTGCTCGGCGCGTCTTCCATGCCAGAGGCGGCCCCGATCGGTCGCTGCATGCCCGCCGGCGAGAAACGGGGACAGGTCCGCGACCTGTCCCCTTCGTTCGTGTCTCCGCGTTGAGCGTGGATCAGGGGCAGGCAGCGACCTGCTGGGGCAGGCACGCGGGGTTTCCCTGCGGCCGCTCGTGGCCCTCGCTGTCGGTGCCGTACGAGCCCTCGCGCGTTCCGTTGCGCG
>JAGOJY010000019.1 GCA_017994815.1 Acidobacteriota bacterium
AGGTAACACGCTGTTGGCTTCACGCGTTCTTTGATAACTGAACAGGACGTAGGGGCCGTCGAAGACGGACCGGAACGCGACCGGTGTCGCGACCCGCGTGTCGCGCAACGCCGTCCCGGCCGGGCCGCGCTGCGCCGGCCCCTACAGAATCTCCAGATGTTAACGTCGTCCGACGGTCCACCCGGCCAGAACGGCGAGACGCCGACGGACACGTGGTGCCAGTCCAGATGTTTTCCATGATCCGACGTCGAGGAACGCGGCGTTCGTCGCGGAGGGCCCGATCATGACGCCGACGCGCCGGCACACCACACAGCGTCGCGGCCATGACGGCAGCCGCTTCGTGCGCAGCCGGCCCGAGCCCCACACCGGCCCGGCCGACTCACACTCGCCGCTCAGGGGCAAGCCGCGAAGTTGCCGCGTTCCGCGCACGTTCCGAGGCCGAGCGAGCTTTCCGCGGCCGAGGCGTCCTCGGCGGTGACGACGTAGAACAACCCCTGCCCCGCCGCCGGGACCTCGGCGTCGAGGAACAGCGTGTCGGACCGGTTCGCGTCGAAACCGTCCCGGCAAGCCCCGTAGTTCGCGTACGACAGCCCGTCGAGCGCGCCGCGGTAGACGTGGTACTCGACCGCGCTGGGTTCCGCCTCCCAGCCCAACAGTGTCGCGCTCGACCACGCCAGCCCCGTGACATCGGGGGGCAGCAGGCCGGGATTTGTGCGCTCGAAGGCGCCGACATCCCATTCGGCGAGGCCGTCGCCGTCGTGGTCCCGCAACCGCGGGCCGCCGTCGAGGTCGAAGCACGGCGTCCCGATGTACTGCGCCGGGTCCGGGCCGTGGTCGAGGCAACCCGAGGCGGCGTCGAGCTTGTATCCCGCGGCGAACATCGGGTCGCCGGTCATGTTCGAATTCGTGCCGGCGCAGTCCGGCGTGCCCACGTGCGACCAGGAGATGTCCGAGCACGCGCCGCCGACCACGTCGCCGCCGCCATTGCCGTGCAGGATCGAGCTGGCGACGTAGATCGACGCGCCGGTCGCCTCGAGACCGGGCCCGGCGTTGTCGGCGATCGTCGCGTGGCGGAGGTTCAGCGCCGCGCCGGGGATCACCTGCACCGCGGCTCCCCCGCCCTGCGCGATCAGTACCGTGTGCAGCGTGGCCCGCCCGGCAACCTTGATCCCGTGCTGGCCCAGTCCGTTCATGCGGGATGAAACGAGCTGCAGGCCGGCAGGCGCGTGGACGCTCGCCCCGCCGGCGACGGTCGGCCCCATGACAAGGCCGGTTCCCTCGTGCGTACCGCGCTCCAGCTCGAGTCCGTTCCCCGCGATCGACTCGAACGTACAGTCCACGACGCGCGTGTCGACCCGCGCGCGCAAGCCGTTCTGCCCGCGCAGCGTGACGCCCCGGATCTCGAACGAGCGCGCCCCGGCGAGCGACAGCACCGTCACCGCCGCGCCGGCGCCGCCGTCGATCACGGTGGCCCCGTCGCCCTCGAGCGTGAAGACCATGCTGCGGTCGATGATCACGTTCTCGTTGTAGGCACCGGTCCCGGGGCGGACGCGGATGGTCGTGCCGGATTCCGTCGCAGCGTCGATCGCCTCCTGGACCGTGGCAAAGGCGGGGTTGTCGACCGGGTCCGACGAGACGAGCAGGAACGGGTCGGTGTCGCACAGGTTGCCCGCGCCATCCTTGTCGCGGTCGCGCTGGTCGGGATTGGCCAGCGCCGGGCAGTTGTCGCACAGGTCGTCGGCCCCATCGGCATCGGCGTCGCGCCCGGCATCCACGACGAGATCGCAGTCGTTGTCCTTGTTGTCGCAGACCTCCTCGTTGCCGGCCCGGCGCGCCGGGTCGAGGTCGTCGCAATCGCCCTCGCAGGTGCTCTGTCCGTCGTCGTCGCCGTCGCTGTCGGTGGCGAGCGCCAGCGCCCGCGAGGCCGCCGCGGCCAGCGAATCCGTCGCCTCCACGGTGAACTCGCTGGTGCCGTTCGCGACCGGCGATCCCGAGATCCGGCCGGTCGCCGGGTCGAGCACGAGGCCCCCCGGCAACGCCCCCGACGCGATCGACCAGTCGTAGGGCGGCGTGCCGCCGCGCGCCTCGAGGCACTGGTGGTAGCGCGCGTTCGGCTCGCCGCAGGCCAGGCTCGCCGTCGCGACCTCCAGCGGAGCCGCAACCTGCTGCAGCAGCGTCGAGACGCTGCCGTCGGCCAAGGTGCCGTCGGGATCCAGGTTCCGGTTGCCGACGACGATGTCGAGCGCGCCGTCGCGATTGGCGTCGATGAGCGCCAAAGACATCGGGTCCAGCCCGGCCGCGAACGGCTGCGGCGTTTCCAGGACGCCGGCCGGCCCGGCGCGGTAGAACCAGACGTTGTCCGCCTTGTTGTTGGCCACCACCACGTCGCCGCGCCCGTCGCCGTCGAAATCGCCGACCGCCACGTCCACCGGGTGCGACCCCGTGACGTACGACGTCCCGGCCGTGAATGCCCCCGCTCCGTCGTTGAAGCTGATCCAGACCAGGTCGTCGCCCGGGGCGTAATCCACCGACCCGACCGCGGCGAGGTCCGGCGCGCCGTCCCCGTTGATGTCGCCGAGCGCGACGCGACGCGCGGTGGTGCCGATCCCCGCGCCGGAAAGGACGAACCGCCCGTCGCCGCGCCCGAGCAGGACGAATGCGCCGGTACGCCCGGCGACCGCGAGGTCGGGCCGGCCGTCGCCGTTGAGGTCGGCCACGGCGAAGTCGTCCGCGCGCTGCCGGAACGAGACGATCGGCGCCACGAAGGTGCCGTCGCCGCGCCCGCTGAAGAACAACGCGTCCGGGCTGGTCGCGCTCCCGCCCGCGCTCGGCGTGTTCCCCACGAGGAGGTCGGTCGAGCCGTCGCCGTCGAAATCCGCGGCGGCGATGGTGCTCGGGTGGTCTTTCGCGGCCAGGCAGTCGCGGTGCACGAACCCGCCCAGCCCGTCGCCGAGGAAGACCAGCACGCTGGGGGACGTGCGGGCGCAGATCCCGTACGGGACGCCCTGGAGGTCGAAGCTCTCGCTCGTGAGCAGGTCGAGGTGCCCGTCGCCGTCGAGGTCGACGAGGAGCACGTCGGACACGCTCTCGCCGCCGTCCATCCCGCCGCTGTCGGGAAAGCCACCCGACCCGTCGCCGAGCAGGAGGTTCAGGCTCTGGTCCTCGGCGGTGGTGGTGAAGTCACGGGTCGCCACCGCGTCGAGCTGGCAGTCCTCGTTCGGATCGCCGATCGCGAGCCGGTCGCCGATCCCCGGACCGGCCACGTCCGAGGTCACCGGCGGAGCGAACGAAACCGCGTGCGCGGTGGCCACGAACGCCAGCGCGAGGACGAATGTCGCCGCGCCGCGCGCGGCTGCTGCCGAGCCGAACATCGCACCTCCAGCCGCTGCCCGTTCACATGCCGGGCAGGGCCCACTTCTCCTTGGCCGATCCGGACAGCGGGACCACCCACGCGCCCTTCGACAGGTAGCGCTGGCCCGGCCCGAACGTGAGCCTCGGGTAGAACGCGGTGTAGCCGACGTTGCTGCTGTCGTGATCGAACTTCTCCAGCAGGTAGTCGCGGTAGAAGTGATCGAGCAGGTGGCGCAGGTTCTCGCCCAGCAACATGCAGGCGAAGAGCGTCTGGTCCTGGATCCGCTGGTCGCCCGGCGCGATGCCCTTGGCCTTGATCCACAGTTCGGTCCGGCGGAAGCGCTCGTCGTGCACGGCGCCGACGGCGAACGGCTGCACCAGCGACGCTTCCCGCGCCGCGAGGCGGGGCGCGGCGCCGTGCGGGCCGAGCGACGAGCCGGACACGAACACGCGCGCGGCGAGCTTCGCGCCGTCGAAGCGCGCCAGGTCGTCGGGGCCGAGCCAGAGCACGACCGCGTCGGCCTTGGCCGCCTCGGCGCGGCGCGAGAGCCAGGCCGCGTCCGGTCGATCGACCGCCGCCAGGCGCTCGGTGGCCGGTGCGGGCCAGCCGTGCAGGGCGGCCGCGCGGTCGAGCCCGGCTGCGGCCTGCTCGGCCGGCTCCCCGGCGCGCAGCACCTGCAGGATGCGCGGTGCCGCCGAGGCCCCGAACTGCGCGGCGATGATCTCGGCCTCGAGGTGCAGGCCCTCGGAGAAGTAGACGGTCCACTCGTTCTTCTGGTCCACGACCGGCAGGTCCGTGTTCGGCAACAGGCACGGAACCCGCTCTTTCTCGCAGAACTCGTGGACGGGTCGCCAATCGCGGCCGATGCCGCTGAGCAGTGCGAACACCGGCTGCGCGGCGTAGTTCGCCGCGAGCTGGCGGCCCCAACTCTCCGGCCGGCCCTCGAGGCGCCAGACGTTCAGCTTCCAGTCACGGTAGCCCTTGTACATGACGCGCAGTTCCTTGCGATCCACGGCCCGGCGCCGGGATTCGCCGCGGGATTGCGCGTTCTTGTCCGCGATGTAGCGCTCGAGCACGTCGAGCATGGCGCGCGCCTGCGCCGGCTCGGCGTCGGGCGCGATGACGGTCGCCAGCTCGAGCGTGGTGGGCGTGACGCCGGGCGACATCTCCGCCGTGAGGCTCTCGAGGTAGGCCAGCAACTGCTCGCCCTCTTCGTCCGACAGGCGGTAGCGCGGCATCAGCCCGTCGAGGGGCTTGCCGGCGGGACCGACGCCTTCCCGGATCGCGCGCAACACGCCCTCGCGATCGTAGCGCGGGCGGTGTCCGCCGTAGTTCGTCCCACGCTCCATCAGGTACTGCCAGCGCACCGGCGGCACGAGGCGGCCGCCTTCGATCGAGCCGAGCCCGCTGCGGCCGTGGCAGCTCGTGCACGTCAGCTGCAGGCTGTCGGCCTCGATGTCGCCCTGGACGATCGCGGGCACCGGCTCACCCGCGGCGTTGCGCCCCTGGTCGTAGAGCTGGAACCCGGCCGCGGCGCCGGTCAGGCCGCCTTTCGTCCCGGCGAAGAAGAAGCCGGCCATCGCGGCCGCGAGCGCGACCGCGATGGCGAGTCGTTTGCCTGCGCGTGCCACGGTCGCGCCCATCAGCGCGCGGCCGAGGCCGTGCGCCACTCTTCGGCGATCTCCGCCGCCTTGGGGAAGCCTTCCAGGCGCACCCACTGGCTCGCGCCGCGCGGCTTGAGGAACGTCAGCGGCCGGTGGGCCGACTTGTCGCCGGGATACGCTTCGAACGCCTTCTGGACCGAGATGATGTCCTCGACCGAGCCGGTCAGGAACAGCCAGTTCGGGGTCGCGCCGAAGCGCGAGGCGTACCCCTTGAGCACCGGCGGGGTGTCGAACTCGGGGTCGATCGAGACCGAGATCATCGTCACGTTGTCGTACTCGGGGCCGAGCGCGCGGCGCAGGTTCGCCATCGTGCTGCTGAGCACGGGGCAGATCGTCCGGCAGCTGGTGAAGATGAAGTCGAGGACGATCGCCTGGTCCTGCGACATCAGCTTCGGCAGCGGCACCTTGCGGCCGTCCTGGTCCAACAGAACGACTTCCGGGATCGTGTACGCCGAGCTGTCGTGTTCGTAACCTTTCTTCGCGATCTCTTTGTCCGCGGCGTGGCAGTCGGCCTGCGGCTCCGTGCGCGGCACATCGGCCACCACGACGCAGGTCGCCAGCACCGCGACGATCGCGGCGAGCAGGATGCGGCCGGCGGCCGCCCGTACGAGTTGGCTCATCGCTCCTCCTGTCAGGGGCAAACGCGGCCGGCGCGCTCGGCACCGGACGACGTGAAGCCCAGGGTGCCCTGCCCGTTCGGGCAGGCGTTCTCGGCGCGGACCAGGTAGAAGAACGCCTGGCCCGCGGACGGCGTCGCGGTGTCGGTCGCCTGCGTGTCGGCGCCGTCGTTCGTTTCGACGCAGACCGCCGGGCCGACGAAGTCGCCGGGGCTGGTCGAGCGGAGCGTGTCGTACACCGTCGAGCCGGCCGAACCGCCGGCGGCCGGTGCGGTCCACGAGAGCGTCTGCTTGTCGAGGGTCAGGCCGAGTGTCGCCGGGACCTCCCCCACGGGCGCCCAGACGCGGGGCAGCGCGTCGTTGCAGTCGGTCGGCCCGCACAGGCCGCCCTCCGACGCGACGCCGTCCCCGTCGATGTCCGAGCAGAAGACGCCGGCGAGCAGCAGCTCGTAGGCCCCGATGAGATCGATGACCCCGGCGCCGTAGGAATCGTCGGCGCCGGCCGGGCCGCGGTCGAAGGCGCTGGCCTTCAGCGCCCACTCGATGTTGGCCACGTTCGCCGCCGGGACGGCCTCCATCAACAGCCCCATCCCCGCGCTGACGAGCGGCGCGGCGAACGAGGTTCCGTCCACGTAGACGTAGGAGTCGGGGTAATTGCCGCCCAGCGTCAGGTCGGCCGTCATGACGTTCACACCCGGGGCGGTCACCACCGGATACGTGGTCAGGTCGCAGGCCGACGGACCGCGGCTGCTGTAGGTCCAGATGAAGTCGTAATCGTCGGTCGCGCCGACCGAGTACCCCTCGGGGTAGTTCGCCGGGCTGATGCTCGTGGCCCCGTTCGGCCCGACGTTGCCGGCCGAGAACACGACGGCGATCCCGGCCGCCTTCAGCGTGTTGACGTCGGCCCGGAACTCCTCGTTGCAGACGTTCGCGGTGTCGGAGAAGCCCCACGAGTTGTTGACCACGTCCGGCGCGTCCTGCGTGTTCGGCTTGCGGTCGGGGTCGAGGGCCCACTGGAACGCCTGGTGGATCGCGCTGTACGTCGCCTGGCCGGCGTCGTTGAAGATCTTGGCCGCGATCCACTTGGCGGCCGGCGCGACGCCGATGTAGGTGCCCCCGTTGTCACCGCCGACGAGGATCCCGGTCGTGCGGGTGCCGTGGCCGTCGCGGTCGGTCGGCGTGGCGTGCTGGCCGTACGGGTCGTACCAGCTGTTCGCGCCGCCGCGCCAACGCGTCGCCAGGTCCGGGTGCAGCGGGTCGGCGCCGGTGTCGAAGTTCGCGATGACGAGCCCGGCCCCCTCGAAGCCGAGGTCCCAGAGTTCCGGGGCGCGCACGCGGAGCACGTTCCACTCGGTGGCTCCCGCGCGGGTGCTCTCGGGGGCGGAACGTCCCGGCTCGGAGCGCGGCGCGGCGAACTCACGGTCCAACGCGACCGAGGCCACGCCGGGCAGCGCCGCCAAATCGTGGACCAGCCCCGGGGGAACCGTCGCGGCGAGGGCGTTGATCATCCACAGGCTGATCGGTCCGGCGATGCCACGCTCGCGCAGCAGCGCCAGCGCGCGGGCCTGCGAACGCCCGGCGCGCTCCTGCAAGGTGCGGATCAGCTCCGTCCGGGCGACGCCCCGGTCCGCGGTCGCCGCCGGGGCCGGGATGTCGCTGTCGGCGAAGCGTACGATCACCGCCACCGGCTCGGGCGAGGCTGCGAGCCTGTCGCTCAGCGCGCGTTCGATCGTCGCCGCGCCGGCGAGGGCCGGGAACAGCGCCAGGACGGCGAAAAGTGCCAGTTTGTTCACGCTGCGTCTCATCAAAAGATACCCCCGGGTGGGAGATCGACCTCGTTCACTGGATGACGATGTCCTCGGCCTGGAAATCGCCGATGACGACGTTCACCTTGTCGCCCGGAACCAGGACCCGGTTCGGGTTGCCGAACAGCACGTAGTACACCGCGCCCTGCCGGGGCAGCCCGACGCGGATCGTGTTCCGCAGTTGGCCCGCCTTGGGAGTCGAGGGGACGGTCAGCTTCACGTTGCGCTCGGGATCGACGAGGTACGCGGAGGTGCGCTGCGCGAGCAGCGGCGCGGCCTTGTCCGGCTCGAGCACGCGGAAGCGGAAGTCGAGCATCATGCCCTCCGCCGCGCTGCGCAGCGAGACCACTTCGACACCCCACTTGTCGTCCAGGTCGTCGGCGGCAATCACCGATGCGACGCGCGAGGCGCCGGGGACCGGGGCCGGGTGCGCTGTCGCGCACCCGGCCGCGGTCAGA
This sequence comes from Acidobacteriota bacterium, assembly GCA_017994815.1. Lineage (GTDB taxonomy): Bacteria > Acidobacteriota > Polarisedimenticolia > J045 > J045 > JAGOJY01. The sequence goes on from JAGOJY010000019.1 coordinate 7,897, forward strand.
AGCGCCGCCGCGAGGAGGAGGAGAAGGAGAGACTTTTGGCGGCTCATCGTCGTTACCTCGTCACGTTGACGATCACGAGCGCGGCGTTCGACAGTGCGCCCTTGTTGTCACGGACCGTGTAGCGGAAGGAATCGGTTCCGCGGAAGCCGAGCCGCGGCGTGTAGGTCACGGTGCCGTCGGGATTGGCGACCGCCGCGCCGTTGCGCGGGTTGGTGCTGACCCGGACCGAGCCCGGGACCAGCGTCCCGTCGGAGTCCGTGTCGTTGTTGAGGACCGGGATGGTCACCGGCGTGTTGCGCCGGGTCTGCGCGATGTCGTTGTTCGCGACGGGCGGGCTGTTCGGCTTGGGGGCGACGTTGATCGTGACCGTCGCCGGGGCGCTGCTGCCGTCCGCTGCGAGCGCCACGTAGGTGAAGCTGTCGGCCCCGAAGAACCCGGCGACCGGCGTGTAGCGGAACGAGCCGTTGGTCTCGAGCGCCACGCTGCCGTTGTTCGGCTGGGCGTCGAGCTGCGCGGTCAGCGTGTCGCCGTCCACGTCGCTGTCATTCGCCAGCACGCCCGGCGCGGCAACGTCCAGCGGGGTGTCCTGCTGCCCGTTGTACGTGTCGTTCGTGGCCACCGGCAGGTCGGTGACGTTGGTCACCTCGATGCTGACCGTGGCGGTGTTGCTGTATGCCGTGCCGTCGACCGCCCGGTAGGTGAACGCGTCAAAGCCGAAGAAGTTGGCGGCCGGCGTGTAGGCGAATGACCCGTCGGCGTTGAACTGCAGGCTGCCGTGCGAAACGCCGCTGACCAGCTCGGCGGTGAGGGGGTTGCTTGCCGGGGAGTTGTCGTTGACCAAAACGCCCGGGGCCGGTTCGTCGAAGCTCGCGTCCTCGGTCGCCACGTACTGGTCGTCGTAGGCGATCGGATCGGTCCCGGTGTCGTTGACCGCGAGGTAGGCGATCATCCCGCCGGGTGCGGCGGTGTCGTTGGTGGTCCCCATCATGCGGTCGAACAGCGGGACCAGGCCGGGGACCGCGTGCTGGAACAGCGCGTCCTGCGTCTGGCCGGGGTTGAGGTAGACGCTGTACTGCCGGTGCGGGGTCGGCGCGAGGAAGCCGTCGCGGGCGATCAGCTCGAACTCGGCGCCGACGAGCAGCGGGACGCGGTTGCGCAGGCCGGCGTTGACCAGGCGCACGAGCACGCGCTCGTTGAGCGTGATGTCGTGGTCGAGGATCGGACCGGCGTTCGGGTAAACCGCGCCGTTGATCAGGAAGTACTTCGGTTTGTACTCGATGGTGCTGGTGTAGGGCGCCTGGCCGTACTGCTGCGCGGCCACGGCCTGGTGCAGCGCGGGATCGATCTCGCTGAAGACGAACAGCGCCTGGTTGTCGATCGCGATCCCGGGGTACGCCTCGCCCGCCGGGGCAAGCGCGGTCACCGCTCCGTAGAGGCCCATCTGGACCTGGACGGCGGGGTGCGAGCCGCTGGTGTACAGGAAGGTGCCGGGGCGGACCTGGAACGTGTAGTCGGCGGTGCCGCCATTCGGGGCCGCTTCCGGGGTGAACGAACGAACCACCGACGAGTAGTCGCCCGCCGGACGGCTGCCGGTGCCGGTCGGCTGGCCGGCGCGGGAGACGAACGTCGGCTGGAGCGCTCCGCCGGTGGCGTGAACCACGAACGACACCGGCTCCGGCAGCTCGTTCTTCAGGTGCACCGTCAGGCTCGTGTCGCCGGCCGCGACGGCGAGGACCGGGCCCGGCGAATCCGGCGCACCGCCGGCGACCGGGACGAAGTCCGCGTCGGTCTTTTCGAAGCCCCACATCGGGATCGACGCCGACCCGACGGTCTTGTTGAACGGCTTGGCGACGAGCCAGTACTCGGCGCTCGACGCCCAGGAACCGAACGCACAGGCCAAGACGAGCGTGAGCGCCACCCGGCCCAGCACGTTCGATCCCTTCTTCGCGATCGCAGTCATGGCAGCCTCCTGCTTCACGGGATCGACACGCCGGGAGGCTCGATGAGCATGAACGTCATCATCCCGCCCGGGAAAATGTCGAAGTTGGTCAGCTCGCGCTCGGCGTGGGAGTGCCACATGAAGAAGTACGAGCTGTTGGGGTTCATGCCGCCCTCGCCGGGCGGCAACTGGCCGGCGTTGCCGAGGTACGGGCTGCCGCTGTAGTACGGCCCGAAGGTCAGGTTCTGCGCCTCGGGCAGCTGCACCCGGTCGGTGACCGGCTTACCGTGCCAGGCCGGGTCCTCGCCGGGCGCCGGATCGTCGCCCGGAGCGTGCCCGTAGAGGTCCCAGCCCATGCCCCAGCCGGTCCAGGTGAAGATCGCGTCCACGGTCTCGCCGGGAACGGCCGGAATCGTGAACACCTCGTAGCTGGAGTCGGGCCCGGCGTTCGGCGCGCTCTCCAAGAGCCGCCCGTCGCGCGCGATGATCCGCGCGTGATTGCCGTGGTGGTGGAACGGGTGGATGCTGCGGCTGGCGGTCACCACGCGCATCAGCGTTTTCTCGCCCGGGTGCTGCCGCGGCAGGCAGTTGTACGGCTGGGTCGGCAGCCACGCGACGTTCGGCGCGGCGACGGTGTCCGGGGCCGCGCGGCCGTTGAAGAACCAGTACACCGGCCAGTACGCCGTGGTGTCGATCTCGTCTACGAGCCCGAAATCGATCATGTCGTGGATGCTCGGGTCGATCTCGCTGATCAGGAACAGGTACTCGTGGTCGAAGCGCGTATCGGCGTGGTTGTAGGCGTAGTTGGCCCCCAGCGCCGGGCGGACGATCAGCACGCCGAACAGGCCCATTTCGACCTGCAGGTCGGGCCGCGTCCCGCTCTCGTAGAGGTAGGTCCCGGGCTTGGTGGCCACGAAGGTGTAGGTGACGGATCCCGGAACGCCGCCGTTGTTGGCCGCGTCCGGCGCCTCCTGGGTCAACAGGCCCGCGACCCCGCCCTCGACCGCGACTGTCGCCTGGCCCGGGAAGATGATCGAGACCGGCATGTCCAGTTCGTTGACGAGCGTGATCGTGACCCGCGCGCCTTCGTCGACGATCAGCGTCGGGCCGGGGTACTGCGCGCGCGTGCCGGCGTTGGTCGTGGTGTTGGCGAAACCCCAGATCGTGATCGCGCCGCCTTCGGGCGTGGTGATCACGTCGGTCTTCGCGGTGAGCCTGAAGCTGGTCCCGGTGACACCGTCGATGACGGCCAGCGCGGGCCCGCTCGCCGCCACCGCGAGCAGCGCGAGGGCCACGAGGGCCGCGTGGAGCGAGAATTTGTCGGTCATGGTGCGACCCCCGCGATCACGATCTCGGTCATCATGCCGCCGTAGTCCTGCGTGTCGTTGCTGAGTTGGTCCAGGTTCGTGCTGTAGAGGAAGTAGGTCCCGGGCGCGACGCCCGCGGTGTCGAGGATGACGTCGTACGTCTCTCCGCCGCCGAGCGTCACGGTGTTCGTGGTGTAGGACAGGTCGCGGCCGCCCGGCCCGCGCAACAACTTCGCGCCGTGGCCGACCACCCGCATCGGGATGCCCAGGATCGTGATCGTGTGGAACTGGGTGATGTTGAGGTTCGAGATCCGCAGCAGGACTTTCTGTCCCTGCGTGGCGCGGATCGCGGTGTTCAGGTCCTGCGCCTGCTTTGGCTCCGGCGATTGGTTCCACAGCGCGTTCGGGTTGACGGTGTCCGGGTAACCGCGGCCGTTGATGTTCGAGAAGTTGTCCTTCATGTAGGCGAAGGGCAGCGGCTGGACGTTCTCGCTGGCGTCGTGGAAGTTGGTGTCGACCGAACCGAGCTGGACCGGGAACTCCACGTCGTAGTAGGTCGAACCGTCGCCGTCGTTGTAGGCGTACTTGTAGCCGGTCCGGTGGAGGAATGTCCCGAGCAGCGTGCTGTCCGGGAGCCTGTTCTGGGCCGGCCGCACCCACAGGTTGCCGAGCATCCCCATCTGCATGTGCTCGGCCGCCTCGACGTGGCAGTGGTACATGTACGTGCCGGCTTCGTTGACGTGGTAGTAGTACGTGAGGCTCGAGAGCATGTTCGCGGAGATCGACGCTTCCGGTTCTCCGTCGAACACGGTCGAGGCGTTCGGGAACCCGTGCCAGTGGATCGAGTGCGGGTCGAACAGGTCCGGCCGCATCACCATCGTGACGTTGGTCAGCGTCAGGTAGACGTCGTCCCCCTCGTCCACGACGATGCTCGGCGCCGGGAAGCTCGCGCCGAGCCGGCCGGCGACCGTCGCCTCGGACGCCGGCCTGCCGCTCACGTTGCTGAAGCCGAGCCCGTACAGCCGGCGGCGGGTGCCGTCCGACGCGGTGCCGTCCGGCATCACGAGGAAGCCGTCGCCGGCAGCGATGTGGAAGCACTTCTGGTTGGCCGGCCAGGTTTCGCCGGTGTCTTTCACCGCGTTCTCGTTCGTGTCGCCCGGGCACTGCACGCGGATGTTCGGGCTCTGGGCGAGGCCCGCGGCGGCGCAGAGGCAGAGCGCCGATGCGAGCGCCAGCCCCCGCGCCCAGCGGGCGTCCAGTGTCTTCATCGACGGTCTCCTTTCCGCGAGTTCTTCGGCGCCTTGGTCTTGCGCGAGCTCGGCACTCGGTCGCCCTTGGCCCTGTGCGAGCCCGCGGGCGCGTCGTTCACCGTCCCCGCGGGCACGCCGCCCTGGGGGTGGATGCCGCTGTCGGTCCCGTCCACGGCCGGTGGGTCGTTCGCGGGATTGCTGCTGGAGCTGTCGCTGCCGGCCGGTTGCGCCGCGACCTCGGGCGTGCTGCCCGGCAGGAGTCGCCACAGGCTGGCGGAACCGGCCGACATCCCGCCGGCCGGAGGTGCCGGGGCGGGTGTCAGCACCGGCGTCTCGTCGGCGCCGATGTCGATCCGTGTCGTGGTCGCCCCGGAGCGGTAGGGCCGCTGGTCGTTGTCGAAGTCGCGCCGCAGGTCGGCGTTGAGCGAGGTGCCGGAGGGCCCGGCGTTGATCGCCGGCGAGCCCGGGTTCAGGTGGTAATCGCCGTAGGGCAGCAGCGGGTCTGTCGGCAGCAGGCGCGGCCGGGTCAACGTCAGCGGGCCGAAGCGGATGTTGATGAAGTTCCCGCCTTCGTCGAACGCCGGCGCGGCCGTGATGCTGGTCTTCGCCTCCGGTTGCTGGATCGTCTGGCCCCGGTTGCCGTTGAAGTACTCGGCGTTGCCGGTCAGCACGTTCCCGGCCGGCATGATGTTGTTGCTCGCGTACAGCCCGGCCGGCACGTCCTCGCTCAGCAGGCAGTACTGCGGCGAGAGGTAGCGCTGCGTCGCCGTGCCGAGCACGGCCAGGTCGTCCCAAACCGGGACCTGCAGCGGGTCCGACAGGTCGGGCACCAGCCCGAACAGCGGCGGATCGGCCACCGGGTCGATCAGGAAGTAGAACTTGCGGTTGTGGCGGACGATGCTGTTGGCCAGCGCGGGGTTGCTGAACTCGCCGTACAGCGCGCGCGTGAGGTTGCCGAACTCGGCGGCCAGCTCGGGGCTGTGGGCCCGGGCCACGATCCCCGCCGGCTGCGCGCTGGAGACGTTCGGGCTGCCGGGCAAGAACGCCTCGCCGGCCGTCCCGGTCGACTCGTTGTTCTGAATCGTGTCGTTGATGATCGAAACACGCGCGGCGTCCTGGAGCGAGATGCCCCCACCGGCCAGCGTGGCGATGTTGTTGACGATGATGTTGTTGTAGATCTCGATGTTGTGCCACTGCGCGACCGCGTTGGGGAAGCGCTCGACGTCGAGCCCGTTGATGCGCTGCAGGCGGATGCCGCCGCCATCGCCCGCACCGGCCAGGTTGCCCTGGATCAGGTTCGAGATGACCTTCGTCGACCCGGCGCCCGGGGTGAGGCTGCCCGGACCGTTGAGCGGGTCGCCGCCGCCGATGAACACGCCGCCGCCGTTCACCGTCACGCCCTGGTTGAACGATTCGTTGAAGATGATCGTGTTCTCGGAGATGCGTCCGTTGCGGGACTCGCCGTAGTGCCCGACGCCGCCGCCCTCGCCCATGCTGAAGTTGCCGCAGACCCAGTTCGAGGTGACGCGGTAGTTGTCGGAGCCGGTGAAGAGCGAGATGCCGCCGCCGGCCGCTCCCTGGCCGCCGTTGCCGACGACCATGTTGTGGTGGATGTTGAGCGAGCGGTTGTTCGCGTCGTCGTAGTCGATCTGTCCGTTTGGATCCTCGATCGTGTTGAAGGGGAAGCCGACGCGGATACCGCCGCCCCACGTACCCGAGTTGCCGAAGATCCGGTTGTTGCTGACCTCGAGGAACCGGGCGTAGCCGTTGACGAAGATCCCGCCCGCGGTGTCGGCGCCGGTGATCCCGAAGCCGTCGATCCGGGCGTTGGGGGCCGAAACGAAGCCGCCCTGGGAGAGTTGGTTGCTGTTCTTGGCAACGACGATGATCCCGGGACCTTCCTCGGTCATGAACGTGCTCGGTTCGGGAAGGTCCCAGCCCACCTCCTGGGAGGGGAGCAGGTCCACGAATCCGCCGTCGATGAGCGATCTCAGCTTGTCGCGCCAGGCCTGCAACTTCTCGCCCGGGGCCTTGACGGCGTTGATCGTGACCGCGAACGGTCCCCAGCCCTGCAGCCGGACCGGCTTGTGCATGACGACCAGCTCTTCGTAGATGCCGGGCGCGACCAGGATCAGGTCGCCCGGCGCCGCGGCGTCGATCGCGTCCTGCAGCGGGTGCGCTGGCCAGCCGGTCGTGTCCGGGTTGACGTAGCGGACCGTGCCCTCGCCACCGCCGGGCAGCGTGAGCGGCCCGATGGTGAACGTGACGCCGACGACCGAACGCATGTGGTTGTCGCCGCGCTCGACCGAGAGCTGGCCGGTCTTTGTCCCGGCCGGGATCGTGGCGGTGATCGCCCCGTCGCTCCAGCCGTCGATCGTCAACTGCGTGGTGCCGATGCGCACGACGCCGGGAGTGTCCCCGAAGCCGAAATCACGCATCAGGGTCTTGGAGTTGTTGGTCCCGTCGTACTCCGGGTTCGGGACCTCGGTCAGACCGAGCGAGGTGATCGTGATCTGCACACCGGTCGTCGCCGCGTAGGGGCCGCCCATGGGGCCCGACGCGGTGTAGATGCCGGGGGTGCCGTCGGTGAACTCGCAGTCGAACGGGAACTGGCTCGGGCCGGCGAAGGCCGCGACCGGGACGACCGGCGTGTCGAGGTAGGTCGTCGTTCCCGGCATGTACTGGAACGTGTAGCAGAACTGGCTGTAGTGCTTCTGGTAGTGCGGGTCGGTGATGAACTGTCGCAGGTCGTTGGTCCCGTCGTAGTCCGGGTTGGCGATCGGGCCGGGCGAGTTCATGCAGGCGATGAACATCGCCGGCGACATGCCGCTCGCCATCGGCAGGTTGGCCGAGAAGGTCGAGGGCACCAGCCCGTTGTAGCTGCCCCAGCGGTCGGAGTAGACGCGGCCGAACTCGCGGCCGGTCCAGTCGCGCAAGGACACCGGCAGGTACGGCGGCGAGTACTTCTCGCCGAACGTCGGCGCGCTCGGGTCGAACTCGTTCGACAGGTCGTCGAGGATGAAGCCGGTCAGGTGCCCCGCGATCGGGACGTGCGTGAACAGGAAGAAGTTGACCGGCGCGTTCTGCCCGGTCCGCAGCGGGACCTGCTTGCGGTCGCACAGCGGCGGGGACGTCCCGGCGCGGTACGGCGGCACGTTCTGGCCGTTGTCGTCGACGAGCGGGAACAGCGAGTAGGTGTCGGGGACCAGGTGCGGGTCGCCGACGCACGCCGGGGGCAGTGCCTGCGGGTCCGGCTGCATCGGCAGGCCGAAGTCGACGTTCTTGTCCTCTTCCTTGACGTGCTCGTAACCCGGGGGCGCGACGGCCTCGACGATGTAGGTGTCGGCGATCAGCGGCACGGCCTCGCCGCCGGTCTGCATTCCGCCCGGCACGTAGTCCATGAACGCCCAGCCGCCGTCGAACACGCCTTCGCGGACCTGGTTGAAGTTGCGCAGGCCGTCGTAGCAGTCCCGCGGCACGCCGTCGGCGTAGAAGGTCTCGCCCTGGCAGCCGGTGGGCTGGCCGTCGTCCCAGCTGTCGCTCCAGACGATCTGCAACGCATCGCCCGGGTCGAAGGTGCCGTCGCCGTCCCGGTCGAGGTCTTCGGCGCCGGGTCCGGCGCTGCCGTCGGCGAAGCCGAACGGGTAGTTGTCGCTGTCGGCGAGCTGCGCCCCGTCGGCGGGCACGGTCAGGTCATCGATCGTGCCGTCGCGGTCGTGGTCGCGGTAGAGGTTGATCTGCACGCGCGGGACGCCGGGCTCCCACAGCTCGGCCACCGCCAGCTGCGGGTCTTGCTCGGCGCGCGTGGTGGCGTACTGCACGACGCCCGAGATGCCGCCGTTCTGGCCCGGCCCCCACGGCGCCTTGCCGAAGGCGATCTTCGAGGTCTGGCCCATGAAGCCCTGGAACCCCTCCAGCAGCACGGGGCCGCCGAGTTCCGCGGAAGTGATCGTGCGCGAGAGGTTGTTGCCGGTGTGGATGTTGTGAAGCGGGCCGATGCAGGTGCCGTCGGCGAGCGTCTCGCTGCACTGCGGCTGCGGGTTGAGCCGGTCGTCGGAGGGGTAATCCCAGCCCATGTCCCCGTTGACCGGGCCGCCGCCGTCTATGACGATCGTCGCGCCGGTCGCCTCCAGCCGCGTGTAATCGACCTCGGCCACCAGCCAGTTGAAGAACGGGAACACCTCGTCGAACGGGATCTCGCCCGAGAGGTCGGTCGGTGCGCTCTGGTAGATCGTCCCGTCCCGCCAGCGCAGGTTGACCGGGATGTTGGGCAGCCCGGCCTCGCCCGGATCGGGGAAGCCGTCGCGGTCGATGTCGTCGAACACCGACGCGTGCAGGTGGAAGAACCAGTCGAAGACCGGCACGTCCAGGAGGTCGACATCCGAATCGGTGACCGTGAAGTTCTGGACGGCGAAGATGAAGTCCAGGTTGGCGTCCCAGATCGCCAGGCCGTAGTCGCCGGGGGGCAGGCCGGTGATCTCGAACGTGCTGTCCTCGTTGCACGGCGTCGCCGCGAGGCCGCGGCCGACGCCGCCGACGCCTTGGTTGATCCCGACCCAGCAGCTCGGGACCGGCGCGCCCGTGTAGAACGTGAAGTCCGGCGGGCGCGAGTTGTGGATCGCGCGGATCTGACCGCGCACGGCGTACGGTCCGTCGAGGACGGACGCGTCGTGGAACGCGCGAAGGAAGCCGATGAAGACGTGCGGGCCGGGCGGGCCGAACTCGACGAAGTACGGCGGCTCGCCGGCCTTGACCCACGCGTCGACCGTCTTGGTGCCCTCGATCGTGGCGGTCTGCTGCCAGCCCTGCCCGGACGGCGGCACGACCTGGATCCCGTACTTGCCGGGGGCGACGTTCGGAACGACGGCGTAGCCGTCGGCGCCGGACCAGATGCGGCCGCTGCCGAGCTGGATCACGCCGCCGTTGGCGTCGTAGGTCGTCCCGAGCGGGTTGCCGAACGCGTCCTGCGTGATCTGGCCGCCCGCCGCGCCGAACCTGCCCGCCGCGTCGAACACCAGGATCTCGAAGTCGGGCAACCCGACCTCGGCCGGCGTGTCGGGAGCGTTGTTGATCGGGAAGTTGTCCTCGAACACGAAGACGCGGATCTGCGCCGTCGGGATCGGGTTGCGCTGGACGGTGATCGTCAGCGTCGCGCCAGGGTCGCTGACCACCCGCACCCCCGCGCCGCCGTTGGCGAAGCCGTCGTCCTGGTCCGCGTTGTCGGGCAAGACGGACACGAAGTAGCGGCCGGCGCTCAGCGTGCCGGCGTCGCAGGGGCTCCCGGTGCAGCTTCCGGCCTTGACGACCCGCGCGTAGCTGCGGTGGAACCCGAGCGAGTGGCACTGCTCGGGGTCTTGTCCTGGCATGCAGGACGTCCCCGGGAGCGTCCCGTACGTCGTGTCTTCCTGCACGAGATAGCGGAAGCCGCCGACGGGGGTGCCGTCCGGCGCCTGCACCGAGATCGAGAGGCTCAATGCCTCCCGCTGCGCCAGCCCGCACAGCGCTGCGATCGCCAGCAGCATCGCGGCGCTGCGCAGGAACCGGCGGCATTTCCGTTTTGGTGACTCAGCCGTCGTTCCCATCGTTCCTCTCCACCTGCCCTGTCCGGCAGGACCTTTGCGTGAGACGACACGTCCCCTGGGACCCCGGTCGAGGCCATTTCCGCTCTTCGGGTTTCGGCGGCTAAGTCGAACCGTTCCCTAGAGTCGTGCTCCCCGTTGCTCGCCGGGACCCATCCCGGCGTCGTGCCCGTTGCCCCTGCCGCATCGCATCAGCAGCTCCTTGAGCTGCTGCATGTCGACCGGCTTATCGAGAAAGGCCACGGCTCCGGCGGCGGTCGCGCGTGAGCGCGCCTCCGGGGAGTCGTGACCCGTCATGACCACCAGGGCCAGGCCCTCGTCGTGCGCCCGCGCTCGCCGCGCGATCTCCAGCCCGTCGCCGTCGGGCAGGTAGATGTCGGTGAGCAGCACGTCGAAGCTGCGCATGGCCAGCAACTCCAGCGCGTCGCGGCCGCTCAGCGCAGGGAAGACCTCGAACTCCCCCGGCAGCTTGCGCAGGTACTGGCACAAGGCCTGGAGGAAGCGCAGGTCGTCCTCGACGATCAGCACGCTCCGCATGTCCCATGCGCAAAGCAAGACTTACGCCACGCGGCTTACGCCCCTATGTCGCTGAACAGCGGCGACCTGCGACATGCCTAATGGGCTAGTCGTGGAGAACAGCTGGAGAAAACTGGTGAACGGCCGGCGGTAAGGCCCGCCCTTACGATTGCGGGTAGTCCTTCATCACGGACTCGATGACGCGGCGCGAGAGGACGTGGTAGCCGTCGCGGGCCTCGGCGAAGATCTCGCGGGCCAGCGCGCGCGTGCGCGGGTGCGTGCCAAGGGCGCGGTACAGCGGGCGCAGGTACTTCATGCGCCCGACGCGCGTCAGGACCTCGCGGATGCGGTCGAACGCGGGCTCGTAGTCGGAGCTGGCGGAGATCGAGAGCCACTCGACGAGCAGCTCGTAGTTCCCCTGCCGCGTCAGGCCGAACTGCCCGTCGAGCCACTCGCAGCCGGCGCGGTCGATGCTGCGCGGGAGGTGCTGCAGGTAGACCAGCAACTCGTCCGGGCGCCAGTTCAGTGCCTGTTCGGAGTCGGGCCGCTGCCCGGCAGACCAGCCCTCGCCCAGCGCGGTCAGGAGTTCCAGCTTCGGCGAGCGGAACTCCGGCGCGTTGGCCGGCATGCCGGTCTCGTAGAGCCAGCGCCGCGCGCCCACCTGCCCGGAGACGCCGGGCAGCCGCTGGTCGAGGAACTCCAGGAACTCCTCCGTCGTGATCGAGGTGAAGCGGAAGCGCTCGATGTAGTCGCGGATGAAGCCGAGGAAGGCGTCGCGGCCGACGGCCCGCTCCAGCAGCACCACGAACCGCGCCCCCTTCTCGTACGGGATCTGCGAGTACACGTCGTCCGGATCGAGGCCGCGCAGGTCGGTGCGCAGGCGCGTCACCGGTGAGTCGGCGCCGAAGCGCTCGAAGGCGTCGGCCAGCGCCTTCTGCCCGGTGGCCCAGCCCATCAGCGCGAAATCGGCGCCCTTGATCTCCTCCTGGATCCGGCGCTCGGCCCACACGGTGAACCCCTCGTTGAGCCAGAAGTGGTCCATCGTCGCGTTGGTCACGAGGTTGCCGGTCCACGAGTGCGCCAGCTCGTGGATCACGACGTCCACGAGCGAGCGGTCGCCCGCCAGGAGCGTCGGGGTCAGGAACGTCAACCGCGGGTTCTCCATGCCGCCGTACGGGAACGACGGCGGGAGCACGAGCATGTCGTAGCGGTCCCACTCGTACGGCCCGAACAGGTCCTCGGCCTTGCGGATCATCGTCTCGATCTCGCCGAACTCCCACGCGGCGGCCTCGACCGTCTCCGGCTCGGCCCAGACGCGCGCGCGCGGGCCGAGCTCGCGCGCCGCGAGGTCGCCGACGGCGAGCGCGAGCAGGTAGCTCGGGATCGGCTGCGGCATCTCGAACAGGAACGTGCGCGTTCCCGCGACGGGTCCCGGCCGGTCGCCGGTCGGTCCCGCCGACATCACGGCGCGCAAAGGCTCCGGGACCGTGATCGCCGCGCGGTACGGAACGCGCACCCGCGGCGTGTCCTGCAGCGGGACCACGGTCCGCGCGTGGATCGACTGGCACTGGCTGAACAGGAACGGCTGGCGCTTGCCCTCGGTCTGCCCGGGCGCGAGCCACTGCAGCGCCGTCGCGTCCGGCGAGGTGCGGTACATGATCTCGACCTCGCGCGTGCCCGCGGGCAGGTGGAGCCGCAAGCGCCGGCCGAGGATCGGCTCCTCGTCCGCGAGTTCGTACGGGACGTCCGCGCCCGTGCCGGTCACCGCGCTCTGGATCGACAGGCCCTTGGTGTCGAGGTCGACCGGCCCAAAGACCTCGCGCTCGAAGTGCAGCGTCGCCCTTCCGTCGAGGACATGCGTGTCGAAGTCGACGTTCAGGTCGAGATCGAGCGAGCTGACGGCCGGTTGATCGGTTTCGTAGTACGAGTGCGGGTCGAGACGTCCCATCGGTTCCTCCGGGGACAGTCTACTCTGACCCCCCACGAGGGTCAGAGCGGACCGTCCCCGGTCCCCGGGGTTACGGGCCTTCCTGCCCGCAGGCGTTGGCGCCGCGCACCAGGTAGTAGAAGGTCTCCTGCGTCGCGCCCGCGCCGATGTCGTCGAACGTCGCGAGCGACGACGTGCCGAGCAGGCCGAACCCGCCCGCCTGCGGCGCGAGCGAACGGTAGACCCGGTACGCCGATGCGTCCGCCGCGGGCTGCCAGCCGAGGCGCACGTGCGCACGGCCGAGCAGCGACAGCGCGAGACCCGGCACGGGGCCGGGCAATGGGCGCGTGGTGGTCTGGCTGACGCCGCGGTAGGCCGCGTTGTCGTCGGGCAGTCCGCCGTTCGCCGGCCCGCCGCCGCACGACTCGTCGTTCTCGGCCCGCACCAGGTAGAACAGCTGCCCCGCCGGCGCGGCGGCGTCGTTGTACGACAGCGCGGACACGCCCGCGGCGACCAGGTGCGCGGCGTCGGCCGGGAACCCGGGGGCGGCGCCGCGGTACACCGCGTACGTTCCGCCGCCGCCGCTGCCCCACGACGGCGCCGCGTCCCACGACACGGTGACGCCGGTCGCGCCGCAGGCGTCGTTGTCGATCGCGCTGCGCACGCCGGCGAACGACGGGGCGGCACTGCAGCCGCCGCACGGCGCGAAGTCCGGCCGCGCGCCGTCCTTCAGGATCACGTCGTCGATGTTCCAGCCCGAGTAGTTGCCGGAACCGTCCGACTGCTGGCGGAACTCGATCGCCGCGGTCGACTGGTGATCGAAGTACGCGCTCAGGTCCAGCGAGAACGGGACGAACGCGCCGTCGAACATCGGGCCCGCGTTGCGCCACACGTCGCGGTTCCCCTTCGACCACCAGGCCATGATGAACGCGGCGTCGTTCGCGCCGACCTGCAGCTTGCGGAAGAACAGCAGCTTGGTGTTCGACCAGTTCGTCGCGTCGAGGGCGACGGTGCGCACGCCCTTGTTCTGGCTCGGCTCGTAGTCGCCGGGGTAGGTCCCCCGCCCGGTCAGGTCGTAGCCCAGGACGGCCGAGTTGTTGTAGGCCGCCAGCGGGTCGGCCGCGCCGGAAGAGCCGCCCTTGCCCTGCGGCGGGCCGACCTCCCACTCGCCGTCGAGGGTCCAGTTCCCGGCGCCCGACTCGAACGTGTCGCGCCAGTAGAGCCCGGGGATGTCGTAGCTCTGGACCGCGAACGGCTGGCCGCCGTTGTCGGCCAGCGCGAGGTTGCCGTAGACGTCGGCGCTCTTGACCCGGAAGTAGACCTTCTGGCAGATGTCGGACTGATTCAGCGTCACGCGGTGCGAGGTGGTGAGGCCGCTGTCCGAGACGACGGAGCCGAGGGCCGGCGTCGGCCCGAACTCGACAATGGTCGTCCCGGGCTCGCTCGTCGTGAAGTTGATCGTCGCGCGGGCGCTGGTGATCGGCCCGACCGAGACGCCGCCGATCTCCGGCCCGCCGCAGTCCAGCGCCGCGGTGGCGTAGGACGTCGCACCCGCACCGGTGCCGTCGTCGCCGTCGAGGTACGTCACGGTGAGGACGTCGCCGTTGCGGGCCTGCAGCTTGCCGTCCGCGGCCGGCACGCCCGGGTCGGTCGGGATCGCGCCGACGAAGATCGACGTGTTCGCGCCGGTCTCGGTGATGGTCGCCAGTTCCGGCGCGCTCTCCGTCGTGCTGGTCACCAAAACCGTCGCCGTGTCCGGCAGCAGCGGATTGGCGTTCAGGTCGAGGTCCACGACGCGGAAGCTGACGCTGTCGCTGCAGGACCAGGTCGTCCCGTCGAGGGTGACGCGGCCGGCGTGGCACGGCTGCAGGCCGGCGCCGAAGTTGCCCAGCGTCTCGAAGTGGAAGTACTGCCCGCCGTTGTCCGACGCCGCGAGGTTGCCGGCGGGGTCGGTCGAACGGACCTCGTAGTAGTAGACGGTGCACGCCTGTAGCCCGGTCAGCGTGACCTGGTGGTCGCTCGTGCGCGGGTCGCCGCTGGCGCTGCGGTCCGGCGGGATCACGGGACCCCAGACCGTCACGCTGTCGGAGACCTCGTCGGTGCTCCAGCGCAGCGTCGATCGCACGTCGGTCGTCCCGCTGTCGCGGACGTTGGTGATCACCGGGCCGACGCAGTCGCCGGTCGAGTTGTCGCGGCGCGCGAGATCGTGGCCGCCGAGGCCGTCGTCGGCATCGACGTATTCGACGGTCAGCGCGTCGCCGTTCCTGATCGACAAGCGGCCGTCGCCCGCGACGGGCGGATCGGCGGTCGCCGGGATCGAGCCGGCGAACTTGCCCGAGGCCGGCGGCGTCTCGTTCAGGACGAGGGTCTCCGGCTGCATCTCGGTCGCGGACCACACGCGCACCGTCACGCTCGGCGCGCCGACGTTGGCGTCGGTGACGCGCATGCCGATCGCGGCGGCACAGGCGTACGTCGGCTGCTCGAAGCGGACGGTGCCGGCGAACGGCTGCGGCGCCGCGGAAACGCAGTCCGAAACCGGGGACTGGCAGGCGGCGTTGGCGCCCACCGCCTGCAGGCGGTAGTGCACGGTGAAGCCGTTGGCGAGGTTGTCGTCGGTCGCGCTCGTGCCGGGCGCCGGGATCGTGTCGACGATGATCTGGCCCAGGCTGCAGCCGAGGTCGTTGCGCAGCAGGAGGTACGAGTTCGCGTTCGGGACCGGGTCCCACGCGAGCTGCACGAGGTTGCTGCCGGCCTGCGCGCGGAGGACCGGCTTGGCCAGCGCCGGGCAGGAGGAGTGGTTCTGGTTCGATGGGTCCGAGGCGCCGCCGCAGGCGATCCCGTGCCGGTTGTAGGCGGCGAAGATCGCCGCCGCGTGCGGCGTGCCGTTGCCGAGGTTGCCGTCGTCGTCGTCGACCACCAGCATCTTGTGGAACCAGCTCGTGGTCCCGCACCCGTCGGCGTTCGGCAGGGAGCAGTTGTAGGCGTTGCCCCCGGAGCCTTCGCGCGACTTGTAGAACAGCCGCTCGGCGAGCTGCCAGGCACTCGCGCCGTCGAGCCCCGCGGCCGGCAGGTCGCGCGCCGCGAGGTCCCACACCGCGTTGCCCGCCAGGTAGCCTTCGCAGTGCGTTTCCTTCCCGCACGGGCCGCTGCCGCCGCCGCAGTTGTTGCGGATGAACCCGCCCGGCGTGACCGGGGTGTGGCTCGCGTGCTTGTCCCAGTCCTGGTCGCGGATGCCGGTGCAGTCCAGGCACGCGTCGCCGTAGCCGCCGCAGTTCTGCGACATGTAAAAGCCGCGGCCGACGCACGACTCGCGCGTCTCGAAGAAGGCGACGACGTCGGCGTAGGCCTCCGACGGGTTGTCGTAGCCGCCGCCGTCGTTCTGGTCGATGCCGTGCCCCCACTCGTGGACGAACACGCCCATGATCTCGCCGGTGTTGCGGCAGCCGCCGCCCGACTTGTAGAAGTTGACGCTCCCGTCCCAGAAGGCGTTGCAGGTGGCGTTGATGTTGACGTTGTCGGTCACCCGCTGCTTGAGCCAGTTGTTGTTCGGCAGCCACGCCCGCCCTTTCTCCATCGAGCGGTTGAGGTGGTAGAACGACGTGCGCGCCGAGTGGGTGTTGCCGGCCGAGGACCCGGGCGGGACCTGGCAGTCCGTGCCCGGCCCGACCGCGAGGTCGAGGTCGTCGTCGCACGTGGTCGTCTGCGCGATGGTGCCGCAGTTGTCGTTCACGCGGATGTACGGCCCGACCAGCGTGGTCCTCATGGTCGAGCCGAGCGTCGTGCAGGAGTACAGGCCGTGGTCGCCGCTGTACTGCACCGCGCCGCCGTTCTCGGAGAAATCGACGAACGGCAGCGGGTGCTCGGGCTGCTCGCAGCCGGTCGGGCAGTCCTGGTCGTTGGAGATCGGGTAGACGCCGCCCTTGACGCGCCCGTAGCGCGTGTCGTCCCACAGCGCGACGACGTTGCCGCCGTCGGCGTCGACCTCGGCGATCCACGTCGCCGGCTCGCCCGGGACCTTCAGCTCGAAGCGCCACACCAGGAGGTGGTCGTAGCCGGCGCCGCGCGCCCCGTTCCACTCGGCGTTCGGCGTGCCGCGCGGATCGACCGGGACGAAGCGCAGCGCCGGCGCTGCCAGGTCGACCACGTCGCCCGGGCCCGCCCCGAGGTAGCCGTACAGCGCCGCGCGGGCCTGCTCGGCCGGGAGCCGCGGCAGCGGCGAGCGTGTCACGGGCGCCCAGCGCGATGCGCCGAGCGCGACGAGGTTCCCCGAGTGCACGTGGAAGTCGTACCGCGCCCCCTCCACGGGCACGCCGCCGACGACCTGGCGGAACGTCACGAACCACAGGCGCTCGTCCACCTGGCGCGAGGCCTCGCGATCCAACTCGAACTGCCCGTCCCCGGCGCCGAGGATCCCCGGGTACTTCCCGACCAGCGCGCGCGCCGCGGATTCCAGGTCGACGAGGTCGGGGGATTTCCCGGTCGGCCGCCAGTCGATCGCGCCGCCGCTCGCCAGCGTCGGCAGACCCGAGCGCTCGTCGACGTGCGCGCGCCAACCCGGCCCCTGCTCCGCGGCGAACCGACCCCACCCGGCGCGCAACGCGTCGTCGGCCGGCAGCCGGTCGGCCGCGAGGGCGCGGATCGCGAACGCCGCCCCCGGATCCGGGATCGCGAGCGCGTCGAACCTCAGCGGCTCCTGCCGCGGCGCGAGGGCCAGGGCGGCGGGAAGCAGTGCGAGTGCGGTGAGCAGCACGAGCGGGCGGGCGAGCGTCTTGCGCATATCGAATCTCCCCTGTTCAGGCCGACGTGAACGCGCCCGGCGGCGAACCGGCGCCCGGGCACACACCGCGTTGAACTTACGACGTCCTGTCGCCCGAACCAGCCTTTTTCCGACGTCAGGCGCGCGCACCCTCGCGCTGCACGAGCACCACCCCGGCGAGTGCCAGGACCCCCCCGGCCGTGGCGGCGAGCCCCCACGGCTCGCCCAGGAGAAGCGCCGCCGCGAGTGCCGTCACCAGTGGCTGCGGGTAGTGCAGCGTGGACAGCGTCCCGGCCTCGACGCGGCGCAGGGCCGCGGCCCAGAACAGGTAGCCGGCACCGGTGCAGCCCAGCCCGAGGTACGCCAGCGCGGCCCACGTCGGCGGCGAGGCGCGCAGGAACTCGGCCGGCGGCGCCTGCACGAGGTAGCCCGCGACCGCCACGGCCGCGCCGACCGCGAGGGCGCGGCTCGTCACCTCCAAAGGGTCGCGGCGCAGCATCAGCCGCCGCGCGATCACCGTGTAGGCCGCCCAGTTGAGCGTCGACGCCAGCATCACCAAGTCGCCGCGCGTGGCGGGGAGCGCCATGTCCCACGCGCGCCCGCCGGTGATCACGACGAACGCGCCGGCGAAGCCGACCAGCGTGCCGAGCGCCTTCGTCGGCGACAGCCGCTCGCCGAAGAGCGACACCGAGAGCAGCACGACGAACACGGGGTTGAGGGCGACCAGCCAGCCGGAGTGAACGGCCGACGTCTGGGTCAGCGCCCACGCCTGCAGCCCGAGGTGGACCGGGATCCCGAGCACGCCGAGCAGGACCAGGATCAGCGCGTCGGAGCGCCGGGCATCGCGGGCCGGAGAACGGCGGGCCCGGGCGAGGCCGGCCAGTCCGACCAAGGCGCAGCCGAGCGCGGCGCGGGCGGCGACCACGCCCGGCGGCGAGAGTTCCCGCAACGCCACTTTCACCGCGACGAACGAGCCGCCCCACATCAGGACCGCCGCGGCGCCCAGCGCGATTCCCGCCCAAAGACCCGGGTTGCCAACGCCACCCTTCGCGGCTACAAGAGAGGACCTTGCCTTGCCGCGGGCCGGCCCCGGTCGGGCCCTGCGAAGGAGTTCGCGCATGCGCGCAACGATGGTAATGCTCATCGGCTTCGGCCTGGCGGTCGTCCCGCCGGCGCGCGGCGCCGAACCCGAGAAGAAAGACCAGCCCGCGGCCCAGCAGCCGGCGGCCGGCCCCGAGCTGAAGAGCGAAGACGACAAGACGCTGTACGCGATGGGCCTGATGCTGAACGAGCGCACCAACCTCTCGATGCTGCACCTCAGCGAGTCGGAGCTGCGCGTGCTCGCCGACGGGCTGATCGACGGCGCGCTGGGTCGTCCGCCGAAGGCCGACCTGACGACGTACGGTCCCAAGATCCAGGCCCTCGCGCAGGCGCGGGTCGGCGCCGTCGCGGCCGCGGAGAAGGAAGCCTCCAAGGCGTTCCTGGACAAGGCCGCCGCCGAGCCGGGCGCGAAGCGCACGGAGAGCGGCATCATCTTCCGGGAGCTGAAGCCGGGCACCGGCGCTTCGCCCCAGCTCAGCGACACGGTCAAGATCCACTACCACGGGACGGTGCGCGACGGCACGGTGTTCGACAGCTCGGTCGAGCGCGGCACGCCGGCGGAGTTCCGGCTCGCGGCGCTGATCCCGTGCTGGAAGGAAGCCCTGCCGATGATGAAGGTCGGCGGCAAGGTCCACATCGTCTGCCCCTCGGACCAAGCCTACGGCGACCAGGGTTCGCCGCCGAAGATCCCGCCCGGCGCCGCGCTGGCGTTCGACATCGAGCTGCTCGACATCGTCAAGCCGGCGACGCCGCCCGCATCGGCGACTCCCGCGCCGCCGGCGCCGGCGCCCTCGACGCCCGCCACGCCGCCCCCCGCGACACCGCCCTCCGGCGGACGGTGATGGCCGACTTCAGCTTCGAGGTGGTCCGGTCCGCCGCGGTCGAGGAGGTCGTCGAGCTGTACAAGGCCGGCGGCTGGTGGCAGGAGCAGCCAGCGTGGCGCGACGCGATCCCCGGCATGATCCGCGGCAGCTTCTGCTTCATGGTGATCCGCGACGCGGACGGCCGGGCCGTCGGCATGGGCCGCGCGATCTCGGACGGCGCGAGCGACGCCTACATCCAGGACATCGTCGTCGTCCCCGCGCTCAGGGGACGGGGCCTCGGCAAAGAGCTCGTCCGGCGGCTGGTCGACTACTGCCGCGAGCGGGGCATCGACTGGGTCGGCCTGATCGCCGAGCCCGGGACGGAACGGATGTACGAAGCGCTCGGTTTCCGCACCCTCGAGGGTCACCGGCCGATGCGCCACTTCGGCCCGGATCGCGATGCAGCCGGCAGGGGCTGACACCGCCGTGGACGCGGGGCCGTTCAACTTCCTCGGCTGGGAGTTCAAGCCGATCGAGCTGGAGGACCGGCACGTGCTGGCGCCGTTCCTCAAGCGCCACCCGCACCGACTTTCGGGCTACACGTTCGCGGCGATGATCGCCTGGGACCACCTGCTGAAGTTCGCCTGGACCTTCGCGACGCCCGAGATGCTCCTGGTCTCCATCGAGAGCAAGGGTGCGCGCCACCTGATCGAGCCCCGCGGCGCGCTGGACCCGGCCCTGCAGGACGAGATCCTCGCCCGCGCGGCACAGCTCGACTACCCGCTGCGGCTGTTCATGATCGACCAGCGCTTCCTCGACGCGCACCCGGCGTTCGCCGCGCGCTTCGAGGTCGCGCTGCACTCCGAGGAGTCGCACTACCTGTACCGCGCGAGCGACCTCGCGCAGCTCCCCGGCCGCAAGTACGCCGCCAAGCGCAACCTGATCGCGCAGGCGGAGCGCCAGTACCGGTGGACCACCGAGGCGCTCACGCCGGAGAACCACGAGGCCGCGTTCGAGCTCCTGCGGCAGATCCACGAGGAAGACGGCCCGGAGTCGGAGAGCTTCCAACAGGACACCCGGGCGCTGGAGTACACGCTGCGGCACCTCGCGGAGCTCGCGCAGCACGGCAACCTCGTGCGCGTGGAGGGCCGGCCGGCGGCGCTATCGATCTGCGAGCCGATCGGCGACGACACCGTCGCGATCCACTTCGAGCGCGCCTCCCGCAGTTACAAGGGGATGTACCAGGTCGTGACCAACGAGGCCGCGAAAGCGATCGTCGCCGCCGGCTACGAGTACATCAACCGCGAGGAAGACCTCGGCAACGAGGGGTTGCGCAAGGCCAAGCAGTCCTACCACCCGATCGAGATCATCGGCTCGTTCAGCCTGACACTGCGCCCGTAACGGCGCCGGGGACGAGAAACAGCCGTCCTGTCAACCGAGGCGGCGCAGGACCTCCGGGACGTCGATGTCGCCCGGCTCCCACTGCACCCGCCCTTCCATGCCGCCGGCGACGGTCACGACCTCGCCGCTGACGTGCCGCGCCGCGGCGGGCGACGACAGGAACAGCACCGCGCGGGCGATGTCCACCGGCCGCGCGAGCTGGCGCACCGGCATCGTGCGCAGCACCTGCGCGATGCCGCCCGGCTCGGCCAGCGCCGCGCGCGCCATCGGCGTCACGGTCCAGCCCGGCTCGACCATGTTGACGCGGCCGTAGCGGTCGAGCTGCACGATCTCGTTCTTGAGCGAGCGCACCAGCCCGTAGAGGGCGGCCTTGCTGGCGGAGTAGTCGGCGTGGAACGCTTCGCCGAAGCGCCCGGCGGTCGAGCCGATGAACGTCAGCGCCGCGCCGTCGCCGTCCGCGCGCGGCCCGGTGCGCGCGAGCGCGCGGAAGAAGGCCCGCGCGGTGAACGCCGCGCCGAGCAGGTCGGTCTCGATCGTCGAGCGCAGCCTCGCGGCCGGCATGAGGTCGAGGCGCAGCGCCTCCGGCGGCCAGACCCCGGCGTTCGCGACGCAGGCGTCGACGCGGCCGAACTGCGCGAGCGCCCGCTCCACCGCGCCGTCGAGGTCTTCGGGGACGGTCACGTCGGCGCCGAGCGCCAGCGCGCGGTCGCCCCAGTCCTGCTCCACCACGAACGAGCGCAGGTCGTCGAGGTGCGCGCGGGCGGTCAGCACCAGCCGCGCCCCCTCGCCGGCGAAGGCCTCGGCCAGCACGCGGCCGATCCCGCCGGCTGCCCCGGTTATGAAGACGACTTTCCCGTCGAGCGCGAGGTCCATGGACGACTCCTGCCAGCCCGGGCTGGGCCCGCGGAGGTTAGCACCGCGCCCCTCCCGCGCGGGCAACGGCCGACCCGTGCCGGCCGCCGGGCGAACCCTATATTGACCATGAAGTTGAGTCGGACGGGAGGCGCCCGGAAGGGCGAGCGGAGGAGCGCGTCATGGAAACGAAGGCGGGCAAATTCTCGCCGGCCCTGTTCGGTCTTGCCCTGGCGTGTTTCGTCATGCCGTTCATGAGCGTGTCGTGCCAGGGGCAGAAGCTGGTTTCGCTCACGGGTCTCCAGCTGATGACCGGCGCCGAGGTCAAGCCGGAGATGCCCGACCAGTTCCTCGAAATGATGAAGGCCGGCGCCCCGACCGGCGGGCCGGGCCAGCCCGAGATGGACCCGGCCCAGGCCCAGCAGATGCTCGGCGCGATGATGGGCGGCGCGCCGGCGCAGCAGGTCGGCCGCAACGGGATGGCGATCGGCGCGTTCGTCTGCGGGCTGGCCGCGCTCGCGCTCACGCTGGCGCTGCGCAAGTACGGCGTGCTCCCGGCCGTGCTCGGCGCCGCGGCGGTCGTGCTCTTGATCGTGATGAAGACGAAGGCCGAAGGGAACCTCGGCCCCACGATGGGCATGCTGCAGGTCAACTTCGAGATCGGCTACTGGCTCGCGATCGTCTCGTTCTGCTGCGCGGCGGCGTGCAACGGCTACCACTGGCACGTCTACCGCGACCAGCCGGTCGCCGTCGCGGCCCCCGTCGTCGCCACGTCCGCGGCGCCGGTCCCGCGCGGGGCGCCGGTCGCGCGCGCCTACCCGACGTTCCCGGACGGCGACGCGGCGACCGAGCCGGACCGGCGGCCGGAATCGATCCCGGTCGGCGATCCCCCGGCGTGACCCGCTGACCTAGCCGACCTGCCAGCTGGTCCGCGCGACGCACAGTTCGCGGCCGTCGCTGGCATCCACGATGACGTGCGCGATCGCCGGCGCGGAGCCTTCCGGGACCGGGCCCCGCCGGATCGCCACCTCCGCGCCGAAGCGGCACTCACCGCGGAAGTCCAGCTCCAGGGAGCGCAGCGTGCAGGACTGCAGCATCTCGGGCGGGGCCGATTCCAGCACCCACTCGGCGTAGCGCACGTTGTTGACGTGCTGGTTGAGGTCGAGGTCGTGCCAGCGCACGGCCCAGCGCAGTTCCGCCTCGACCGGCTGCGGGACCGGCAGGCGATCGAAGTCGTCGCGCAGCACCCTCTCGCCGACGTCGATCCCGGGCTCGCGCATGAAATCGGGGATGCGGACCGGGCGCCGCCGTTCGAGGTCGATCACCAGCCAGCCGCTGGTCGCGATCCCGATCGTCAGGCCGACGCCGTCGCGCAGCCGGTACTCGCGCGTCGCCATCACCCCCTCGAGGTTCGAGGGCCAGGTGTCGACGAACACCTCCTCGCGCCAGTGCGGAAAGCGGTCCATGCGCAGGTGCAGCCGCGAGAGGACCCAGGTGTAGCCGCGGCCGGCGATCTGCTCGATCGAGAAGCCGAGCGCGTGCGCGTGGCTTCCGGCGGCCTCCTGCAGGTACCCGCACAACGTGGGGATCGTCAGCCGGCCGTGCGGGTCGATCTCCCCCGAACGGACGAAGCGGCGGTCGGTCCAGGTGTTCGCCATCGCGTGCAACCTCCCGGCTCGGGCCTGCCGAACATGCCGGCCCCCGGCGGTGAATATGATGAATAATCCACCGCGAGCGCAAGGAGACCCCGATGGGCGTGCGATTGGCCGAGTTCCCCCGGACGTTCTGGATCGCCAACGTCATGGAGCTGTTCGAGCGCGCGGCCTACTACGGGCTGAACTCGGTCCTCGCCGTGTACCTGGCGGGGAAAGTCGGCGAGGGCGGGCTGGGCTTCGACGTCCAGGCGATGGGCTTCCTGCAGAGCATCGTGTACGCGGCCACGTACGTCATCCCGATCCTCGGCGGCGCGCTGGCCGACCGCTACGGCTACCGGCGGATGCTGATCCTCGCCTTTTGCATGCTGACGGCCGGCTACTTCGCCGCCGGCTACATGTCGGCGTACGCGCTGGTGTTCCTGGCGCTGTTGGTCATGGCGAGCGGTTCCGGGCTGTTCAAGCCGATCATCTCCGGGACGATCGCCCGCACCACGAACGAGAAGACCTCGGCCTTCGGCTTCGGCATCTACTACTGGATGATCAACCTCGGCGCGTTCGTGGCCCCGTTGATCGTGACCTGGCTCAAGGGCTTCTCCTGGCAGGCGGTGTTCACGGCGTCCGCGATCTACACCGGGCTGATGCTGCTGCCGGCGATCTTCCTGTACCGCGAGCCGCCGCGACCGCCGAGCACCCGGACGATCCGCGAGGTCCTCGCCGGGGCGGTGGAGGTGCTCGGCGACTCGCGCTTCATGCTGATGATCGTGGCCTACTCCGGGTTCTGGATCCTCTACTTCCAGAACTTCGGCTCGGTCCTTTTGTACCTCGAGGAGTTCATCGACCGGGCGCCGGTCAGTGCCGCGGTGACCTCGCTGCTCGCCGCGGTCGGTCTGCCGTGGAAGTTCGAGTTCGCGGCCGAGCACGTCACCTCGATCAACGCCGGGACGATCATCCTGCTGCAGTTCCTGATCAGCTCGCTCGTCCGCGAGCGCAAGGCGCTGCCGACGATGACGGCCGGCATGGCGATCGGTTGTCTCGGCTTTCTCCTGCTCGCCTCGTCGATGAACCCGTGGATCTTCATTCTCGGGATCGCGGTGTTCTCGATCGGCGAGATGACCGCGCACCCCAAGTACTACAGCTTCGTCGGCCTCGTCGCGCCGGCCGACCGCAAGGCCGTGTACATGGGGTACGCCTTCCTGTACGGCGTGTTCGGCTCGTTGATCGGCTCCAACGTCGGCGCGTTCCTGTACGAACGGGTCCTCAAGAGCGCCGCCGGAACGCCGCAGGTGCCGGCCCGCGCGCGCCTGCTGTGGCTGATCTTCGCCGTGCTGGACCTGTTCGCCATCGCCGGGCTGTGGGCCTTCGCGCGCTACTTCGGCGAGGACACGCCGGCGACGCGCGCGGGAGCGCGGAGGACCATGTTCTTCGTCTACAGCGCGATCGGGCTGCTCGGCATGGCCGGGGCGGTGTTCGGCGTCCTCTCCGACCCGCTGCAGACCAAGACCGTCGTGCAGGGGCTGATCTTCGTCGCGCTCGGCGGCGGCGGCCTGTGGGTCACCGCGGCCCGCCGCCCGGCCTGACCCACCGGCGTCTCACGGGGCGCCCACGGGCGCCCCGGCCGGGTCGATCGGCGGCAACGCG
The DNA here is from genome assembly GCA_017994815.1 of Acidobacteriota bacterium. Lineage (GTDB taxonomy): Bacteria > Acidobacteriota > Polarisedimenticolia > J045 > J045 > JAGOJY01. Next base: position 32,621 of record JAGOJY010000019.1, read on the forward strand.
GCCGGCGCGGACCGCTCCTGGCGCGGGCTCCCGCACCTGGTGAGCAGCACCATCCCGATCGCCGGCCAGTCAACGACGATCTTCACCAGCAGCAGGAACCCGAGGCCGACGAACATCCCCGGCAGGCCGAACAGGAACGGCAGCACCGAGAGCACGGCGTACGGCAGGAAGCCCAGCATCACCGCGCCGAGGATCGACATCTCGCGCCCGAGCCCGCGCCCCATGCGCCGGCCGAGGCACTCGAACAGCGCCGCGCGCCCGCAGATGCGCAGGAGCTTGAACAGCATGTCGGCGAGGATCAGGAACGGGATCCCGATCACCGAGATCGCCAGCAGGATCAGGATCGGCACGATCGCGATGTGCGCCAGGAAGCCGACCAGGAGCGCCAGGAAGTAGCGCGACGGGACCTCGGCGCCCATCGCGCGCACGCGGTCCGTCGCCGCCAGCGTCACGACGACCAGGACCGCGAAGCCGAAGACCGTCTGCAGCGCGATGATCCAGCCGACGAGCGCGGCGATCACGTGGAACGGCCCGCTGCCGAGGGACGGGACCCAGAACGGCGCGATGTACGTCTTCGCGCCGCCGACGCTCGCCCCCTGGTCGTCGAGCGGGCCCATCACCGCGGTGAGTTCGCGGCCGATCGACGCCTCGCGCGCGAGCGTGACGTTGGAGAACACCGCCGTCAGCTCGCGGCCGACCGAGCCGGTCAGGCGCAGCGTGCCGCCGACGACCACGACGTCGCGCGTGGTCACGCCCTCGATCTCGGCGGTGCAGCCGATGCACACCAAATCGCCGTCCATCTGCTCGTCGGGGCCGACGCGCACGGTGGAGAAGACGGCGACCTGCCCCGGCACGCTGCGGCGCGCGGCCGGGGGCGGCGCCGGCTCGACGGCGGGCGGCTGCTCGGGAGCCGGCACGGCGGGCTCCTGCGCCGCGGCCGACGAGGCCAGGGCGAGCAGCGCGACGAAGAACCACGGGGCGGGCAGGGTCCGGTTTCGCATCTCAGGACTCCTTGGGTGCGCCGCCGGCCGGGCTGGCGCCGGCAGCGCGCGGTCCGAACAACTCGCGGCCGACGATCGCCGCGGCCGTGGAGATCACGACCAGCGCCGCGAGCGGGGCCACGGCGCGCACGTCCCAGGCCCCGAGGGCGCCGGCGGCGTGCGAGGCGAGCCGCAGGCCGAACCCGCCGAGCGTGGCCAACAGATCGAGCGACACCCGCGCGAGGGCGGCGCCGGCGCGCAGCGCCGCCTGCGCCAGCGCGGACAGCGCGGAGACGCCCGCGGGCTCGGTGCTCGCCAGTTGCAGGAGGCGCGCCGAGACCGCGCCGAGCGCGCACAAAAGGCCGAACAGCAGCGCGACGGACCAGGCGAGGGCGCGCAGGGCGGTCGCGCGCGCGTCCGGCAGGGCCGCCAGCTCGTCGAGGACCCGCCACGCCACGTCGACCGGCGGCGGCGCCAGCGCGCGCAGCCGGGCCAGGTCGTGCGCGATCGCCGACTCGAGCCGCGCCGCCCGCGCGCACGCGGCGCACGCGGCGAGGTGCGCCTCCAACCCGCGCGCCGCGGCGCCCGCGAGCGCGCCGGCCCGGCGCTCGTGCAGCAGGCGCTGCGCGGTGCGGCAGCGCACGTCAGCCCTCGAAGTAGCCCGGGGCGAGCCGGGCCAGGATCTCGGCCAACGCGCGGCGGCCGCGCAGCAGCCGCGTCTTGGCCGTGTTCTCCGACGTGGCGGTCAGCCGCGCGGCCTCGGCGACCGGCAGCCCCTCGACGTAGACGAGGAACATGACCTCGCGGTAGCGCGGCGGCAGTTCGTCGAGCGCGCGGCGGACCAGCGCCGCCCGCTCGTCGGCCTCCAGCCCGGCCGCGGCCGAGGGCGCGGGATCCGCCGGCTCGGCCACGTCGGCCAGGTCGAGCGCCGGGCGCGAGCGCCGGGCGCGGTCCAGCACGTGGTTGACCGCGACCCGGTACAGCCAGGTGGAGAACCGGGCCTCGGGTTGGTACTGGTCGAGCCGCGCGAAGACCTTCACGAACACCTCGCTCACCACGTCCTCGATGTCCTCGGCCCGCGCGCCGTAGCGCCACGCCACGGACGCGACCAGGTGCTGGTAGCGCTGCACCAGCTCGGCGAACGCCGCGCGGTTCCCGTCCCGGACCTGCCGGACGACCGCGTTGTCGCGCTCGGGGGCGTCCATCCCTGCGTCATCTCGGCTCGTGATACGCGCCGGGGGGGCCGCCGGTTCCCGGGTGGCCCCGCGGTTCACGGCCGGGGCGCCGGCGCCCGCCGGGCGAGGCGCAGGGGCGGGTCGAACGGCGCCTCGCAGGGGGCCGCCGGGCAGTAGGAGAACTCCACGCCGGCCGGGCCGACGCGGACCCGGCTGGAGCTGACGGTCGCGGCGTCGTCGCGGTGCATGCAGGCCGAGAGCGCCCCGCGCTCGGGGCGGTGGCTGGCGTGCAGCTCGCGCAGCGTCGCCGGGTCCGCCGCGCCGCGGGCCGCCCGCAGCCGGTCCAACTCGGCGCGCCGGGCCGCGAACGCCGCCGCGTGGTCCCGCCCGGAGGAGACCAGGGGCATCCGGTCCCCGGCGAGCGGGCCCTGCTCGAGCCGGGTGCCGGTCCAGGTCGCCAGCCGCGGGGGCATTCCCGGGCCGAAGGCAGCGAGGACGAACGGCCGGAACCGCGCGAGGTCCTCGCGCGAAAGGCGCCCGGTCGCCTCGGCCGGGGCCCCGGCGTCGGCCAGCTCCAGCACGAGCAGCCCGCGGCTGACCGCGCCACCGGCGGGAGCTTCCGGGCCGAAGACGTTGAGCAGGCAGACGGTGACTCCCAGCTCGTTGCACGCGATCCACGCCCCGCCGAAGTCGCTGTCCCGCGGGGCGATGAACCGCACGCCCCGCAGTTCACCCACCGACGGGGGGTGTGCCGGGCCGCGGCTGCGCCTCTCGTCCCGGTTGTGCAGGACCTCGTAAGCGCCGGCCCCGAGCCACCACGTGACCGTGCACATCGGCCGGATTATCCGCCGCGCAACGGTGGGGACGCCGTCCGCCGGCCGGGCCCCGCGGTCCGTTGATGAACTTCGGGCGGCGATATTCGCGTGGTCCGCCGGGCGCCTCCGCATATATTCAGCCGTGATCGTTCGGTAAGTGCACGCCGCGGCGGCCGCGCGGTCAGGCGGCCGTACCGCACAGGATTGGCCATGCCCGACCCGTCCCGCGAGATCCAGCGCCGGCGCCGGCTCATCGACCGGATCGACCGCGAGCTGCTGCGCCTGCTGAGCGCGCGCGCGCAGCACGCGGTGGCGCTGGCGCGGGTCAAGCTGACGCTCGGCCAGCCGATCTACGACCCCGAACGGGAGCGGCAAGTGCTCGAGGCGGTGCTCCGCGCCAACCGCGGCCCCCTCGCCGACGACGCCGTGCTGCGCCTGTTCGAGAGGATCGTGGACGAGTCCCGCCGGCTCGAGCGCAGCCGCGGAGAACGGCACGAGGAGGAGCCGACGTGATCATCGTGATGGAGCCCGGGGCGACCAGCGAGCAGATCCAGAGCGTGGTCGAGGCGCTGGTGCACAAGGGTCTGGACGTCCACCGCTCGACCGGCTCGCAGCACACCGTGCTGGGGGTCGTCGGCGAGACGCTGGCGCTCGACCCGCGCGAGTTCGAGCTGATGCCGGGCGTGCACGAGGCGTTCCGCGTCACGCACCCGTACAAGCTGGCCAGCCGCTCGTTCGGGCCGGAGGACACGATCGTCGACCTCGGCGACGGCATCCGGATCGGCGGGCGCGAGGTGATGGTCTGCGCCGGGCCCTGCGCGGTCGAGAACGAGGAGATCACGCGCGCCACGGCGCGCAGCGTTTCGCGCGTCGGCGCGACGATCCTGCGCGGCGGCGCGTTCAAGCCGCGCACCAGCCCCTACGCTTTCCAGGGGCTCGGCGAGCGCGGGCTGAAGATCCTGCGCGAGGTGGCCGACGAGTTCCGGCTGAAGACCGTGACCGAGGTGATGGACCCGCGCAACGTCGAGATGGTCAGCCAGTACGCCGACGTCCTGCAGATCGGCGCGCGCAACATGCAGAACTTCGACCTGTTGCGCGAGGTCGGCCGCACGCGCAAGCCGGTGCTGCTCAAGCGCGGCCTGTCGGCGACGATCCAGGAGATGATGCTCTCGGCCGAGTACGTGCTGCTCGAGGGCAACCGGCAGGTCATCTTCTGCGAGCGCGGCATCCGCACGTTCGAGCCGATGACGCGCAACACGCTGGACCTGTCCGCGGTGCCGACGCTGCACCGCATCAGCCACCTGCCGGTGATCGTCGACCCGAGCCACGGCACGGGGCGGCGGGACCAGGTCGCGCCGATGGCCCGCGCGGCGGTGGCCGCCGGGGCCGACGGGCTGCTGCTCGACGTCCACCCCGATCCGGACAAGGCGCTGGTCGACGGCCCGCAGGCGCTCCTGCCCGAGGAGTTCGCCACGCTGATGGGCGAACTGCGGATCATCGCGCCGGCCGTCGGCCGCGCGGTGCGCGACCCGCGGCTGGAGCCCTCGCGTTGACGCGCGTCGCCCTGCTCGGCGTGGGCCTGATCGGCGGAAGCCTGGGCCTCGCGCTGCGCGCGGCGCATCCCGGGCACCACGTCACCGGCTGGGATCCCGACCCGCAAGCGCTGCGGCTCGCCCTCGCGCGCGGCGCGCTGGAGCAGGCCGCGCCGGGCGCGGCGGCCGCGGTCGCCGGCGCCGAGCTGGTGGTGCTGTGCGCGCCGCTCGACGGCACGCTCGCGCTCTTGCGCGAGATCCGCGGCGCGCTCGCCCCCGGGAGCGTCGTGACCGACGTCGCCGGGGCCAAGCGCGTCGTGCTGGACGAGGCGCGCCGCGCGCTCGGCGAAGGCGCGGCGTTCGTCGGCGGCCACCCGTTGGCCGGATCGGAGCGCGCCGGCGTGGATGCCGCGTCGGCGACGCTGTTCCGGGACGCGGCGTGGGCGCTCTGCCCGCTTCCCGGCGCGCCGCCCGCGGCGCTCGCGCGCGTCGAGGCGCTGGTGCGCGCCGCCGGCGCGCGCCCGCTCGTCCTCGGCGCCGAGGCGCACGACCGCGCGGTGGCCTACGTCAGCCACCTGCCGCAGGTGATCGCGCGGGCGCTCGCCGCCGGCCTCGCGACGCGCGGCCCCGCGGCCGCGCTCGCCGCGGGCGGGTTCCGCAGCGCGACCCGCGTGGCCGCGAGCCCGGCCGCGCTGTGGCGCCCGGTGCTGGAGGCCAACCGCGACGCGGTTGCGGCCGAGCTCGACGAGTTCGCCGACCGCCTGCGCGCGGTCGCGCGCGAGCTGCGCGAGGGCCGCGGCCCCGGCCCGCTCTACTCCTGATCCGCGCCGAAGAAGACAGAACAGCCTCGCAGACGTGTTCCGGATTCTGAACGAGACGACGATCTCGACGTGTTCGTGGTTCTCCCGGCGCGATCTTCGTCGCTGGCGTTGACGTCGCTGCATGAGGTTTACGCATGGACCGCCGCGCGAGGATTCGTCTCCGACGCGGAACATGTCCTGATCCACGGAGTCCCCGTCCAGTTCCTCCCGTCGTACAACCCGCTCGTCCAGGAATCGATCGAAACGGCGCGCAACATCGAGTACGCCGGCGTACCGGTGCGGGTCGTCGGCCCCGAACACCTTGGTGGCCCTCGCCATCCAAGCCGGTGGATCGCGCCGGCGCGAGCGCGCATGGCTTCTGGTGGCGCAGGCCGACGTTGATCGCGCCCTGCTCCGCGCCGTCCTCGACCGACACGACCTGCGCTTCGATGTGCCCGACGATGTCTGACCGGCGACCGCCGGAGGAGGTTCGGCGCCTGTTCGAGGCCAAGGCCGCGTGGCACCGGAGGCAGGCACGCCTGCCGCTCATCGAGCGCCGGCGGCCGTTGCGTGCCTGGGAGAAGCCGTGGCCGATCGTGCCGTGACCCGCGCCGGCCGCCGGGGCTCGCCCGGGCCGCTCGCCCCCTCCCCCCTCCTCCGGTAACCTCTCCCACGCGCATCGCCCGGCGGCCCGCCGGTGGCGCCGGTCTTCTCGGCGGTGGCGCGCGTTCGAAGGGGTCGGCGCGCGCCGGCCCGGCGGAGGAATCCCGATGGCGGCACGGACCAAGGCCGACTTCCTGAAGCACGAGATCGAGCACATCGACATCAAGCGCCACGACGTCTCGGGGATGGTCGAGGCGATGCGCAAGATGGCCTACAGCTCGCGCGACCTGGCCCGCGCCGCCGAGATCATCGAGCGCGCGGTCAAGGACCCCGACTGCACGGTGTTCCTGACGCTCGCCGGCTCTCTGATCAGCGCCGGCCTGAAGGGCGTGATCCTCGACCTGATCGACCACGACATGGTCGACGCGATCGTCTCCACCGGCGCCAACATCGTCGACCAGGACTTTTTCGAGGCGCTCGGGTTCAAGCACTACATCGGCACCAAGTGGGTCGACGACCAGGAACTGCGCGAGCTGCACATCGACCGCATCTACGACACGTTCATCGACGAGGACCAGCTCAAAGAGTGCGACATGACGGTGGGCGAGATCGCGCGGGCGCTGCCGCCGCGGCCGTACAGCTCGCGCGAGTTCATCGCCGAGATGGGCCGCTGGCTGGTGAACAATGGCAAGACCACTCCCTCGATCACCCGGCGCTGTTACGAGAAGGGGATCCCGATCTTCTGCCCGGCGTTCTCCGACAGCTCGGCGGGGTTCGGGCTGGTGCACCACCAGTGGTTCGGCGACGGCCCCAAGCTGAGCATCGACTCGGTCAAGGACTTCCTCGAGGTGACGCGGGTCAAGCTGGAAGCGGCGTCGAACTCGGCGATCTTCATGATCGGCGGCGGGGTGCCCAAGAACTTCATCCAGGACACCGTCGTGTGCTGCGAGGTGCTCGGCTTCGACGTGCCGATGCACAAGTACGCGGTGCAGGTCACGGTCGCCGACGAGCGCGACGGCGCCCTCTCGGGCTCGACGCTGAAGGAAGCGTGCTCGTGGGGCAAGGTCGACACCAGCTTCGAGCAGATGGTTTACGCCGAGGCGACGGTGGCGCTGCCGTTGATCGCCGGCTACCTGTACCACCGCCGCGCCTGGCAGGGCCGCCGCGAGAAGCGCTGCTCGGACCTGTTGGCCACGGCGCCGGCCCAAGTGCGGAGCTGACGCCGGGCTGCGTCGAGGTCTCCCGGGCTAGCCGCCGCGGCGCTCGATGCTGACGACAACGCTGAACGAGCCGCTGTTGCCGAACGGCTCGCCGGTGAACGTGCAGTCGTTGATGCCGAGGCTGAGGATCCCCTCCTTCCCGGTGACGGTCTGCTTGGGCCCGATGTAGAACAGGTTTCCGCCGATGCTGCCGATCAGCGCGCCGTGATTGGCGTCCGACATCGTGTCTTCGCACTCGTTGTAGTCGTCCGGCCAGCTGTTCGCGTAGTCGTCGCGCCCCCAGCCCGCGGGGCCTTCGCAGGACTGCTTGGCGCTGGAGAAGCAGACCTTCCCGGTCGCCGTGAACGTGACCTCGTCCTTCAGGCCGATCTCGATGTCCGTCTCCGTCCAGGCGTCGGTGCCGGCGACGAGGACGACTCGCTGCTCCGTCTTGCCCTTCTGCGGGTTCTTGTCGGCCGTAGCGGTAAACAGCGCCAGCGCCGCCAAGCCGAGCACGACGAGCGCGGTACTGGTCCGGATTCGTTTCATGCTTCCTCCTGATCGCATCGACCAGCGATGGATCGGCTCAGTGTTGGCCCTTCGCGCCGGGATTTCCGACCGGAGTCACGCTGATCCAGTCCAGGCCGGCGCCGTGGTTGGCCATGATCGTCTCCGGGTTCGTGCCGACGAGGCGCAGCTCCAGCCGGTTGTTCCCGGCCACGAGGTCCGTCTCGCCCAGGCTGACCGTGAACGGCGTCACGATGTCGTGACCGGGGTTGCCGAACATGTCGACCGGCTGGCCCAGCGGTTTCCCGTTGACCAGGAACTGGTGGATGCCATAGGTGCGATAGCGCGCGAGGCGGACCGACACGGCGTAGCGCCCGGCCACCTCGACCGGCAGCAGGAGCTCGAGCCGCGCGCCCGGCTCGGCCGCGTCGTGCCACTGCAGCGACTGGTCGCCGGTGAACGCGCCTTCCTCGGCATAACCGTCCTCGGCGAGCCGGCGCGGGATCGCCTCGCCCGACGTGCACTTCACGATCTGCAGCGTCTCGGCCTCGAACGACTCGGCCCGTCCGGCAGGTCCGCCCGCGACGTCGCTCGTCCCCGCGATCGCACCGGGCAACTCGACCGGCTCGTTGTAGGTCAGCTGGACCCAGTCGAGGCAGGCGCCGTGGTCGGGCATGACCGTGTCCGGGTTCGTCCCGACCAGTTTCAGCGCGAGGCGATTGTCGCCTTGCTCCAGCTCGACCGGGCCCAGGCGGACGTCGAACGGGACGATCTCGTCCTTCTCGGGATACCCGAAGCAATCGATGGGAGCACCGCACGGCCGACCGTTCACCAGGACCTGGAACTGCCCGAAGGTGCGGTACTTTCCCAGGTGCAGGGCCAGGTCGTAGCGCCCCCTTTGCTCGGCCGGGAGAGTGAACTCGAGAACTCCCCCCTTCTCGGCGTTGCGCCAGTGCAGCGTGCGGTCGCCGCTGAAGGCGCCGGGGGCCGCGAAGCCATCGTCCGCGAACCTGGCCGGCGTGGCCTCGCCCGAGGTGAGCCGCGCGATCGTCAACGCGTCGGCCTCGAGCTTCGTGACTGGCCGCGCGGGCTTGGCCGACCCGGCCGCGACCGGACTGCCCGCGGCCGCGACGGCAGCCGGGACGTGCGCCGGCGCCGCGGCACCCGGCCGGGGAGGCGTCATGCCCGGGGGTTTGCCGGGCCGATCCGCCTTCGCGTAGCCCTTTGGGATTTCGAACAGGTTTGCCGGCTGCGCGCCCAGCTTGAGATTCCGGTTCTCTTGCACGATGCCCATCGTCTTCAGCCGGATCGGCATCCCGAGCCTGTCGTCCACCCACGCCGTCGCGGTCAGCGGCTGACCATTCGGCATCTTGCCGACCTGCACACGGAATTTCGTGCAGGCGCGGCCGAGGACCGCCTCCTTGCCGAGCGTCTCCTTTGGCAGCCGCGCGAGGTCGAAATCGGCGAGGTCCAACTGGCCGGACTCACGCGCGGCAATCGGCCGTTCCGTGTACTCGTGTCGATCCGGGTACAGCGTCCAGATCACGCCCTTGTCCTTGCGCACGATCGTCACGACGCGGCCCTGCGGTCCCGCGATCCCCTCGACCCGCGAGTTCTGGCCCGAGACGAACAGCCGCATGGTCTGCATGACCTGATCGTCTTCGAGCATCACCATGTCGCTGGAGTAGTCGGCGGCCGACGCCGCGGACGTGACGGCCACCAGGACGAACAGCACGATGCGCCAGATCATGACCACCCCCTCGGGAACGCGACGCGTTCCCCGAAACCCGCGCGGATTCTAGTGCACCGGCAAACCCGTCCCGTTCGCGCGGGATGCCTGACGTGCACGAATAGATGAATGTATTGGCGTGTTGTTCGCTTACGCCATCCGCGGCAGTTCGCGTGCGGCAGCCAGGAACGGCTTGCGTCGTGGTGGTTCCGGGCGCGCCCGGAACTCGGCGGCGGCCTCTACGCTACAGCGCCATGCCGAGTTGCCAGAACAGGAACGAGTACTGGTCGGTGAAGGACTCGACGTCCTTGCGCCGGAGGTCCGCGCCGGTGTGGCCGGCGTTGCGCTCGACGCGCATCAGGATCGGGTGCGGCGCGGCCTGCGCCCACTGCAACTCGGCCGTCATCTTCCGCGCGTGCATCGGGTCGACGCGGTCGTCGTTGTCGGCGGTCATCATCAAGAGCGCCGGGTAACGCACGCCCTTGCGCACGTGGTGGTACGGCGAGTAGGCGTGCAGGAACGCGAACTGCCGCGGGTCGTCGGCCGAGCCGTACTCGGAGATCCACGTGCGGCCGGAGCCGAACCGGTGGTAGCGGACCATGTCGAGCAGCGGCACGGCGCAGATCACGGCCCGGAACAGCTCCGGGCGCTGCACGAGCGCCGCGCCGACGAGCAGCCCGCCGTTGCTGCCGCCCCGGATCGCGAGCCGCTCCGGGCGGGTGTAGCGGTTCTCGATCAGCCACTCGGCCGCGGCGATGTAGTCGTCGAAGGTGTTCTGCTTGCGGTCGAGCATGCCGGCGCGGTGCCACGCTTCGCCGTACTCGCCGCCGCCGCGCAGGTTGGGCGCCGCGTACACACCGCCGCGCTCGAACCACGGGTACAGCGCCGGCTGGAACGTCGGCGTGGTGTTCTGGTTGAACCCGCCGTAGCCGCCGAGCAGCACCGGGTTGTTGCCGTCGCGCCGGAGGTCCTTGCGGTGCACGAGGAACATCGAGACCTTCGTGCCGTCGCGCGAGGTGAACCAGACCTGCTCCACGGTCAGCGGCTCGGGATCGACCGGGATCTCGATCCGCGCCCAGACGTCGGTCGCGCCGGTCGCGACGGAGGTGCGGTACACCTCCGGCGGGAACGTGTAGGAGCCGAACGTGAAGTACGCCTCGTCGTCGTCCGGATTGCCGATCAGCCCCGAGGTGCTGCCGAGCCCCGGCAGTTCGACCCCGCGCACCTCGCGGCCGTCGAGGTCGTGGATCTGGATCGCGTTGCTCGCGTTGCGGAGGTAGACGAGCGCCAGCTTGCCGCCGACCACCGAGGCCGACTCCAGCGTGGCGTCCGGCGATTCGGGGACCAGTTCGCGCCACGCCTCGCGCGCCGGGGCGGCCGCCTCGGCGCGGAACACGCGGCCGCGCGGCGCGCCCTCGTCGGTGGAGACGTAGAGCACATCCTGCCAGACCGTGATCGCGTAGCGCGCGTCGGTCCCCTTGACGACCGGCCGGAACTCGCCGGACGGGGCCAAGAGGTCCTTGATGTAGATGTCGGTCGAGGTCCACCCGTGCTGGTCGTAGACCAGGAGCCAGCGGCCGTCGCGCGAGAGCTGCACGCCGAGGAACCGTGTCGGATCCCCGGTCCGGGGATGGACCAGCGCGTCGGCCGAGGCCGGCGTGCCGACGCGGTGGAACCTGATCTCGACGTATCCCGGCAGCTGGTCCACCGGGATCGACGGGTCCACGGGGAGCCCGGCGTAGTAGAAACCGGCCCCGTCCGGCGTCCAGGCCGGTTGCGCGTAGCGCGCGCCCTCGATGCGGTCGACCTCGGACGTCACGCCGCTGTCCACGTCCAGCACGTGGAGCGTGGCCGCGTCGGCCCCGCGCTGCTTGAGGGTGTACGCGACCAGGCGCCCGTCCCACGACGCGATGACGACGCCGACCGAGATCGAGCCGTCCTCGCTCATCGTGTTCGGGTCCAGGAGAACGCGTTCCGGCGCATCCGCCGACGCCCGCCAGTAGTGGACCGTCTTCTCGCGGTCGGCGTGCTTGCGGGCGTAGAAGTAGCGCCCGCCGCGCTTGACCGGCGGCGAGACCGAGTCGGTGTAGAACAGCTCCTTCAGCCGCTGTGCGAGCTGGTCGCGGCCGGGGAGCGCCGCGAGCGCCGAGCGCGCCAGGCGATCCTGCGCGTCCATCCACTCGCGCACCGCGGGGCGCGAGGCGTCTTCCAACCAGCGGTACGGGTCGAGCACGCGCTGGCCGTGCAGGACATCGACGCTGTCGTCGCGGGGTGTCGCGGGATAGGAGAACTGGCTCTCGTCGTTCATCTTTCGTCGCTCGCCGGTTCCACGCGAGCCGACGCCGGCGCAGCCGGGAAGGGCCAGCGCCGCGGCAGCCGCGGTCAGGACCAACACGGGCCAGGTCCGCCTGTCCGCTGCGGGCCTGTTCATCGGGAGACCCGGCGCAGGATCACCGTCCGGGCGGCCTCCGAGTCGACCGCGGCCAGCGCGGCGCGCAGCTGCGGGTAGACGCCGGGCTCGATGACCGCCCGCGCGAGCTTCAACTCGGTGCGGATCGTCAGCTTCGACCCGTCGCGCCGGACGCTGCGCGTCGCCGACGCCGCGTCGCCCGCCAGCGCCAGCTCTTCCGGGACGCGCGCCGCCTCCCAGCCCTCGGGAAGCTGCAGCACCACCTCGACCACCTCGCGCGCCGGTGCGGCGATCGCGAGCGGGAGCGTGCGGCGGGGGCGGTAGAGCTGCAGCGACTCCGCCGACAGCGCGCCCGGCACCCGCGGCAGCACCAGCGCCAGCGGCGCGTCGGCCGCCAGGCTCTCGCCGAGCGCGCCGTCCGCGAGTTCGACCCGCAGCGCCAGCTCCTCGCCGGTGTCGCGCGCGACGAAGGTGTCCTTCGCCTGCGCCCCGAACCGCGACGCCACCCCGCGGGCGAGCGCGCCGTAGCGGTCCTGCGATCGATCGAACCCCGCCAGCGGATCGTAGGTCCCGCCGAGGTCGAGGTCGGCCACGCCGCCGAGGCGCAGCCCGGGCCCGCCGCCGGCCGGCGGCGCGAGCTTCAGCTCGGCCCGCAGCAACGCCGCGTTGGACGACGGATCGAGTTCCGGGACCTGCACCGGTTGCGCGGCGGCCTCGCCGGCATCCGGCACGAGCACCCAGCGCCCGGCGAGCTGGGCCGCGTTGCGCCGGTCGTGGGGCGCGGTCGGATCGAGCCACAGCGTGCGCCCGCCGAGGGCGACGGCGACCCAGGCGTCCTCGAACTGCGCCGGCGAGGGAACCTCGGCCGCGAACGCGCGCCCGGCGGTGGCCAGCGCGACGCGCGGCGCGAAACCGGCCTCCCGCAGCAGGGCGGCGAGCAGCACGGCCTTGTCCAGCGGGTGCCCCACGCTCGAAGCGAGGACCTCGCCCGCGGGGCGCGCCGCGTAGTCGAACGCCTCCAGCGGCCAGTGGATCGTGCGCACGCCGTCGACGACGAACTCGTGGATGCGGGCCAGCCGCTCGGCGCTCGACAGCGTCTCTCCCGCGAGCTCCGCGGCGCGCGCCTTGACCGCGGCGTCGGCGGCCAGCGCCGGCGCGAGTCGCTCGCCGAGCCAGCGCGACACGAAGGCCCAGCCCGGCGCCGCGGAATAGACCAGCATGCCCGGCGGCAGCGCGCCGCCCGGCAACTCCGCCAGCACCCGCGGCGGCACGTCGCGCAGGTCGAACGTGTAGCTCACCACCCCGTCGCGCGTGGCGATCTCCGGCGCGGCCAAGCCTGCCGGCTGGGCGTAGGCGAGCTTCGTTCCGTCGGGCAGCTCGAAGCGCACGCGCTGCGCGACGAGCGGCACCGGCGCGTCGAGTTCGAGCGCACCCCACAGCGGCACTCCCGACGGCGCGCGGTCGGCGATCGTGTACGCCAGCTCGGTCGTCCCGCCCAGCTCGACGCCCACGTGCGCCACGGTCAGCTCGCGCAGGTGCGCGTACGGGACCGCCCACTGCAGCTCCTCGGCCGTGTTCGGGACGAGGCTGTTGGCCTGCGTCTCGACGACGTGGCCGTCCTGGCCGAGGGCCCGCGCGCGCTCGATCTTCATCTCGGCGCGGGCGTCGTTCCAGTCGATGCGCGGGTCGTTGAGGTCGGTGCGGTTCACGAAGTCCGTCAGCATCTTCAGCGACGACTCGTGGCGGCGAATCACCCGGCCGTCGCGCTCGAGGCGGATCGTCACGTCGCGGCGCATCTCGCCGTCGCGCGGCGCGGGACCGGCGGCCGCCGGCACGGCCGCGAACGGCGCCGGCGCCGGGACGTCCTTGCGCCCGGCCGGCGTGCCGCGCACGAGCACGACCCGGTCCTCGGCCAGCTTCTCCGCCGCCTGCAGCACCTCGCGGAAGTTGGCGTACGAGGCGACCGGCACCTCGCGCCGCGAGACCTTGAGCCGGTAGGAGTACGTCAGCTGGCCGCCCTTGCCTTCGGCGTGGGTGGCGAGCGAGGCCACCGGCCCTTCGATCTTGCGATCTTCCGGCAGCCGGCCGACGGTCCAGCCCGGCGGCAGCGTGATCGTCTCGCTCAACTCCGAGTACCGCGGCGCGCCGAGCTGCAGCGGCTGCGTGCGCTTTTCCAGCTCGGCGGTCCCGAACGGGGCGAAGCTGGCCGAGCGCAGCGGGTGGCGCGCCATCGGCGGCACGAACCAGATCGCGTCCTTGCCGACCAGCGCGTAGTTCGCGATCCGGTAGCGCGCCTCGAGCCGCAGCGGCTTCGTCACGTCCTGCAGCTGCGCGTAGTCCAGCGCCATCGGCTGCACCTCGGCGCCGGGGCCGATCCCGCCGACGAGACGCTCGAACCAGGCCTGCCGGTCGGCGCTGCCGAAGCCGTGGATCAGCTCGCGCCGCAGGCGCTGCTCGGCCAGCTCCGACGCGGTGACGGCGAGCGTGCCGGTCAGCGTGCCGTCCGCCGCGAGCGTCGCGTTGGACTCCAGTCGCAGCCGGTTCTTTTCCACCGGATCGAAGGCGGGCGTGATCGCGAGCGGCTGGCCCTCCGGGCTGCCGACGAGGTAGTTCTGCTCCCCCTCCGCGCTCGACCACTCCTCGGGCGAGAACACGACCCAGGTCGGGTCGAGCAGCTCGAACGTGCCGTCGCCCTTCTTCAGCGCCGCGACGCAGTGGTTGAACTGGTCGGCCGGGATGCGCTCGACGCGCGAGCCGGCCATCGTCATCGCCGGGTACACCGTGAACCCGGCGGCGCGCAGCATGGTGATCGCCATGCCCGCCTTGTCCTTGCAGACGCCGGAGCGGTTGCGGAAGATCATCGGTCCGGGCTGCAGCGTGTACCCCTCGCCCTGCCCCATGCTGACGCCGGAGTAGCGGATGTTGTCGGCCGACCAGTGCACGAGGGCGGCGATCTTGTCCTCGTCGCGCGTCATCCCGCGCGTCAGCTCGGCCACCTTGCCCCGGATCGCGTCGTCCGCGTCGAACTGCCGGTCGTTCACCTCGGCGAACCAGCGCGACTTGGTCTGCCAGTCGGGGACCGTCGCCAGCACGACCTTGGTCGCGATGTCGGAGCGGTCGGAGGCGCGCGGCTCGGACCGGTACGCGGGCAGGTCTTCCTTCCAGAAGCGGTACACGAGGTGCCCGTCGTCGAAGGTGACGTAGCTCTTGACCTCGCCGTTGTAGACCTCGAACTGGACCGGCTTGTCCTTCGGCGTGACGACCTCGTAGTGCCGCAGCTTGACCGGCGTGTCTTCCTGGAACGTGATGACATCGTAGAAGTGCCCGCGCATCGGCGGGACGTACTTGTCGTCCGCCGAGCCGCCGGGCGCCGCGCCCGCGGCGCCCCCGGCGAGGTCGTCGAGGTAGGCGATCAGGAAGCCCTTCATGTAGGTCTGGATCTCGAGCGCGTCGCCCGGCTCGAGCCGCGGCACGGCGTAGAGCCGCATCCGCGGGCCCCAGTAGATCATGTGCTGCGGCTGTGGCAGCTCCACGCCGGCGGCGGCGTCCACGGTCTCGACCGCGCCGGACTTGCGCAGGACGCGCAGCGAGCGCAGCTCGATCACGTTCGAGGCGGGGTCGAAGTCGAGCCTGACCCGCGCCAGCTCGGCCGCGCCCGCGGCCGACAGGCACTTCAAGAGGTGGTGCTCGTAAATGTGGGCCAGTCCCGACGGCTCGACCTCGACGCGCGTGCGGCGGAAGACCTTGACCACGTCGGCGCCGCCGTTCTCGTCGCGGCCGCCGGCGTTCGCGATCAGGGCGCGCAGGTCGTCGTCGCTGCGCGGTGCGGGCGGCTCCTGCGCGTGCGCCGGCAGCGCGGCGGACAGGAGCGCGAGAAGACAGACGAGCCAAGACCCGGCCCGGGACGGGCTTATCCGGAAACGCGGCATGCGCTGGGCCCTCGAGACATCGTGGGAAGCCCCTTTATCCACGGCCGGCCCGGGGCCGTCAACCAAGAATGCCCTTGACGCGGGCAGTTCCCTGCTCTTCCATTGACGCGGCCCGTGTTCGTGGGGGGTCCCGTTGGCCACCTGCCCGGAGTGCGGCGGATACCAGGCTCCGCGCCTGTCGTCCTTGGTGCGCTCGCGGTACGCGTGTCGCTGGTGCCGGGCCGTGCTCGCCGTCCCGCGCCCGGTCCAGCTGATCGACGCGGCCCTGCTCCTCGCCGGGCTCGCCGCCGCGGCGTTCCTCCTGGCCTGGATCGCGAGCGGCCGGGGCAACCCGGTGTGGCTGTTGCTCCTGCCGGCGCTCGTCCTGCTGCCGGTCGCCCTCGTGGTGCTCGTCGACTGGGCGGTGCCCCCGCTGACCGTGCGCGGGCGCGACGCGCGCCGCTGGCGCTCCACTTCCTCCGAGCGACAGACGGGGGACTAGGCTAGCGCAGGCGGCGCAGCCCGGCCGGCAGCGGCGGCGACGGCCGCGTCGCGGCGCCGCAGATCCCGGCGCTCGGGCAGCCGCCGCAGGCGCGATCGCCGCGGCGCAGCCGCCGCAGCGCCTCGCGCGCGAGGAACGCCAGCGCGGCGCCGACGATCAGCGAGGCCGCGATCAGCTGCGCGTCCATCAGCCGGCCACCCGCAAAGCGAGGTGATACGTCAACAGGGCGCCGGCGTAGGCCAAGACGGTCATGTAGCCGAACGTGAACGCGGCCCAGCCCCAGCTCCCGCTCTCGCGGCGGATCACGGCCAAAGTCGCCGCACACTGGCAGCACAGCGCGAAGAACACCACCAGCGAGAGCGCGACCGGCATCGTGAACAGCGGCGCGCCGTCCGGACGGCGTGCCTCGGCCAGTTGCCCCGCGAGCGCGGCGCCCGCGTCGCCGCCCTCGCCCATCCCGAAGATCGTGCCCAGCGTGGCGATCACCACCTCGCGCGCGGGGAACGACGCGATCACGGCCATGCCGATGCGCCAGTCCCAGCCCAGCGGCCGGACCAAAGGCTCGATCGCGTGCCCCGCGCGGCCGATCACGCTCTGCCGCAGGTACGCGGAAGCTTCCTGCCGGTCCAGCGCCTCCCGCTCCTCGGCGCTCGCCGCCGCGGCGCGCAGCGCCTCGTAGTTCTCGTGGATCGCCGCCGGGCGCGGGAAGTAGGCCAGCGCCCAGACGACGATCGCCAGCGCGACGATCACCGTCCCCGCGCGCACGACGAACGCCCGCGCGCGGATCTGCAGGCGGTCGAGGACCGAGAGCCACGAGGGCCAGCGGTACTCCGGCAGCTCCATGACGAACGGCGCCGCGGGGCCGCGCAGGATCGTGCGCCGCAGGACCCACAGGATCGGCACCGCCACGGCGAGCCCGACCAGGTGCGCGGCCAGAAGGCACAGCGCGCGCACGCTGACGACCCCGCCGAGGACGTACCGGTCCGGCACGAACGCGCCGATCATCAACACGTAGACCGGCAGGCGCGCGGAGCAACTCATCAGCGGCGCGATCAGGATGGTCGCGAGCCGGTCGCGCCGGTGCTCGATCGTGCGCGCCGCCATCACCCCCGGCACGGCGCAGGCGAAGCTCGACAGCAGCGCGAACGCCGACTTGCCCGAGAGGCCGGCCCACGCGAACAGCCGGTCGACGAGGAACGCGACCCGCGCCATGTAGCCGCAGTCCTCGAGCACGGAGAGAAAGAAGAACAGGACGAGGATCTGCGGCAGGAACGTGACGACCATCCCGGCGCCGCCGATCACCCCGTCCACGAGCAGGCTGCGCAGCGGACCGGGGTCCATCGCCGACGAGACCAGCGCCGCCAGCCGGTCGAACCCGGCGCCGATCAGGTCCATTGCCGGCGCCGCGCCGGCGTAGATCGCCTGGAACACCAGGCCCAGCGTCGCCACCAGCGCCAACAGGCCGAACACGCGGTGCGTCAACAGCGCGTCGACGCGCTCGGACAGGCTGCGGCCGACCCGCTCGCGCCGCACGGTCGTGCCGGAGATCAGCTCGTGGGCCCAGCGGTAGCGCGCGTCCGCTTCCAGCGCGCCGGCGGGACGGCCCTCGGGGCCGTCGTGGCGGCCGCGCCAGCCGGCGCCGAGCTGGCGCGCGATGCGGCGCTCGGCGGCGCCGCCCGGCTCGGCCAGCAGGCGCATCGCCTCGACGCGCGACACCTCGCGGCCGATCTCGGCGCGGCGCGCGAACAGGTGCGCCGTCAGGCGCGCGAGACGCTCGCGGTACTCCGGCGGGAACGGGATCTCCGGCGCCGCCGGCACCCGCCGCTCCTCCAGCGCGCGGGCGATCGCCCGGCGCAGTTCGTCCACGCCCTCGCCGCGGTCGGCGCGCATCGGGACCACGGCCACGCCCAGCCGCTCGGACAGCGCGCGCGCATCCAGCTCCAGGCCGCGCCGGCGCGCGGCGTCGGTCATGTTGAGCGCCACCACCAGCGGCCGCCCGAGTTCGAGCAGCTGCGAGAGCAGGAACAGGTTCCGCTCCGGGTTGCTCGCGTCGATGACGGCGACCACGACATCGACCGGCGCCTCGCCCGGCTGCTGGCCGAGCAGGATGTCCACCGCGATCAGTTCGTCCGGGGAGCGCGCCGAGAGGCTGTACGTGCCGGGCAGGTCGACGAGTTCCGCGGCCGCGGCGCCGAGCCGCAGCGTCCCGGAGATCCGCTCCACGGTGACGCCGGGGTAGTTCCCGACCTTCTGCGAGAGCCCGGTCAGCGCGTTGAAGACCGTCGTCTTCCCGGTGTTCGGGTTGCCGACGATCGCGACGACCGGCCGTCCCGCGCGGACCGCCGGGATCGGCGAGGCTACTGACACGGCTCGACCCGCACGCGGGCCGCCTCGTTCTTCCTGAGCGACAGGTGGTAGCCCCACAACGTCACGTGCATCGGGTCGCCCAGGGGAGCCAGCCGGACGACGCGGATCTCCGTCCCGCCGATCAGGCCCATCTCCATCAGGCGCAGGCTTACGGCGTCCGAACCGCGCACCTCGATTACCATGCAACGCTCGCCGGGCGGAACGTTTTCCAGCGTCACGGTCGCACCTCTCCGGTCCGAGCCAGCTAACAGTCGGCTAACGGCCAGTAGCATCTCGTTCGCAACAACACTTAAGGTAAAGATCAGCCTTGGCGGGTTCCCTGTCAAGGGCGCGGCTTACCCTGCCCGGGGACCGCCTATGACCTTCGCCGGACCGACGCCGTGTACCATCCGCGCCATGCTGCTGCCGTACCTCGAGGGCGAGATCCGCGAAGCGTTCGACCGCTGGCTGGCCGGCACGCTCGAGCGGTTCCTGCCGCCGCTCAACTTCACCGAGCTGCGCAAGGGCGTGCAGGCGGTCTCCTCGCTCTACGTGGAGCGGCGGGGCGGCGGCCGGCTCGGCGCGCGCTCGACCGAGGGCCTCGGCAAGCGCGCCGCGCTCGCCACGTACTACGCGGCGCTGCACTTCATCACCGCGCACCACGCCGTGCGGATGATCGGTCCCGAGACGTTCGGCCCGCTGCGCCGCGTGCTGGACCTCGGCTGCGGGACTGGCGCGACCGGCGCGTCGGTGTCGCTGACGCTTTCCGGCCTGCCCTCGGTGCTCGGCATCGACCGCCTCGGCTGGGCCGTGGACGAGGCGCGCCGCACGTGGGAGTCGCTGCGGATCCCGGCGCGCGGCGTGCGCGGCGACGTGCCGCTGGCCGCGCCGAAGGCGGCCGCCGGGGAACTGCTCTGCTTCGGCTGGTCGCTCGGCGAGTTCGACGACGAAACGCGCGGGGCGGCCTACCGCTACATCTGCTCGGCGCTGCACCGCGGCGCGTCGCTCCTGGTGCTCGAGCCGATCGCCGGCCGGATCGTCCCGTGGTGGAGCGAGTGGGGCGAGTCGCTGGCCGACCAGGGCGTGCGCTCCGAGCTGATCCGGGTCGTCATCGAGCGGCCGTCGTTCGTCCGCGACATGGACAAGGCCGCCAGCCTCGACCACCAGATCATCGGGGCCCGCGTGCTCGCCGGCCGGACCAAGGCGTGACCCAGCGAGCCGGTATACCCGCCGCCGCACTTCGTTTCTAATCTCCGCACGGACCCGAACCGAAACCGGGGCGGCGCGCCCGCGCGGCCCCGCGGGGGCAATCCGATGGATGCCACGTTCCTCGCGCGGCTGCAGTTCGCGTTCACGATCGGGTTTCACTACATCTTCCCGCCGATCAACATCGGGATGGGGCTGGTCCTGGTCCTGATGGAGGGCGCGTACCTGCGCACGCGCAACCCGGTGTGGCAGCAGGCGACCAAGTTCTGGGTCCGGATCTTCAGCCTCGTGTTCGCGATCGGCGTGGCGACCGGGATCGTGATGGAGTTCCAGTTCGGGACCAACTGGTCGGCCTACTCGCGCTTCGTCGGCGACGTCTTCGGCAGCGCGCTGGCGGCCGAGGGGATCTTCGCCTTCTTTCTCGAGTCGGGGTTCCTCGGACTGTTGCTGTTCGGCTGGGACAAGGTCGGCCCGACGATGCACTTCGTTTCGACGGTGGCCGTGGCGTTCGGCGCGCACTTCAGCGCGATCTGGATCACCGTCGCGAACTCGTGGATGCAGACGCCGGCCGGGTTCCACCTCGTCGGCGAGGGGCTCGCGCGGCGCGCCGAGACCACCAGCTTCTGGCAGGTCGTGTTCAACCCCTCGGCCCTCGACCGGCTGGCGCACACGATCGTCGGCGCGTGGCAGGCGGCGGCGTTCTTCGTGCTCAGCGTCGCGGCGTTCTACCTGCTGCGGAACCGCCACCGCGACTTCGCCGTGGTCTCGATGAAAGTCGGGCTTTTGGTGGCGGTCGTGGCCTCGCTCGGTTCGCTGCTGACCGGCCACCGCAGCGCGATCGTCGTGGCCGAGCACCAGCCGGCCAAGCTCGCGGCGATGGAGGGGGTCTACGCCGACAACGCCCCGGCCGGGTTGCACCTGTTCGGCTGGGTCGACGAGGACTCGCGCCAGGTCATCGGCCTCGAGATCCCGGGCCTGTTGAGCTGGCTGGCGTACGGCGACAGCGCGCACCCGGTGCGGGGGCTCGACGCCTTCCCGCCTGAGGACCTGCCGCCCGTGAACGCCACGTTCCAGGCGTTCCACCTGATGGTCGGGATCGGCATGTTCCTGATCCTCCTGAGCCTCGTCGGTGCGCTGCTCCTGCGCGGCGGCCGGCTGTACCAGGCGCGCTGGCTGCTGTGGATCTTCGTCTTCGCCGTGGTGCTGCCGCAGCTCGCGAACCAGCTCGGCTGGGCCACCGCCGAGATCGGCCGGCAGCCGTGGATCGTCTACGGGCTCATGCGCGTGCAGCAGGCCGCCTCGCCCAGCGTGGCCGCCGGCGAGGTGCTGACCTCGCTGCTCCTGTTCGGCGTGATCTACCTGTTGCTGTTCGCGCTGTTCGTCTACCTGCTCGACCGCAAGATCCGCAAGGGCCCGCTCGCGGAAGACCTGGAAACCGACGTCCACCGCGCGTGAGGAGGGCGCCATGAACTTCGACCTGAACACGCTCTGGTACGGCCTGGTCGGCGTCCTGTTCGCCGGCTACGCCGTGCTCGACGGTTTCGATCTCGGCGCCGGCGCGCTGCACCTGTTGACGCGCAAGGACGAGCACCGCCGGATCATCCTCAACGCGATCGGCCCGGTCTGGGACGGCAACGAGGTCTGGCTCGTCACCGGGGGCGGCGCGCTGTTCGCCGCGTTCCCGGCGGTGTACGCCAGCGTCTTCTCCGGCTTCTACCTGGCGATGATGCTCCTCTTGTTCATGCTGATCTTCCGTGCGGTCGCGATCGAGTTCCGCAGCAAGGAGGAGATGCCGTGGTGGCGCCGCACGTGGGACACGAGCTTCGCGGTGGCCAGCATCGGGTCGAGCCTGCTGCTCGGCGTGGCCTTCGGCAACGTCATCCGCGGCATCCCGCTCGACAGCTCCGGCGAGTACGTGGGCGGGTTCTTCGACCTCTTGCACCCGTACACGATCCTGACCGGAATCACGACCGTCGCGCTGTTCATGATGCACGGCGCGATCTACCTCGTGCTGAAGACCGAGGGCGAGTTCCACGACAAGGTCCGCGGCTGGGTCAACAACGCGATCATCTTCGCCGTGATCTGCTACGCCACCCAGACCATGGCCACGCTGCTCTACGTGCCGCACATGACCGTGACGATCAAGGCCCACCCGGTGCTGTTCCTGCTGCCGCTCCTGACGATGCTCGCGATCGCCAACATCCCGCGCGAAATCCACGCCGGGCGCGACTTCCGGGCCTTCGTCTCCTCGGCGGCGGCGATGTTCGGCCTGTTCGCGCTGGTCGGCATCGGCATGTACCCGAACCTCGTCGTCGCCGCCGGCGACCCGGCCCACAACCTCACGATCTACAACGCGTCCTCGTCGCAGACCACGCTGACGGTGATGACGATCATCGCGCTGATCGGCATCCCGCTCGTGCTGTCGTACACCGCGACGGTGTACTGGGTCTTCCGCGGCCGCGTCAGCCTGGGCCCGCATTCGTACTGAGGGGACGGGCGGCCCACCCGTCCGCGGCGGCGGGGGTTATCATGCCCGCCCGATGAAGCGCCTGCCCCTGATCGCCGCGGTCGCGCTGCTCTTGGCCTCGCTGGGCCTTCTCGGCTGGGCGCTCTGGCGCTCGGCGCGGCCGATCGCCGGGATCGTCGGCGCGGCGCTGTTGGTGCTGGCGATGGCGGCGTTGGCCGCCCTGGCCGTGCGCCAGCGTGAGCGCCTGCACTCGATCAAGCGCGCGCTGGTCCGCAGCGAGATGCGCGCGCGCAGCGTGTTCGACGCCAGCCCGGACGGCGTGGTGCTGCTCGTCGGGCAGATGGCGGTCTTCGGCAACCCGGCGTTCCGCAGCCTGGTCGCCGCCCCGACGGAACAGGACGTGGCGGGCCGCGAGTTCCTCGAGTTGGTCGCCTCCGCGGACCGCGAGCGCGTCGCCGAGTGGATCGGGCGGCGCCAGGCGGGCGCGACGGAGCCGGACCACCTGGAGTTCACGTTGGTGCGGCTGGCCGGCGGCGAGATCCCCGTCGAGGCCGCCTCGGCGCTGGTGCCGGCCCAGCACGGGCGCCAGCTCGCGCTGTTCCTGCGCGACCTGAGCGGCCGGCAGGCGGTCGAGAGCCGCCTGCGGCACATGCAGCGGCTGGAGACGATCGCCGACGTCGGCGACAGCCTGGTGCGCGAGTTCGAAACCGTGTTCCGCAGGATCCGCGAACTCCTGCACCGGCAGGAAGAGGAGGCCGCCCCGGCCCCCGAGTGGGCCGAGGAGGTCGAGCGCCTCGCGTCGCGCGGCGCGGCGCTCGCGCGCCGCGCGCGCTCGCTCGCGCCGGGTGCGATGGACGCCGGCACCCACCGGCCGTTCGATCTCGCGCAGGCGGTGCGGGAGACGGTCGAGGAGTTCCAGCGCTCGCTCGCGCCGGCGCTCGCGCTGCGCGTCGCCGAGACGGCGCCCGAGCGGCTCGTCGTCTCCGGCGACCCGGCGCAGCTGCGCCAGGCGCTGTGGCACGCGCTGCAGAACGCCCGCGAAGCGCAGAAGGAAGGCGAGATCCAGCTCCGCACCCGCGTGCTCTCGCTGGACGAGGCGGCGGCGAGCCGCAGGCCCGGCAGCCGCCCCGGTTCCTACGCCGTGATCGAGGTCCGCGACACCGGCCCCGGGATGACGTCGGACGTGCGCAACCGCGCGTTCGAGCCGTTTTTCACGACCAAGGGCGGGCGCGCGGCGGGCATGGGGCTGCCGCTGATCTATGGCACCGTCCGCGCGCACCACGGCTTCGTCGAGCTGGACAGCGTCTACGGCCGCGGGACGATCGTCCGGCTCGCGCTGCCGTTGGTCCCCGAGGGATCGCTGCCTTTGGCCCCGCAGCCCGCGGCGCGTGACCCGCACATCCTGTGGCGCGGCCGCGAGAGCGTTTTGGTCGTGGACGACGACGAGGCCACGCGCCACGAGGTCCGGCGGATCCTCGAGGACTTCGGCTACACCGCCGAGATGGCCAGCACGCCGCGGCTGGCGATGCAGCGGCTCAGGCAGCGACCGCGCGTGGACCTCGTGCTGCTCGACATGGTGCTGCCCAACACCAGCGGGCTGGACCTCTTGCGGATGGTGCTCAAGCACTGGCCGAACCAGCGCGTCCTGATGCTGAGCCAATACCCGCTGCCGGAGCAGGAGGACCAGGCGTTGCGCACCGGCGCGCTCGGCATCGTGCGCAAGCCGCCGCGCGCGCCCGAGCTGCCGCGCCTGGTGCGCGAGGCGCTCGACCGCGCGCCCGCCGGCCCGGCGTGATCCGCGGCGCCGCGCTGGCGCTGGCGTCGTTCGCGACGCTCCCCGTGCTCGCGGCCCCGGCGGACGCGCCCGGCGCGTTCATGTTCCGCCGCGCCATCGACGTGCGCGCGCCGGGCTGGGTGCTGGTGCGGCTCGACGCCGAGGCGCTGGTCGAGGGTCTGCCCGGCGACCAGTGGCGCGTGACCGCGCCCGGCGGCGCGCCGCTGCCGATCGCGGTCCTGCGCGCGGCCAGCGGCGAGGTGCGCCCGCGCGCGATCGGCCGCGCGCGCGAGGGCGCCGAGTGGCTCCTGACGTTCGACCTCGGCATCCAGCCGCTGCTGCACACGCGCTTCAAGGCGGTCGCGGGCGTCGATGCGGCGGGCTGCCTGTTGGAGGCGAGCGCCGACCTGCGCGAGTGGCGCGCGCTCTCGCAGGGCGCGCTGTTCGACAGCGACGACCAGCCAACGCTGCTGCCGTCGATGATCGAGTACGCGCCCGCCACGGAACGCTTCCTGCGGCTGCGCTGGCCCGCGGCGGCGGGGGAGCCGGACCTGCGCGCGGTCGCCGTCGAGGCGCTGGCCGAGCCGCCGGGCGGGCTGGTCGAGCTGCCGGTCGAGGCCCGCCCGCAGAACGTCCGCGGGCAATCGCGGGAGTGGCTGCTCGAACTGCCGTCGGCGGACCTGCCGGTGCGCCGCATCGACCTCGAGTTCACCGGCACGGGCGTGGTCGGCTTTCGCGTGTTCCGCGCCGAGCCGGAGCGCTGGCGCCTGTTCGCCGAGCGCGAGTTCGAGGCGCACGGCGAGGGACCGCACAAGATCAGCGCCACGCTCCCGGGCACCGCGCTCGCGACCCCCAGCCTGCGCGTGCAGCTCGCCTCGGCGGGGCAGGTTGATCTCCTGGGCTGCCGCATCGCGCTCTCGCCGGCCTGGATCCTGTTCCGGGCCGAGCGCGCCGGCGAGCACGCGCTCCTGTCGTGGGCGCTGCGCCCGCTCGGCCCGGCCGAAGTCGCGGTCGATCCCGCCGCGGCCGCGCACCCCGCGGAGGAAGCCCGCCTCGGTCCGCCGAAGCTCCTGGCCGCGGACACGGCCACGCCGCCCGCGGCGGCGGCGAAGCCGATCGTCGTGCCGCGGCGCGCGGTGTCGTGGAACGTGCGCGCGCCCGGCGTTGCCCCGGGCCAACTGGTCGTGCTCGAGCTGCCGGCGGGCCCCGCCGACACCGAGGCGCTGCTGCTGCTGGCCGGGGATCGGCCCGTCCCGTTCGTGCGCGCCATCCAACCCGGCCCGCAACTGTTCGCCCGGCTCGAGGGGACACCGCGCGGGGGCGCGGCGATCGCGGTCGGCGTGCCGGCCGGGACCGGGGCGGTCAGCGATGCCGAGCTACTGCTCCACGCGCCGCCGTTCCAGCGCTGGGTCGACCTGACGGCCACGGTCGAGGGCGCGGCGCCGGTGGCGCTGTTCCGCGCCGCCTCCTGGACCTGCCCGAAGCTCGACGCGCTGCCCTGCCGGCTGGGGCTGCAGGTCACGCTGCCGGTGTCCGCGCACGAGTTGCTGTTCGAGATCGAGGGCGGGCCGATTGAAGTCCAGGGTCAGCCGGAACTGGTGCTCTGGCGGCCGCGCACCGCCCTCGTCTTCACCTGGCCCGACCGCGAGCGGCTGCTTTTGGTCAGCGGCGCCGGCCAGGGCTCGCCGCGGGCGCCGGAACTGGAGGCTCTCGGCGACCAGCTCCTGCGCCGCCCGCACGTCGTCGCGCGTCTGGACCAGGTCGTGCACACCGTCACGCCGCGCGGCGCCTTTCGCCCCGAGCGCGTGCTCGGCGCGGTGATCCTGCTGCTCGCCGGCGCCGCGGCGATCCTGCTCTTGGCGCGGATCGTCCGGATGTGGCGCTAGGCTGGCCCCCGGTTCGCCCGGCCAGCCAAACCGGCGTATCTTTAGCCCGTCCGTCGTCGCCCCCACCGAAGCCAGGTTCGTGCCGTCCGGGCGACAACCACCGGGAGGGATTTCCGTGGACAGGGATCGTGACCGCGACAGGGAACGGGAGCGCCGCGAGCACGCACCGCCGCAACGCCCCGATCTCGGCAACGACGAGCAGGTCCGGCGGCTGAAGCGCGCGATGGAGCGCTCCGCGGCCGAGGTCGTGCGCTGCCAGAAGTGCGGTCACCAGCAGAGTTCCGAGGTCGCGTTCATCGGCCCGAAGACGACCTGCGACAAGTGCGGGACGTTCCTGCACTCCTGCCGGCACTGCGTGCACTTCGACCCGTCCTCGCGCTTCCAGTGCCGCAAACCGGTCAGCGCCGCGATCGGCGACAAGTGGTCGGCCAACGAGTGCACCGTGTTCGAACCGCGGCTGGTCCTGGACGCGACCGGCAAGCGGCTCGGCGGGCAGACCGTGCAGAACGCGAAATCGCTGTTCGACTCGCTGTTCAAGAAATAACAAGCCGCGAGATCCCCCGTGGCCAGCTCGCGGCGGGCCGCTCCGCAACCGGGCCGACCGGCCCGCCGGGTGTTTTTCGCCGCCGCGCTGGCCGTGCCGCTGCTCGCGCTGGCGCTGTTCGCCGGGACCGTGCACAACGAGCTGGTCTGGGACGACGTGCTCGTCATCCAGGGCCAGCTCGAGCGCTTCGACTCGGTGGCCAAGATCTTCGTCCCGCCGGGCGACATCCCCGAGTTCACGCTGTCGTACTACCGACCGCTGGTGCTCGCGAGCTACTGGCTCGACGAGGGACTCGCGCGCGCGTTCTGGCCCGCCGCCGAGCGCGATGCGGCGCGGCGCGTCACCTTCCACGCGTCGGTGGCGCTGGCGCACGCGCTGGCGACGCTGTTGGTCCTGCTGGTCGGGCGCGAACTGGCGCGGCTGGCGGGGCTCGAACCGGTGCCGGCCACCGGCGCCGCCGTCGCGGGCAGCCTGCTGTTCGCCGTCCACCCGGTCCACGTCGAGTCGGTGGCCTGGATGGCCGGCCGCTCCGACGTGCTGTGCGCGGTGTTCGCGCTGGCCGCGGCGTGGGGGCTCCTGGCCCACATCCGCGGCGCGGACCCGCGCGCGCTCGCCGCCGCCTGCGCGGCGTTCTTCCTCGCGCTGCTCGCCAAGGAGACGGCGCTGGGGCTGCTGCCCGCGGCCGCGGTGTTCGAGCTGCTCGCGCCGCGGGCCCGCGGCCGGATCGCGCGCTGGGGCGGCCTCGGCGGCGCGACGGTCGCCTACCTGCTGCTGCGCGCCGCGGCGGTGCACGGCTCGACGTCGTTCGTGCTTCTCGCACCGCTCGACCTCGTGCGCACCGGGCTCGCGGCGCTGGGCTGGTACACGGCCAAGCTGGTTTGGCCGTTCCCGCAGCAGGCGTTCTTCCTGCGGATGCCCGGCGCGGGCTACGCGATCGCCGGTGCCGGCGTGCTCGCGGCGGCCAGCGCGCTCGTCGTGCTCGCGGCGCGGCGCGGCGCCGCGCGCGCCGAGACGCTGCACGTCGTGCTGGCGCTCGGGACGCTCGCGCCCGCCCTCGCGCTCGCCGTCGGCGCGATGCACGTCGCGCCCGCGGGCGGGAGCGCCGCCGCGTGGAAGCACGGGGTGCAGTTCGCGGCGAGCTCGGCCGCCGGCGGCATCGCCCCGATCGCCGAGCGCTACCTGTACCTGCCCTCCGCCGGGGCGTGCCTGCTGCTCGGCGCGCTGCTCGCGCGCCTGCGCCTGCCGGCCCGCATCGGCCCGTGGGGCGCGCCCGCGCTGGCGCTGCTCGTGGCCCTTCCCGCGGCGCTGGCGACGCTGCAGCGCGCGACCGTCTTCCGCTCGGCGATCGACTTCTGGAGCGACGCCGCGGCCAAGACACCGGAGCTGCCGGACGCGCACCTGCAGCTGGCGGACCTGCTCGCGGCGCAGGGGCGCACCGACGAGGCCCTCGCACGGCTGCGCGCCGGGATCGCGCGCACGCCGGAAGCCGGCGCGCGCGCCGCGCTGCACAACCGGGCCGGGACGTTGCTGCTGGACGCCGGGCGACCGGCCGAGGCGTTGCTGGCCTTCCGCGCGATGGCCGAGGACGACCCGCGCTCGGCGACCGCGCACTTCAACTGGGCGATCGCCGAGCTGTCGCTGTCGCACCGCGAGGAAGGCCTGCGGCTGCTCGCGCGGACGCTCGAACTGAACCCGGCGCACCTCCGCGCGCGCTACTACCTCGGGACGGAGCTGCTGCGCGCCGGCCGTGACGCCGAGGGCATCGCCGAACTGCGCCGCCTCGTCGAGATGCACCCGCAGTCCGAGGAGGCCGCCCGCGCGCGCAAGGTCCTCGCCCGCTGAGGCCACCGGGGCCTTCTCGGAGCGAGCTGTCCCCGCGCGTCACTCGTTGGCGACGGCGTACTGGAAGTAGCGGGCGGAGATGCGCAGGCCAGCGTCGTCGCGCAGCCAGCGCGCGACGCCGACGATCGCGTCGAGGTCGATCCCGGAGCGAACACCCACGCGGTCGAGCAGGTGCACGAGGTCCTCGGTCGGGAGGTTGCCCGCGGCTCCCGGCGCGTACGGACAACCGCCGATCCCGCCGGTGGAGCTGTCGAGCGTCGCGGCGCCTTCTTCCAGCACCGCCCACGCGTTGGTCAGCCCGAGCCCGCGCGTGTCGTGGAAGTGGAACGCGATCCGCTCCGCGCCGTAGCGGTCGAGCGCGCGCCGCGCGGCGGCCCGCACCTGGTCCGGCTGCGCGACGCCGGTCGTGTCGCCCAGCGAGACTTCCCAGACACCCATCTCCAGCAGCCGGTCCGCGATGTCGAGCACGCGGTCGAACGGCACCGCGCCCTCGTACGGGCAGCCGAAGGCGACCGAGCAGTAGCCGCGCAGCCCGGCGCCGGCCGCGAGCGCCTCGCGCGCGAGCGCGACGTTCTCGCGCAACCCGTCCGCGAGCGTGCGGTTGAGGTTCTTCAGGTTGTGCGTCTCGGTTGCCGAGACCAGCACGCTGATGTGGCGGATGCCGGCCTCGAACGCCCGCTCCAGCCCGCGGCGGTTCGGGACCAGCGCCCAGTAACGCACGCCCGGGGCCTCGGGCAGCCGCCGCACCAGCTCGTCGGTGTCGGCCATCTGCGGCACCCAGACCGGGTGCACGAAGCTGCCGATCTCGATGTCCTTGACGCCGCTGGCGACCAGCCGGCGGATGAACTCCAGCTTCTTTTCGACCGGCAGCGAACGCGGCTCGTTCTGCAGCCCGTCGCGCGGGCCGACCTCGAACACCCGCACGGCGGCGCGGCGGCGGACCATCTCAGCCATCAGCGGAGGTTATCCGCGCCGGGACGCCGGTGCCAATGGTCAGGGCCGCGCCGGCTCGCCGGTCATGAACTTCTCGGCCTCGCCGTCGAGGTCCACCTGCCCCGGACGCTTCCGGTGGGCCAGCATGCGCAGCGCCAGGTACACCACCGGCAGGATCCCGCCGACGATGAACAGCGCATCGCCGGGCAGCCGCAGCCACTCCAGCGTCCGCACCAGCGTGGCCTCCCCGAACGCCGGATCGCGCGCGTGCCAGTAGCCGTTCGCCACCGCGTCATAGACCTGCAGCGCACCGATCGGCGCCAGGTTGACGAAGAGCATCCACGCCAGCCCGACGTTGAGGCTCCAGAACGACCAGCGCATGGCCCGTTCGCTGCCGCGGTCGCGCGGGACGAAGTAGCGCGCCACGAACATGAAGAAGCCCAGCGCGAGCATCCCGTAGACGCCCATCATCGCGCCGTGACCGTGGTTGGCCGTCCAGGCGGTGCCGATCTCGTAGTAGCTGATGATCGGCAGGTTGATCAGGAAGCCGAACACGCCGGCGCCGAGGAAGTTCCAGAAGCCGACCGCGATCAGGAACATCACCGCCCACTTGTGCGGGAACTCGGCGCTCGAGGTGTACGGTGCCGCGCCCTGCGCGCGGTTGCTGCCCAGCTGCATGAAGCGCCACGCTTCGTAGCTCAGCAGCACCAGCGGGATCACCTCCATCGCCGAGAACACGGCGCCCAGCGCCATGTGCACGGCGGGCGCGCCCGAGAAGTACAGGTGGTGCATGGTCCCGATCACGCCGCCGAGCGAGTACAGGATGATGTCGAGGTACACGACCCGCGTCGCGACTTGCACTCGCACCACGTGCAACAGGACGAAGATCGAGGCGACCATGATCGTCGTGAACAGCTCGAGGAAGTCCTCGACCCACAGGTGCACGACCCAGAAACGCCAGAAATCCATCACGGTGAAGTTGCTGTTCTTGCCGAAGAACATGCCGACGGCGTAGAAGAGCGGGATGCTGATCGCGGAGAACAGGAACAGCCACGGCATGTTGCCGACGTGCTCCTGCGCGAGGCGGCCGCGCAGCCCGCGGTAGAGAATCGCGACCCAGAACACCATCCCGGCAACCAGCAGCGCCTGCCACAGCCGCCCCAGGTCGAGGTACTCCCAGCCTTGGGGCCCGACCCAGAACCAGGGCCCCTCGAGCGTGACCGCGTTGCGCAGGCCCGCGGCCTCGCCGAGCAGGCTGCCCACCGCGACCACGACGACCGCCACGAACAGCGCCAGCGCCAGCTTCGCCTGGTGCCGCGGCTCGCGGCCCGCCAGCATCGGCGCGATGAAGATACCCATCGCGAGAAAGCTGGTGGCGACGAAGAACAGCGCGAGCTGCAGGTGCCACATCCGCGTCAGGTTGTAAGGGAACCACGCCGCGACGTCGATGCCGAAGAAGCCGGACGGCTCGACGTGGTAGTGCGCGTTGGCGCCGCCGAGCAGTCCCTGGACCAGGAACAGCCCGGCGACCACGGCGAAGTACCACGGCACCGCCCGCTGCGCGGGGGTCAGGCGAACCTCGTCCGGCGGGCGGAACCGCAGCGTGCCGGTCTCCGCCTGCGCGCCGTGCCAGCCGAGCAGGTCCCACTTGCCGAACGCGTAGAACGTCAGGCCCAGACCGCCGAGCAGCGCGACCAGGCTGACGGCGCTCCAGAACAGCGCGTCGGCGGTGGCCTGGTTGCCGGCCGCGGGCTCCGGTGGCCAGTCGTTCGTGTAGGAGTAGCTGTTCCCGGGCCGGTGGGCGGTGCAGGCCCACGCCGCCCACGCGAAGTACGCGGTCAGGTCGTGGATCGCACGCGGGTCCGTGATCGTCGGGCGGCGCAGGCCGGACTGCTGCGCCGGCTCGGCGAAGTAGCGCGCGTAGAACGACTCGAGTTCGCGCAGCGCCGCCGCCTGCGCCGCTGTGAACGTCAGCGTGTCGCCCTGCAGCCGGTTCTGTTCGAAGTCCTGCCGCACGCGCTCGGCGGTCTCGCCGTCGCGCAGCCCCGACGCGCGATAGTGCGCACCCATCGCGGCGGCGGCGGCGTGCAGGTACTGCGCCGTGAAGTCCGGACCGAGGTACGCGCCATGTCCGAAGATCGTCCCGTACTGCATGAGCGCGTGCTTCTGGAACAGGTGCTGGCCGCGCATCACGTCGGCGGCCGTGAACAGCGTCGCGCCCTCGGTCGAGACCACCTGGGCCGGGATCGGCGGGTGCTGGGTCTGCACCAGGTACGCCAGCAGCATCAGCACGCTGAAACCGACGATGAGCGTGAGGATCGCCGCGAGCAGCCAGCGCGGCGACACGACCATCCGCGATCGCGACGTGTCCATGGACCCCTGGACCGGCGACGAGGTTCCGTCCGGCGGGGCGAGTCTACGCCGGTCTCGGACGCGCGGGCGGCACCGCGGCCCCTCGTGCGAGCCCCGGACCCGCGCGGGCGCCAGCGCGCGGGGCTAGCGGTCTTTCGCCTTCGGGTTGAGCACGCCTGCCGGCACCGGGTCGGGGCGATCCTCTCCGGAGCGTTTCTTCAGGAACGCGGCCCACTCCTTTGCCGCGAGGTAGCTCTGGATGTTGGAGAGGACGATCCCGTCCTCCTCCTCCACGTCGTACACCCCGGCGTCGAGGATCCGCGCCGTGGCCTCGCCGTCCACCTGCTGCGCCTCGCCGGCGAGCCACTCGACCTTGCCCGGCTGGTACGTGTTCAGGATCGGCACCGCCTGGTAGACGAACGCGCCGAGCGAGTTGCGGGCGACGATCGTGACCGGCCCCGACTCGCGCACCTGCAGCCGCCCCTGCCCCGTCAGCACGCCGTCCGCCGGGTGCCCGGCGAGCAGGCGCGGCGGCTTGTCGCCGGACAACAGCCACACGAGGTGCGCCCCCTCGACCGTGAAGCGGAAGTTCACCTCGCCCGTGCCCTGCAGGACCATCGGGCGCAGTTCCCACTGCGCCACGCGCAGGAGCTGGCCTTCCTCGGGGACGCTGCGCACGTTCGTGCCGCGCACGTCGTCGGCCTGGTTCTTGTCCCACTTGGCGAAGCCCGGGACCGAGCGGTCGAGCGCCGCCTCGAGCGCCTCGCCCTCGACCAAGTCCTGGTCGTCGACCCAGATCTCGCACACCGCGACGCGCCCGCGCGGCAGGATCTCGCCGCGGCACGTGCCGAGCGCTTCCTTCCCCGCGCGGCGGCGCAGCTGCAGCCGCCACGGGCCGTCGCGGTCGATCGGCGTCTGGTTCTCGACCAAAGAGCGCACGAGCAGGCGCTTGGTGCCGCCGCTGATCCCGAGCTGGTACGTCTTCACGTCGATCACGGCGAGGTTGCCCGGCACGCCCTTGAGCGACGCTTCGTCGGGCAGCGGCCGCTCTTCCGCGGATTGGGCGAAAGCGGCCCCGGCCTGGAAGAGAAGACCCGTGCCGAGCGCCAGCAGCGCGAGGACCCGAACAGTCCTGAACAGCATACGCATCCTCCGGGAGGCGTGGAAAATATAGGGCCCACGGCGCCCACGACCAACAGACCGCGCGGGGGCGCCGGCAAGGAGAGCCGATGGCGACGATGCGGGCGGTGCGGATCCACGGGCACGGGGGGCCGGAGGCGCTGCGGGTCGAGGATTTCCCGCTGCCGGAGCCCGGCCCGGGCGA
The DNA here is from genome assembly GCA_017994815.1 of Acidobacteriota bacterium. GTDB lineage: Bacteria > Acidobacteriota > Polarisedimenticolia > J045 > J045 > JAGOJY01. Next base: position 65,455 of record JAGOJY010000019.1, read on the forward strand.
GGTCCGGGTGCGGCTGGCGGCGATGGCGCTCAACCACCTCGACCTGTGGGTCCGGCGCGGCATCCCGGGGGTCAAGTTCCCGCTGCCGCTGATCCTCGGCGCCGACGGCGCGGGCCGCGTGGACGCGCTCGGCGAGGGCGTCGCCGGTCCGTTGCCCGGCACGCGCGTGTTCCTGATGCCCGGCATCTCGTGCAACCGCTGCCCGGAGTGCCTCGCCGGCCGCGACAACCTGTGCCCGTCATACGGACTGCTCGGCGAGGACCACAACGGCACCGCGGCCGAGGCGATCGTCGTGCCCGCGACCAACATCGCCCCCCTGCCCGATAGCATCGGGTTCGAGGACGGCGCGGCGTTCCCGCTGACGTTCCTGACCGCGCAGCACATGCTCGAGCACAAGGCGCGGCTGCGGCCCGGCGATCGCGTGCTGGTCCACGCCGCGGCGTCCGGCGTCGGGTCGGCCGCGATCCAGCTGGCGCGGCTCGGCGGCGCGCTCGTCGCCGCGACCGCCGGCTCCGCGCCCAAGCTCGCGCTGGCGCAGGAACTGGGCGCGGACTTCGCCGTCAACTACAACGACGAGGACTGGGTGGCGCAGGTCCGCGGCTGGGCCGGGCCGCGCGGGATCGCCGCCGTGATCGACCACGTCGGCCAGGCGACCTTCGCCGGCTCGCTGCGCGTTCTGGCCAAGGGCGGCCGCTACGTCGTCGCCGGGGCCAGCTCCGGCTTCGAATTGAAGGCCGACTTCCGGCACGTCTTCTTCAAGAACCTCGAGATCCTCGGTTCGACGATGGGCCGCCGCGCCGACCTGTACCGGCTGTCCGAGCTGCTGAAGTTCGGTCGCGTGCGCGTCGTGATCGACTCGGTCGTCCCGCTGGACCAGATCGCCGAGGCCCACCGCCGCCTCGAGGCCCGCGCGGCGCTCGGCAAGATCGTCGTCAAGATCTGACGGCGGCGACAGGTGCGCCAGCGGGTGCGCCACCCGTCCGCGGTTCCCGCGTAGGATGGCGCTCCCGCCCGCACACGGAGAACCGGGATGGCCGGCAACCCGCTGTTCGCCCGCAAGCCGCTGTCGCTGCTCCTGGCCGAGATGGCCGGCGAGAACCGCCTGCGCCGCATCCTCGGCCCGGTCCAGCTCACGAGCCTCGGCGTGGGCGCGATCATCGGCACCGGCATCTTCGTCCTGACCGGCCAGGCGGCCCACGACAAGGCCGGCCCGGCGCTCGTGCTCTCGTTCGTCGTCTCGGGGATCGCCTGCGTGTTCGCCGCGCTGTGCTACGCCGAGTTCGCCTCGATGGTCCCGGTCGCCGGCTCGGCCTACACCTACGCCTACGCCACGATGGGCGAACTGTTCGCCTGGATCATCGGCTGGGACCTGGTCCTCGAGTACACCGTCGTCTCGGCCACCGTCGCGCACGGCTGGTCGCACTACTTCCAGGACTTCACCGGCATCTTCGGGATCGAGATCCCGCACGCCTTGGCCCTCGCGCCGTTCGACTACGACCCCGCGCTCGGGAAGATGGTCTCGACCGGCGCGGTGTTCGACCTGCCCGCCGTCGTGGTCTCGCTCGTGATCACGCTGATCCTCGTCAAGGGCATCCGCGAGAGCGCGAGCTTCAACGCGGCGATGGTCGGGGTGAAGCTGGCGGTCGTGCTGCTCGTGATCGTCCTCGGCGCGTTCTACGTGGACCCCGACAACTGGAAACCGTTCGCGCCGTTCGGCTACACCGGCGTCAGCCTGTTCGGCAACACGGTGGCCGGGATGCAGGACGCGGGCGGCCACCCGCTCGGGATGCTCGCCGGCGCGGCCATCATCTTCTTCGCCTACATCGGCTTCGACTCGGTCTCGACCCACGCCGAGGAGGCGCGCCGCCCCAACCGCGACGTGCCGATCGGCATCGTCGCTTCGCTGGTGCTGTGCACGGTCCTGTACATCGCCGTGGCCGCGGTGCTGACCGGGATGGTGCCCTACGACAAGATCAACATCGACGCGCCGGTGTCGGACGCCTTCCAGCAGGTCGGCCTGCCGTGGGCGCAGTTCCTGGTCTCGGCCGGCGCCCTGGCCGGCATCACCTCCGTGCTGCTGGTCATGATGCTGAGCCAGCCGCGGGTGCTGCTGGCGATGGCGCGCGACGGCCTGATCCCCCAGTCGTTCTTCGGCGCCGTGCACGAGCGGTTCCGCACGCCGTGGAAGTCCACGATCCTGACCGGCTTCATCGTCGCGATCGCCGGCGGGCTCTTGCCGCTGCGGATCCTGGCCGAGCTGACCAACATCGGCACCCTGCTCGCGTTCGTGATCGTCTGCATCGCCGTGGCGATCATGCGCCGCACGCACCCCGAGGCCGAGCGGCCGTTCCGCGCGCCGTTCGGCCTCGCCACGCCGGTCCTGGGCGTGCTGTTCTGCCTGCTGTTGATGTTCTCGCTGCCGGTCGAGAACTGGTGGCGCCTGATGACCTGGCTCGCCGCGGGCCTCTTGATCTACGTCTTCTACGGCCGCTTCCACAGCGAGCTGCGAAAGCGCGCGTTCGCCGACGCGGGACGAGCCGCCGCACGAACGTGACCCGAGAGGCCGGCACGCGCCGGCGCGCGGTCGTCACGTGCCGCGCAGCGCGGTGAGCAGCCGGTCGAGGGCGTTGGCGAAGCGCTGGACGTCGGCGCGGCCGATCGGCGGCGGGCCGCCGCCCGCCAAACCCGCGCTGCGCAGGTCCGCCATCAGGTCGCGCGTCGCGAGCAGCCCGCCGATGTTGTCCTCCGTGAAGCGCTCGCCGCGCGGGCCGAGCGCGTGCGCGCCGGCGGCGATCACCTCCGCCGCGAGCGGGATGTCGGCGGTGATCACGAGATCGCCCGGCTCGACGCCGGCGACGATGTGCGCGTCGGCGGCGTCGAAGCGTTCGCCCACGCGAACGTCCTGCACCAAGGGCGACGCGTGCGGCCGCAGCGTGCGGTTGGCGACGCGGCGAACCGCGATCTGCAGCCGCGAGCAGGCGCGCACCACGACATCCTGGATGTCGCGCGGGCAGGCGTCGGCGTCGATCCAGATCTTCATCGCGGTGCGGGTTCAGCGCGTGGCGAACGGCAGGACATCCGGCCCCGGCCCGCCGCACAGGCGGTGGTGCTCCTGCAGCGCGAAGCGGTCGGTCATGCCGGCGATGTAGTCACCGGCGCTGCGCGGGATACCATCCTGCGCGGCGCGGGCCAGGAAGCGCTGCGGCATCTGCCGCGGGTCGGTCGTGTAGGCGTGGAACAGGTCGCGCAGCACGTCGGCCAGGCGCCTTTTGACGTCGAGGATCCGCGGGTGGCGGTACAGGCACTCCTCGAGGTACGCCTTCAGCTCGCGGTTCTCGCGCGCGGTGTGCTCGGACATGCCGACGATCCAGCGCTCCTGCGCGCGGACGTCGTCCAGGCTGCGCAGGCCGCGGGCCTCGATCTGCCCGCGCGTGGTCCGCACCAGATCGCCGACGAGCGTGTCGATCACGCCGCGCAGCGCGATCTTGACCCACATCGCCGCGTCGCGCGCCGGGTGGGCGCGCCGCGCGGCGTGGTACGGCCGGCCGAACAGCGGGACCGAGTCCGCGAGGTCGTCCACGTCGAGCAGCGTCGATTCCAGCCCGTCGTCGATGTCGTGGTGGTTGTAGGCGATCTCGTCGACGAGGTCGATCTGCTGCGCCTCGAGCGGCGGGGGGGAGTCCGGCAGGTACTCGGCGGCTTCCGGCGCGCGGCTGCGCCCCGGCCCGGAGTGCTTGACGATCCCCTCGCGCAGCTCCCAGGTCAGGTTGAGCCCCGGGAAATCGGGGTAGCGCTCCTCCAGCACCTCGACGATCCGCAGCGTCTGCCGGTTGTGGTCGAAACCGCCCGCTTCCCTCAGCAACGGGTCGAGCACGTCCTCGCCGAGGTGGCCGAACGGCGTGTGCCCCATGTCGTGCGAGAGCGAGAGCGACTCGACGAGGTCGCAGTTCAGGCCGAGGGCGCGCGAGGCGGTGCGCGCGATCTGCGCCACCTCGATCGAGTGCGTCAGGCGCGTACGGTAGTGGTCACCCTCGTGGTTGACGAAGACCTGCGTCTTGTACTCGAGGCGGCGGAACGCCCGGCAATGGATGATCCGGTCGCGGTCGCGGGCGTAGGGCGGGCGGTACGGGTGCTCCGGCTCGGGGTAGCGGCGGCCGCGGCCGAGCTCGTCGCGCTGGGCCCACGGCGCGAGCCCGTCGGGCCAGCGCTCGCCGCTGCCGTCGGCGGTCACTTCTTCTTCTGGTACCACTCGGCGTTGATGGGGGTGAACGACTTCCACTTCTCGGGGACGTACGCCTCTTCGAAAATCGCCTCGACCGGGCACACCGGCTCGCAGGCGCCGCAGTCAATGCAGGTCTCCGGGTCGATGAAGAGCATGTCCTCGGTCTCGAACTCCGGCTCGTCCTTGGTCGGGTGGATGCACTCCACCGGGCAGACCGCGACGCAGGCGGTGTCCTTGACCTTGATGCAGGGTTCGCAGATGACGTACGTCATTCAACCTCCTGCCCGGTTCCACGCCTGCGTCGGGCGGACGGCTAACCCGCCGGGCCGTCCCCGCTTAGGGGGAGGCCATGTTGCAGCCCGGGCTAGGGGTTGGCAACCGACGCGCCGCCCTTCTCCAGCGGCGGGCCGACGGTGTAGCGCAGGAACAGCTCGTCGCCGACGCGCTCGAACGACGTGAGGTTCAGGCGGCGCCGCGCGGCCATCGGCCAGCCCGCCCCGTCGAGGGGCGTCGGGGCCGTGCGCCCGCCGAGGAACGTCGGGCAGAGCGTGATCCGGATCTCGTCGAGCAGTCCGGCCTCGACGAAGCTGGCGATCGTCTCCCCGCCGCCTTCGACGACGATCAGCTTCCGCCCGGCGCGGACGAGGTGCGCGACGAGCTGGCGGACGTCGACCTGACCCGTGCCGCAGCGCAGGATCTCCAGCTCGCCCCGCTGCTCGAGATCGCGCAGCGGAGCGAGGTTGGCCTCGGGGACGTCCGCGGGCACGGCCAGCGTGCGCGCGCCGGCCGGTTCGCGGAAGAAGCGGGCCCCGGCGGGGACCAGCCCGCTGCGGCTCAGGACCACGGCGTGGAGCTGCTCGGGCTTGCCCTCGGTCACGCGCTGGTGGCGCCGGCCCGGATCGCGGACCGTCAGCGGCGGGTCCTCGGCGCGCACGGTGCCCGCGCCGACCACGAGCGCGTCGGCCTCGGCCCGCAGCTGGTCCAGCCGGTCGCGGTCCAGGCGGCTGGAGAAGCCTCCCCCCTCCCGCGCCGCCGTGTCGATCTTGCCGTCCGCGCTCATCGCCACGTTGGCGATAATGCGGGCGCGCAGCAGCACCTCCTGGGTTCTCATGGCGGGGGATTCTAGCGTGGCGGCGCTTCGCGACGAGCAGCTTTATCTGGTCACCGGCCCGGTCCCGGGAAGCTGGGCCGAGGTCCTGCGCCGGGTCGAGGCCGCGGTCGCGGCCGGGGTGCGGGTGGTCCAGTACCGGGAAAAGTCGGCCCCGGCGCTGGAGATGGCCGCGCAGCTGCGGCAGCTCCTGTCGCTGTGCCGGCCGCGGGGTGCCCGGGTGCTGGTCAACGACCGGCTGGACGTGGCGCTCGCGGCCGGGGCCGACGGCGTGCACCTCGGAGAGGACGACCTGCCGTGGACCGACGCGCGGCGCCTCGGCCCGCGGCCATTCCTGCTCGGGTGCAGCGTGTCGTCGGCCGAGTCGGCCGCGCGGGCGATCGCGGCGGGCGCCGACTACGTCGGGCTCGGCCCGGCGTACCGGACCGCGACCAAGGCCGACGCGGGCGAGCCGATCGCGCTGGAACTGATCACGCGGATCGCCGAGATGTGCCACGCGCCGGGGGTGCGCATCCCGTTGGTCGCGATCGGCGGCATCGGGCCGGGGCTCGCCGCGCCGCTCGTCAAAGCGGGGGCCGACGCCGTCGCGGTGATCGCGGCGGTGATGCAGGCCCCGGACCCGGCGGCGGCCGCGCGCGGGCTGCTGGACGAGGTGGCGGAGGCGCGGCGGTGGCGCCCGTGAAACCGACGCCGGTCGTCGTGGCGTGCGGGGGCGTGGACCCGACCGGCGGGGCCGGCCTGGCGCAGGACGTCGCGTTCCTCGCGCGGCTCGGGGTCCGGGCCGCGCCGGTCGTCACCGCGCTCGCGGTCCAGGACGACCGCGCGCTGCGCCACGTCGAGGCGATCGAGGCGTCGCTGTTCCGCGAACAGCTCGACGCCGCCCGCGAGACGTACGGTGCGTCGATCCGCGCGATCAAGAGCGGGCTGGTGGTCGAGCGCGCGCAGGCGGAGGCGATCGCGGCCGCCGCGCGGGCGATCCCGGCGCCGCTGGTGGTCGACCCCGTCGCCGTGGCCGGGACGGGACAGAGGTTCATCGGCGGGGACGTGCGCCGCGTGCTGCAGCCGCTGATCGACGGCGCGGCGTTGTTGTTGCCGAACATCGCCGAGGCCGAGGAGCTGGCCGGCGCGACCTGGACCGGGGACGCGGCGGGACTGCTCGCGCTGGCACGCGCGCTCGCCGGACCGGGGCGGACGGTCGCCGTTTCGGGCGGGCACGCGCCGGGCGACAGCGTTCTGCTCGCGGTGGTCGCCCCGGTGGGCGAGAAGCTCGTCGAGGCGCCGCGCGCGGAGCGCGGCGCGACGCACGGCACGGGTTGCGCGCTGGCGAGCGCCGCCGCCGGTTACATCGCGTCCGGTCTCCTGCCGGCCGACGCCGCCGCGGCCGCGCACCGCTTCGTCGCCGCGGTGCTGGCCTCGTCGGCCGGGGTGGCCGGCGTTCGCGTGTCGCCCGAGCCGTGGGCGGGCTGACCGCGTGCGGCCCGATGGTTGGCTGAAGCGGTTGCACCCGGAGCGCATCCCGGCCCCGGGCGTGGCGCTGTACACGCTGGCCACGCGTTCGCAGGCCTTCCAGCGGCACTACACCCTGATCGCCGCCGACATTCGCGCGCGCACCCGCGGGTCGGTGCTGGACCTGGGCACGGGACCGGGCTGGCTCCTGCTCCGCCTCGACCAGCTCGGCCCGCCCGCGCGCCTCGTCGGGATCGATCTGTCGCGCCCGATGCTGGCCCGCGCCGCGCGCACTCTCGCCCGGGTGCGCTCCGGAGCCGAGATCGAGCTTGTCGAGGCCAACGCCAGCCGGTTGCCGTTCGAGGACGGCTCGTTCGACGCCGTCGTCAGCAGCGGCTCGCTGCATCACTGGAAGGACCCGCTCGCCGCGCTGGCCGAGGCGCGCCGCGTGCTGCGCCCCGGCGGCGTCGCGCTGATCTACGATCTCATCACCGACGTGCCGCGCGCGGTGCGCGACCGCGCCGCGCGCGACTTTGGCCGGCTGCCGATGCTGCTGTTGTGGCTGCACGCGTTCGAGGAGCCGTTTCACTCGCGCGCCGGGCTGGAGGAGATCGCGCGCCAGAGCGTCTTCGGTTCCGGGACCACGAGGTTCGTCGGCGTGATGTGCTGCCTCGAAATGGCGAAGCCGTAGCGGGCGATGAAGAACATCTGGGCGAGCGTCATTCGATCCGGACGGGCGACCCGCCCATGACGGCGCCACGATATCCGCACGATGTCCTGATGGAAAACGTTTGGACGGCGCGCCGTGACCCGGACGATCGATCCGGACGGCCGGCGTGGGGCAGCGCGCAGAAAGACACATTCGTAGGAGCCGGCGCAGCCGGACCGGCGTGACGGCGCCAAAACGCGCCGACCGCGACACGGCGTCGCGTCTCGGCGGCTCGCGGCGGCCCCCACGTGCCATTCAGTTGTCAAAGAGCACGACAACCAACAGCGTGTTCAGGTGAACAACGTCGGCTCGGGGTCGGGGATGCGCAGCTCGTTGCGGTACCAGCGCTGCCATGCCCCGACACCCAGCCGCCAGACCGTGTTCAGCGGCGCCTTGCCCATCCGGCGGGCCAGGCTGCCGTGGATTCCCTGCCGGTGGTGGAACGGGCAGTCGGCGTCGCGGTTGTCCAGCTCGTCCGAACCGCCGCGCCCCTTGGCCTCGGTGTGGCTGTCCTCCACCACCCGCGCCGTGCACGTCGGCGCCGAGCAGCGGCAGCCCCGCCGCTCGTAGATCTCGTTCGACGACGTCTTGCTCCCCTGCCGCGGCTTGTCCCAGCTCGTCGCGAACTCCCACAGCAGCGCCAGCAACCCCCAGCCCCGGATCGAACCGGGGTGGGACCGGGAAAACCTCTGGACCGCCAGCAGCGGGAGGTCGGCCGCCGTCGGCGACGGCACGTCGCGACCGCCCAGCTCCTTCAGTTGTTCGCGCAGCTTCTCTTCGCGGGCGAAGCAGGCGCCGTAGAACCGCCGGGCCAGGTCCTCCGGCAGCGTCAGCCGCAGCGTCTCG
>JAGOJY010000140.1 GCA_017994815.1 Acidobacteriota bacterium
GGTCGCCCCGGCGCAGGGCGTCGCCCTCGCGCACGCGCAACCCCGTGATCAGCCCCTCCTCCTGGGCGGCGACGATGACGCGGTTCTCGGGCTCGATCGTGCCGACGGCCGTGATCCGCACCTCGACCGGCCGCGGCTCGATGACCGCGGCGCGGACCTCGGGCGGAGCAGCTTCCTGTTTGCCGTTCGCGGCCGGCTGCGCCGGCCCGCCGCAGCCAGCGGCCAACAACCCGGCCAGCAACAGCCCCGCGAGCGCGCCTTGCCACGCGCCACTTCCTTTTCCTGCTGGTAACACCGGGTTCATGCCGAGCTCTCTCCGGTCCCGCGTCCATAGCCACGTGGCTGACGAAGCGCTTATTGTCGAGCACCCGGGCGGCGGGCGCACGCGCCATCGCGCGAAGACGTCAAATCAGGCGCTCCGGCGCGGGGGCGGGCCGGCGTCCGCCCGCTGCCGCGCGGGTTCCCGCGCTCCCGGAGGCGGCCAACCCGGGGGCGGCTCCCGGCTCATGGTTGCCGGCCGTGGAAGCCGATCACGAGCAACTCGCCGCGCTCGGGCGCGGTTCGGCCGAGCATCACGACCTCGCGGGTGCCATCGCCGTCGAGATCGACCACCGCCGTTTCGGCCTCGTTGCCGAATGACATGAACTGCACGCCCTCGCCGCCGACGTACATCCCGCGACCGCCGGAGTCCGTGAACGCCTTCGGCAGCGGCACGGCCCACGCCGGCTCGCGCGCGAACGGCCGCCGCGCGTCGGCGCGTCCCGGGTACAGGAGCAGCCGCCGATCGGCCTTGACCAGCGCATCGGGCACCCCGTCGGCATCGACGTCGGCGAGCACCAGGAACGCGCCGTCTCCCTTTTTCGCGCCGATCGAGCTGCTGCGCGGGGCGGCGGCGAACCCGCCGTTCGCCTGCCGCGCGTACAGGTCGAACATCAGCGTGTCGTCGCCCTTCCAGTAGGCGAGCAGCAGGTCCTCCCGGCGGTCGCCGTCGTAGTCGTGGGCCAGCGGTGTGACGTCCTGCCACAGGTTCGCGCGGCTCTCGAACGCGCCCAGCGGAGCCCGCCCGGCGCGGGTGCGATCCGCCTCCAGCGCGTGCACGCGGACCAGCTTCTCCCCGAAGACGCGGAGCTTGTCCGACCTGCGCGTCAGCACGACCAGCGCCGGCTGCCCGTCGAGCAACAGGAACTCGTGCTCGAGCAACTCCTCCGCGGCCGGCAGCTTGAGCCAGCTGTCGAACGCGAGCGGAGTCTGCCCCGCCCGCGCGCGGACGACGCGCGTGCGCAGGCGCTCGGCGCCGACGGCGCGCGGCTGCGTCGCGAACACGGGACCGTCGGCCGCCCTTCCGACCCAGCGCACCTGCGGCGAGTACGCGATGAGCCGGTCCGCGCGGACCGCGACCTCCTTCGGCAACTCGGACTCGGACGACCGCGTCCAGCCGGCGCCCTCGCCGGCCGGACCGTACGCGCGCAGCGCACCCGGGACACCGAGGTGACGGAACGCGCCGGGGCCGGGCGGCACTTCCGCCGGGCCGAGGCTCGGCACGTTCAGCACCTCGAGGTCGCGATCCTCGAGCAGCGTGCGCAGCTCACCCGACCACGCGCCGTCCGCGCCGCGCGCGAGCCACCGGATCGTCCCGGCGGACGCCAGCAGCACGTCGTCCGTCCCGTCGCCGTCGGCGTCGTCCGCGGCCAATCGCGGCGGGACGCCGTCGCGCAACGACTCCAGCGCGCCGGCGCCGCGCCACTCCACCCGGACCAGCCGGTGGACTTCCGGCGTGTCCGCCGGCTTCGACGCCGTGCACGCCTCCGGGCCGCTCTTCTCGGGCGGCAGCGGCGTGACCACCGCGAGCAACTCGCGACGCGAGCCCACGCCCGGCACCGCGACGTCGTCCAGGCTTCCGTCGCAGACGGCGTGCACGCGCGTCACCGGGCCGAAGCGCTCCACGGCCACGCCCGGCTTCGGGACCTCTTCCGCCGCCGGTAACGCGGCCGCGGCAAGCAGCAGGACCGCGGGGAGACGGCGCATCACGGACCCCCACCCGGTCCGCTCGTGTGCAGTTCGAGCTGCACCGGTGCCGAGGCGCCCGGCTCGGGGGATTCGCCGGGGTGGATGACGGCCAGGTCGGTCCGGCCATCGCCGTCGAAGTCGTCCATCCGCACGAGCGCGAGGTCCTGCGGCTCGCGCCGCAACGCGATCACGGCGTCCGGGCGCGCCGGGTAGCGGCAGCCCGCGGCGCCGAGGTGCACCGTGACCTCGCGCCCGCGGTCGAGGTGGACGAAGTCGATGCGGCCGTCACCGTTGAAGTCGCCCCCGAAGTGGCCGAACCGGTCGAAGCGCACGTCGTTCAGGTCGAGCTTGAGCTTCTCCGAGAGTTCGTTGCCCGCCACGCGGCGAAACAGCCCGTCCTCGCCCTGGCGCCAGACGTGGAAATCGAGGCCGATGCTGATCTTCTTCGTCAGCATCACGCGCGCGACCTGCAGAACCGAGAAGTCGAGCGTGACCGCGACCAGGTCCTTGCGCCCGTCCCCGTCGAGGTCGCGGAACTCGTCGGCGCCGAAGTCCTGCGGCGACCCGGACATCGGGTAGCCGGTCAGCTCGAGTTCCTGGTACGGCCGTTCCGCGAAGCCCCCGGCGGCGTTCATGCGGTGGAAACGCAGGCGCAGCGCCGGCTCGCGCGCGGAGCGCAGCGAATCGTCTCGCCGGTCGAGCGCCGTCACCGCCTCGAGGCCCGAGCGGCCGTCGATGTCGCCGGCCCAGAACAGGCGCGTGGACCGCGCGACGCCCTCCTTGGCGTCCTGGACCGCCTGCTTCTCGCCGAGGCCCAGGCAGCGGTCGTCCACCGCGGGCGGGACGAAGCGACAGGCTCGCGTCCCGGCCAGCGCGGCCAACCGCGGCGGCCAGCCGACCTGGAACAGCAGGTCCGGGATGCCGTCGGCATCGAGGTGAACGCGCGTCGGCCACGGCACCGTGCGCGCGGCCCAGGTCCCCGCGCCGCGCTCGTCGCCGGCAACGGGCACCGGCACCGCGGGACCGGGCTCGCCCGTGCCCGCCGTGCAGTGCGCGCGCAGCCCATCGGCGGCCGGCAGCAGCAGGTCGCGCGTCCCGTCACCGTCGAGGTCGGGCGCGAAGTCGAGCCGCGGGAGGAACACCTCGGTCCCGGCCAGCGCCGAGCGCGCCGCGACGATCGGCTCCAGCGCGAGCACGCCCGATCCGGGGCGGAGCGCCGACACGCCCTCGTCGGTGAGCGCGACCACCGGCGCGAACGGCGGCCCGGCCGTCACCGCGATCACGTTCTCGGGAAGGACGAGTGGCGGGGCCGCCGGCGCATAGGTGCCGTCCGCCGCCTGGAAGTACACGCGCAGTTCGCGTCGATCGAACAGCGCCGGGACGACGTCGGTGATCTGCACGGCGTCCTCGACGCGGTCCTCGGTCACCTGCTTCCACTCGGTGTAGGCCAGGACAAGCACCAGGTCGCGCCGCCCGTCGCCGTCCACGTCCGCGGGGAACAGCGCGGCCGGCGGCCCGGGCAATTCCAGCACGTGCGCGCGGAACGCCAGCGGCCGCGGCGCGGCCGCGTGCGCGATCGCGACCACGGCGACCGCGATCGCCCCCAAGCGCCCCAGAGCCCCTGGCATCCGGCCCATCGCCCTCGCACGTTACCACGCAACTTGAGGCCGGCGCGGTGGCAACCTCATCGCTCATCCGGCGTGCCACCCATGGTGTCTCGTGCCGGGCTCCGGCTCGCACGGGCCGCCGACATCGGCTCGCGTGCCGGGCCGGCTGCGCCGGCCGCTATGGGATTTCGCGCACTCACCGCCTCCGCGCAGCGGGCCGAAATTGCAATTGCGAAACATGTTTTCTCCATTATCAGGTTGAAATGTTCGAGAACCGTGGTACCATCTGCAACGTCAGGTGGGGTGGTGTCGTGAGCAGCGCCCTCGACAACGGAACCGGCACGCGGGCAGCGGCCCGGGACCTCGAACTCTGGCGCCTCGGCCTGCTGGAGCTGGACCAGGTG
>JAGOJY010000020.1 GCA_017994815.1 Acidobacteriota bacterium
TGCCAAGGTGCGACCGGTGCTCTCGCCGAGATCGCCAGCCAGCAACCGCTGCTCCGCTCCCTGCTCAGGGGCGTACCTCTTTCTTTGCGTCTAACATAGGACATTACTTATGCAGTATGCGTTAGGGACAATGCCCGTTCCAGCTCCCTCAGCTCGTCGAGCTTGCCGCCGAGGAAGCCCAGCTCGGCCATCCAGCGCGGGCCGAGGCCGTACTCGCGGGCGAAGTCCGGCCGGCGCATCCCGGAATCGCGCCACTGCTCGTGCGCGACGATCTCGTGGCAGACCCGCGCCAGCGGGACCGACAGCCGGTCGCCGACGCGGACCAGCGCCACGGCCACCTGGTCCAGCTCCAGCGCGTTGCGGCGCCAGAGTTCCAGGTCCCGGGCAGGTGCCCGCGGCCCGCTTCCGATGTCCCGGGTGCAGCTCAACGACACGCCCCCCGCGTGATGAACGGATGGTAGCAGATCTGGGGTATATGTCAATGGGAAATTAAAAAAAGTTTCGCATGATGACAAATCGACGGTGCGGCAAGGTAACTGCTAACAGGTGCTCGGGGTGACAAAAATTGTCACCCCGATCGCGTGCCTCGCGACGCCGTCACGATCGGGCCGCCTGTGGGCGGCCCGCACGGAGGATCGCGTGCATCGGGACGCCGTCATGGCCGGTGGCCGCATGCCGGCCGACCCAGGCGATCGGCCTGAGCGACAGGCGACTCCGACGATCAGGCGCCGTCGCAGCGCAGGACCATCATCGTGCCGTCGTCGAACGGCTCGGCGGCGCCGCGGAACTCGCGGGCCGCCTTCTCGACCGAGGCGAGGACGGCGTCGACCCCTTCGTGCTGCGAGGCAGCGACAAGCTGTTGCAGGCGCTCGGCGCCGAACGGCTCGCCGTGTTCGTTCTGCAGTTCCGTGATTCCATCGGTGTAGAAGAACAAGAGGTCACCGCTGCCGATCTCGACCGAGCGCTCCGCGTAACCTTGGCCGGAGTACAGCCCCAGCGGCAGCCCGGTCGCGGGCAGATTCTCCACGCCGCCGGCGTCGCGCAGCAGGAGCGGCGTGTTGTGGCCGGCGTTGACGTAGCGCAAGCGCCCGCGGTCGCACTCGAGGATCGCGATGAACAGCGTCAGGTAGACCTCGACCGGCGTGTTGGCCTCGATCTCGCGGTCCAGCGCTTCGAGCAGCCGCGCGAGGTCCTGCTCCAGCGGCATCCGCGCCCGCAGCGTGGCCTGGATGTTCGCCATCAACAGCGCCGCGCTGATGCCCTTGCCGGAGACGTCGCCCACGAGCAGCGCGAGTTGTCCCTCGGGCAGCACGAAGTAGTTGAAGAAGTCGCCCCCGACCTGCCGCGCCGGGATCGATACGCCCTTGACCTCCGCCAGCCCGGCGCGCAGCGGGCCCTTGGGCAGCATCTCGGCCTGGATCTGGCGGCACAGCTCGAGCTCCCGGCGGAGCCGCTCCTGTTCGATCAGGTCCTGCTGGTGGGCCTTCAGTCCCTGCGCCATGTGGTTGAACGTCTGCGCGAGCTGGCCGAACTCGTCCCGCGAGCGAACCGGGACGCGGGCCTCGAGATCGCCCTCGGCGATGCGGTTGGCGCCTTCCGTCAGCGTCGACAGGTTGCGCGTCATGCGCGCCGACAGCGGCACGATGCCGAGCAGCGCCAGCCCGATGACCATCATGCCCAGCGCGAAGTTGCGCCCGGCCGTGCGGCGGATCTCGGCCAGCGCCGCCTGCACCGGCCGCGCGATGCCGAACGTGACGCCGCTCTCCGGGTCCAGGCGCGTGACCACCACCCACTCGTCGGTGCGGATGTTGAGCGCTTCGGCGCCGGCCCGCCGGACGCGGCCCGGCAGGTCGAGCGCCTCGAGTTGCCGCGCCTGCTCCGGCGCCGGCGTCGTGAGCTTGCCGTTGCCGTCGATCGCGAACGGGATCTCGCCTTCGTCGCTGTGCGACATGCCGACGACGCGCTGCAGCATGCGGTCGAGGTTCACGCGGGCCCAGACCTTGCCGCCGCGGGGATCGTCGTTCTCCAGCACCGCGCCCCGCCCTTCGACCTGGCGCAGCTGGCGCCGCACGACGCGGCTGCTCTTCTCGATCTCGCGCTGCTGGAGCTCCGACAGGCCAGACGCCCCGTCCGCGCGGAGTTTCTCCAGTTGTTTCTGCGCCTGCGCGAGTGCGGCGAGGGCCTCCGCCGGCAGCTGGGGGATCGCGATCTGCACGGGAACGTCGGGCTGCCCGGCGACGGGCGGTCCGCGGAACGAGAACACCTTGCCGATGTCGATCGTGATCGCCGGGGGCGTGGTCGCCGTTGGGGAACCGGGCTCGGGAGGTTGCGGGGGAACGGGCACGACGCCGACCTGCTCGACGATGTCGGCCGCCTCGCCCAGCTGGTCGGCCAGCGCATCGGCGATCTCGCGATCTTCCGGTGAGGGCCCGTCGGCGGATCTCGCCAGCGCGCGGAGCCGCTCCGGGTCGAGCCGGTCCATCCAGCGCCCGAGCCCCTCGGTGACGATCTTCATCCGGTCACCCATCTGGCCGGCGGCGGCGGTCGCCTCGGCGGCGACCGCGCTGCGGAAGGCCCGCAGCGACGACGTGTACGAATACAGGCTGACCACCGCGAGCGGAACGACGGCGAACAGCAGGAACGCGAGGACGAGGCGCGCGCGCACGCTCATGGGTGAGGCCTCCGGCGGTGAGTATAGGAGTGCCGGTCCTTGGGGCGTCGCCCCATCTCCCGCGGCTGCCCGTGAACGGTCGCTGCCCCGCGATGGGCGGGGCTCCGCGTTTGCGGGGTAAACCTTTCGACGGCAAGGTCGGTGCAGCGGATCCGATCCGCACTGGCACACTCTGATGAAGACTCCTTGGCCCAGTGCGATCGTCCTCCTGGCGGGGTGCGTGTTGGCTGCGACCCCGGTGCGAGCGGCGGCGCCCCCCGATCTCGAGGGCGCGGACGAAGCGGCAACGCAAGTCCGCGCCGACACCACCGTTTTCTTCGCGGCGCTGGAACCGTACGGCAACTGGAGCACGGACCCGCGGTACGGCCCGGTCTGGCATCCGCGCGACGAACTCTACCGGCCGTACACGCGCGGCCGCTGGGCCTTCACCGCGTGGGGCCTGACCTTCCTGTCCGAGGATGTCTGGGGCTGGGCCGTGCATCACTACGGCCGGTGGTACTACGACGCCGCGCTCGGCTGGACGTGGGTTCCGGGGGCGGAGTGGGCGCCCGCGTGGGTCGCGTGGCGCGCGGACGAGGAACATGTCGGCTGGGCGCCCCTGCCGCCGGAGGCGACCTGGCCCGACCCCGAAGACATGGCCGGGTTCGGTTTCGGCGAGATCCCGCCCGACCTGTGGTCGTTCGTCCGCAAGCAGGACCTCCTGCTGCCGATCCTCGCGCCGCGCATTCTCCCGTCATCGCGCAACGAGATCGTTGCGATGCGCACGCGCGACATCACGCGGTACGGTGTGTTGCAGGAACGGGTCGCGAATCTCGCCTGGGACCAGCGCGAGTTGGCGATCGCGCTCGGCCGGCCCGTGCTGCGCTACGACGTCGTCGACCTCGCCGGTCCGCCCGACCCGGAACTGCGCGTCCACCGCCGCGAGATCGGCATGTTCCGGCCATTGCTGACGCAGACCCCGCGGCAGCAGGCGCTCGAGAGTCTCGCGGAGCGTTCCGGCTCCGCCGCGCCCGCGGGACTCTCGCCGCTGCCGCCGCCGCCGCCGTGGTCCGACCCGTCGGCCCGCGTCCCGCCACCGCAGCGCGAAGCCCCGCTCGCCGACCAGCCCCCGCGCACGAAGCGCGCCCCGCTCTCTCCCCCCGTGTCGTAAAGGGGGACGGGCGCAACAAACAGCTGTGCTCGCGCGCTAGCGGCGGAAGGCGCGGACGTTGTGCCGCCAGGGGGTGATGTAGGGGGAGAGGGGGAGGCGGTCCTCGGCGGCCTCGCGTTCTTCCTTCGGCTCGGGCGGGGCCCACTGCTCGGCCTTCTTGCGGCCGGAGAGCGCGTCCAGCTCGCGGTGCGCGAGTTCGCGGATCTCCTTGCGCAGGCCCTGCGCGCCGATCTCCTCGGTGAACGCGCGCCGACCCTCGACCAGGTCGACGACGTAGCCCTCGATCTGCTGCTCGTCGTACATCGCGCGCGGGTCGAACGCCGAGAGGTCGTAGCCCTCGCACTTCACGACCGACTCCGTGCCGAGCCGGCCCTTGGCGTACTCGTTCGAGCCGCGCAGGTCGCCGCGCTGCAGCGCCGCCATCAGGTCGATCGGCACGCGGGTCGTCTTGCGAATCAGCTTCTTGGCGCCGCTGGCCTTGTCGACCTGGATGATCTCGCCCATCCCGCCGGTGTTGTACTGGAAGAAGTGGACCTTGCCGGGGTGCCGCGCGCACAGGTCCATCACGATGTCGTAGAACGCGTTCACCTTGCGCCCCTGGGGCCCGACGATGAAGTCGTCCATCCCCACGATGCGCACGCTCTCGCCGGCCTTCTCCGGGACCGTGGCGAACGAGTGGGTGGACTCGCCCCACAGGTAGGCCAGGACGCCCTGCTCCGGCGTCAGCCGCTGCGCGAACGGCATGATCGTGTTGCGGCGCGTGATGAAGCAGAACACGACGCCGTCCAGCTCTTCCAGCGGCGGCAGGTTGATCGACTCGGCGAAGATCGGCACCTCTTTGCGCCCGCGCGTCACGGCCAGGCGCTTGCGATCGAGCACGCCGCGGCCGTTCTCGCCGAGCCGCTCGTCGAGGAAGTCGATCATGCCGCGCTGGTCCACCATGACGTTTTCGAGAAGCGCGCTCTCGTGCATCAGCGCGGCGTACATCGCCTCCTGCAGCTTCTTGTCGACGTCGGTCTTGACGTAGAACCCATGCTCGGTGCCGAGCGCCGAGCCGTCGCGCTTGAGGAAGACGATGTCGTCCTGCGCGACCCAGGTTCCCTCGCCCTGCTCGGGGTCGAGCCCGAGCTGGTGGCAGGACCACGTGGACTTGCCGGTCGCCGTCAGCCCGAACATGAACACGCCGTATTTCTTCAGCTTGCCGGTGCGGGCGTCGCGCGCGCAGACGACCTTGGTCCCGGCGTGCAGCCCGAGCATCCCGCGCTCGTCGGCGCGGAACATGCCCTGGCGCAGGAACCCTTTCTTGCACTCGCCCGTGTAGTCGGTCCCCATCGCGATGTTGATGTCGTACTCGGGGATCGTGAGCACCTGCATCCGCAGCTGGTGCTCCTCCGGGATGTCGATCATGACGAACTCGGGGCCGGGTCGCCCGCGCTTGACCTCGCCCATCGTGTTGGCCCACATGTAGGCCAGGCGCGCGTTCTTGGGATCCGACACCGAGACGTACAGGTTGCAGATCGGGTTGAACTCGGGGTTATCGCCCATCTGCCGCCGGATGTGCACGAACGGCAGCGTGCGCATCAGTTGCAGGACTTTGTGCAGCTGCTCGGGCGCCTTCTCGATGATCCCGGTGTGCAGCTTGCCCGGCTTGGGCAGCCAGACGCGCTCGCTGCCGAGATACACGGTCCGCGCGGCCTGCCGCGACGAGATGGCCGACGTGAACACGTGCGAGCCCGTGGCGGTGCGCCGGGCCGCGGGGAGGGAGACCCGGCGGAGCTGGCGCATCGAGATCGACCGGACGTTGGGGCCCGACAGGGCGGGCCGCAGGTTCTCGGCAAACCGGCGGTAAGCGTCCGGATCGTACAGGTTGGCCATGGGGGACTCCCGGGGGGGAGGGGCAGAATAGGGCCCCGGACGGGGGGTTTCAAGCTAGCGGTCCAAGCACCTTCCAAAAGCACCATGTGCTTGTATGTAAGGCCGACTTGTCATAGTGTGACGCCGTCCTGCCCAGCCCTCCCGGAGGAACGATGTCTTTCCTGCCAGTCGTGCTGGCCGCAGCCGCGGTGCTGCTGGTCGTGGTGGTAATTGTCTTCCTCTGGGCCCGCAACTACCGCAAGGTCGGGCCCAACCAGGTGCTCGTCGTCTCGGGGCGGACCTCCACGGTCACCGAGCCGGACGGGCGACAACGCCAGGTCGGCTATCGCCTGCAGGTCGGCGGCGGCACGTTCGTGCTCCCGTTCGCCGAGACGGTCGATGTCCTGCCGCTGGAGGTGTTCTCCATCGCCCTGCGCATCCCGGAAGTGCTGACCAAGCAGGGCGTCCTGATCACCGCCGAGGCCCAGGCGCAGGTCAAGGTCGCCACCGACGACGCGGCGCTTCACCGCGCGGTGGAAAACTTCCTGTCCAAGGGCTCGTCGGGAATCACCTACGTCGCGCAGGAGGTGCTGGAAGGGCACCTGCGCGCGATCCTCGGCGCGAACACGGTCGAGGAGATCTACGCCCAGCGCGAGCAGATCGCCGACGAGCTGCGCGGTTCCTCCGCGGGCGATTTCTCCCGCCTCGGCCTCGAACTGATGTCGTTCTCGCTCAAGGACATCAGCGACGCGCAGGGGTACATTCACGCGCTCGGCGCCCGGCGCATCGCCGAGGTCAAGCGCGACGCGGCGATCGCGCAGGCCGAGACCGAGCGTGACGCGGCGATCAACACCGCGCGCGCCCGCAACGAGGGCGACGTGGCGCGGCTCGCGGCCGAGGCCGAACTGGCCCGCGCGACGCGCGACTTCGAGATGCAGCGCGCCGACTTCCAGGCCGCCGTGAACACCAAGCGCGCCAACGCCGACATCGCCTACGACCTGGAGCGCTCGCGGCTCGATCTCGAGCTGAAGCGCCAGGAAGCGCAGGTGCGGCTGACCGAGAAGGAGCTGGCGGCCAAGATCGAGTCGGCCGAGATCGAGCGCCGCGAGATGGAGCTGGAAGCGACCGTCAAGCGCCCCGCGGCGGCGATGCAGTACCAGGGCCGGCTGGAAGCCGAGGCCGACGCGTACCGCAAGGAGTTGGAGGCCAAGGGCCGCGCGGCCGGCATCCGGCTGACCGGCAACGCCGAGGCCGAGGCGATGACCGCGCGCGGCAAGGCCGAGGCCGAGGCGATGCGCGAGAAGGCGGCGGCGTGGAAGCAGTACAACGACGCGGCGCTGGCCGAGATGGTGATCCGCCAGCTTCCGGATCTGGCCCGCGCCGTCTCGGAGCCTTTGTCCAAGGTGGACAAGATCGTGATGGTCGGCGACGGCAACGGCGCGCCGAAGCTGACGGCCCAGGTGGCCACGGTCCTCGCGCAGCTGCCGGCCGTGGTCGAGTCGCTGACCGGGCTCAAGCTCGACGACCTCATCCACCGGCCGAAGTTGCCCGAAAAATCGTAGGCGCCGCCGCGCGCGGCCCGCGCGGCCGCGCGCGGCGTCCTTGAGCCGAGGACGCCATGCTGTCCGATCGCGTCAATCGCATCGCGATGTCGCCGACCCTGCGCATCGTCGCGCGCGCGCAGCAGATGCGAGCGCAGGGGATCGACATCGTCGACCTGTCGGTCGGCGAGCCCGACTTCGCCACGCCCGAGGCGGTCAAGCGCGCGGGCAAGGCCGCCATCGACGCCAACTTCACCAAGTACACGGCCAACGACGGCATCGCCGAGCTGAAGCAGGCGATCTGCGACAAGCTCTCGCGGGACAACGGCCTGTCGTACTCGCCGGAGGAGATCCTGGTCTCCCCCGGGGCGAAGAACGCGCTGTTCAACCTGGCGCTGGCGCTGTTCTCGCCCGGCGACGACGTGCTGATCCCGGCGCCGTACTGGGTCTCGTACCCGGACCAGGTCACGCTCGCCGGCGCGCGGCCGGTGTTCCTGCCGACGCGCGAGGAGGAAGGCTTCCGGCTGATGCCGAGCGACCTCCAGGCGGCGATCACGCCCAACACCAAGGCGCTGATCCTGAACTACCCGTCCAACCCGACCGGCGCCTCGTACTCGCGCGCGGAGCTGGCGGCGCTGGCCGAGGTCGCGGTCAAGGAAGACCTCTGGATCATCGCCGACGAGATCTACGAGAAGCTGGTCTACGACGGCCAACGCTTCGTCTCGATCGCGTCGGTCAGCGAGGCCGCGCGGCGCAAGACGATCGTGGTCAACGGCTTCTCCAAGGCGTTCTCGATGACCGGCTGGCGACTGGGCTACATGGCCGGGCCGCGCGAGGTCGTCGCCGCCTGCTCCAAGATCCAGTCGCACAACACCTCGAACGCGACGTCGTTCGTCCAGAAAGCGGCCGTCGAGGCGCTGCGCTCGTGCGCGATGGACGTCGAGCGCATGCGCCAGGAGTTCGAGCGGCGGCGCAACTTCGTCGTCTACAAGCTGCGCTCGATCCCCGGCGTTTCGATCCCGAACCCGCAGGGGGCGTTCTACGCCTACCCCAACGTCGCGCGCTACATCGACCGCGAGTACCAGGGCGCGCCGATGCGCAACACGTACGGGCTCTCGTACTACCTGCTGAAGGAAGCGCGGGTGGCGGTGGTCCCGGGCGAGGCGTTCGGCACGCCCGAGAACATCCGCATGTCGTTCGCCACGTCGATGGAGCGACTGGAAGAGGGCCTGCGGCGGATCGCGCAGGCGCTGTCCAAGCTGGAGCAGCCGCGGCGGCTGCGCCCGCGCGCGCTCAACAACGTCGTCACGAAGGTCGCCGAGTACGTCGAGACGCGCTCGGTCCCGCTCGACGAGCGCAACACGCTCCTGGCCGAGTCCGAAGAGCGGCTGCAGCCGGACAGCTACTTCGAGTGGAACGCCAGCGTGGCCGGGGCGGTGATCCAGCTGCGCTCGAACTCGCCGCACCTGGCCGATTTCTTCCAGGAGAACTTCTACCCGGCGGCGCTGGACGGCGAGATCGCACCGCACGCGGTCGTCTACGCCGTCAAGGACGTCCCGGGCCGCGGCCCGACGTCGCTGCTGAGCCTCGCCACCGCGACCGGCTTCGTGTTCAACACGGCGTTCTACGGCCAGCTGCGCTCGCAGGTGCTGGCGCTGGCCGCGGAGTCGGCGTCCCGCGCGTCGGACTCGCTGTTCGCGCACTGCGCCGCGCTGGACCGCGCCGGGAACGGCGTGCTCGTGTGGGGCGGGCCGGGCAGCGGGCGGACCGGCGTGCTGGCGGCCGCGCTGCAGGAGGACGGCGTCAAGCTGGTGGCCAGCGATGCGGTGCTGGTGCGGCTGAACGGGTCGGCAGCGCACGCCGACCTGCCGGAGCGCAAGCTGTACCTCAAGGCCAAGTGGGCCAAGCACGTCCCGCAGCTCGAGGCGCTTCTCGACCGCGCCAAGCTGGAGAACATCGTCACGCGGCGTGACCAGTGCACCGTGGAGTACTGCGCCAAGTCCGACGACTGCCCGCTCGATCGCGGCGGGAGCGCCTGCACGCTGGCATCGACCGCGGGCCGGATCATGGTCGACCCGGCGTGGCTGGCCGGCGGCGGGCACCACGCGCGGCGGACCACGCCACGGCTGGCGGTGCTCCTGGCGAAGGAGCCGGCGCTGCCGGCAGCGCAGGAACTCAACCCGCGCGAGGCCGCGCGCTACCTCGCGGGCGGGCTGCTCCCAGGGAGCCGCGGGCGCGCCATCCCGTTCCTCAACCCGCACCTGCCGGGCTCGGACACGGGACGGCTCGATGCTTTGCGCGCGCAGCACGAGCGGCTGTTCGCGACGACGCGCTGCATCCTGCTGAACACGGCGATCGGCGCGCCGGACGCGATCGCGCGCCGCATGCTCGACGCCCTGCGCTGAGGCGACCGGCGGAACACCCGTCCCCGTAGTTCGCGTCGGCTCGTGTGTCGGACGCTGCTAGCGGTGCAGGCGCGAGAGGCGGCGCCGCAGGCGCGTCATCGCCTCCTGCTCGATCTGGCGCGCGCGCTCGCGGCTCAGGCCGAGGATCGTGCCGAGCTGCTGGAAGGTCATCGCGTCGCGGCCGTCGAGGCCGAAGCGATTCTCGATGATCAGCCGCTCGCGGTACGGCAGGCGGGCGATCTCGCGCCGCACGCGGAGCTGGACCCGGCGCCGGTCGAGCAGGTCGTCGGCGGCGATGTTCTTGCGGTCGGTCAGCCGCTCGATCATCGACGAGCTGGACTCGTCCGCCCCCTCCTCGTCGATCGAGATCACGCGCAGGTTGCCGGAGGAGTGCTCGAGCACCGCCTCGACGCCGAGCCCCGAGGTGCGCGAGAGTTCCTCCGGGGTCGGCTCGCGCTTCAGCTCGCGCGCGAGGGCCTCGCGCAGCACGCGCAGGTCGCGGCGGCGCTCGCGCGCGTAGCGCGTCAGGCGCACCGACTTCCCCTCGCGGGTGATGTAGTCGAGGATGCGCTTCCTGATCCACCACGAGGCGTAGGTGAGGAACTTCACCTCGTGCGTGGGGTCGAAGCGGTGGGCGGCCTCGACCAGGCCCATGTTGCCCTCGGCGAGCAACTCCTCGAACGGAATGTCGCGCGACTGGAATTCGCTGGCGACCTGCACGACGTAGAACAGGTGCGGCTCGACCAGTTCGCTGATCCGGGCGTTCTTGCCGCCACGACGGCGCGGTGGTTCCGTCGTGCGCGCGTGGTGCGCGCGCCGGGCGTCCTCGAGGTAACACGAAACAAGGTTGCGAGAGCCTTTCCGAGTCCGAAGGCCCGGATCAGACATCAAGCCCCTCCCCTGAACACCCCGTGGCGATACCTGGCGTCGGCAGCCCAAGCTAGACGACCGCGGATTCTACTCGCGCCCGCGGCGCGATGAAAGCGGGTCGCACGCGCCGGCGAAAGGGACGAAGCGGACCGGCAGCCACGCCGGCAGGATCCCCGCGCCGGCGGCGGTGGTCCAGAACTCTTCGATCGCCGCGAGCTGCCGGCGCCCGAGGCGGTAGACGACGGATTCGTGCACCTGTCGCAACAATCCGGACAAGTCGCGTTCGGTGGCCCGGGCATGTTCCTGAACCAACCGCTCCAGGTCGTGGCGACCGCGCGTGCGCGCCGCGTGAAGTAACGCGTAAGTCGGACGATCGACGGTGCCGGGCCGCGCGGCCCAGAGCGACCACACGAACGGCTGGCGCGTCAGGGAGGTCCAGGCGCCGCCGAGGTCGAGGCGCTGCGCTTCGCCGGCCGCCGCGCGCAGCGCGTCATCGCCGGTCACGAGGACGGCGTCGGCCACCGCGCGCGCGGCCTCCGGCGGCCCCTCCCAGGAGACCAACTCGGGGGCGTTCACGCCGGACGCCGCGAACAACGCGCGCACGAGCGGCCCGGCGACGTGCCCCGGCTCGCGCGCCGCGATCCGCGCGATTTTCGGCAGCGCTCGCCAGCGGTGGAGCGCGGCGATGCCGGCGGCGCCGAGGCTGCAGACCGAGAGGCCGGGGACGATGTCGTAGGCCTGGTCCCGCAGCGCCTCGTGGAGCGGCAAGAGCGCGATGTCCAACTCCCCCGCGCGCATCCCCGCGGCGAGACGGGCCGGCGGCTCGCGCACGAACTCCACGCGCTCCGACCACGGCGGCAGGTCCAGCCCGCACGACAGGACCGCACCGTGCAGGTCGGGCGGAGCGCCGACCCGCAGCCGGGCGCTCAAGCCAGCAACTCCAGCGGCACCGGGTCGGCCGCCCGGGCCAGTTCGTCGAGGACGGCGTCGGCCGCATCTTCGTAGCGCGGCGAAAGGTGGAGCGGCGCCACGGCCCGCACCCCCGCCGCGCGCGCCACGCGGCCGGCATCGGCCGCGGTCAGGTGCGCGTTGCGCTCGGCGAGGCCGCGCTCCGCGTCGCGGTAGTGCGTCTCGATGATCAGCAGGCGCGCGCCGCGCGCGAACTCCGCGAGCGCGGCCAGGTTGTCGTCGCGGGGCCCGATGTCGGCCGCGTACACCAGCGAATCGCCGTCGCCGACCCGGACGAGCTGCGAAGCCAGCTCGCGGACCGGCGCGGACGAGCCGCCGGGCAGCTGCAGCGTGCCGTCGAGCGTGCCGCGGCGGACGGCGTCCTTGAGCGAGCCGAGCCACGGGCCGGGCGCCAGCCCGCAGCGCTCGAGCGCGGCCGCATCGATGTTGATCGCCTGCCGCTCCTCGACGCGGTAGGCGATCGAGGGGATCCCGCCGTGATCGAGCGCGAGCGCGCGCACTTGCAGCAGCTCGTCGCCGACAACTGCGGCTCCGGGCGCCAGCGCCGCCCGCGAGGCCAAGTCCGGCTCGAACGACCCCTGCCGCGGCAGGCGCCAGGTCTCGGCCGCGCCGTCGTGCAGCTCGACGACGGCCAGGTCGAGCGGGAACGCGTCGACGAGGTTCCACGAGTACAGGTCGAAGTGGCTCCGGACCTGGGCGCACAGCCCCGGCGGGCCGACCAGCCGCAGCGGCCGGTCGCGGTGACCGAGCCGCGCGCGCAGCACCCGGGCCAGGCCGAACACGTGGTCCACGTGCGCGTGCGACACGAGCACGTCGGCGACGTCGAGCAGCGTGCGCGGGCCGAGCGCGACGGCGTCGCCGGCGTCGAGCAGCGTCACGCGCGGGATCCACGGCAGGCGGACCACGACCAGCGGGTCGCCGAACAGCCCGTTCGCCAGCTCGAGCCGGAACATCTTCAGCGGATGTCGGGCACGGCAGGGTCGAGCAGGAACTGCTCGCCCGTGGCGCCCCGCGCGAGGCCCAGCGCGCGCAGGACGGCGCGCGCCTCGCGCGACAGCACGAACTCCTTCCGCTGGCGGTTGAACAGCGCCTCCACCAGCGTGGGTTGCCGCGGCAGCACGACGACGCGGTAGGCGTCCCCCGGGTCGAGCCCGGCTTCCGCGCGCGCCAGCTCGATCGCGTCCGCGAGCCCGCCGATGCTGTCCACGAGGCCGCGCTCGAGCGCGTCCTTGCCGCTCCAGACGCGGCCGTGCGCGTTGGGCTCCAGCTCCTGCGCGGGGATCCCGCGACCCTCGGCCGCCTTGGCCACGAAGTCGGCGTAGATCCGGTCCAGCATCGCGTCCATGCGCCGCCAGTCGGCCTCGTCCCACGGCACCTGCGAGGAGTAGAAGTCGGCGTTCTTTCCCTCCTGCAGCCCGGCGAACCGGATCCCCAGCTTGTCCTGCCAGAAGCGCTCGGTGACGAGCTTGCCCGCCAACACGCCGATCGACCCCGTGATGGTGCCGGAGTCGGCGACGATCTGGCTCGCCTGCATCGCGACGAAGTACCCGCCCGAGGCCGCGACGTTCCCCATG
The DNA here is from genome assembly GCA_017994815.1 of Acidobacteriota bacterium. Taxonomy (GTDB): domain Bacteria; phylum Acidobacteriota; class Polarisedimenticolia; order J045; family J045; genus JAGOJY01. The sequence goes on from JAGOJY010000020.1 coordinate 13,035, forward strand.
CTGGCGATGACCGGCTTCACCTCGCGTGTCAGCGCGACCTCGCGCCGGACGAGGTCCGAGGCGACGTACGATCCGCCGGGGCTGTCCACGCGCAGCACGACCGCCACCACCGAGTCGTCCTCGCGGGCAGCGCGCAGCGCGCGGGTGATGGTGTCCGAGCCGGCCACGAGCCCGGCCAAGGGGTCGTCCTGCGAGTCGCCGCGCGCGATCGCCCCGACGGCGTAGACCAGCGCGATCTTGCGGCGGCCGGAATCGTGCGGCCGGTCGTGGGCCAGGTACTGCTCGAGCGTGACGAACGGCTGCTTGCCGCCGGCCGCGTCTTCGAGCTGCCCGAGCACCTCGTCGCGGTACGCGAGCTCGTCCACGAGCCCGTTTTCCAGCGCCTCCGGACCGGTGTACGGGCCGCCGTCCACCAGCTCACGAACGCGCGGGACCGTCAGCTTGCGGTCCGCGGCGACCGCCGCGAGCACGTCCTCGTGCAACGAGGCGAGCAGCCGCGAGGTCGCCTCGCGGTGCGCCGGCGTGTAGTCCTGGTCGGTGTAGATGTTGGCGGCGTTCTTGAACTCCTTGCGCTGGCCGAACTGCGGGGTGACCTCGAGCTTGTCGAACAGCCCGCGCACGAACGGCGTCTCGACGCGCACGCCGAGCAGGCCGACGTCCCCGGGCGGCGCGAGGACCACCCGGTCCGCCGCGCTGGCCACGAGGTACATCCCGGTGGCGCCGCTGAACTCGCCGGCGGTCTCCATGAACGCGACGACGTTCTTGCCCGACGCGCGGAAGCGCGAGAGCGCGGCGCGCAGCTCCTCGACCTGGGCCCAGCCGAGCGCGGGCGCCCGCACCTCGAGCAGGATCGTCTTGATCCGCGGGTCGGTGCGGGCCTTCTCGACGCCGTCGAGCAGGTCGCGGAAATCCAGCGCGCGCCCGAACAGCTGCTGGAACGGGTTCAGGCCCGCGGTTTCCGGCACCTCGCCCTCGAGCCGGATCGCGACGACCGACGGTCCGCCGAAGGCGAGGCGCGGCGTCCCGGCGGCCCAGATCACGGCCAGCACGGCGCCGATGGAGACGAGGAAGAACGCGAGGATGAGGATCGTGGCCCAGCGCGCGGCTTGCGTCATCGGCAGCTCCCGGCCGCCGATTCTATCGGCACCGCGGGGACGGCGGCGGCAGGGCCGCGGCGCCGGCCAGTGCGCCGGCGTCCCCAGCGGTGTGAAAGCGTTCGTTCCTGGCTGCCGGCGTATCGCGCGGCACGCTTTCGCCGTATCTCTTGCGCCAATGAGACCGCTGCGGCCGGCGCTGTTGGCATGCGCCCTGTCCCTGTTCCCCGCGCTCGCCGGCCCGCCGGCGGACGGCGGGCGTGTCCACGCCTGCGCGCGCCTGGCCGGCCTAAGGGAGCCGCGATCGCTGCCGGGGTGGCCGGAGCGGGGCGAGCCGGCGGAGCGCCGCGAGCGACTCGTCGCCGTGCTACGCGCCGAGGCCGAACAGGCCGCGCGCCCGGTCGTGGACGCCGTGACCGCGGCGGGCTCGCGGGCGCAGGTCCTGTGGGGTGCCGGCGTGGTCTGCGGCGAACTCCCGGCGCCGGCGTGGCGCGCGATCGCCGGGCTGCCCGGCGTCGCGGGAGTCTTCGAGGACCCGCCGCAGGCCGGCATCGACGACGCGGGCGATGGCCCCAACCGCGCCGTCCCGCCCGAGCAGCCGCTGGTGGCGCTGCGGATCCCGGAGGCGTGGGACCGCGGCATCACCGGGCGCGGCGCGGTCGTCGCGCTGCTCGACACCGGCGTCGACATGGCGCACCCCGACCTCGCGAACCGGCTGTGGACCAACGCCGGCGAGATCGCGGGCAACGGCGTGGACGACGACGGCAACGGCTACATCGACGACGTGCATGGCTGGGATTTCGCGAGCAACGACGCCGACCCGTCCGACGCCGCCGGCCACGGCACGCAGGCGGCGGGGCTGATCGTCGGCGACGGCACCTCGGGCAGCCAGACCGGAGGCGCGCCGGGCGCGCGGCTGATGGTCCTGCGCCGCGGCACGACGCAGGCGTCGCTGTGGGAAGCCGCGCAGTACGCGGTCGCCAACGGCGCCGACGTGCTGAGCCAGTCGGTGTCGTGGAAGTGGTCGTTCCTGCCGCGGCCGGACTACCCGTCGTGGCGGCGCCAGGCCGACGTCGAACTCGCGGCGGGGCTGGTGCACGTCAACAGCGGCGGCAACACCGGCGAACTGCTGGACACCGAACCGATCCCGTACAACGTGGCCGCCCCGGCCAACTGCCCCCCGCCGTGGCTGGCGCCGGAGCAGGACCCGCGCGGCGGTGTCTCCAGCGTGCTCGGGATCGGCAACGTCGACGCGCGCTCGCTCGGCGTGGTCCCCAGCTCGCCCTACGGGCCGGCGGAGTGGACCGACATCCGCAGCGAGCGCGACCCGGCCTATCCGCACGAGATGCCGCCCGAGTACCGCGATTACCCGGCGTGGGGCGGATCGGCCGGCCTCGGCAAGCCGGACCTCGTCGCGCCCGGCGACGCCTCGCTCTCGACCGCGCTCGGCGGCGGCTACGCGGTATTCGCCGGGACGTCCGCCGCGGCCCCGCGCATCAGCTCGATCCTCGCGCTGCTCGCGCAGGCCGCGCCCGGCGCCGCGCCGGCGCGTCTCGCCGAGGCGCTCGTCGCGACGTCGCGCGATCTCGGCCCGCCGGGGCGCGACCCGCGCTACGGCTCCGGGCTCCCGGATGCCGAGGCCGCGCTGGCCGCGCTCGGCCCGCCCGTGCGCGTCGTCGCCGCACGTGTCGTGGACGCGGGCCCGCCGCGCGGCGACGGCGACGGGGGCGCCGACGCCGGGGAGATCGACGGCCTCGTGCTCACGCTCGAGAACACGTCGGGCGCCGACCTCGCGGGAGTCGAGGTGATCGTGGCGGGCGGCGTGCTGGCTGCCGCGCGCGACCGCTACGCGGTCCTCGACCTGCCCGCGCTGGCGCAGGCCGACACGCCCGCCGGCGCGCTCAGCCTCGAGTTCGCCGAGGGGAGCTGCGGGAAGCTGGCGGAGCTGTCGGTCGAGCTGCGCCACGGGACGGGCGCGCGCCTCGAGCCGCTGCTGCTGCCGATCGGGACCGAGACGCGCACGACGCTCCTGGCCGACGACTTCGAGCAGGACCTCGGATTCACGGCGGGCGGCAGCGCGAGCGCCGGCCGCTGGGTGCGGCAGGCGCCGGTCGGCACCGAGCGCGACGGGTTCCCGGTCGCGCCGTCGTCCGACCACACGCCCGAGCCCGGCACGCTGGCCTATGTCACCGGCAACGGGCCGACCGACCCCGATGCCGCGGACGTCGACGGCGGCAGCGCGGTGCTGACCTCGCCGGCGCGCGATGCGCGCGGCTTCTCGGCGGTGGAACTCGTCTACCACCGCTGGTTCCACGGTTCCGACCCGGTGGGCGAAGACCGCTTCACGGTCGAGGCGACGGCGAACGGGACGACGTGGAAGCTGGTGGAGAACGTCACCGCCAGCGAGTCGCTCTGGCGCCGCCGCCGCGTCGTTCTGTCGGACCTGCTGCAGCCCGGGGCCGCGACGTCGGTGCGGTTCACGGTGCAGGACGCGGTCGCGGACGACACCGTCGAGGGCGGGGTGGACGACTTCTCGCTGGTCGGCGTGACGCTCTCCTGCTCACCGTGGACCGTGCCCGCGGGCCCCGCACCGGGCGCGGTCGGCGACACGCTGCGCGTTGCGCGGATCGCCGGCGGCCACGCGCGATTGGCGTGGACCGCGCCGTCGGCGTCGGGCGGGGTCGACCCGCCGCTCGGCTACGCCGTCACGCGTTCCGCGTCCCCCGGCTCCGGCTTCGCACAGGTCGGCCGGCCGCTCGCGACGTCGTTCATCGACGTGGACGCGCTCGGCGAGCCCGGGGCGGCGTTCTACCTGGTGGAGTCGATCGTCGCGCTCCCGTGAACCGGGAACAGCCACCGCCGACCCGGGGAACCGCCGGCGGCAGCTGTCGCCGCGGATCAGTCGCGGACGACGGTCGTGCCTCCGCCGCGGGCCGCGAGCACGATCAGCACGATCACCAGCAGCACGACGATCGCGCCGACCGCGATCCACAGCGGGTTCGCGTACCACACGGTGTCCGAACCCGAATCGACCTTGACGTTGAGGTCGGGGGCGTCCACGTCCGGCGCGTCGGGTTTCGGCACGTCGGGCTTGTCCTGGATCCGGGTCAGCCCGGCGCCGAAGTGCGCCAGGTCGCCGAGCACGGGGGAAAGATCGGGAAGATCGAGGCCGGCGGACAGCGGCACGCCGGCCAGCGCGACGCCGGTGCCGAGCGCGAGGAGCGGCAGCACCAGCAGCATGAGCAATCGGCAGCGCATCGGGATACCTCCGGGCGCGTCGGGCGGCGCGGTATGTGACAGGGGAGTGACGGGACGGCTCCCCGGCGGTGCCGGGCCAACTCCGAGGATAGCGCGCGCCCAGGGACGCGCCGCCGCGGGCCACCACTCCGACAGGTCAAAATCCCCGCTCTCGAGCGGCTCGGGGCGGACTAGCCCCTCGCCCGCGTGGGTCGCGGCGATGACCCACAGCCCCTGCTCGAGCGGCCGGGAACTCGGGCATGCGCGAGCGCGTACGTGGCGTTCTTCTTGACCGGGTCCATGCGCTCCGGCCGTGCCGCCCCGGCAAAACGTCGTTCAGGTCAGCGATCGCCCTTGGGGCGCACGCCGGTCGGCGGATGGTGCGCGGCGCCCCCGGCGTGCGGCGCGGCACCCTGCGCCCCGTGCCGCGGGTGCGAGTCCTCGTCGAGGACCTCGACCTCGCCTTTCTCCACGAGCGCCGCGAGCGACTTGTGCTCGAGCGCGTCGTCGGAAACCTGGCCGGTGTGCCCGGGCGCGAGGTGCAGGATCTTGCCGTGGCCGAGCTGGATCCGGAGCGGCGCGGTGGTCCGGTTGACGATCGTCTTCACGCGCGAATCCTCCATCGTGCGTGGGTCCCGGTGCCGATCATACCCCCGCGCGGGGCGCCGATCAGCGCCGCGCGAGCCGGCGCAGCCCCGCCGCGCCCGCCGCGACCCCGAGCCCGGCGCCGGCCAGCGCCAGCGCCAGGCCGGTGAGCGCGCGCGGCGTCAGCGCGCCGCGGCCGGCCAGCCACGCGAACGGCGAGAGGTCGTGCGGCAGGACGAACAGCCCCGCCGCCGCCGCGAGGAACCCGACCGCCGAGATCTTGAGCGCCGGCGGCGTGCGTCGCGCGTCGCCGGATCCGGCCAGCGCGCTGCGGGTCACGCCGTAAGACATGTAGATCGACAGCCCCAGCGCCAGCCAGCCGATGAAGCGCCACCACGACAGCGGGGGCAGGTAGACCATCAGCCCGATGCACGAGGACGCGCCGAGCGCGGGGATCAGCCACGGCCCGAGCGGCACGCGGAACGGCCGGGTGCGCAGCGGGTCCCTGAGCCGCAGCACCGGGATCGCGGCACACACCAGCACGAAAGCGAACAGCGTCCCGATGTTGGTCAGGTCGACCATCTCCTCGATGCTGGTCACCGCGGAGAAGCCGCCGACGAGCAGCCCCGTCAGGATCGTCGTCACGTGCGGGGTGCGGAACCGCGGGTGCACGCGGGCGAACACCGGCGGCAGCAGGCCGTCGCGCGCCATCGAGAAGAAGATCCGCGGCTGGCCGAGCTGGAACACCAGGAGGACCGCCGTGTGCGCGACGACCGAGCCGAAGGCGACGATCACCAGCGCCCAGTGCGAGCCCGGTGCCGCGTGCTGCAGCGCCATCGTCAGCGGCTCGGCCTGCTCGGTCGCCAGCCTTTGCACCAGCTCGCCGTACGGGATCATCGTGGTGAACGCCGCCGCGACGGCGATGTACAGCACCGTGCACATCGCCAGCGAGGCGATGATGCCGAACGGCAGGTCGCGCGCGGGGTGCCGCGTCTCCTCGGCCACGGTGGAGACGGCGTCGAAGCCGATGTAGGCGAAGAACACGACCGCCGCGCCGGCGAGCGTCCCGGCCCAGCCGTTCGGCTGGAACGGCGTCCAGTGCGCCGCCCGCTGCCCGCCCTCGACCGCGAGGAACGCGAAGCCGACGAAGAACGACAGCACCGCGATCTTGATCGAGACCATCACCGCGTTGAACGCCGCGGACTCGCGGATGCCCCACACCAGCACGATCGTGACCGCGGCGACGATCAGGAACGCCAGCAGGTTGAACACGATCGGCACGCCCATGATGTGCGGTGCGTTCTCGAACAGCCCCGGGATGCGCGCGGCGGTGCGCAGGTCGGTCGAGAGCCAGTCCGGGACGTGGATCCCGAACTCGCCGAGCAACGTGCGGAAGTAGTTGGCCCAGCTGATCGCGACCGCGACGTTGCCCACCGCGTACTCGATGATCAGGTCCCAGCCGATGATCCAGGCCACCACCTCGCCCAGCGTGGCGTAGGAGTAGGTGTAGGCCGAGCCGGAGATCGGCACCATCGACGCCATCTCGGCGTAGCACAGCGCGGTCAGCGCGCAGACCGCAGCCGTGATGACGAACGAGACGATGATCGACGGTCCCGCCCCCGGCCGCGCCGCGTCGCCGGCGGCGGCGGTGCCGATCGTGGCGAAGATCCCGGCGCCCACGATCGCCCCGACGCCGAGCAAGGTCACGTGGACCGGCCCGAGCGCGCGGCGCAGCGCATGCTGCGGCCGCTCGGCCGCGGCGAGGATCTCGTCCAGCCGCTTGGTGCGGAACAGACCGCCGGCCCGGTCCCGCATCAGCGGGCCGGCGTGATCATGGTCAGCCGCGCGCGCCACTTGGTCACGAGCGCGCGGGCGCGCTCGCCGAGGTCTCCCGTCGCCGCGGCCGAGACTTCTTCCATCAGCGCCAGCGCGCGCTGCAGCTTGCCCGCGTTGGCCAGCTCGACGGCCTCGTTGTAGCGGTCGACGAGCTTCTGGTACCCGGGGTCGATCGCGCTGCCGGCGGGAACCGCGGCCGCGGGCGGCGCGGGGGCGGCGGCGGGCGGCCGGTCCGGGCGCGGTGGTGCGGACGGCGCGCGCGCGGCGCGCTGCTGTTCGCGGATCGCGCCGGCCTGCCGTTCGAGTTGCGCGCGCGTGGCCTCGTCGGGCGCGCGCAGCGTGGCCTGTTGCAGCAGCTCCAGCGCGCGGCGGTGCTCGCCGTTGAACGCCAGCGCGCCGGCGAGGTTCGCCGCGAGGTCCCAGCGCTCCGGCAGCAGCTCGAGCGCCGTCTGCATCTGCGCGATCGCCTCGTTGGTGCGGCCGCGCTCGAACAGGTAGGTCAGGCCGAGCAGGTACCTCGACTCGGCGTGCGCCGGGTTCAACCGGACGCTGCGCTCGAGCAGCCGGCGCGCTTCGAGCACGGCGGGAGGCGGTTCGCCGGGCACGAACGGGCCGCCCAACGGCTCGAGCAAGAGCTGGGCGCGGTAGAACTGCGCGAGCTGGTTCGCGGGTGCGGCCTCGGCGGCGCGGCGGAAGAACTCGGCCGCCTCGTCGCTGCGCTGCGCGAGAGTGCGGAGAAGGCCGAGGCCGAGCAGCGCCTCGTCCGATCGCGGTTCCAGCGCGAGTGCCGCCTGCAGGTGCTCCTCGGCGACCGCCGCCGCGGGCCCGTCATCCACCAGCAGCCGGCCGAGGCGGGCCAGCACCTCGTGGCGCGCCAGCTCGCGGATGACAGCGGTGTCGTCCGGGTGGAACTCGGGCAGGTCGACCGTCCAGTGCGGCAGGCGCGAACGCGCCGCGCGCGCGTACTCGCGCAGCTCCGCGTCGAGGTCCGCGGGCGGTCCGCCGAACGCGCGGACGAACGCCGGCCCGGGGTCCTCGCCGTCCTTGAGCAGCTCCAGGTACGTCCCGAGCTGCTCGCGCCGCGCGGCGCTGCCGGCCACGAGGTAGTGGGTCAAGAGCCAGCTCGAGGCGTAGAACGCGCTGCCGCGCGGCGCGTTCGCGCCGTGCGCGGCGGGCGCGGACCGCGCCAGCTCGCCCGGCGGCAGCGGCGGGTGCTGCTGCAGCCACTGCAGGTTCCCCGGCACCGGGTGGCCCAGCTCGACCTTGGAGCCCGAGAAGCGGATCGAGCTGTAGAACTCGGCCAATCCCTCGTCCAGCCAGGCCGGAACCGCGGGGTAGTTGTTGTGCAGGAAGTAGTGCAGGTACTCGTGCGCCGCGACCTGCACCGGGTCGGGGATCGCGGCCTGGACGACGATGTAGTTCCCGTCGGGTTTCGACGAGAACAGGCCGGCCGACTGCGGGCCCGCGAGCGCGTCGCGGTACGGCTGGAACGCCGTCGCGCGGTCGAACACGTACACGAACGTCGGCAGGGGCGAGTTGACCGACAGCGCGCCGCGGCGCATGTCCGGCGAGAGCTGGCGCATCGTCTCGCGCAGCATCTCGAAGCGCAGCGCCAGCTCGCGCGTCCGGGCCCGGCTCTCGTTGCTGAACAGGGTGAAGTTGGCGCTGCGCAGTTCGATCCAGCGTTCCTTCTCCGGCGGCAGCGCCAAGGACGACGTGGCCAGGGCCAGAAGGACTGCCAGCAGCGGGGCCGGGCGCGACCTCATGCGGCAAGGATACGTCAGCCGCGTTGCCGGGTGAGGTTCGACGCGCCGACCACGCGCAGGGACCGCTCCGCCGGGCGGTACTCCAACAGCTCGAGCACGTCGTCGCCCCGCGGGGCCAGCGGATGGGGCCGCGGGTGCCGGACGATGCCGAACAGCACGCTCTCGATCGGTTCGCCCGCGGGGCCGCGGACCTCGAGGATCGTCGCCCGGTGGCGGTGGTGTGGCTTGAGCCGTCCCTGCGCGAGCAGCGCCGGTTCGGCGAACAGTCGGTCCAGCTCGGCGCGGGCCGCGTGCAGCCGGCGCGCCGCATCGCGGCGCCGCGCCAGCGCTCCGCGCAGCCGGTCCAGGAGGTTCACGGGACGATGTTACGGTGGTGCGCCGTCAGACGCCGAGCGGCACGATCAAGGACCTGATGAAGCGCTCGACCAGCTCCTGGTCGTAGTGGTCGGCGCACTGCCGGCGGATGATCCACAGCGCCTCGGAGCCGCGCATCGCGCGGTGGTAGGCGCGGTCGGTGGTCATCGCGTCGTAGGCGTCGGCGATCGCGGTGATCCGCGCCGCGACCGGGATCTCGTCGCCCTGCACCGATCGCGGATACCCCGAGCCGTTCATCCGCTCGTGGTGGTTCAGGCAGATGTCGTACACGACGCGGTCCTGCCAGCCGGTCTCCTCGAGCACCTCGACGCCGCGCAGCGGGTGGGTCCGCATCAGGTCCCACTCGCCCTCGTCGAGTCGCCCCGGCTTGTTCAGGAGGTACGCCGGCAGCGCGACCTTGCCGCAGTCGTGCATCAGCGTCCCGCGTCCGATCCCCATCAGCACATCCGCGTCGTCCACGCCGACCGCGCCGGCGAGCGCGACGCTGTAGATCGCCACGTGCAGGCTGTGCGTGTAGGTGTAGTAGTCGTGCTCCATCAGCCGCACGGTGGCGGCGAACGCCTCCGGGCCGCGGATCAGCTCGCAGACCGAGCCGGCGAGGTTCGTCACGCGCGATTCGGTGTGCGGCTCGCGCGGGTTGGTCAGGACGTCCTTCATGATCGGCCGCGAGGCCTCGACCAGGATCTTCGCCCGGTCGTTGAGCGGCACGTCGGGATCGCTGACGCGGCGCCGCAGCCGCTCCTCGGTGTACTGCGACCAGAGCGCGGCGTCCTCGAAGGCGACCCAGACCGTCTCGACGTTCATCCCCATCAGGCGCTCGCGGTGCTCGAGGGTGAACGGGAGCTGGCGCGAGCGGTACAGGAGCGCCTCGCCCTCGCCGTGCCGCAGCCAGAGGTCGCAGGGGACGATCGAGCCGGGTTCCAGGGACGCCAGCGCGACCGGGAACAGCGTTTGTGGTTTCTCGGCCTGCTCGCGCAATGGTGCCCCCGGTCTCTCATCGGCAGTCGCCGCGCGGACTTGAGAAGGCCGGCAGCGCCGCCGGCCGAGGACAGCGGCCGCGACCCCATCCGCCCCGCGGCGCTAGCGGTCCCGGGCGCGGGGTCTAAAATCCCGCCTTTGCCGCCGAGGCGGCCGTCTTCCAGGAGTCTTGCCAAGTGGAGCGAAAACGCCGCATCACGCCGCTGGACCTGATCGGGCTGCGCCTGCCGGCCGGGTTGTCGGCCGCCCCCTCGGGCGACCGCGTGGCGTTCACCCTGACCGACGCCGACCTCGCCAAGAGCGAGCTGCACTCGCAGGTCCACGTCGCGCCCTCCGAGCCGCCGACCCCCGAGAACGGTTTGCAGGACCGGCCGCTGACGTTCGGCCTGTACGACGCGGAACAGCCGGCGTGGTCCCCCGACGGGCGCTGGCTGGCGTTCGTCACGTTCCGCCCGCAGCCGCACGAGGACGAGGAGGACGACCAGACCGAGGAGGGGATCGACAAGCGGCAGGTCTTCGTGCTGGCGAACGACGGCGGGGAAGCGCGGCGCCTGACGGAAGCGGCGGAAGGCGTGGACCTGTACCGCTGGTGGCCGGACGGGACGGGCGTGGTCTTCCTCGGCCCGGCGCCGCGCCCGGCGGCGGAGCGCGGCTGGCGCCGCCGCCGCCGCGACAACCGGGACGACGGGATCGTCGTGCACGGCGACCTGCCGGAGTGGGAGATCTGGTTCCAGCCGCTGGAGGGGAAGGCGCGGCGCCTTCTCGGCGGCCAGAAGGGCGTGCAGGACTTCGACGTCTCGCCCGACGGGAAGTGGCTCGCGTACAGCACCGACCACACCGGCCGGCCGGAGGACGCGGACAAGACCGAGGTCATCCTGCGCGACCTGGAGTCCGGGGCGGAGCGCCGGCTGACCAAAGGGCGCGGCGGCGCCGAGGGGCTGCCCCGCTTCACGCCCGACGGGCGCTGGCTCCTGTTCCACGGCTGGGCCGACCCGCAGATCGCGTTCAGCCGGCAGGAGCTGTTCGCGGTCGACCTGTCCGGGGAGCCGGCCGCGCCGCGGCCGCTGCTCGACGGGGTGGACCGCGACCTCGAGGAGTTCGTCGTGCTGCCCGACGGGCGCGTCGCCGCCGTCGTCGCCTGGGGCTTCGAGTGCCGGCTGGTCCTCGTCGACCCGGCGAGCGGCCGCTGGGAAATGTCGCCGCTCGAGGGAAAGCTCCTCGCGTGCCTGTCGGCGGCGCGCGGCAGCGGGCGGCTGGCCGCGATCGTCGAGGACGCCACCAGCACGCCCGAGATCGCCTGGGTCGACCCGGCGAGCGGCGCCTTGGAACTGCTCACCGACCTCAACCCCGAGACCGAGGAGTGGCGGCGCGCGCGGCGCACGCGCGTGGCGTGGGACAACGACGGGCTGCGCCACGAAGGGCTGCTGCTGCTGCCCGAACCGGGGAACGGCGCCGCGGCCGGCGAACCGCCACCGGTCCTGGTCTGGATCCACGGCGGGCCGCACTGGCGGACGGTGGACACGCTCAGGATCTACGAGGCCGAGGCGCTGGCGGGGCTCGGCTGGGCCGTGTTCATGCCGCAGTACCGCGGCTCCGCGGGGTACGCGCAGTCGTACGCGCTCGCGCTCAAGGGCGACCTCGGCGGCGGCGACGCGCGAGACATCGTCGCCGGGCTGGACCACCTCGGCCGGCTGGGGCTGGTGGACACGACGCGCGCCGCGGCGGCCGGCGCGAGCTACGGCGCCTACCTCACGAACTGGCTCCTCGCCACGACGAAGCGCTTCCGGGCCGGTGTCTCGGTCTGCGGGATCTTCGACCTCGCGCAGGACTTCTCCACCTCGGAGTTCTACGCCTGGGAGGTTCACTACCTCGGCGGGCCGCCGTGGGAGAAGGCCGAGCTGTACCACGAGCGCTCGCCGTTGACGCACGCGGCCTCGATCGACGCGCCGGTCCTGATCCTGCACGGGCTGGAGGACGACAACACCTTCGTCACCAACAGCAAGGCGCTGTACCGCGCGCTGACCGCGCTCGGGCGCACGGCGGAGCTGGTGATCTACCCGCGCGAGGGGCACGGCCTGATCGAGCCGGCGCACCGCGCGGACGCGCACCAGCGGATGGTGGACTGGCTCAGCCGCCACGTGCTCGGGCGCGAGGCGGCGCACGTGCCGGGGCGCGAGGTCGGCGCGAACGGCGTGCGCCTGATCCCGCTCGGGCACCAGGTCCGGCGCGACTACGCCGGCGTGCGCCCGCCCGAGGGACGCACGTTCCTCGAGGTCACGCTGCTCCTGCGCGCGGTCGAGGGCGGGCCCGACGCGCTGCGGCTGGTCCCGGCCGGCGCCGGGGCCGACCTCGTGCTGGTGGACGAGCGCGGCGACCTGTTCCGCCCCGTCGGCGTCCCGGTCGACGTGCTCGGCCAGCCGGTCCTCTTCAGCGGCCGCGGCGCGCTCGAAGCGTGGCAGGAAGACGGCCGCCCCCCCGCGCTGCCGGCGGCCGCGGTGTTCGAGATCCCGGACGAGCCGGCGCTCTACCGCCTGCAGGTCACCGGGCTGCCGGCCGTGGTGCTGGACGTCACCCCGCGCCCGGATCCCGCCGACGACGAGGAACCGCCGCGCTGATGCTGTTCGACGAGATCGTCGCGACCTCGGACCGCGTGGCGGCGACGCGCGCGCGCTCGGAGAAGGTCGCGCACCTGGCCGACCTCCTGCGGCGCCTCGCGCCGGACGAGATCGAGCCCGCCGTGTCCTACCTCTCCGGCAGGCTGCCGCAGGGCCGGATCGGCCTCGGCTGGGCCGCGCTCGGCGCCGCGCGGGACGTCCCCGCGGCCGAGCGGCCCGCGCAGTCGATCGGCGACGTCCACGCGGAGTTCGAGCGCCTCGCGGCGACCACCGGCCCCGGCTCGACCGCCGAGCGCGCGCGGCTCGTGGCCGGGCTGTTCCGCCGCTCGACGGTGGCCGAGCGCGACTTCCTGCTGCGGCTGATCGCGGGCGAGCTGCGCCAGGGAGCGTTGGCCGGCATCGCGACCGACGCGCTCGCGCGCGCGGCGGGCGTACCGCTGGCCGACGTGCGCCGCGCGCTGATGGTCGAGGGCGACCTCGCGGCGGTCGCGCGCGCCGCGCTCACCGCGGGCGCCGCGGGGCTGGCGCGCTTCGCGCTGCGGGTGTTCACGCCGCTCCAGCCGATGCTCGCGCAGCCGGCGGACGACCTGGACGAGGCGCTCGGCGCGCTCGGCGAGGCGGCGCTGGACTGGAAGATCGACGGCGCGCGGGTGCAGGTGCACAAGGACGGCGACGAGGTGCGGGTGTTCTCGCGCCGCCTCAACGAGGTCACCGCCGCGGTCCCCGAGATCGTCGAGATCGCCCGCGCGCTGCCGCCGCGCCGGCTCGTCCTCGACGGCGAGGCGATCGCGCTGCGCGACGACGGCACCCCGCACCCGTTCCAGGTCACGATGCGGCGCATGGGCCGCAAGGAGAACGTCGCCGAGCTGCGCGGCGAGCTGCCGCTCTCGCCGTTTTTCTTCGACATCCTGCACGCCGACGGCGAGGACCTGCTCGACCGGCCGGCCGGCGAGCGCTTCGACCTGCTGCGGGCCGTGCTCCCGGGCGAGCTTCTCGTCCCGCGCATCGTGACCGCCGATGCCGCGGCTGCGCGGCGCTTTCTCGAGGACGCGCTCGCGCGCGGGCACGAGGGCGTGATGGCGAAATCGCTCGCCGCCACGTACGAGGCCGGCAACCGCGGCTCCGCGTGGCTCAAGGTCAAGGCGACCCACACGCTGGACCTGGTCGTCCTCGCCGCGGAGTGGGGGCACGGCCGCCGCCGCGGCTGGCTCAGCAACCTGCACCTCGGCGCGCGCGACCCGGCCCGGGGCGGGTTCGTGATGCTGGGCAAGACGTTCAAGGGCCTGACCGACGCGATGCTGGCGCGGCAGACGGAGCGGCTCCTCGCGCTGGAGATCGGGCGCGACGCGGCCACCGTGCACGTGCGGCCCGAGCTGGTGGTCGAGATCGCCTTCGGCGACGTGCAGGCCAGCCCGCAGTACCCGGCCGGGCTGGCGCTGCGCTTCGCGCGCGTCAAGCGCTACCGCGACGACAAGACGGCGGCCGAGGCCGACACGATCGACGCCGTGCGGGCGCTGTTCCGGGGCTGACGGTGTTCCGCAAGGAACTGCTGGAGCTGCTGCGGGCGCGCCCGATGACGGTGACCGAGATCGCGCGCCTCGCCGAGCAGCCGATCGCGCGCGTGCGCGACGATCTGCAGCACCTCGAGCGCACGCTGCGCCGCGCCGGCGGGCGGCTCGAGATCGAGCCGGCGCGCTGCCGCTCGTGCGGGTTCGTCTTCTCGGCCGACAAGCTGACGCGTCCCGGGCACTGCCCGCGCTGCCGCGGCAGCTGGATCAGCGAGCCGGTGATCGGCGTCAGGCAGACCAGCGACTGAACTCGCGCTCCAGAAGCTCCGCGCTGGCGCGGGGTTCGCCGGTCACCAGCCACGCCAGCGGGACGCCGGCGATCGCCGGCGCAATTTCCGCCGCGAGCGCGGCGGCGTCGCCGCCGAGCGTCTGCAGCAGCCGGCCGCCCGGCCGGCGGTTCTGGACCTCGCGCACGAGCAGCACGAGCGCGGCGCTCGGCGCGATCGGCAGCAGGCGCGGCTCGCGCCCGGGCGGCGGCGGGGCCCCGGCGACGCCGTAGTCGAGGACCAGCGCGGCGCTGCGGGCCAGCGCGTCCTGGATCGCCGCGCCGCGCGCGCGCGCCGGGTCGATCGCGGCCACGAGCGAGCGCTCGCCGCGCTCGATGACCGACACGCCGTCGAGCCGCGCCAGCTCCCGCACCAAAGGCGCGGGGTCGTGTGCCGTCGCGATCGCGAACCGGTACGGCGCGAGCGGCGCGGGCGCCGCGTCGAGGCCGTTGAAGAAGACGATTCCGCCGAGCGGGGCCGGGGCCAGCGTCCAGCGCCCGGCGCCGAGCGCAAGGTCCTCGCCGCGCACCTGCGCGACGCGGTCGGCCAGCTGCGCGGCCGCGCCGCCGCGCACGCCGAGCGACTTCGGGAACGGGTGGATCCGCCGCCCGCCGCGCTCGAGCGGCGCGAAATCGTCCGAGAGCAGGCGCAGCCCGCGCTCGACGAGGGCCAGCGCGAGCGTCGTCTTTCCCGAGCCGGTCGGCCCGGCCACGAGGAAGGCGCGCCCCGCGTGCTCGACCGCGGCGGCGTGCAGCACGACGAACCGGTCCACGCGGTCGAGCAGCTCGCGGAACACGATCCCCGCGGCGTGTCCCTCCGGGTCGTCGCGCGCCAGCTCGACGTCGCCGGCCGGGGTGCGCAGGACCGGCGCCGCGGACGCGAACGAGGCCTCGAACTCGGCGGGGCCCGCGTCCGCCCCGGGCAGGAAGAACATCCCGAGGTCGCGCTCGAGCAGCTCGACCAGCCTGCCGGCGCGCGGGTCCGCCGCGATCCGGAGTTCGGCCCCGAGCATGCGGATCGCGATGGGGCGGGGCGCCGGCGGCATGCCGGCAGTATATGCGGGCGGGCGGGCGGCCCCGGCGGGCCAGTCGTTATAGAATCACCCGCAGGATGATGGAACGTGACCGGGCGGACCGCGCGGGATGAGGACTTGCCGAACCGCGCCATCCGCTAACCCCTGCGCCCGCGGCACTGCGCTGTACGGGCCGCTCAGGCACGCCCGCGGCGCTGACGCGCCGGGCGCGGGGTTCCGCTCCAACACGACTGCAAACATGGGCGAGGCGCGGCGACGCGCGCCCGTCATGCTGGGCTTGCCGTCACCGGCAGGCGCCCTTGAACCCCGGCCCGCCCCGCGCGGTGCCGCCCGCCCCGGGCGCGCGCGCGGAGGGTGCCCGGCCGGAGTTCCTCGCTGCCCGCGCGAGCGGGCCGGCGGCACCGGTCGAGGTTCTGAGGACCTCCCGGGATCCGCCGGCCGGCCGGTTGGGCGCGATCGCATGACGGGACGGCGCGGCGCATGGCCCCTCGCGAGGAGATCGCTCGGTGTCCGAACCGCGCCGGATCATGATGATCAACGTCACCCACGCCGAAGAGAGCCGGGTGGCGATCGTGGCCGATGGAGTTCTCGAAGCATTTGAGATCGAGACTTTCGACCACAAGTCCAAGAAGGGAAACATCTACAAGGGTCGCGTCGAGTCGGTGCAGCCCGGCCTGCAGGCCGCCTTCGTCGACGTCGGCGGCTCGCGCGGCGGGTTCCTCCCGCTCGACGAGGTCAACTTCAAGGTCCACCCGGCCCGCCGCGACGGCGGCAAGGGCCGCATCGAGAACCACCTGCACCGCGGCCAGGAACTGCTGGTGCAGGTCGTCCGCGACGCTTTCGCCAACAAGCCGCCGACGCTGTCGACGTACTTCTCGCTCCCGGGCCGCTTCCTCGTCCTGACCCCGCACGGCGAGAGTTCGGGCATCTCGCGCAAGCTGGACGAGAAGGACCGCGAGCGCGTGCGCAAGCTGCTCGAGGGTCTGCGCGTCCCGGAGGGGTTCGGCGTCATCGCGCGCACCGCGGGCGCCACGGCGACCAAGACCGAGATGCAGCGCGACCTGAAGTACCTGCTGCGGCTGTGGGAGGAGATCGAGCACGCGGCCGAGGAAGTCCGCGCGCCCAAGCTGGTGTACCAGGAAAGCTCGCTGGTCATCCGCGCCATCCGCGACCTGTACACGCCGGACATCGACGAGCTCCTGGTCGACAACGAGGCGATCTACCAGGAAATCCAGTCCTTCTTCGACGTCGTCTCGCCGACGAAGAAGAAGAGCGTCAAGCTGTACGAGGCCGAGCGGCCGATCTTCAACAAGTTCAACCTCGAGGAACAGATCGAGAACATCTTCCGCCGCCGCGTGCCGCTCCCCTCGGGCGGCGCCGTGATCTTCGACACCACCGAGGCGCTCACCGCGGTGGACGTGAACTCCGGGCGCATGAAGGCCGAGAGCCACATCGAGGAGACGGCGCTGAAGGCCAACCTCGAGGCGGCGCAGGAGATCACGCGCCAGCTGCGGCTGCGCGACCTCGGCGGTTTGATCGTCATCGACTTCATCGACATGCGCGCGCAGAAGAACGTGCGGCAGGTCGAGAAGGCGATGCGCGATGCGCTGAAGAAGGACAAGGCGCACTACGACGTCACGCGCATCTCCAGCCTCGGGCTGATGGAGATCAGCCGCGAGAGGCTGAACCCGCAGAAGTCGTCGCTGCGCTACACCGACTGCGTGCACTGCGAGGGGACCGGCTCGGTCAAGACGATCGAGGCCGCGGCGCTGCAGGCCCTGCGCCGGCTGCAGACGCGCGTCGTGCGCGGCGACGTCGAGAACGTGGAGATGGTGCTGCCGGCCGACGTGGCGGAGTACCTCTTGAACCAGAAAAGGGCCGAGCTTGGCGGTTGGGAGGAGCGCTACCGCACGCACATCTTCGTCAAGCCCGACCCGACGATGATCCGCGACGGCTGCGAGATCCGCACGGTCGTGCGCGAGAAGGCGGAGGACATCGCGCCGGTGGTGCTCGCGCCGACGCACGTCGAGATCCTGGCCACGCTGGACGAGCCGGAAGAAGAGGAAGAGCAGGCGGCCGCGCCGTCGGCCGCCTCCGGGGCGGAGGGTGCCCCGGGCGAGGCGCCGCGCAAGAAGCGCCGTCGCCGCCGCGGCGGGCGCAAGCACCGCCGCGGCGAGGCTGCCGCACCCGCGGCGGAGCACGCCGCGCAGGCGCCAACCGGGGCCGAGCGGGCCGAGGCGGCACCCGGTCCGGCGGAAGCGGCCGACGTGGAGCCACCCGCGGCCGAGCAGCCGGCGGGCGAACTCGCGGTGCAGCAGGAGACCAACGGGCGGCGCAAGCGGCGCCGGCGCCGGCGCCGCAAGGGCGCGGCCCACGAGCCGGCCGCGGCGGTCACGGCGACACAAGGCGCCGACTCGGCGGAGCCCGCGGCGGCCGCCGCCGACATCGCCGCGCCCCCCGCCGACATCGCCGCGCCCCCCGAGCCGCAACCGGAGCTCCTGCCGGAACCGGAGCCGGTGGCGCTGGCCGCCGGGATCGTGCCGACCGGCGTGGAACCCGGCCCGCGGCCCTGGTGGTGGGCCAGGCTGATCGGCGCGGAACCGACCCGCGCCTCGTAGGAGGGCCGATGGACGATCCGCGCCAGTTCTCGGCGGAGGCGCTGCGCAAGTTCACCAACGAGGAGCAGGACCCCGCCGTCGTCGAGCAGGTGCTCGCGCGCGTGCGCGACCTGATGACCGAGGGCGAGGACGTGCTGTACGTCGCCGTGCAGCGCAAACCGCTGGTGACCATCGCGCCGGAGTCGGTCGTGCTCACCACGCGACGCTTCATGGTCTTCCGGCCGCGGGTCCTGGGCGGCGCCGATTTCGAGGACCACATCTGGCGCGAGCTGCAGGACGTGGACCTGAAGGAGGGGCTTGTCGGCGCGACGCTGACGCTGAACACCGTCGCCGGGAAGCAGATCGTCATCGAGTACCTGCCGAAGGCGCAGGCGCGGCGGCTGTACGCGTTCGCGCAGCAGATGGAGGAGCGCGCGCTGGAGGAGCGGCGCCTGCGCCAGATGGAGGAGGCCCGCGCGGCCGCGGGCGGTGTCTACGTGCAGGGCCAACCGTCAGCCGCGCCGGCGCCGCCGCCGGCGGCCGACCCGGTGCAGCGCCTCAAGCAGCTCAAGGACATGCTCGACGCCGGCCTGATCACGGCGCAGGAGTACGAGTCCAAGAAGGCCGAGATCCTCTCGCGCTTGTGATGCCGCGATGACAGGCAGCACTCGGTGAAGCGGTTTACCGTCGCTTGCAGTCTCCCGGTGGTCGAGAGGAGACGCACCCGCTCCGGCAGTCGACCTTCGCGCTGGTGACCTTCTGATCACCGATCGTCTGCGAGCACTCCGCGCCGCCGTCCGGCATGCTCGCGTCGTTGACGTCAACGCACTCGTCGCCGGGCACACCCGTCAGGTCATAGACCACTTGTTGCGGCGATCCCGGGTGACACACCTTGGTGAAGTTGGAGTTCCAGGTGGACGGCGCGCTACCCCGGTAGCAACCCGCGAGCGAGCCGACCCGAATCTCCTGGCAACCCGCCGAACACGAGCCGCGCGAGTAGTTGTCGGTGTCGTGACACACGTACTCGTTGCCGATGGTGTCGCAACTCACCTCGACTCCCTGCGCCCACAGCCACAGGGCCGGTCCCCCAGGACACGGAATCTGCACGACCGTGGTAGGTTCATCCGCCAGCGTCGAGCCCAGGCACAACGCACTCATCACGATCAGCGGACCGAACCGGTTGATCGTCCCGCCCATCTTCCCCTCCGTTCAGTCTCTATCGTACCCCCCCCCCCCGGGGGCGCGTCAACGGAGGGGTTGAGCACCCACGGGTGACCGCTGGGCAGGGCCCCATCAAGGGCAGGGGTTGGCGAGGTCCTGCGGCAGGTCGCAGGTGCCGATGCCGGTCGCCTCGGGCCGCTCGGTGCCGTTGCTGCGCCGCCCGTACGAACCCTCGCTGGACGCGGCCTGGCCGACGACGACGAAAAAGCGGCTGCCGTAACCCGGCGCGAACTGCGCGGAGCCCGAGTTGCCCAGCGCGCAGTGCGCGTGGTCCCACAGGTACGAGCCGACGTACGTCAAAGGTCCGCTGTACGCCGCGTGGTCGAGGATCCCGCACGCCGGCGCGAAGGTGACCGTGACCAGCCCGCTCGCCGCGCTGTAGCCGGTGACGCGGAGCGGCGCGTCGCCCGCGGCGACGTCCGACGGCTCGCCCGGCGTCTGGCCGGCCGGCTGGCAGACGAAGTTGTCGGGCCGGTGCAGCTCGAGGGTCCAGCCGTCCAGCGTCCCGGCGTCGAGCAGGTTCGGGTCGGTCACGTGCAGCACCCACGCCCCGGCGGAGTTCTGGCCGTCGAAGTCCGACATCGTGCCCGGCCCGTCCGGCGGCACGTCGCGGTCGTACCAGTCGTCGAGGCCGTCGCGCCCCCAGCCGGTCTGCGCGTGCAGGCGCACGCTGGTGCCAACGGGCGAAGCGAGGTCGACGAACAGGTCGCCCGAGTACGGGTGCGTGATCCGCGGCTGCACGTACGCGTCGGCGATCGTGAACGACTGCGGGACCGTGATGGTGGACGTGATCCCGTTGTCGTTGTCGTCCGGGATCGGGAGCGGCGTGTCGCTGGAGGCGTAGACGACCGGCCCGCCGAGGTTGTGCCCGACGCGCAGCGCGAAGTCGAGCACGAATGTCCCTTCGGCCGCCACGAGCGAGAGCCGTAGGGGGATCGTCGCCCCGCAGCCGAGCCCGGGATCGAGGGCCAGCGTGAAGTGCGGGTCCTGCGAGGTGGCGCTCGCGCCGTCGGCGATGCTCGGGAAGGCAGCCTGGCTGTCGCTGATCGAGACCTCCGGCAGCGTCGTGCCGAGCGTGCCGACGACGGAGGTGGCGGGCAGGGTGCCGCGGTTCTTCACCGTGACCGCGAGGCGGAACGTCTCGCCGGGATCGGGGTGGCCGTTGTTGTTGCCCATGCCGTCCAGGACCTGGTACGAGACGAACAGCATGTCGGGCGAGAACGAGCACGCCGGCAGCAGCGGCTTGATCTGCGGGTAGACCAGGTCCATCCGCACGCCGTGGTTGCCGAATAAGCAGCGGATGCTCGCGGTGTGGTGCAGCGCGACGACGCGGTTGGTGCTCGCCGCCAGGACGGGGCTGCCGCTGCTGCCGCCGGTCGTGTCGGCGAAGTACATGATGTCGTCGGCGTTGTTGGAGTACGGCGCCTCGCTGACGCGGATGACGCCCTGCGGCTCGCCGTCGGACTCGATGCCGAACCGCTTCACGTCCCCGTCGTGGTGCGCCGGGATGTAGATCCGCTCGCCCGGTTCCGGCAGCCGCGGATCGAGGCCGAGGAAGCCGTACTCCGGCGCCGACTCGTTGATCGTGAACAGCGTGTAGTCGAGCGGGATGCTGGTCTTCAGCATGTCGCGGCCGGTCAGCGTGCGGTCCCACGTGGCGTTCCCGGTGCCGCAGCCGCTGCGCTCGTACATCATGCGGATCTGCGAGGCCTCGACCTCGGCCTCGGTGTCGGCGCAGTGGTTGTTGGTCAGCATGTGGCCCTGGCACGAGACGAGCCACGCCGTGCAGAAGTAGACGCCCTGGATCAGCATCCGCCCGACGGCGCGACCCTTCGCGTACTCGGTCGGGTACGACGACTGGTAGCACTTCGCATCGCGGCGGTTGTCGCTGCCGCAGACCTCGTCCACCGAGACCAGCGGTGCGAACCCGTGCGCGTAGCGCGACGCCGCGAGGCCGTAGCGCTCGGCGTCGGTGCCGCCGCCGAACGCGTGCAGCTCGAGGATCACGGTCTCGCCGTCCACCGCCGGCGTCCACACGGCGCGGCCGTCGCCGCGCGGTCCACGTCCAAGGAGCCGCTCCTGCTCCTTGCCGCCCGCGTCGAGGATCGCGAGGTGATCGCCCGGCGCGAGTTCCATCCGGTCCAGGAAGACCGTCATGTAGGTCGCGCCGGGGTGTTTCAACTCCTGCCGCCACACCACCGGCCCCGACGGATCGCCCGGCGGGTAGGGGTGCGGGGTCGCCAGTTCGTGGTCGGCGAGGTCGCCGACCTTCAGCGGTTCGGGCGGAGCGGGCCGCGCGCCGGCCGGCGGCGCCACGAAGACCGCGACGAGCGCCAAAGCCAGGATCCAACCGGGGACGAGCGCGTGGCGCAGGCCGGGCATGGCACTCCTCGCGCAGGCAAGCGGCCTGCACCCATTCAGTTACGCCGGAACGGCGGGCGTGGCACCAGTTATTCGGCCGGGCGCGGCAGCGCCCGCTTCAGCGCGCGGCCGGCGCGGTAGAGCGGCCGCAGCACCCCCTCCGGCTCCGGTTCCGGCAGGCCGAGGTAGCGCGCCCGCATGCGGGCGGCCGCGAACCGGTCCAGCCGCATCAGGAGCCGCACGAGCAGGCCGGGCCGCGCCGCGTCGCGCGCGAGCAACGCCAGCGCCAGGTCGACCACGTGGACCCCCCCCGCCGGCCCGACGAGGACGTTCGAGCGGTGCAGGTCGGTGATCGCGACGCCGCGCGCGTGCACCTCGCGGAGGACCCGCTCCAGCTCGTCGAACGTCGCGGCACCCACCGAGCCGACCTCGAGCGCCGAGAGCGACTCGCCGGGCGCGCGCTCCAGCACGAGCGTGTCCGGTCCTTCGAGGCCGACGCACGCCGGCACGCCGGCCACGCCCTCGAGCCGCCGGTAGGCGCGCAGCTCGCGGCGCAGGGCCGGACGGCCGACCAGCCGGCGCACCCACCACGGGCTCGCACCGAAATCCTTCACGACCACGCTGCGCCCGGCGCGCTGCTCGAACCGCACCTCGGCCTTGCTGCGGTTGCGCGGGCCGCGGGGCCGGCTCACGGCACCGCCTCGGGCAAGCGCCGGCGCGGGTCCTCCGGCACCCGGCCGCTCAGCATCCACAGGTAGGCGCCCGACTTCTCGGGCAGGCCGAGTCGCCAGTAGTGGTCGGCCAGCCGCCGCGCCAGCTCGCGGTCGCCGCCCAGGCCCGGCGCGGCGGACCACGTGTACCGCAGGTGGTCGAACGCCTCGATGTCCCGGCCCGCCTGCAGCGTCAGCGCCGCGAGCCGCGCCCGCGCCCAGCGGTCGAACGGGTGCGCGGACACGAGCCGCCGCGCGAGCGCGGTGCGCTCCGGGGCGCCGGCCGCCCGGCGGACGAGCAGGTCGTCCAGCAGCCGGTAAGCCGGCGCGAACCTCGACGAGGCGCGCAGCGCCCGGCGGCACACCTCCTCGGCCTCGGCCAGCGTGGTCTCGCCGCGATCGGCCGCGGCGACCAGTTCCCGTGCGACGCGGTGCAGGCGCGCCGCGGACGGCGCGGCGTCCGCGGCCCTCGTCGCCAGCGCCAGCCGGTGCGTCGCGCCCGCGCGGCGGTAGACGCGCCCGGCGATCCGCGCCAGCGCCGCGGCGCGCGCCGCGTCGCGGTTGTCGGGCGCGACCAGCGGCAGGACGTCGTCCAGCGACGCGGCGATCTGGTCGAGGTGGCGCAGCACGTCGGCGGTCGCCGCGGCGTCCGTCGCATCGAGCGCGTCCGCGCGGGCGAGCGCCGCCGCGTACGCGGTGGAGCCGACGAGCGCGTTGTCGGGCGCGAGCAGCAGCATCACCGTCCGCTCCTCGCGCACGCCGCCGGACGTGAACGGCTTCTCGCTGAACCCGGGAACGTAGCCCTCCGCGACGACGACGTAGCCGATCCGGATCCGGTCCGGGACCACCGCGCGCGGAAAGCGCGAGACGTCGCGCAGGTTGAAAACGCCCGCGGAAGTCGTCAGCGCGCCGCCGGGGCCGGTCGTGCCGACGTACTCGACCGGCGGCTGCGGATCGCGCGGGTCGCGCAGGAACGGGTTGGCGTGCTCGTCGATGTCGGGGCTGGGGGCGGTGACCGGGGCGTAGCCCGCGTCGCCCCAGTCCTCGTCGTGCAGCGCGATCTCTTCCAGCGCGGTCGCGGCCGGGAAGCTGAACGGCAGGTAGCGGTACGCGCCGAACAGGCGCGCGCCGCTCTCGTCGTCGTTCACGGCGTAGAACGAGGGGTCGTGGTAGCGGAAAACGCGGGCGCCCGGCAGCGGGTTGCCGTTGGAGTCGAGGACCCACAGCGTGGTCGTGATCGCCTGGCGCCTGACCCAGCGCTTCGTCGGCTGGCGCGGCGGGGCCGGCGCCTGCGCGTCGCGCCGCTCGGCCCGCAGGCCGCGGCGCGCGCGGCGGACCGCGAGGCGGGCCGAGGTGGGGGCGCGCCCGCTCTCCGGGCGCGCGACGAGGTCCGGGCGCTCGATCCCGGCCACGATCGGTACGTACCCCCCGTACTCGCCGTCGTAGACGACCGTCGGCCCGCGCGTGGCGCGCGCGGCCGGCGGGGCGACGAGGCAGAGCAGGATCGCGCTCAGGACGGTCGGGCCGGGCCGCAGCATGCGAAGATCCTGCAACAGCGGCGGGCCCCGGGCCAGCGGATTCGGAGGCGGCAGATGGCGGACCGGACCTACACCACGATCGCGGTCGAACATCCGGCGGAGCGCGTCGCGCGGATCGTCCTCGACAACCCGCCCGTGAACGCGCTCGGGCGCGCGCTGGTGGGCGAGTTGGGCGAGGCGGTTCGGACGGTGGGCGCCGATCGCGACGTTTCGTGCGTC
Organism: Acidobacteriota bacterium; assembly: GCA_017994815.1. Lineage (GTDB taxonomy): Bacteria > Acidobacteriota > Polarisedimenticolia > J045 > J045 > JAGOJY01. The sequence continues at coordinate 37,034 of JAGOJY010000020.1, forward strand.
CTGCTCGCCGCGCGGGGGCGCGCGTTTTGCGCCGGGGCCGACCTCAAGGAGCGCGAGCGGCTGTCCGACGGCGAGGCGCAGGCGGCGGTGCGGGCGATCGGCGAAGCCGCCTCGGCGCTGGCCGCGGTCCCGGTCCCGGTGATCGCGGTGATCCAGGGCGCGGCGCTCGGCGGCGGGTTCGAGCTGGCGCTGGCCTGCGACATGCGCCTGGCCGCCGCGGGCGCGAAGGTCGGCCTGCCCGAGTGCTCCCTGGCGATCATCCCCGGCGCGGGCGGAACCCAGCGCCTGGCGCGGCTCGTCGGCCCGGCGCGGGCCAAGCTGTGGATCTTCTCGGCCCGCGTCGCGCCCGCGGAACAGGCCCGCGAGGCGGGGCTGGTGGACGAGGTGGTCGAACCGGATCGCCTGGAGGCGCGCTCGCTCGAGCTGGCCGGCGAGATCGCGCGCTGCGGCCCGCTCGCGCTGCGCGCGGCCAAGCGGGCGATCGATGCGGGGCTGGAGGCGCCGCGTTTGGCCGAGGCGCTGGAGGTCGAGCGCGCGGCCTACGCGACGATCGTGCCGACCGAGGACCGCCGCGAGGCGCTGCGCGCGTTCCGGGAAAAGCGGCCGCCGCGCTTCGGCGGTCGCTGACCGGGGTACTCAGTCTCGCCAGGTGGTCACGAAGACGTTCGTCTCGCCGGGCTTGGAATTGTGCCGGTTGGAGCAGAACACGAACCTGCGCCCGTCCGGCGCCCACATCGGGAAGCCGTCGAAATCGCCGCTGTACGTGACGCGCTCGAGGTTCGACCCGTCGAGATCGACCATGTACAGGTCGAACTCCCGGCCGCGCGGGTCGGGGTAGTTCGTCGAGAAGATGATCTTCTTCCCGGAAGGGTGGAAGAACGGGGCGAACGAGGCCGCGCCGAGCCGGGTCACCTGCCGGCGCTGCGAACCGTCGGCGTTCATGATCCAGATCTCGAGCCGGCCGGGGCGGATCATGTGCTCGGCCAGGAGTTGCTGGTACTCGGCGATCTCCTCGGGCTTCTCCGGGTGGTGCGCGCGGTACACGATCTGGCGCCCGTCCGGCGAATAGAATGCCCCGCCGTCGTAGCCGACCTCGTCGGTCAGGCGCCGGACGTCGCTCCCGTCGAGCTTCATGCTGTAAATGTCGAGATCGCCGTCGCGCGTGGACGTGAACACGATCCGGTCGCCGCGCGGCGAGACCGTGGCCTCGGCGTCGTAACCCGGCGCGTCGGTGAGGCGGCGCGGCTCGCCGCCGCCGGCGCGAACCGTGAACAGGTCGTACTCGGCGTAGATCGGCCAGACGTAACCGCGGCTGCGGTCCGGCGGGTCGGGGCACTTGGCCGAGGCGAGGTGCGTGGACGCGTAGAGGATCTCGCGGTCGCCGGGGAGGAAGTAGGAACAGGTCGTGCGACCGCGCCCGGTGGACACCAGGCGCGGCGCCGAACCGTCGAGCCCCATCGCGTAGATCTGGTCGCAGGCGTACGGCGGGCGCGAGGACTGGAACACGAGCTGCTCGCCGCCGAACGCGAAGTACGCCTCGGCGTTCTCGGCGCCGTCGGTCAGCATCGTGAGCTCGGAGAAGTGCCGTTCGCGCGGATCGGGCGCGAAGGTCTTGCGCACGCCCGCGGCAGGCGGATCGGCGTTCGGATGAGCGCAGCCGAGGAGCGCGAACGCGAGAGCGAGCGCCAGGCCGGCGGTGGCGAGGGATCTCACGGTTCACCCAAGCAAACGGCGGGGCGCCGAGCGCCCCGCCGCGTGGAAACTCCGATGCTGTGGAAGGTCAGGTGCGATCGCCCTGCGCGGCGTGCGGGCAGTCGCCCTTCTTCGCGCCGTGGGCGTGCGCGCAGCCGCCCTTCGCCATCGTCGCGGCGAGGGACTGGATCTGCTGCACGTCGTCGGGGCTGCTCGCGGTCAGGATCACCTTCACGCCCCGGTCGGTGTTCTCGATCTTGCGGGTCCACGAGGCGTGCTCGCCCATCAGGCAGTCCTTGCCGCAGTCGGCCTGGGCCGCGGCGCTCTTCGCGCAGCCGCCGACCTTCGTCTGCAGCGCCTTGACCACCTCGACGTCGCTGGCCTTCATCACGATCTCGACGCCGTTGTTCAGGTTGTTGACCGTCCGCTCGACGCCCTTCATCGCGAACGGGCAGCCGTGCTCGGCCGACGCGGCCTGGGCCATCCTGTCGCAGGCGAGGGCCGCGGGGGCGGCGACGAGGGCGACCAGGGCAGCCAGGACCAAGAAGCGCTTCATCTCCGTTTCTCCTTTCCCGTTGCGCCGCGTGGCGAGGCCGAGTCCGGCCAAAAGCGGGAAGGGGGGCGCTGCCCTAGCCGCTTCCTTGAGATGTGTTAATCCGTACCCCTAGGTCAGTTGCTGTAAGTCAAGCGGCGGGATCATAGCGCCGATTTTCCGGGCCGGCCAATCGGGCGCGTTCAGGACTTGAACTCGCGGACCGTCTGGACGATCGAGCCGATCGTGTTGAACCGCTGCGGCCGGAACTCCTCGTTCGGGATCCTGATCGCGAAGCGACCCTCGAGCCACTCGACGAGGTCGAAGAGCCCGAGCGAATCGACCACGCGGTCGAGCGGCGCCTCGATCGTCAGCGCGTCGTTGTAGCGGGGAAACCGGCTCTTCAGGTAGCCGCGGATCTCGCACTCGGCGGAGGACATCAGGCCTGCTCCTGTTCGACCGGCAAGCGGGCACGCTGCACCTTGCCGGTGGCGGTCCTGGGCAACTCGGGCAAGAAGACCCAGGATCGCGGGATCTTGTGGTGGGTGAGGCGGCGCGCGCAGAGCGCGCGCAGTTCGTCTTCGGACACGGCCGGGTCGCGCCGCACGACCCAGGCCTGGACCGACTCGCCGAGGATCGGGTGCGGCACGCCGGCCACGGTCACGTCGGCGACGCCGGGGTGCGACAGCAGCACCACTTCGATCTCGCGCGCGCTGATCCTCTCGCCGGCGCACTTGATGATGTCGTTCTTGCGCCCGACGAGGTACAGGTAACCGTCCGCGTCGATGCTGCCGAGATCGCCGGTGTGCAGCCAGCCGTCGCCGAGCGTGCGCGCCGTCAACCCGGGGTCGCCCCAGTAGCCCTGCATGATGTTCGGCCCGGCCAGCAGCACCTCGCCGGGTTCGCGGGCGCCGAGCGGTCGCCCGTCCTCGGCCGCGATGCGCAGGCGCACGCCGCGGATCGGGCGGCCGCACGAGCCGGGCTTGCGCGCCAGCATCTCGGGCGGCAGCGCGCAGGCGCGCGTGCTCGACTCCGTCAGCCCGTACATGAAGTGGACCGCCGCCGAGGGGACGCGGCGGTCGAGCTCGGCCAGCGCCTCGGGCCGGATCGCGCCGCCGGAGATGGTGACGAGGCGCAGCCGGGAAAGATCCAGCCGCTCGAGCGGCGCCCTCTGCAACAGGACGTTGACGTGAAACGGGACGAGTCCGAGGACGCTGACGCGCCGTTCCACGAGCCAGCCGGTGAACGACGGGAGATCGGCGAAGTCCGCCCCCAGGACGACCGTGCCGCCGGTCCTCAGCGCCGTGAACAGGACGCTCTTGCCGTACGTGTGGCACAGCGGCAGCACGAGGCCGTGCCGGTCGCCGCCCGCCAGCGGCAGGTAATCGAGGATCGCCTCGACCACGGCGACGATGTTCGCGTGCGAGAGCATCACGCCCTTCGGCTCGCCCGTGGTGCCCGACGTGAACACGATCAGGGCCGGGTCCGCCGGCCGCGCCGCCGCCGCGCGGTTCGCGGCGGGCGGCAGGACCGACGGCGACACCACGCGCGCGCCGGAGGCGAACGACGTGTCGTCGAGGTCGGTGACGAGCGCCGCGGGAGCGAGGCGCGAGACCAGCGCGGCGAGGCGCTCGGGAGTCTCCTGGGGGGAGATTTCGGCCACCGTGCGGCCGGCCGCGAGCCCGCCGAGGAGCGCGACGCAGTACCCGATGCTGTTCGACGCGACCAGCGCCAGCGGACGCTCCGGCGCGCCAGCCGCGGGGCCGAACTCCGCCGCGCAGCGTTCCACCGCGTCCCACAGCTCGCCGTAGCTCAGCGAGCGCAGGCCGTCCTCGAGGGCGATCGCGTTCCCCGGGACCGCGGAGTCCCGCAGGAAGCGCAGCAGGTCCGCGCCTTGCGCCCCCGGCGCGATCATGGCGACCCGCCGAACAGCCGCGCGAAGTAGGCCGGGACCTCCGCCAGCTCGTGGCACTCGCGGCTGATGAAGAACAGCACCGCGTACGTCACGCTGGTCAACGTCCAGCCCGCCACGGACCAGGCCGCGCTCTCGCCGATGCGCAGCCGCTGCACGAGGCCGGGATAGCGCCGCGGGAAGGCGATCACGACGTAGATCAACAGTCCGTTCAGCGCCCAGTAGGCGAGGGTCAACAGCGCTTCGTCGGCGGTCAGCGCGAGGCCGCTCGCGCGCGCGACGACGTGCAGCGCGCCCGACGCGAGCAGCGTGGCCATCACGCAGAAGAACAGGTTCACCCGCGCCCGCATCATCGGGTAGAACGTGAAGGTGATCAGCCACTCGCGGTACAGGAGGTTCCAGCGCTGCCAGTGCTCGTTCGGCGTGCGCGCGAGCAGCCACGGCCCGAAGTTGTCGCGGACCGCGAGGCCGAACAGCCGCATGAGGCCGAGCGCGAGGTTGTAGCTGAACACGATGTCGAGCGAGAGCGCGACGTAGTTGACGTACGACAGCCCGAGCAGCGTCCAGCCCGCCGACTGCTGCCACCCGGCGCCGAGCAGCAACGCCCGCAGTTGGTGCGCCGCCGTGCGCGCCAGGAGCGCGGTGACGAGGACCTTCACGCCGGCCAGCCGCGTGCTCTGCAGCTCGTGCGCCCGGCCGGAGGCGAAGTCCTGCGGCGTGAAGACCGGCCCCTCCATGAACAGGCGGGTCTTGAGGTACGCCAGGTAGTGGACGAAGCGCAGCGGCTTGGCCGAACTCTGCTGGTACGTCGCGTACCACAGGAAGATCACCAGCCCGGACACGGTGCCGGCCGCATCGAGCACGGCCCAGCCCGCCGCGTGCGCGAGCAGGCGCAGACCCAGGGCGGCGGGGATCACCATCGCGAGCTTGGCCCAGCGCGGCAGCCGTCCGCCCAGCACGGGGTACGCGGCGAGCGCGAAAACGGCCAGCGCGACGAACGAGCCCGCGTCGACGAGCCCCGTGCCGAGCGCCAGCGCGAGGATTCCGACCGCGACGGCGTAGAGCCGCCACGCCGCGGGCAGGGCCAGCGTCAGCAGGAACACCAAGTGGGCCGCGAGCAGGCGGCGGGGGACGAGCGAGACCTGCTCGAAGCCGGGGCGCGTCAGCAGCTCGCCGGCGAGCACGCTCCGGGCGAGCCAGTCCGCGAGGACCCAGGTCTGTCCGACCAGCAGGTAGGGGACGAACGAGAGCGCGACGATGTGCCAGGTCCGGACCCGCCGGGCCAGCCGTGCCGGCAGTTCGCGGAGGGTTGCGAGGTGGGAAACGGGCCGCGGTACTCCTGCCGCCATGGGTCTCGCGGCGGCCGCGCCACCCCGCGATCGCACCCCGACCCTCTCTTCCGAAACGGCAGTCTGACCGGACATCGCCCCTCATCCGGTGCTGTGGAAGCGCGACCTGTGCCGCAATGCCCGCCCGGCCCGCGTGGAGACTACGGCGAGCACGCTCTCGATTCAAGGTAATTCTGGTTCGCGGGACGCCGGCCTCGCGCAGAGCGCGGTCCACCCGATGCAGGCGCGGCGGACCGTTTTTCCGCGGCCGAAAACGTTCTTTACGCATTGCGCACGGTGGCTTAGCGAGGGCACGAAAGCCCCCGTCCCCGCCCGGCCCCCGCCGGATACTAATCGGTTCTGGCTAAAGGATTTATATCGCGGACGGCCCACTTGCCCGGCCGACTTGACATCCCCGTTTCGGAGGTTACGATTCCCCGCTTCCATGTCGGCCGAGAACCCGCGCGCGCACTTCGTCTTTCCCCGCTGGATGACACCGGTGGGGCGGATCGCGTTGGTCGTGCTCCTGGTCGGCGGGCCGCTGTATGTCCTTTCCCTGCTTTACTACGGCGGAAACCCGCGCACGCTCGACGTGGGGTATGCGCCGGTCCAGCCGGTGCCGTACAGCCACTACCTCCACGTCGGCCGCCTCGGGCTCGATTGCCGTTACTGCCACAACACGGTGGAAGACGCCGGGTTCGCCGCGATTCCGCCGACCCAGACGTGCATGAACTGCCACGCGCGCATCCGGGCCAACAGCGACAAGCTGGTGCTCGTGCGCGAGAGCTACGCCACCGGCCTGCCGATCCCGTGGGTCAAGGTCCACGACCTGCCGGATTACGTGTTCTTCAACCACGGCGCGCACGTGCGGCGCGGCGTCGGCTGCGTCGAGTGCCACGGGCGGATCGACCGCATGGAAGTCGTGACCCAGGTCGCGACCTTGAGCATGGGCTGGTGCCTCGACTGCCACCGCAACCCGGATCCGCACCTGCGACCGCCCGAACTCGTGACGCGCATGGACTGGGTGCCCGAGGGTGACCCGGCGCAGGTCGGCCGGGCGCAGCGCGAACAGCGGCGTATCCACCCGCGCGAGGACTGCTGGACATGTCACAGGTAGATCGCGCGCGGCGCGCGGCGGCCGGCGGGCGGGCCTACCGCAGCCTCGACCAGCTCGCCGATTCGCCCGAGTTCCGGCGTTTCGCCGAGCACGAGTTCGGCGTCGCGATGCCGGAGTTCGCCGGCCCGGCGACGCGCCGCACGTTCCTCAAGCTGATGGGCGCGTCGCTGGCGATGGCCGGGCTCGTCTCGTGCCGCTGGCCCAAGGAGAAGATCCTCCCGTACGCGCGCCGGCCGGACGGCCGCGTCCCGGGCCTGCCCGAGCAGTACGCGACGTTCTACGAGGACGGGATCGGCGGCCTCGGCCTGCTCGTGACCAGCTTCGACGGGCGGCCGATCAAGGTCGAGGGCAACCCGCAACACCCGCTCAGCGGCGGCGCGACCGACGCGCACGCGCAGGCCAGCGTGCTGTCGCTGTACGACCCCGACCGCGCGCGCGACATCGTGCGCCGCGAGGGCGGCCGCGAGTTCGTGCACGCGTGGGACGACTTCGCGGCGCACGCGCGCCAGCTGGGGGACGGGCTGCGCGCGCGGGGCGGCGAGGGGTTCGCGGTGCTCGCGGAGCCATCGGCCTCGCCGAGCCTGGCCCGCCTGCGCGGCGAGCTGCTGTCCGCCGCACCGCGGGCGCTTTGGTACGAGTACGCCGCGCTCGACGACCACGCCGGGCACGCGGGCACCGCGCTGGCGTTCGGCTCGCCGCAGCGGCCGCTGCTGCGGCTGGCCGAGGCCGACGTCGTCGTCAGCTTCGAGTGCGATTTCCTCGGCCTGCACCCGGCCTCGGTCCTCTACGGGCGCGAGTTCGCGGCGCGCCGCCGCGCCGAGGACGGGACGATGAACCGGCTGTACGCGCTGGAGAGCGCGCTGACGCTGACCGGCGCGAACGCCGACCAGCGCGTGGCGCTGGCCTCGCGCGAGGTCGGCTTGGCCGCGCTGCACCTCGCGGCGGCCCTCGGCCTCGCGCCCGCGCCGGCCGGCGCGCAGCCGCCCGAGATCGTCGGCCAGCTCGCGCGCGAGCTGCGCGAGCACGCCGGCCGCTCGGTGCTGGTGGCCGGCCCGACGCAGCCGGCGGAGGTCCACGCCGCCGTCGCGCTGCTCAACCACGCGCTCGGCAACGCCGGCCGCACCGTCGTCTACCTCGCGGACGGCGAGCCGCGCGCGCCGTACGCCGGCCAGATCGCGGAGCTTACGCGCGCGATCGACGCCGGCGCGGTGAGCACGCTTTTCGTCCTCGGCGGCAACCCGGCGTACGACGCCCCGGCAGCGCTGGCGTTCGCCGAGAAGCTGGAGCACGTCCCGGAGACGATCCGCCTCGGGCTGTACCGCGACGAGACCTCGCTGCGCTCGACCTGGCACGTTCCCCGCGCGCACTACCTCGAGAGCTGGAGCGACGGCCGCGCCTACGACGGGACGGTCAGCATCGTGCAGCCCCTGATCGAGCCGCTGTACGGCGGCCGCACGCCGGCCGAGGTGCTGGCGCTGCTCCTCGGCTCGAACGAGCAGCGCGGGTACGACATCGTCCGCGCGACGTTCGCCGGCGGCGGGCCGATCGACGAGGGCGCGTGGGCCGCGGCGCTCCACGAAGGCGTCGTGCCGGGTTCCGCGCCCGCGCCGGCGGCGCCGGTTCCCGCGGACGGCGCCCGCGAGGCGCTCGCGCGGTTCGAGGCCGCGCCGGCCGCGGGACCGCAGCAGCTGGAGCTGACGTTCGTGCCCGACGCCAAGGTCCTCGACGGCCGCTTCGCCAACAACGCCTGGCTGCAGGAGATGCCGGGACCGTTGACGAAGCTGACGTGGGACAACGCCGCGCTGGTCGGCCCCGGCACCGCCGAGGAACTGGGCATCGAGAACGGCGACGTCGTCGCGATCACGCACGAGGGGCGGCGGCTCGAGATCGCCGCCTACGTCATCCCCGGCCAGGCGCGCAACTCGATCGCGTTGCCGCTCGGCTACGGGCGGACGGCGGCCGGCGTGGTCGCCAACGGCGTCGGCTTCGACGTGAACCGCCTGCGCCCCACGGGGGGGCTGCCCGTCGCGCACGGCGCGCGGCTGGAAGCGACGGGCCGGCGGCACGCGTTCGCCACGACGCAGGACCACTGGGCGATGGACCGGCTCGGGCGCGAGGAACTGCAGCGGCGCGTCCCCGAGCTGCTGAAGGTCGGCTCGCTGCAGGAGTACCGCGAGCACCCGCAGTTCGCCAAGGACGAGACCGAGCTGTTCTCGCTCTGGACCGAGCCCCAGTACACCGGTTACGCCTGGGCGATGGCGATCGACCTCGCCGCGTGCACCGGCTGCAACGCCTGCGTGATGGCCTGCCAGTCCGAGAACAACATCCCGGTCGTCGGCAAGGAGCAGGTCGCGAACGGCCGCGAGATGCACTGGCTGCGCGTGGACCGCTACTTCCTCGGCGACCCCGAGGCGCCGGCGATCGGCTTCCAGCCGGTGCCCTGCATGCACTGCGAGAACGCGCCGTGCGAGCAGGTCTGCCCGGTCAACGCCAGCGTCCACGACGCCGAGGGGCTCAACCAGCAGGTCTACAACCGCTGCGTCGGCACGCGCTACTGCTCGAACAACTGCCCGTACAAGGTCCGGCGCTTCAACTTCTTCAACTACCAGAAGCACGTCACGCCGCTGCAGGCGATGGTGTACAACCCCGACGTGACCGTGCGCAGCCGCGGCGTGATGGAGAAGTGCACGTACTGCGTGCAGCGGATCGAGGCGGCGCGGATCCAGGCGATCAAGGAAAACCGGCCGATCCGCGACGGCGACATCACGCCCGCGTGCGCGCAGTCGTGCCCGACGCAGGCGATCGTCTTCGGCGACCGCAATGACCCGGAGAGCCGCATCGCGCGCCTGCAGAAGCACCCGCGGACGTACTCGCTGCTCGCGGAGCTGAACGTGCAGCCGCGCACGCGCTACATGGCCCGGCTGACGAACCCCCCCGCCGGCGCGACGGGGGCGGCCGGACCGGCCGGGGAGCACCACTCGTGAGCGTGCCGGTCCTGGACAACCTCGCGGAGGAACCCGGCCGGCGGGCGCCGCTGGTCACCGGCGCGCAGGACTACTCGAGCGTCACCGACACCGTCAGCGGCGTCGCGGAGCGGCGGCCGACGCTCGCCTGGTACATCACGATCGCCCTCTCCGGGCTGATGACGCTCGTGCTGTTCGCGATGATCGGCTACCTGTTCGTGACCGGCATCGGCGTCTGGGGCAACAACATACCGGTCGGCTGGGCTTTCGACATCACGAACTTCGTGTTCTGGGTCGGCATCGGCCACGCCGGGACGCTGATCTCGGCGATCCTGTTCCTGTTCCGCCAGCAGTGGCGCACCAGCATCAACCGCTCGGCCGAGGCGATGACGATCTTCGCCGTGATCTGCGCGGCGATCTTCCCGGCGATCCACATCGGGCGGCCGTGGCTGGCGTACTGGCTGTTCCCGTACCCGAACCAGATGCACATCTGGCCCCAGTTCCGCGGGCCGTTGATCTGGGACGTGTTCGCGGTCAGCACCTACGCCACCGTGTCCGCGCTGTTCTGGTACATGGGGATGATCCCGGACCTCGCGACGCTGCGCGACCGGGCGGTCACGAAGACGCGCCAGATCGTGTTCGGCGTGCTCGCGCTCGGCTGGCGCTCGTCCAACCGGCAGTGGATGCGCTTCGAGCGCGCCTACCTGGTGCTGGCCTCGCTGGCCACGCCGCTCGTGCTCAGCGTGCACTCGGTCGTCAGCTACGACTTCGCGGTCTCGGTGCTGCCCGGCTGGCACACGACGATTTTCCCGCCGTACTTCGTCGCCGGCGCGATCTTCAGCGGCTTCGCGATGGTGCTGACGATCCTGATCCCGGCCCGCGAGTTCCTCGGCCTGAAAGAGCTGATCACCCCGCGGCACCTCGAGAACATGACCAAGGTCATTCTCGCGACGGGCACGATCGTCGGCTACTCCTACGCCATGGAGTTCTTCATCGCCTGGTACAGCGGCAACATGTTCGAGCGCTTCGCGTTCCTCAACCGCGCGTTCGGCCCGTACTTCTGGGCCTACTGGATCATGGTCTCCTGCAACGTGATCGTGCCGCAGCTGTTCTGGTTCCGCCGGGTGCGCCGCAACGTCTGGGTCATCCTCGGCCTGTCGCTTCTGGTCAACGTCGGGATGTGGTTCGAGCGCTTCGTCATCATCGTGACCTCCCTGCACCGCGACTTCCTGCCCTCGAGCTGGGGCATGTACGCGCCGACGATCGTCGACCTGTTGACCCTGGCCGGCACGTTCGGGCTGTTCTTCACGCTGTTCCTGCTGTTCCTGCGCTTCGCCCCGATGGTGGCGATGGCGGAGGTCAAGAGCGTCATGCCGCAGTCGCTGGAGCTGACGCCGGGCCACCGCGGGCTGGGCGACTACTGGGGCGACATGCCGCGCGACGAGCGCGTCCCGCCGCCCTTGCGGAGGAAGCACTGATGTCCTCCGAAACCGTCGGCGCCCGCGTCTGGGGGCTGGCCGCCGAGTTCGAGCGGCCGGCCGACCTGCTGCACGCCGCCGAGCGCGTGCGCGAAGCGGGGTACACGCGCTGGGACGTCCACACGCCGTTCCCGGTGCACGGCCTGAACGAGGCGATGGGTCTGCGCCTGTCGCGACTGCCGTGGTTCTCGATGGCCTGCGGGATCGTCGGCGGGCTGACCGGGTTCTGGCTGCAGTGGTGGACCAACGCGCTCGACTACCCGGTGGTGACCAGCGGCAAGCCGCTGTGGGCCGTCCCGGCCAACGTCCCCGTCGCGTTCGAGCTGACGATCCTGTTCTCCGCGGTCGGGACCTTCGTCGGGATGCTGGTCGCCAACGGCCTGCCCTACCTGTATCACCCGACGTTCAGGAGCCCGCGCCTGCGGCGCGGCACCAACGACCGCTTCTTCGTCATCATCGAGTCCTCCGATCCGTTGTTCGACGCGCGGGGCACGCGGGAACTGCTCGAAGCGCTGCAGCCGCGGCAGGTCGAGGAGTTGGAGGACGAGCCGTGATCCCGAAGTGGATCTACCTGCTGATCGTGATCGTCGTGCTGGCCTCGCTCGTGCCGTTCGCGCTGATCGCGCGCTCGCGCTGGGTCAAGTCGGGCAAGACCCGCATCCGGCTCGTGCAGGACATGGGCGCGCAGTCGAGCTACCGCCCGCAGAGCGAGAACCCGCTGTTCGCCGACGGCCGCGGCATGCGCCCGCGCGTCCCGGGGACGGTCGCGCGCGGCGAACTGCGGTACGAGCCCGCGGTCGCCTCCGGCCGCAGCGACGACCAGTGGCTCGCGGAGATCCCGCTGGCGATCGACATGCCGGCGCTCGAGCGCGGCCGCGAGCGCTACGGGATCTACTGCGCGCCGTGCCACGGCCTGGCCGGCAGCGGCGACGGGATCGTCGCCCGCCGCGCCGAGCAGCTGCAGGAAGGTACGTGGGTGCCGCCTTTGTCGTTCCACGACCCGCAGGTCCGCTCGCGCCCCGCGGGTCACCTGTTCAACACGATTACCAACGGGATCCGCAACATGCCGGCCTACGGGCCGCAGATCCCGGTCGAGGACCGCTGGAAGATCGTGGCCTACGTGCGCGCGCTGCAGCTGAGCCAGGACGCCACCCTGGACGACGTACCGGCGGAATTCCGGGGATCGCTCCGATGAGCCGACACGCGGGCGGCCCGGTCGAGCTGACCGACAAGATCGAGTTCCACGAACTCGGGCGCACGGTCGCCCGCTGGTCCTTGGTCGTCGCCGCCGCGGGGCTGCTCCTCTGCGCCGGGCTGGCCTTTCTCGACGGCGGGCTGCGCCGGGTGCTGTTCTCGTACCTCGTCGCCTACGCCTTCTTCCTCAGCATCGCCGTCGGCGCGCTGTTCTTCGTCCTGATCCAGCACGTCACGCGGGCGGGTTGGAGCGTCGTCATCCGGCGCCTGCCGGAGGCGCTGGGCGCCAACTTCGGCCTTCTGGCCGTGCTGTTCCTGCCGATCCTCCTCGGCTTGCCGCGGCTCTACCGCTGGGCCGGCGCGGTCCACGACCACCACGTCGAGCGCAAGGCGGCGTACCTGAACCTGCCGTTCTTCACGGTGCGCTGGGTCGTCTACTTCGCCGTGTGGGGGATCACGGGCTGGCTGTTGTACCGGCGCTCGGTGCTGCAGGACAGCACGGGCGAAACGCGCCTGACGCTGGGGCTGGAGCGGATCAGCGCGATCGCGATCATCCCCGCGGCGCTCGTCACCACCTTCGCCGCGTTCGACCTCCTGATGTCGCTCGACCCGCTGTGGTTCAGCACAATCTTCGGCGTCTACTTCTGGTCCGGCGGGTTCCTCGCGCTGCTCGCGCTCCTGCCGCTGTTGGTGATCGGGCTGCAGCGCAGCGGCCGGCTCAACGCGGCGGTCACCGTCGAGCACTACCACGACATGGGCAAGCTGATCTTCGCCTTCACCATCTTCTGGGCCTACATCGCGTTCTCGCAGTACATGCTGATCTGGTACGGCAACATCCCCGAGGAGACGACCTGGTTCCTGCGGCGGCAGACCGGCGGCTGGACCGTCTTCGGGGTGGCGCTGATCGTCTTCCACTTTGCCGTGCCGTTCTTCGGACTGATCGCCCGCCGGGCCAAGCGACGCCTGCCGTGGCTGGCGACGATGGCGATCCTGCTGCTCGTCATGCACTGGGTGGACCTGTACTGGGTGGCGCTACCGGAGTTCGACCCGCAGTCCGGGCGGGTGCCGCTGCACCTGGCGGACCTCGCGGCGATGGCGCTGGTGGGCGGGCTGTTCCTCTGGGGCGCTGCGCGGCGGCTCGCGGGAGTGCCGCTGCTTCCGCAGCGCGATCCGCGGCTGGCCGAGTCCCTGGCCTTCGAGAACGTCTGATCATGGCGCACGCGAACCAGCACGACGTCGACACGCGCGCGGTGTTCCTCGTGGGAGCGCTGGGGGTCGTGCTGCTGATCCTGATCGTGATCCTGCTGCAGATGATGTTTTACCGGGTCGAATCCGACCTCTACGCCAAGACGTATGCCGATCCGCAACTCGACGTGGCGCGCGTCAACGCCGAGCAGCTCGAGTTACTCGGCAGTTATTCGTACGTCGACCGCGAGAAAGGTATCATCCGCATCCCTGTTCAGCGGGCAATGGAACTGCTCGCGCGCGAGCCTGCGCGAGGTGGCGCTCGACCGCAGGCCGCGCAACCGGAGAAGTGATGCGATCGTGGACGTCCGCGCGGGGGAACGTCCGCGCGGGCTCCGCCCGGCGGATCGTCCGCTCGTGGCCGCGGCTCGCGGCAATCCTGGCGGTTTCGGCACTCGCCGGCGCGTTTCCGGCCGCCGCGCAGCTCGCCGGGCCCGTGCCGCCGGAACTCCAGGGGATCGGGATCACGGAGCACCTCGGGGCGCAGCTGCCGCTCGACCTGCAGTTCGTCGACGAGCAGAACCGGCCCGTGCGGCTCTCCGAGTTGGCCGGCCGCGGCCGCCCGACGATCCTGGCGCTCGTCTACTACGAGTGCCCGATGCTGTGCACGCTGGTGATCAACGGCCTGGTGGACGGACTGCGCGAGGTTCCGGCGACCGCGGGCAAGGAGTTCGACGTGGTCGCGGTCAGCTTCAACCCGGCCGAGACCGCGGAGCTCGCGCGGGCCAAGAAGGAGGGCTACCTCGGCGTCTACGGCCGGCCGGGCAGCGAGGGAGGCTGGCACTTCCTCACCGGGCAGGAGCCGCAGATCCGCGCGCTGGCCGAGGCGGTCGGTTTCGGCTACCGCTGGATCCCCGAGCGCCGTGAGTTCGCGCACAGCGCCGCGATCTACGTGATCGACCCGCGCGGGCGGATCGTGCGCTACCTCTACGGGGTCGAGTTTCCGGCGCGCACGCTGCGCCTGTCCCTGGCCGAGGCCGGCGAGGGGAAGATCGGCACCGCGCTCGACCACGTGCAGCTGTTCTGCTTCCACTACGACCCCGCGGCGGGGCGTTACACGCTCGCGGCGATGAACCTCATGCGCGCCGGGGGGATCCTCGTCGCGCTCGTGTTCGGGATCTTCCTCGCAGGGCTGTGGCTGCGCGAGCGCCGGCGGCGCATCACGCCGCATCGCGCGGTGGAGTCGACTCGATGAGCATGGCGACGTGGAACGGTCCGGCGGCGACGCTCGCGCTGTTGGCCGATGCCGATTTCTGGATGCCGGTGCGCGCCTCGAGCGAGGCGGGCGAGGTGGACTGGCTGTTCTGGTTCATCTTCTACACCTCGGGCTTCTTCTTCGTCCTGATCATCGGGTTGATGCTGCTGTTCATCCTGCGCTACCGGCGGCGCCGCGTGGACGAGGCCGGCACCGGCCCGCACCACAACACGGCGCTCGAAGTCGTCTGGACCGCCGTCCCGGTGATGCTCGTTTCGGCGATGTTCTACTTCGGGATGCGGAGCTTCGTCGGGCAGGTGGTCACTCCGGGCAACGCCTACGAGATCCAGGTCACCGGCCAGAAGTGGAAGTGGTCGTTCACCTACCCCAACGGCTACGTGGACGAGAACCTGCACGTGCCGGCCGACGTCCCGGTGCGGCTCGTGATGACCTCCAGCGACGTGATCCACAGCCTGTTCGTGCCCGCCTTTCGCCTCAAGCGCGACGTGGTGCCGGGCCGCTACACCAAGATGTGGTTCCGCGCGATCGAGCCCGGCGAGTACGACATCTACTGCGCGGAGTACTGCGGCACCAGCCACTCGGACATGCTGTCCAAGTGCGTGGTGCACCCGCCCGGCGGGTTCGAGAAGTGGCTGGAAGAGGCCGCCAACTTCGTGACGCGCATGCCACCGGTCGAGGCCGGCGAACGGTTGTACAAGGTGCGCGGCTGCAGCCAGTGCCACAGCGTCGGTGGCCAGCCCGGCATCGGGCCGACGTTCAAGGGCTTGTTCGGCCACACGCAGGTGCTCGCCGGCGGCGGCAACGTCACCGTGGACGAGAACTACATCCGGCAGTCGATCCTCGAGCCGCAGGCGCAGGTCGCTGCCGGGTTCGACCCGGTGATGCCGACCTACCAGGGCCGCCTGAAAGACCCCGAGATCGCGGCCCTGATCGAGTACATCAAGTCGCTCCGCTGAGACGGACCGGCCAGAGGCGACGATGACGACCATCGACACCCCGTATCCCGCTCACGCCGACGCGGCCGGCGGGGACAACTACCTGACGCACTCGCACGGCGTCCTGTCGTGGCTCCTGACGCTGGATCACAAGCGGATCGGCGTGATGTACCTCGTCTCGGTCTCCGCCTCGTTCCTGCTCGGCGGGATCCTGGCGATGCTGATCCGCACGCAGCTGCTCGGGCCGCGGCTGGAGCTGGTGAACCCCGACACCTACAACAAGGTCTTCACCGTCCACGGGGCGGTGATGGTGTTCCTGTTCCTGATCCCGGCGATCCCGGCCGCGCTCGGCAATTTCATGCTGCCGATCATGCTCGGGGCCAAGGACGTGGCCTTCCCGCGGATCAACCTGGCCAGCTGGTACCTGTACGTGATCGGTGCCGCGTGGGCCGTGGCGTCTTTGGTGATGGGCTCGGCCGACACCGGCTGGACCTTCTACACACCGTACAGCACCACCACCAACACCGCGGTGGCCTCGATCGTCTTCGGGGTGTTCATCCTCGGGTTCAGCTCGATCTTCACCGGGTTGAACTTCATCACGACGATCCACAAGATGCGGCCGCCCGGCATGGGCTGGTTCCGCATGCCGCTGTTCCTCTGGTCGCTCTACGCGACCTCGATCATCCAGGTGCTGGCGACCCCGGTGCTCGGGATCACGCTGCTGTTGATCATCGTCGAGCGGCTGATGGGGATCGGGATCTTCGATCCGACGCTGGGCGGCGACCCGGTCCTGTTCCAGCACTTCTTCTGGTTCTACTCGCACCCGGCGGTCTACATCATGATCCTGCCGGCGATGGGCGTGATCAGCGAGACGATCGCGGTCTTCAGCCGCAAGCACATCTTCGGCTACCGCTTCATCGCCTTCAGCAGCGTGGCGATCGCGATCCTCGGCTTTCTCGTCTGGGGCCACCACATGTTCGTCAGCGGCCAGTCGCCCTTGGCCAACGTGCTGTTCTCGGCGCTGACGTTCGCCGTCGCGATCCCGTCGGCGATCAAGGTCTTCAACTGGCTCTCCACGATGTACAAGGCCTCGATCGACCTCAAGACGCCGATGCTGTGGGCGCTGGGGTTCATGTTCGTGTTCGGCATCGGCGGGCTCACCGGGTTGTTCCTCGGCGCGCTGACCACCAACGTCCACCTGCACGACACCTACTTCATCGTCGCCCACTTCCACTACGTGATGATGGGCGGGACGACGTTCGCGCTGTTCGCCGGGCTGCACTACTGGTGGCCCAAGATGTTCGGCCGGCTGTACAGCGAGCGCCTGGGCGTCGCGGCGTTCGTCGTCAGCTTCATCGGCTTCAACCTGACGTTCTTCCCGCAGTTCATCCTCGGCACGCGCGGGATGCCGCGGCGCTACGCGCACTACCCCGCGGAGTTCACCGCGCTGCACCAGCTCTCGACGATCGGCTCGTACCTGCTCGGGATCGGCTTCGTCCTGGTCGCGGTCACGCTGGTGCACTCGCTGTTCCGCGGCCAAAAGTCGCCGGCCAACCCGTGGGGCTCGGGGACCCTCGAATGGCGGTGCTCGTCGCCGCCCCCGCACGACAATTTCGCCGTGACGCCGCCGGTCGACGACCCGTACGACTACTCGAACCTGCGCTATGACCCGAAGATCCGCGGCTGGCGCAGCAAGACCGCGCCGCAGGAGGTCTGAGGCGATGGCCCATGTCGAGCACCACGCCGGCCCGGCGCACGTGGCGCACCACTTCGAGACCGCCGACCAGCAGCTCTCGTCCGGCAAGCTCGGCATGTGGATCTTCCTCGCGACCGAGGTCCTGCTGTTCGGCGGGCTGTTCACGGCCTACGCGGTGTACCGCTCGCACCATCCCGAGATCTTCCAGTACGCGCACCTGTACCTGAACAAGATCCTCGGCGGCATCAACACCCTGGTCCTGATCTGCTCCAGCCTGACGATGGCCTGGGCCGTGCGCGCGGCGCAGCTCGGCAAGCGCCGCTTCGCGGCGTGGCTGATGCTGGCCACGCTGGTGTTCGCGTGCGCGTTCCTCGGCATCAAGTACGTCGAGTACAAGGACAAGTGGGAAGAGGGCCTGTTGTGGGGCAAGCGCTTCGCGCCGCACGAGGCCCCGCACGGGCTCGAGCACGCGACTTTGACCGGGCGCACCGCGGTGACCGCGCCGCTCGGCGCGCCGGGCGTCGGTGGGTTCGCCGGCGACGCGATCTCGCCCAGCACCGTCGTGCCGGCCGAGGTCGGGGCGCAGGGCGGGCCGACCGGGCCGCAGGGCAGCGCGGCCGAGGGGCAGGGGGCTTCGACCAAGCCGCCGGGTGAGCCGGGGCATCCCGGGACCAGCCCGGCCGAGAGCACGCCCGGGGTCCCGCCCGCCCCGGCCGCGGCCAACCTCGCCGCGGCTGTCGCCGGCGTCGTCGCCAGCCCGCCGGTCGCCGGGCAGGGCGGCGGCGACCGCACGCTGATCGCGCCGCCGGCGATCGGCCCGACCGGCATGGCGCGCGGCCAGCTCGAGCGCCTCGACCGGGCGCGCGACGCGCGCCCGCGAAACGTGCACATCTTTTTCGGGATCTACTTCGCGATGACCGGCCTGCACGGGCTGCACGTCCTGGCGGGGATGGCGGCGATCGGCTGGGTCCTGCGGCGGACGCTGCGCGGCGATTTCTCCGCCGTCTACTTCACGCCCGTCGACCTCGCCGGCCTGTACTGGCATCTCGTGGACCTGATCTGGATCTTCCTCTTCCCGCTCCTGTACCTGATCACCTGAGGTGACGCCGATGCGCGACGATCACGCCGCCGCCGTTCACGACCCCGCGGTCCCGCACGTGCACATCGTGCCGGCGCGGGTCCTGCTCGCCGTCTGGGGCGCGCTGATGCTCCTGACCTTCGTCACCGTCGCCGTGACGTGGGTCAACCTCGGCCCGCTGAACCTGTGGGTGGCCCTCGGCATCGCGACCGTCAAGGCCTCGCTGGTGGCGCTGTACTTCATGCACCTGCGCTACGACAGCCCGTTCAACGGGCTGATCCTCGTGATCGCGCTGGCGTTCGTCGCGCTCCTGGTCGGCGGTTCGCTCACCGACACGCGCGAGTACCAGCCGGACCTGATCCCGGGCTACGCCCCGGCGCTGCAGGAGCAGCCGAAGTGAGCGCGCGCGAGGAGGGGGACCCGCGCCGCACGCGCGAGGAACCGCAGCCGGAGGGGACCGGCCGCTTTGGCCTGTACGTGTTCCTCGGCTCGCTGACGATGCTGTTCGGCGCGAGCATCCTGTCGTACCTGTTGATCCGCGCGAACGCCGCGACCTGGCCCCCGCCGAACGCCCCGGCGCTGCCCTGGGCCGGCCTGTTGTTCAGCACGGTCGTGATCCTCGCCGCGAGCGCGACGATCCAGTGGGCGCTCGGCAGCATCCGCGCCGGCAACGCCGCCGGGCTGCGCACCGGGCTCGCCGCGACCTGCGTCTTGTCCCTGGTGTTCCTCGTCAGCCAGTACCTGAACTGGGTCCGCGTCCTGCCGGGCGCGCGCGCCGCGCCGAACCTGCACAGCTTCATCTTCTACGTCCTGACCGGGCTGCACGCGCTGCACGTCCTCGGCGGGCTGGTCGTCCTCGGCGTGGTGACCTCGCGCGCCTGGCGCGGCGCGTACACGGCCCGGCTCCACGCCGGCGTCAGCTACGCCACGCTGTACTGGCACTACCTCGACGTGGTCTGGATCGTGATGTTCCTGGTGCTGTTCGTGTTCTGACCCGGCGCCCTTCACTTGGCCGCGCGCCGCCGCGGCTGCCGGTCGCGCTCGCGTTCCCGCAGCTCGCGCTCGGTGACCTCGACGGTCGTCCGCGCCCCCGGCAACCCGCGCGAGCCGAGTTCCTGGAACTCCTCCTGCAGGTGCTGCAGCTCGTCGTCCGACAGCCCCTCGAGGTCGATCATCTCGTTGCGCGCGCCCTTGATGCTGCGGATCAGCTCGTCCAGCTTGAGGTGGATGGCGCGCGCGTCGCGGTTCTGCGTGTTCTGGATCAGGAACACCATCAGGAACGTGACGATCGTCGTGCCGGTGTTGATCACGAGCTGCCACGTGTCGGAGAAGTGGAAGAAGCGCCCCGACAGCGCCCAGGTGACGACCACGGCGCAGGCGAGGACGAAGGCCCAGACCGAGCCGACGGCCGTCGCGGCGTGCTCGGAGAAGGCGCGGAACATCTCGGCCGCCGGCCGGCGGCCGGCCTGCTCCGCGGGGGACGGCTTACGGGGCTCGGCCATGTGTTTAACGCTACACGAGTTCCCGTAAAGGTCCACAAATGCCCGGCCTGCGGACCGCGGCGCCGAGCCCCCGCAGCAGCACCGGGACCAGGACCAGCGCCAGCGGCAGGAACAGCCGCACCTCGCGGATCCTCCCGAACAGGAACTGCAGCAGGACGTAGGGCACGAAGACCAGCAAAAGGCGCCGCCACGGGCGCGGGAGGCTGCGCCACGTCAGGAGCGGCAGGATCCAGGCCACGCCCCAGAGCGCGGCCGCCCACGCGGGCCACGACGGCCCGCCGAAGTTCGCGGCCAGGTAGCGCCCCACGGTCCCGCCGCCGGACCACTCCAACGGACCGAGCAGAAGGCGCAGGCCCACGAACGGCACGGCCCAGGCGAGGAGCAGCGCCGCGGTGCGCCGCGCGAGGCGCGGCCACGGTTCCTCGCCGTAGCGCAGGGCGGCGTGGACGCCGGCCGCGAAGACGACGGTTTCGCGGTTCAGGGCGCCGAGCAGGACGAGCGGGAGCAGCCAGCGATCGTGGCGCTCGACCGTGGCCACCGCCACGGCGGCCCAGATCGCGAGGTCGAGCGGCGAGTCGGGCGCGAACCAGTACCACGCGAACGACGGCGGGTGGAGCGCCGCCAACAGCAGCGTGCCGGCGAGCGGCCACGGCGACGCGAACCAGTGCGCGAGGTAGCGCCGGAACAGGACCAGCAGCGCCAGCGTCCAGGCGAAGCGCGACGCCACGTACGCGCCGCGGACCGCCGCGCTGCGCGGCAGGCCGGCCGCCTCCAGCGGCGCCGCCGCCACTTCCGCGAGCAGCGGCGAGAGCACCCGGTAACCCCAGGGCGACTGGCCCGCGCCGGCCAGGATCCGCTCGTGCCGCTCGAGCTGGTCGGCCGCGCCGCCGAACTCGACCCGCGAGGCGTGGAACAGCGCCAGGAGCAGCGCCAGGCCGACCCACAGCAGCAGGCGCACCGATCGCGGCGAGAGCAGGCGCTCGTCGACGCTGGGGGGCGCTGACGCGATCACGGTGCCGTCCGGGAAGGTCGGCGGGCTGCCCACGATTGTGCCGGACGGCGCCGGCCCGGGCACGTCCCGGGCGCGAACGGGTTTTTTTCGGTAGTCTTTGCGGCTTCGCGCCGCGCCCGGCGCGCGCCACCGGGGGAGATCCGGGCTTGGACCTGCGCAACGTAGCGATCATCGCCCACGTCGACCACGGCAAGACGACCCTGGTCGACGCGATGCTGCACCAGAGCGGCGTGTTCCGGGCCAACGAGGACGTCGCCGTGCGCGTGCTCGACTCCAACGAACTGGAGCGCGAGCGCGGCATCACGATCCTGGCCAAGCACACGGCCGTCCACTACCGCGGCACGAAGATCAACATCGTGGACACGCCGGGCCACAGCGATTTCGGCGGCGAGGTCGAGCGCGCGCTGAGCATGGTCGACGGCGCGCTGCTGTTGGTCGATGCCTCGGAAGGGCCGCTGCCGCAGACGCGCTACGTGCTGCGCAAGGCGCTGGAGGCGCGGCTGCCGGCGGTGGTCGTCGTCAACAAGATCGACCGGCAGGACGCGCGCCCGGCGGAGGTCCTCAACGAGATCTACGACCTGTTCATCGACCTCGACGCGACCGAGCAGCAGCTCGACTTTCCGGTGCTGTACGTCAACGCCAAGGCCGGGATCTGCCGGACCGCGCCGGACGCGCCGGACCGCGACCTCACGCCGCTGTTCGAGGCCCTCCTCGCGCACGTCCCGGCACCGGCCGGCGACGCGGCCGGACCGCTGCAGGTGCTGGTCGCCAACCTCGATTACAGCGACTACCTGGGCCGGCTGGCGATCGGGCGCGTGTTCGGCGGCACCGCGCGCTCGGGCGCGCCGGTCGCGCTGGCGCGCCACGACGGGTCGCTGGTCACGGCGAAGGCCACCTCGCTGTTCGTCTTCGACGGGCTGGAGCGGGTGGTGGTGGACGCCGCCCCCTGCGGCGAGATCGTCGCGCTGGCCGGGCTGGAACAGGTCCAGATCGGCGAAACCGTCACCTCGGTCGAGAACCCCGCGCCGCTGCCGCCTTTGCACGTGGACGAGCCGACCCTGTCGATGGTGTTCTCGGTCAACACCTCGCCGTTCGCCGGCCGGGAAGGGAAGTACGTCACCTCGCGCCACATCCGCGAGCGGCTGGAGAAGGAGCTGTTGACGAACGTCTCGATCCGGGTCCAGCCCGCGGCGACGACCGAGGCGTTCCAGGTGATGGGCCGCGGCGAGCTGCAGCTCGCGATCCTGATCGAGACGATGCGCCGCGAGGGGTTCGAGCTGTCGGTCTCCAACCCGGAGGTGATCACGCGGACTTCCGACGGCGAGCGGCAGGAGCCGCTGGAGCTGTTCGTCGTGGACGTGGCCGAGGCGTACCTCGGTGTCGTGCTGGAGAAGATGGCGATCCGCAAGGGCAAGCTGGTCAAGATGGTCAACCACGGCTCGGGACGGGCGCAGCTCGAGTTCCACGTCCCGACCCGCGGGCTGATCGGCGTGCGCACCGAGCTCCTGACCGACACCCGCGGAACGGCGGTGATGAACAGCCTCCTCGAGGGCTGGACGCCGTGGCAGGGCGAGATCGTGCGCCGGCCGACCGGCGTGCTGGTGGCCGACCGCGCCGGCGAGACGACGGCCTACGCGCTGGACCACCTCGAGAGCCGCGGGGAGCTGTTCGTCGGGCCGGGCACCCCGGTCTACGAGGGCATGATCGTCGGCGAGAACTCGCGCTCCGACGACATCGACGCCAACGTCACCAAGACCAAGAAGCTGACCAATATGCGCGCGTCGACGGCCGACGACGCGATCCGGCTGACCCCGCACCGCGAGCTGAACCTCGAGCAGGCGCTGGAGTTCATCAACAACGACGAGCTGGTCGAGGTCACCCCGCAGTCGATCCGGCTTCGCAAGCGCGTCCTGGCCGTGCAGCAGCGCTACAAGAGCCAGGGCCGGGGATAGCCGCGGATCGCTTCCCGTACAATGTGCCGGAGGAGGCCCGAGGCATGGTCATGCGTCCGAAGGGTTCCCCGGCCCGCGGGGTCGACTTCTACGACATCGAGGGCGAGCTGACCGACGAGGAGCGCCTGGTCCGCGACAGCGTGCGGGCGTTCGTCAACGACAAGGTCCTGCCGATCATCGACGAGGCGTTCCGGGCCGACTGCTTCCCGTCCGAGCTGGTGCCGCAGATGGCGGAGCTGGGGCTGTTCGGCGCCAACCTCGAGGGCTATGGCTGCGCCGGCGCGAGCAACGTCGCCTACGGGCTGATCTGCCAGGAGCTGGAGCGCGGCGACTCCGGCCTGCGCTCGTTCGTCTCCGTGCAGTCCTCGCTCGTGATGTACCCGATCCTGGCCTTCGGCTCCGACGAGCAGAAGGAGCGCTGGTTGCCGCGGCTGGCCGCGGGGACGGCGATCGGCTGCTTCGGCCTGACCGAGCCGGACCACGGCTCCGACCCGGGCACGATGATCACGACGGCGAAGCGGCGCGGGGCGGGCTGGGTCATCAACGGGGCCAAGGCCTGGATCACCAACGGCTCCACCGCCGACGTCGCCGTCGTCTGGGCGCGCACGGAGGACGGCATCCGTGGTTTCCTCGTCGAGAAGGGCACCCCGGGGTTCACGGCGCGCGATTACCACGGCAAGTTCTCGCTGCGGGCCTCGGTCACCTCGGAGCTGTACTTCGACGACTGCGAGGTCCCGGCCGACGCCGTGCTGCCCGGCACCGGCGGGCTCAAGCACGCGCTGATGTGCCTGACGCAGGCCCGCTACGGCATCGCCTGGGGCACGATCGGCATGGCGGCCGCGTGCTACGACGCGGCGCTGGAGTACGCCGAGTCCCGGATCGTGTTCCGCCGCCCGGTGGCGTCGTTCCAGCTGCAGCAGGAGAAGTTCGCCGACATGCTGACCGAGATCACCAAGGGCCAGCTGCTCAACCTGCGGCTCGGGCGGCTCAAGGACGCGGGCCGCGCCGACTTCGCGCAGATCTCGCTGGCCAAGCGCAACGGCTGCCGCGTCGCGCGGCAGGCCGTGCGCTTCGCGCGCGAGATCCTCGGCGGCGTCGGGATCATGCACGACTACCCCATCGCGCGGCACTTCTGCAACATCGAGGCGGTCTACACGTACGAGGGGACGGACGACATCCACACGCTGATCCTGGGCGAGCGGATCACCGGCCACCCGGCCTACAGCTGAGCGGCCGCGTCCGACGGGCTCCTAGTCCCCGACGTACCCCAGCGAGCGCAGGCGGTCCTTCAGCTCGTTGAGCGTCTGCGGCCCCTCGGCGGAGGTGCCGCCGAGGCGCGAGGCGAGGGCGATGGAGTCCGCGCGCAGGCGCTTCAGCTCGCTGCGCGCCTGCCACAACCCCGGCGACCACAGCGGCAGGACCTCGTGCTCGCCGGGGTCCTCCTGCAGGTCGAAGTACTGGTAGCCGAACTGCCACCAGTGGGCCGTCGGGAACTTGATGAACTTGGTCTCGTTGGTCCGGACCGCCTGCAGCCGCGGCTTGCCGCGGGCCTGCAGGTCGCACAGCGCCGGCGCCGGCTCCAGCGGTTCGCCGCGCAGGAGCGGGCCGAGGTCGCGCCCATCCATGGGCGAGTCCAGCTGCACGCCGGCGAGCGACAGGACCGTCGGCATGATGTCGATGATGCGGACCTGGTCCGCGACCTGCCGCGGCTGGATCTTGCCCGGCCAGCGGATGACCAGCGGGACCTTCAGCACCTCGTCGTACAGCGTCTTCTGGTGGCCCTTCTGGCCGTGCTCGAAGAACTCGTCGCCGTGGTCGGCCGTGACGACGACCAAGGCCGAGTCCAGCCGCCCGGCCCGGTCGAGTTCGGTGAGGATCCGGGCCAGGTTGTCGTCGGTGTAGCGGATCTCGCCGTCGTAGAGCGCGACCAGGTGCTCGAGGTCGCGCTGCGGCATCCCCGCGCGGATCGCCTTGTTGCCCAGGAGCCTGCGCCCGTCGAGCGTGCCCGTGTAGTCCGGGTCGAACATGCGGGCGTACTCGGGAGGCGGGATGTAGTCGTAGTGCACGTCCCACATGTGCACGAACAGGAAGAATGGCCGGCTGTCGAGCTTGTCGATCCAGGCCTTGGTCTTCTCCAGCGTCAGCGGCCCCGTGATGTCGGCAAAGGACTGGATCCCGACGCGGTCGTCGTCCTCGGAATGGAACTGGCCCGGCTGGAACTGCGACATGCAGCACTCGTAGGTGTCGAAGCCCTGGCCGAAGCCGAACTCCGGCATCAGGTACGGGCCGCCGAAGAAACCGGCGGTGTGGTACCCGGCGCCTTTCAGCGCCTCGGTCAGAGTGGTGATGTTGGCGCTGAGCGCGAGGCCGTTGTCCACCACGCCGTGCGTGTCGCTGTACAGTCCCGTGAACAGCGAGGCGTGCGCGGGCAGCGTCCACGACGTCGTGCTGACGGCGTTCTCGAAGCGCGCGCCCTGCGCCGCCAGCCCGTCGATTGTCGGCGTCGTCGGCCTGCCGTAGCCGTAGCAGCCGACGTGGTCCGCGCGCAGGCTGTCGATCGAGACC
This sequence comes from Acidobacteriota bacterium, assembly GCA_017994815.1. GTDB lineage: Bacteria > Acidobacteriota > Polarisedimenticolia > J045 > J045 > JAGOJY01. The sequence goes on from JAGOJY010000020.1 coordinate 62,451, forward strand.
AGCACGATGTCGGGCCGCTGCTCCGGCGCGAGGCCGATCTTCGGCGGGGAGTGAACCGACGGGGAGGCGCTCGTATCGCAGCTGACGAGCACCAGCAGCGGACTCAGGAGCAGACCGGCGACTATTACTGCGTTTATTAGACGAGTCATGCAAACGAGTTTACGGCGCGGCCGCCCCCGGGGCAGCGAAAAAAATTCCGGATCGCCGCGGATTTGCCTGACGAACTGCTCAGTTACGGCTCCGGGGCCGACGAAAGCTCCGACGGGACAACGGGGCGCTGCAGCAGGTCGAAGAACCGGGCCAGGCGGTCCGGCCCCTTGCCGATCCACGCCTCGACCAGGTCCTTGCCGACCGTGTACGTGAACACGTACGACCGGTAACCCTTGATGAAACGGATGTTCTGCCGCGCCCTTTGCGGCGAGGTCCCGTAGCGGACGAGGAACGCCTCCACCTCCGATTCGGGACGGTTCTCGTCGAGGAGCAGCCGCGCCCCCTCGCCCATGACGCAGTCGAGCTGATCCATCGCCTTCGCGATCGACTCGAAGCGCTCGGCCTCCGGAGCCGGTACCCCGGCCAGGGGGGCGAGAGTGCCGCGCAGCCACTCGAGCCGCTCGGCGTCGTCGAAGATCACCTCGGCCGCGACGTTCGCGGTGCCCTCGGCGATGACCGACTGCGGCGAGTGCAGCGGGTAGACCGTGTACTCGCGCCAGTGCCGGCCGCGCACGAGGTGGTCTTCCAGGAGCGCGTTGAAGACGTGATGCCCCGGGTAGCCCTCGTGCGCGACGACGCCGAGCACGCCGAACAGCGACGTCGGCAGATCGGTGTTGACCTGGATCAGGCTCTGGTAGCCGCCCTTGTACCAGTTGTAGGCACCCCACGGCTGGCCCTTCACGAACTCGACGCGGAAGTTCTCGCCGGGGGGGAGCTGGACCAGCGCCGCGGTCCGCCGCCGCGTCTCGGCCAGTGCCGCGTCCACCACGGCCCGGAGCTTGTCCGCGGGGATCTCCACCTTCGCCCGCGCGGCGGCCACGCGCGCCGCGAGGTCGCCCTCGCCGGGGATCAGCTCGTCGAGGCGCGCGCGGGCGGCGTCGATCTTCTCGCGCGGGCACGCGGGCACGTCGATGTCGAACAGCGCGCGGCCCTCTTCGGCCAGCGTCATCCGCTCGCCGGACAGCCGGCGCAGGAACGCCTCCACCGCGACGAGCTGCTTTTCGAGGAAGCTCCGCCGCTCGGATTGCGGCTCGCGGCGCACCCGCTCCAACAGCACGCGCGACTCGGCCAGCAGATCGGGAAGCGGGCGCGGCTCGCCCTGCGCGGCCTGCTCTTTCCATTCCGCCGGGCCGTAGTACGCGTCGACGTACGATTCGTCGTGGCGGCCGATCGCGAGGACCAGCCGCACGTAGGCGTCGGCGGTCTCGTCCAGGGCGGGAGAGGATGTCGTCCCGCCCGGCATCTCCGGGCCCGTGCCGCGCCCGCATGCCGCGAGCGCCGATACGAAGGTGAGCGAAATCGCCAGCGCGCTCCAACCGCTCATCCGTCCTCCAGGCTGGACAGGATACAGCGGCGCTTCCCGGACGGTCGCGAACCGGCGCGCGGACCGCGGTTTCGGTTTTCCGCGGCCGCGCCGAAGAGCAGGGCAGGAGGCCGCCATGTCCGCCACCGCCGCGATCCAGTCCGCGATGTTCGGCCTGCGGGCCGCCCTGCAGCAGCTCGACCGGACGGCGGAACTGGTCGCGCGCTCCACCGACCCCGGGACGCTGCACGAGCGCATGGTCGACCTGCGCGAGGTGCGCCACGCGGTGCGCGCCAACGTCGAGGTCGTGCGCGCGGCCGACGAGACGCTCGGGACGTTGCTCGATCGCCTGGCCTGACCCGCGTTAACCTCTGCGGTCATGGGCTGGCCCCGGACCAACCCGTGGCGCGGGCTCGGCGGGCTGCCGCGGCCCGTGTGGGTCATCGCGGCCGCGCTGCTCGTGAACCGCGCCGGCACGATGGTGCTGCCGTTCCTCGCGCTGTACCTCACCGGCGGGCTCGGCTTCGGTGGCGGCTTCGCGGGCTTCGGGCTGGCGCTGTTCGGCGGCGTTTCGTTGGTCACCAGCCCGATCGGTGGGCGGCTGGCCGACGCCTGGGGCCCCGAGCGGGTGATGAAGTGGTCGCTCGTGACGTCCGCGCTGGTCCTGCTCGTCTTCCCGTTCGCGCGCGGGACGGTCGCGGTGCTGGCGGCGATCGGCGCCTTCGCGTTCACTTCGGAGCTGTTCCGCCCGGCGGGTCTCGCGGCGATCGCCGATCACGCCGCGCCGGAGCAGCGGCGCGCCGCGTTCGCGCTGGTCCGGCTGGCGGTCAACCTCGGCATGAGCGTCGGGCCGGCGGTCGGGGGTTTCCTGGCCAGCGTTTCGTTCCCGGCGCTGTTCTGGGCCGATGCCGGCACCTCCTTCGCCGCCGCGATCCTGTTGATCGCCGCCCGTGCCCGCCGCGCGGCCGTGCCGCGCGTCACCCTGGACGGCGGTGCCGCGCTGCTCGCCGGCTCCGCGTGGCGCGACCCGCGCCTGCTCGCGTTCCTGCTCGCGCTGTTGCCGGTGCTGTTGGTCTTCTTCCAGCACATCTCTTCGATGTCGTTGTTCGTCGTCGGTGAACTCGGGCTGTCCGAGGCCACCTACGGTCTGATGTTCACGCTCAACACGCTGATCATCGTCCTGGTCGAGGTGCCGCTGAACCTGTCGATGGCGCACTGGCGCATGCGGACCAGCCTCGCCCTCGGCGCGGCGCTGACGGCAGCCGGGTTCGGCGCGATGGCGCTCGCGCGCGACGCGTGGTCGCTCGCGGCCACCGTCATCGTGTGGACGTTCGGCGAGATGATCCTGCTGCCCTCGTCCAACGCGTACGTCGCCGAGATCGCGCCGCCCGGTCGCAGCGGCGAGTACATGGGCCTGTACACGATGGGCTTCAGCCTGGCCTTCGTGTTCGGCCCGTGGCTGGGTGTCGCCGGCCTGCAGCGGTTCGGCGGGGCGGGTCTGTGGCCGGCCTGCTTCGTCGCCGGGATGATCTCGGCCATGTCCTTCACGCGGATGCGCAAGATGTCCGACTAGCGGGCACCCCTGGCGGCCGGCGCAGCCGGCCCGGCACGCGAGACGATTCTCGGCGCACGGCAGGAACGACGGGCGAGGCCCGCGCCGTCATGGCCGGGCCCCCTGTCGGCGGTCCCTACAGAATTATGAGGGTGGCGAGGGAGAGGAAGATCAGGGAACCGACGACGTCCATCGTCGTGGTCACGAACGGAGTGGTGGAGAGCGCCGGGTCGATCCCGAGCCGGTGCAGCAGGAGCGGGATCGTCACCCCCATCAGCGTGGCCAGCATCATCGACAGGGCGAGCGACGCCCCGATCACGATGCCCGTGGTGACGGCGAGCGCCCCGGCGGCCTGCCCGCGCAGGACCAGCGCGGCGTAGCTGCCGAGCACGAGCAGCAGGCCGTAGCCGAACCCCAAAACCGCCGCGACGCCGACCTCGCGCAGGAACGTCGTCAGGAGCAGGCCTTCCCGCACGCGGCCGGTGGCGAGCCCGCGGATGATGACGATCGCGCTCTGCGTGCCGACGGAGCCACCCATGTTGAGCACGATCGGGATGAACGCGGCGAGTCCCACCATCTGCTGCAGCGTCCCGGCGTACCCGTTGATGACGACCGAGGCGGCGAGCCCGCCGAGGAACGTGGCGAGCAGCCACGGCGAGCGCATCCGCACCGACTTGCCGATCGAGGGCTCGATCCGCTCTTCCTCGGAGGTCCCGGCGATCCGCAGGATGTCCTCGGTGGCTTCCTCGCGCAGGACGTCCACCACGTCGTCGATGGTGACCATGCCGGCGAGCCGCCCGTTCTGGTCCACCACCGGCATTGCCATCAGATCGTACTTGGCCGTGACCCGGGCGACTTCCTCCTGGTCGGTGTCGGTGCGCACCGTGATCAGGTCCGTGTTCATGATCTCCTTGAGCGGCGTCTCGGGCGGGTGCAGCAACAGCTCGCGCAGCGAGAGCACGCCCACGAGGTGGTTCCGGTCGTCCACCACGTAGAGGTAGAAGGCCATCTCGACTTCCTGGCTGCGGGCCTGCAGCGCCGAGATGGCCTCGCGGATGGTCATGTCCTCCGGGAGCGAGAAGACGTCGAGCGTCATGATGCGCCCGGCGGTTTCCTCCTCGTAGATCAGGAGCTTCTCGACCGAGGCCTTCTCCTCGGGCTTCATCGCCTCGAGGATTCGCGCCGACTGCTCCTCGTCGAGGGCCGCCAACAGCTCGGCCGAGTCGTCCTCGGCGCATTTTTCGAGCAGGCGCGCCGCGGACTCGGGCTCGAGGGCCGCCAACAGCCCTGGCCCCCGGCCGTGCGTCAGCTCGACCAGGAACTCGGCGCCGATCTCCGGCTCGCGCGAGGCGAGCAGCTTGAACAGGGCCAACTGCTCCCGCTCGGGAAGCTCGTCGTAGATCGGTCCGAAGTCCTGGGGGCGCGTCTTGCGCAGCAGGTTCAGCAGGTGGTTGTAGGCCGACCGCCGCATGAAGCGGCGCACCGACTCCAAGATCACGGCATGTCGGCGTTCGACCACGTGTAAACCCTCGCCAGCGTTGCGCGGGACGCCCCGACCCAGAACGGCCCTCGGAAAGACCGGGGCATTCTACGCCCGGGGGACAAGGCGGGCGTTGATGGCCGAAACCGAAAAGGGGGGCGCCCGCAGGTTCGCGGGCAGTGACCCGCGGGCGCCCTGGGACCGGTCGGCGGGGGAGCCCGACGATCAGTGCCCGAAGTGGATCTCGAGGTCGCGCGTGCTCAAGGACACGTGGAACAGGTGGTCGTCGCAGTAGAAGTGGGGCTCTTCGATCCAGCCGCGGCCCGTCCACACCGGGAACACGTACACGTGGTGGCTGTGGTTGTGGGGCCGGTAGTAGGCGTTGCCCCAGTAGTACGGGTTGTAGCGGTACCGTTCGCTGCGGACCAGGACCCGCGGGATCGCGATCGCGCGGTGCCCGTCGCGGCGGGGATACCAGCGCTGGTAGCCGCTGGAGCGGCGCTCGTAGTAGTAGTCGTCGCGCCGGTAATCGCGGTGGTTCCAGCGCGACTGCACCGGGCTGCGGTGCCGCTCGTCACGGCGGTCGTAGCGGCGCTCGTAGCGCCCGTGGCCGTCGTGGGCGAGTGCCGGGCCCGGCCCGGCCAGCATCGCCGCCCCGAAAACAGCGGCGGCGACCAGAAGTGACTTCCTGGAGATGCGTTTCATGGGTCGCCTCCTTCCCCGGGCCGTGCGGCCGGGGTTCGCACCCGGAGAAAGCAAGAGCCGCGCCAACCGGCGGGACGCGGGCGGTTTGCGGCAAGTTCAACAACGAAGGAAAGTTGGCCGGACCGTGGAGCGGGCCGGCCGGAGCGGCGGGGTCGTCCCGTCCTCTCGCCCGGCCGGCGGCGTCCCTCGCGGGTGACGGGAACCCCCCGCGAGGGTCCGGCGTTAAGGGGGTGGAGCCGATGATCACCGAGGTGGACAGCGATGCCGACCTGATGGTCCGCGTGAGCGCGGGCGACCGGGATGCTTTCGCGGCCCTGGTGGATCGGTACAAGGACCCGATGGTGAGCTACCTCACGCGGCTGACGGGCAATCGCGCGCGGGCCGAGGACCTGGCCCAGGAGAGCTTCGTGCGGTTGTTCCAGGCTGCCCCCCGCTACAGCGAGCAGGGCAAGCTGATCGCGTTCCTCTACAGGATCGCGACCAACCTGGCCCGCTCCGAGGACCGGCGGGTGCGCCGCTGGAGCTTGCTGCGCGGCCGGTTTGCCTCCGCGCACCCGCACGGCGTCGACTCGCCGCAGGCCGATCTCCTCCGGCAGGAACTGCACGCCCGCGTCTCGGAGGCGATCGCCGCGTTGCCGCTGGCCTACCGCGTGCCGCTGGTCCTGCACGAGATCGAGGGCTGGAGCTACGAGCAGGTGGCGCAGGTCACCGGCGCGCCGGAGGGCACCGTCAAGTCGCGGATCAACCGGGCGCGGCAGCGGCTGAAGGAGGAACTCGCGCCCTACTGGCAAAGCGGAAACGGAGGTGCAGCGTGAACGACGAGGGGCTCGATCGGGAACTGCGGTCGCTGCCTCGCGTGATGGCGTCGCCCGACTTCACGCGCCGGGTGCTCGCGCGGCTCGACCGACCGGCGCGCGCGTCGCACCCGTTCGGGTGGCGGCTGGCCGCGGCGTCCCTGGCCGGCATCGGGCTGCTGCTGGTCGGCTTCGGCGCCTGGCGCTGGAACCACGAACGGCAGATCGCGCTTGCGCAGCAGGAGCTGGCGTCGCTGCGCGCCGAGCACGCGCGGATCGCGGCCGAGCTGCGCGATCTGTCGCAGAACACCAAGCCCGTGGTCTACCTCGGCGGCGACGAAAACGTGGACGTCGTGCTGGACGTGGAGAAGTTCATGGACCGGATGGCGGTGCAACCCGTTTCGGACGGGCGACCGCCCGGAGGAGCGCACAGATGAGACTTCGCCCGATTCTGTTGGCCGCGTTGTTCGCCGGGCTGGCGGTCGCCGTTGCCGCCGCCGCCGATCTCCCCGACGAGAGGACGGATCGCAAGGTGGATCGCCGGGTCGTCGTCAAGGTCGACGGCGACGAGCCGGAGCTATTCCAAATCGGCGAAAAGGGCGGCTTCCTCGGCGTGGGCCTGACCGACCTGACCCCCGAGCTGCGCGAGCACTTCGGCGCGCCGCAGGATTCCGGGGTGATGGTCTCGCGCGTCGAGAAGGACAGCCCCGCCGAAAAGGCCGGCGTCCAGGTCGGTGACATCATCCTTTCGGTCGGCGGCGAGAACGCCGACTCGCCCGGCAGCGTGCGCCGCACGGTGCGCGCGAAGGAGGAGGGCGACAACCTCGAGCTGCAGGTCCTGCGGGACGGCAAGCGGCGCACATTGTCCGCATCGGTCGTGACGCGGGAAATGGAGCAGTTCGACTTCGGCGACATGCTCGTGCTGCCGGACGGCAAGAACCTCGACTTCAAGTTCAACTTCGACCCGAAAAGGATGCAGGAGCTGGGCGAGCGGCTCAACCGCGAGTTCAACAGCCCGGAGTTCCGCAACCGGATCCGCGAGTTCCGGCTGCGCGAAGGCGAGCTGGAACAGAAGATGAAGGACCTCGAGCAGCGGCTGCAGGAGCTGGAGAAGCAGCTGCAGGAGAAGCACTCGTCGCTCGAGGGCGGCCGCCGCGCCTGAACGGGACGGGGGGCGGTGACGGCGGCCAGCGCGGGTTCGGCGGCTGGCCGCCGCGGGCCGCCGCAGGCTAGGGTGCGTAAGGCAGTCCGGCGACGCGCTGTGCCGGCCCGGCGGTTTCGGGGTAGACCGCGCTCGCCGGCGCGCGGTCGGCCATCATCAACGTCAGCAGCAGCGGCAGGTACGCCAGGCTTGCCAGGAACACGCGGCGCGCGGAACCGTCGTCGCGCCGCCGGTTGAGTCGCAGCGTCAGCGCGGCGAACCAGCATCCCAGGAGCGCACCGCCGCCCGCCGAGATCGCACCGGTCGTGCCGGTGAGGAACGCCCCCGCGCCGAGCGGGACCAGCGCGAGCGCGTAGAGCACGATCACCGGGAACGTGACGCGCCCGCCCGGGTCGCCGATCGGGAGCATCCGGTACCCGCCCCGGCCGTAGTCCTCGCGGTACATCCACGCCAGCGCGAGGAAGTGCGGGATCTGCCACGCGAACAGGATCGCGAACAGGATCCAGGCGCCGGGGCCGACGCCGCCCGCGGCGGCGGTCCAGCCCATCACCGGCGGCACCGCGCCCACGACCGCGCCCACCAGCGTCGCCAGCGACGTGCGCGGCTTGAGCGGCGTGTAGACGAGCACGTACAGCGCGACGACGCCCGCGCCCAGCGCGGCCGTGAGCAGGTTCGAGAACACCGCGAGCACGCCGACCCCGCACAGCGCGAGGGCCAGGGCCACGCCGAGCGCGGCCCGGCGCGAGATCTGCCCGCTCGGGATCGGCCGCTCCCGCGTGCGCAGCATCAGGGCGTCGCGCTCGGCTTCCCACCACTGGTTGAGCCCGTTGGCCCCGAGCGCCGCGAGCGCCGTCCCGACCGCGACCGCCGCCAGCCCGGCCCACGAGAACGGCGCGCGTGAGGCGAGGACGTAGCCGGCCACGGTGGTCGCGACGACCAGCCCGCTCAGCCGGAACTTGGTCAGCTCGAGGACGACGGCCAGCGGCCGGAAAACGCGCCCGAACAACGCCTTGCCACCTCCAGGGAGTGTTCATCGTAGTGGAGGCCGGAGGTTCCGACCAGTTCCGGGGCCTCTGCGGCGGTCCTCGGCCGGGGCTAACATCACGGCCATGCCAACGGAGGATCGCAGTTCGGACCGCGGCGCGGTGCTCGCCTTCGGCTTCGGGAGCACGGTCGTCATGTGGTGGATCGGCTACGCCACGCACCTGCCGTCCCCGCCCGTGCCCAGCCTGGCCGTCGGGCTCCTGCTGCTCGCGGCGATGGTCGCCGGTGGCTGGCTGGCCGGCCGGCTGACCGAGGGGGGATGGCGGATCGGCTGGCGCGCGGGGCTCCTCGCGGCGGCCCTGAACATGCTCGTGATGGGCAGCCTGCTCTCGGGCCAGTCGCCGAACCAGATCCGCCCGGCGGCCCTCGTCTGGCTGCCGGGATACCTCGTGCTGGCCTCCGCCGTGGGCGCGGCGAGCGCCTGGATCGGCGCGCGTGGCCGCGCGACGGCGGCGCGGGGCGCGGACTGGCACTGGGTCTTCGCGTGCGTCGCCGCGGCGGCCACGCTGGGCCTTCTGGCGGTCGGCGGCCTCGTCACGAGCAAGGGCGCCGGCCTCGCCGTCGTCGACTGGCCCAATTCGTTCGGCTACAACATGTTTCTCTACCCGCTGTCGCGCATGACCGGCGGGATCTACTTCGAGCACGCGCACCGGCTCTTCGGCTCTTTGGTCGGCCTGACGACGCTGGTGCTCGCCATCGTGCTCCTGCGCCACGAAAGGCGGCGCGGCGTGCGCGCCTTCGCGCTCTTGGCGCTGGCGCTCGTCGTGCTGCAGGGGGTGCTGGGCGGCCTGCGCGTCACCGGCCGCTTCACGCTGAGCGATTCGCCGGCCGACGTCGCGCCGAACCTCGCGCTGGCGGTGGTGCACGGCATCACCGGGCAACTGTTCTTCGCCGCGATGGTCGCGCTGGCGGTCGTGACGGCGCCGCGCTGGAAGGGCGCCGCCGCGCCGGCCGTGGACGCCCGCGCCGCGACCGAGCGCCTGCTCGGCGCCGGGCTGGTGCTGCTGGTCGTCGTGCAACTCGTGCTCGGCGCGGTCCTGCGGCACTACGGTGCGGGGCTGGTGGTGCACATCACGTTCGCGGTCCTGGTCGTGCTGGCCGGGACGATGGCCGGCGTGCGCGCGTGGGGCCTGCACGGCGGCGCCGTGCCGCTGCACCGCGCGGGGCTGGCCGTGCTCGCGGCGGTCGGGCTGCAACTGGTGCTGGGCGTGGCGACGCTCTCGGCGATGGCGATGCGCACCGGCGCCACCCGCAGCGGCGCGGAGGTGGTCATTGCCACCGCGCACCAGGTCAACGGCGCCGTGGTGCTCGGCGCCGCGGTCGCGCTGGCGCTGTGGACGCGGCGGCTGCTCGCCGTGCCCGCCAAGTTGCCGGTGGGCGGGAGCGCGATCCCGGCCTGACGCCGAGTACCCGGGTCCGGACCGAAAACGGGGTACTCAGGGCTCGTCGAGGCGGACGAAGACCTCGCCGTTCTCGACCTTGACCTCGAACGTGCGGATCCCGGTCACCGCCGGCATCGACAGCGCCCCGCCGCTCGCCACGTCGAACTTCGCGCCGTGGCGCGGGCACTGGATGGTGCTGTCGTGCAGCTCGCCGTAGCCGAGCGGCCCGTCGTCGTGCGAGCAGCGGTCCTCGATCGCGTAGTACCGCCCGGCGATCTTGCAGACGACGACCGCTTCGTCGCCGGCGTCGGCCGTGACCAGCGCGGTGCCCTCGAAATCCGACTCGCTCGCCACCCGGACCCAGTTCTCGCCGGCCATCGTTCCGCGCCTCCCGGACCGTGCAGTCTACCCGCCGACGCCCCCTGGCACACCTCGGAAGGTGAGCTCGAAAAGTCACATTGATGAAAACCGGGTGCGTTAACGGCGAACCGGACCGCCGCACCCGGTGTGCCTGCACCCGTTCGATGTCGGCGGGGCGGCGCTGCGCGGGCGGTCGGGCCGGGCGTCAGGTGACGAAGCGGTAGATGTAGGGCTTGACGTTCTCGTTGGGCCGGGCGCGCAAGGTGCCGCGGTAGGCCGACTCCAGTTCCGGCGGCAGGCCGACGCGCCTGGGGAACAGTCGCCGGGCGAACAGCGCGCGGCCGTGCAGCGGGCGTTGGGCCAGGCCCAGGACCATCGCCGGGGTGCGGCGCGATTGTTCCGCCGTGCGCTCCGACAGGCCCTTGGTGTTGTTGCGGATCACGAGGAAGATCCAGGCGCGGTCCAAAAGGCCGACCGCGGTCTTGGCGAAGGCGACCGTCTCGCGGACGACGTCGCGCATCGCGTGGCGCATGTAGCCGTGCAGGGCGTTGACGGCGCGCAGCGGGTTGCGCGCGTCGCGCCGGGCGCGGCTGCTGACGGTCTCGTGCTCGACCCGGCCCGGGGGCAGCGCGGCCAGCGCGCGCGCGTAGTCCGGCTCCTCGTCGGTGACGAGCGTCCAGGGCCGGTCCGCGGGAAACAGCCGGTCCAGGCGGCGGAAGATCTCGGCGGCGCGCTTCTCGCGGGCCCGCGCTTCGGGCCGGCCCAGCCGCT
>JAGOJY010000141.1 GCA_017994815.1 Acidobacteriota bacterium
GTGACCTGCGCCACGACGATCGAGTCGAGCGAGACCTGGGTGATCGACAGCTCGCGCGTGGCGCTGTGCCCGAGGTCGTCCGCGGCGGCGACCGTGATCCTGTTCACCGCGTTCTTGGCGAGCGGCACGTCGAGCGCGAACGTCCCGCTGCCCCCGGGCAGCGTCTTGCTGACCGCGCCGGCGGGGGAGGTGATCGTCACGGTGGCGTCGGTGGCGCGCGCCGCGCCGACGCCCGCGGCGAGGGCGAACGCCGCCGCGGCGGCCAGGATCCGGGTGCGCGCGTTCATCGCCGTCCCTCCGTCCCGTCGAGGACCTCGACCGTCACCGCGCCCGGCGGCAGGCCGTCCTTGTTGTAGTAGCCGCAGGCGTTGCTCACGGCCCGGGCAACCTCCACGCCGTTCACCGAGATCGCGACGGTCACGTCGGCGCGCGGATCGCCGCGCTCGTCCAGCACCACGCCCGCGACCGCCTGGGTTTCGGGCACGCCGGAAACGCGGCGCACGTGCGTGCCGATCGAGCTGCCGGCGTCCATCGTGCCGGCGGCGGGGACCCGGGCGTACAGCACGGTGTCGCCGATCGCGAGCGGGACGTCTTCGACCACGAAGTCGTTGGCGTGGCCCGTGAACACGAGGGGCAAGGTCCGCGTTCCCGAGCCGTCGTTCACCTCGAGGAAGCTCGCCGTCGCCGCGTAGTCGATCGCGTTCGGGAAGATCGTCCCGCGCACGGTGACGCTGCCGTCGCCGGTCGGCCCGCCGTCGCCGGGCGAGGTGATCAGGACGCAGGGCACCGGGCGGGTGTTGGCGTTGCAGCGCCCGACGAGGGCCAGCCGCTCGGTCGTGCTGTAGTCGGGGTGCGTGATCGTCGCGTAGGCGAACGGCTGGGCCGGGAAGTCGAGGAAGTTGTAGTTGCCGTCCGCGTCGGACGTCGTCGAGCGCGGCCCGGAAGCGGTGTCCACGGTCACCACCGCGCCGACCAGCGGGTTGTTCTGGGCGTCGAGCGCCTGGCCGCTGAAGCCGAAGCGCTGGTAGCGCAGCCCGACCGCGTCGGCCCACACCAGCGCGCCGCCGTCGTCGGTGACGCGCAGCTGCCCCGGCCGGTCGATCGAGTCGATGAACGCGTAGCGGTCGGCGAACAGCTTGCGCTCGGCGTCGTCCTCCGGAACGTCCAGCGGCAGCTCGGCCAGCGGGATGCGGTAGATGCGCCCCGCCAGCCCGTCCGACACGAACAGGTACTGCTCGCCCTGGGCCTCGCACACCGCGCAGCCGGTGGCGTTCTGGAACATCGCGCCGCCGGTGGTCACCGCGCGGCCCGAGTCGACGCCGCCGGAGGTCCAAGTCACGTTCGAGCCCTGCGTGATGAACAGCTTCGTCAGGTCGCGGGAGAAGCACAGGTCGCTCTGCCACGAGAACGCGATCGGCGGGACGCCATCCGGCGGCGTGTGGCTGTTCCACGCCCAGTCCTGGCTCGTGACGTGCCACGTGTCGACGTTGGCCACCTGCTCGACGAGGTGCACCGGCAGGCGCGTGATGCGGTTCTTGTCGCTGTCGGCGATGAACAGGTCCTGGCCGTAGTTCGCCGCCGGGCCGACGACCACCTGCTGGACCATCGCCGGCTGGGCCCTCTGGATGTCGCGCGAGTAGTAGTTGACCGAGCCGACGTGCTGCTTCGACTTCTCGGTCCCCGCGGCGTACGCCGGGGCGAAGGCGTCTTCGTCCGGACGGCGGTAACCGACGTAGCGGAAGATCCGGCCGCCGTATGCCGTGTCGGAGGCCGCGTTGTCGGCGTAGAGGTTGAAGTTCTCGTCGATCGCGAGGCCGATCTGGCCCGGCAGCATGAACCCGGGGTCGGTCCACTTTTCGAGCGACTCGTTCGTCGCGTCGTAGCGGAAGATCATCCCCGAGGCGCGGTCCTCGGTGTTCTCGTCCCAGCCCGGGATGCTGAGGTAGATCTTCGACTTGTCCTTGTAGTCCGCCGCGAGGTCCACGCGGCCGAAGCGCGACAGTCCGCTGCCCTGCCCGCCGACCCAGACCGAGACGGCGTTCGAGAGCGGGCTGATCGTGAAGCTGGTCGTCGCGTTGAGGAAGCCCTGGCCAGGGTGGACCTGCTGCCGGCCGATGCGCCCGAGAGGATCGATCACCGCCGGGTCGTCGACGTAGCCGGCGAGCCACGGCTTGAGCTTGTTCTTGTACGCCGCCGACGAGGGATCGAACGCGCTCAGCGTCGCGCCGTCGCCGCGCAGGCGCACCACGTCGATCCGGTAGCGGTTCATCCCGGCGGGCGGCAGGAACGCCTTGAACACCCGCTTGCGCGCGTCGCTCCTGTAGACCTGCGGCGCCATCTTCTCGATGTCGCCGACCTGGCCCGAGCCGACGAGAGTGAGCTTCGAGGTCGTGCCGCGGTCGGCGGTGCCGTCCGCGTCGCGGTCGAGCGTCGAGTCGGCGTCGGTGTCCACGCGCCACAGCCGGTAGGTGTACGTTTCGCTGGCGCTGTCGCCGTAGTCGTCGCCGCTCTTGTAGAACACCACCTCGACGGCCGGGATGACGATGCCGCCGCCGAGGTCGGTCGTCGTTTCCTGCACCGACCAGATGTACGGCGCACCGGGAGCCCACGAACTCTGGACGATGTTGATCGAGAGATCCTTCAGGAAGTACTCCGGGCCCCAGTACAGCTCCATGTCGCACATTCCCTTGTTCACCTGCAGCAGCTGCGTCAGGTCGGGGTGGCTGGCGTCCGGCGTCAGGAAGTCCTGCAACACGTCGTGGACGCTGATGTCCTCGGCCGCGATCCGGATCACCTCGTCCAGCGCCTCCTTCACGCCGTAGGGGTTCTCCTTGAAGATCTGCTCCAGGCCGAGCGTGGGGAACAGCTCGAGGAGCTGCTCCTTGACCTCTGCCAGCGCCTCCGCCGAGTTGTCGAGGTAGTACTGCTGGATCAGCATCGTCAGGTCGGGCAGGACGTCGCCGCCCGAGACCGGCAGCTCGGGCGCGGTCGGGGCGACGCCGAACGCCGCGAGCAGATCTTCCCACGTCGTGGTGTACACCGGCGCGTCGTCGTCGGCGGTCTTCGACGCGAGCGGGGCGCGCGCCAGCCCGCCGGCGGGGTGACTCTTCGCGAACGCGGCGAGGAAGCTGTCCACGGCGAGGTAGGCCTGGAACTTGTTGACGCGCGTCGACCCGCTGATTTGCGGCGGGTTCGGGTTCAGCCGCGGGCCCTGGTTGAAGAGCAGGATCGGCATTGCCGAGGCCGGGTCGTTCGGGCTGGCCCACGCGTCGTCGACGATCTCCTGCAGCGCGGCGAGCCACTGGTTGACCTTCGGCGGCGCGCCGCCGGACCAGCTGAAGCCGAAGCTGAGCTGGTACAGAAGCTCCAACAGCCCGATCGTCTCGCCCGCGGCGATCTTCTCGGCGTAGAACTGCACGCCGCGGTCCTGCAGGCTCGACAGTCCCGCCCCCTCGACCTTCGGGTTGAGCTGGTTGCCATACTCGTCGAGGACGCCGGCCTCCGTGCCGCCGACGAGGATCAAGGCGTCGCGGATCGCCTCGCGCGCCTGCTCGAACGTGAGGCCTCCGGTGAGGTCGTTGACGGCGCGGCCGAGCAGGCTGTGCACGCTGACCGACGCCGGCCGCCCGGGATCGTAGACCGTGGTGCGCACGGCGATCTCGCCCAGTTCGGCCACCTGGCCCACGACCGCCTCGCACGGCAGCGAGAGCAGCTCGTGGTCCGGCGCGTTGACCAGGACGATCAGTTGGCCCGGGGGGGCGGGGTCGACGAGGAACTCGCCGTCCGTCCCCGTGCTGGCGCCGGCGGTGCTGCCCTGGACGGCGATCGCGGCGGCGGCGAGCGGCTCGCCGGTGTCGGCGTCCACGACCGTGCCGTGGATCGCCGCGTGGCCGGCGACGACGTTGAACGCGAGCACCGACAGCGCGGTCTCGTCGCGCGTGACGACCATCACCTGCCG
>JAGOJY010000142.1 GCA_017994815.1 Acidobacteriota bacterium
GGGTGGTGGAGGACAGCCACACCGAGGCCAGGGGGCGCGGCGGTTCGGACGAGCTGGACAACCGCGACGCCGACTGCCCGTTCCACCACCGGCAGGGCATCCACGGCAGCCTGGCCCGCCGGATGGGGCAGGCGCCGCTGAACACGGTCTGGCGGCTCGGGGTCGGGGCGTGGCAGCAGTGGTACCGCAACGAGCTGCGCATTCCCGACCCCGAGCCGACGTTGTTCACCTGAACACGCTGTTGGTTGTCGTGCTCTTTGACAACTGAATAGCACGTAGGGGCCGCCGCGAGCCGCCGAGACGCGACGCCGTGTCGCGGTCGGCGCGTTTTGGCGCCGTCACGCCGGTCCGGCTGCGCCGGCTCCTGCGAAACTGTTTTTCGGGGGCTGCCCGTCCAAACGTTTTCCATCGTCGTTACTTGTACGGGCCTCCCGCAGGCGACCCGGCCGGAACGATCGTGCGGGTCAGGACGGGCCGTCCAAATGTTTTCCGTCGGCGTCGGCGTCGGCCGGGCTGGTCTCGACGGACGACCTGGCCAACACCAGGCCCCGGGGATCGACTTCCACGGCTGCGCCTCGGCGCACGTCGAACTCGGCCCGGCCGCGCGGCATCTCGACGCGCCGCGCCACGCCGTCCACGGTCACCGGCAGCGGCAATTCGAAGCCGGCGTCGTCCCATGACAACGCGATCACCTCGCCGTCCTGGCCCGCCGGCCTGCGGGCCAGCGTCCACCGCGGCAACTCGGCGCGCCGCAGGTAGCGCTCCCAGAACCAGGGCATCTCGTCGCCCGCGATCTCCGCGACCAGCTCCTCGAACTCCGCGGTGGTCACGAGCCGGCAGGCGTCCGGGTGTCCGGCATCGATGAACTGCCGCAGCGCCGCGAAGAAATCGTCGTCCCCGATCAGCCACTTGAGCGTGTGGAGCACGCACGCTCCCTTGGCGTAGATATCGCCGTTGTACGCGTCTTTCGACAGCAAGTCGCGCCCCTGGACGATCGGTGCCCGGTTGCGCGTCCCGCGCCGGAGCCGCGCCATGTACTCGAGATACTTGGCCTCGCCCAGCGTGTCCAGCACGTAGAGCGCCTCGGCGTAGGTGCCGAAACCCTCGTGGATCCAGAAATCCGCCCAGTCCCGGGCCGTGACCTTGTTGCCCCACCACTCGTGGGCGGTCTCGTGCAGCAACAGCTCGTCGAAGCCGTACTCGTTGTCCTTGAACCGGTCACCGTAGGCGACGAGCGTCTGGTGCTCCATCCCCAGGTACGGTGACTCGGCGACCCAGTACTTGTCGCGCCAGAACGGGTACTCACCGAAGCGCCGCCCGAGCACCTCGAGGATCCGCGCGCCTTCGCGCGACCAGAGCCGGCGCGCCTGCTGTTCGTGCTCGGGGATGGCCCAGAAGACGATGGTCCGCTCGGACGTCCCGTCGACACCGTGGTACGAGGCCTCGATCGGCACGTAGGGCCCGGCATTGAAACTGACCGCGTAGTTGTTGATCGGGTAGGAGACTTCCCAGCGGGTGGTCGTCGTGCCGTCGCCGTTGACCGTCTCGCCGACCTTGTGGCCGTTGGCCAGTCCGACCAGCGACGAGGGCACGGTCAGCGCGATCGACATCCCCTCGTCCGGCTCGTCCGAAGGGTGGTCCTTGCACGGCCACCAGTCGTCCGCGCCATCGCCTTCGGTCGTCACACCGAGCCACGGTGCGCCCGAGGGGGTCCGCTCCCAGACCATGCCGTCGAGCCACGGAGGAAACGCCGCGACCTTGGGGTGCCCGTCGTAATCGATCTCGACGGCATGCCGTTCCCCCGCGCTCCATGTCCGCGCGAGCGTCACGGTGACCAGCCCGTTGCGGTGCGCGTACCGCGCGGGCGCGCCGTCCACGCGGGCGGCGCGCACGGAGAGCAGGTCGTCGAGCTGCAGTTCGACCGCGTCGAGCGCCCCGATCGCCACCAGCGTCGCGCGGTTGCTGCCGGAGAGGAACCGGCGCTCCGGGTCCATGGTCACGGCGAGGTCGTAGCGCCGGACATCGTAGGCCGCCTGCCGGGGGCGCAGCGGACCTCCCGAATCGAGAAGCTGCAGGTTGAACCAGACCCACAACCCCACGACGACGGCCGCGAAGATGGCCACGGCGAAGCCGATGACCACGAGGATTCCGCGAACCCAGCGGCGGACAGTCATGCTGCGAGTCTAAGGCCGCGACCGCCGCGGCGATATCACTCGTACAGGAAGCGTCGCCGCTGCCCGTCGCGCAGCGCATGCGCGTGCTCGAAGATCGAGCCGGGCCCGGTCGAGTCCCCGACCGGCGCGACGCTCAGGAAGATCGGGATGACCCCATGCTCGGCGCAACGATCGGCCAGTTGCCCGAGGGACGCGAGGAAATCGTCCACGGGCACGTCGTGGTGCGCCTCGTAGTTGCCGACGGAGAACACCGCGTAGAGCGGTGCGCGGCTGGCCACCCGCGCGTCGAACTCATCCAGCATCCTCTCGGCCGACATCCCGCCGTCGCCGGTGCTGACCACCTGTGTCGAGAAGTCCCGCCCGAACCGCTCCGACAGCGCCGCCTCGAGCCCCGACTCCATCTCCGTCGCCACCGTCCACGAGTCCCCGGTGAGCACGATCGCGCGGCTGCCCGGGTCGTTGACCAGGAACACGGAGGGCGCCGCCGGGCCGTCGCTGTTCCAGGTCGTGACGCGCCGGAACGCCAGGTCGTCGAGCGTCGCCGCGGCCCCCCGGCCCTGAACGGTGACGCGGAGTTTGACGCGGCGCACCGACCCCGGCAGGTGGAACGCGCCCCAGAACCAGCCGGGCGGCGTGATCCCGTCGCCCGCCGGCAACGCGAGCCGATGCTCGGGCCGCACGACCGAGTCGCCGGACTTGCGGGACACCAGTTCGAGCGCCACGCGCGCGAGGTTCGTGGACCGCACGTACCCGGACAGCACGTAGTCCGAGTCGGGTTCCACCACGATCCAGCTGCGGGACTGGATTCTGGCCTTGGCGCCCTTGGCGGCGATGGTCGTGCAGTCCCGGCCCGCGCTGCCCTCCCAGCACTGCTCGGGGTCGACCGCCGGGGTCGAGTTCCAATCGGCGAAGGCGACGAGGCCCTTGAGCTTCTTCCACCCGCCAAGGAAGGCCGGCTCGCCGAGATCGCGATCGCCCGCGAGGTTCGGCGAGTGCCGCCCGTCCCGCAGGCGCGAGCCGTAGCCGAGCCGGTAGCCGATCATGCGATAGGCGTCGTTGGTGGGGTGGGCGGAGTTGCGCCAGGCGTTGGTCATCGGCGAGCCCGCGCGCAGGTTCTCGCGCTCGCCGTCCACCGCGGGCGCGAGGCGCACCGCGTACGCGCCGCCGCAGTCAGGCCCGGACGACTCGATCGACCGGACGAGGTACGTCCCGCCGCGCGGCGCGGCCGACCCGAAGTACACGACGTCGCCCGGCGAGAACTCGTCGGTGCCGTCGGCGTCCGGATCGGGCGAAGAAATGCACACCAGCTCGGTCGTGCCGCTGCACGGAGCGGTGCCGCACGACAGCACCGGGGCCGACACGATCTCCGGCGCGGACAGCCGCGAGCGCAGGTTGTGGCCCCAGAAGAACCCCACGTGCGTATCGAAGACGGCGGGCGCGGTGTAGCTCGCCGGTTCGCCGTACTGCGATGCGTGCTCGATCGCGAGCCGGACGAGATCGTCCTGGTCCGCCGACGGGGTGACCGCACCGAACAGGCAGAGGACGGCCAGGAGCGTGATCATTCGTCGCATCGCGCCACCTGCTGAGAGCGTGTGGCACGCATCCCGTTCGGTCAAGCGCGCCGCTTTGCGGCGGATTCCTGCCCCTAACGCATACTGCATAAGTAATGTCCTATGTTAGACGCAAAGAAAGAGGTACGCCCCTGAGCAGGGAGCGGAGCAGCGGTTGCTGGCTGGCGATCTCGGCGAGAGCACCGGTCGCACCTTGGCAG
>JAGOJY010000021.1 GCA_017994815.1 Acidobacteriota bacterium
GGACGTAGGGACGGCCAGCGGCGGGGGCGCAGACGGCGGGATCGGGGGGGAGACCCTCGACGAGCGGCGCGGCCGTCTGCATGGGACCTATTAGGGGGGGCGGGGCGGGGGAACGCAAAAGCGGGGGCGAGGCCAGTTTACCGGACGGTGAGAAACGTCGCCGGGTGGTAACATCCGGGCCGAACCGCGGCGGGCCCGCCCGGCCCGCCGTTTTTCCCCTTGTCGGGGCTGGCTTGTTGTAGATAAGCTTGTCCACATATCCCATGTTTTCGAAGACCACGGAGTACGCGCTCGGAGCGCTCGTCCACCTCGCCCGCAGCGGGGACGCGGGGGCACTGCGCGGTCGCCGGCTGGCCGAGCTGTGCGGGGTGCCGCACGCGTACCTGATGAAGATCCTGTCCGACCTCGCGCGCGTGCGGATCGTGCACGGCGCGCGTGGCTCCGGGGGCGGGTACCAGCTCGCGCGCCCGGCGGCGACGGTGCGGCTGGTCGAGATCGTCGAGCTGTTCGAGGGGCCGCTCGAGCGCGACCACTGCCTGCTCGGCCCGGGACAGGCGTGCGCCGTGCAGCCCTGTCCCGCGCACGACTGCTGGATGCGCGTGCGCGAGCCGTTCATCGAGTTCGTGAAGACGCGGACGCTCGCCGACTTGGCGGGGGCGGCGCCCGGCGGGAGCGACGAATGAAGGTGCGGGTGGAGTTCCCCGACGTCGAGCACTGGAAGGCCCAGGTCAAGTGCCAAGCCGGGTGCCCGGTCGCGACCGACGCCGGGCGCTACGTGCAGCTGATCGCCGACGGGCGCGACGAGGAGGCGTTTCTCGTCGCCCGCGCGCCCAACCCCCTCGCCTCGGTCTGCGGCCGCGTCTGCGCCGCGCCGTGCGAGGACGCCTGCCGGCGCGGCTCGATCGACGCGCCGATCTCGATCCGCGCGCTCAAGCGCTTCGTGACCGAGCAGTACGGCGTCGAGTCGCGCCGGCCGGACACCCAGGACCGCCTGCGCGCGCACGGGATCGCCGAGGGGAACGTCTACCCCGGTCACCTGCCGGTCGCCGGTGCGGCGGGCGGCTCGGGGGCGCGCGTCGCGGTCATCGGCTCGGGCCCGGCCGGGCTCGCCGCGGCGCACGACCTGGCGCTGTTGGGCTACCGCGTGACGGTGTTCGAGGCGGCGGCGGAGCCGGGCGGGATGATGCGCTTCGGCATCCCGGAGTACCGGCTGCCGCGGGCGCTGATCCGGGCCGAGATCGACAAGGTCGTCGAGCTGGGGGTCGAGTTGCGGCTGAACACGGCGCTGGCCCCGAACTCCGGCCTCGCGGCGCTGCGGGGCGAGGGGTACGAGGCGGTGTTCCTCGCCGTCGGCGTCTCGCAGGGGCGCGAACTCGACGTGCCGGGGGCCGATCTCGACGGCGTGGTCAAGGCCGTGGACTACCTGCTCAACGTGAACCGCGGCTACCGCGTCGACCTCGGCCGGCGCGTGGTCGTGATCGGCGGCGGGTTCGTCGCCTTCGACGCCGCGCGCACGGCGCTGCGCCTCTCGCGCGAGGACGAGGCGCGCGAGCTGGCGACGCTGGCCGGCGCCGAGGGGGACGCGCGGCTGCAGGAGGCGCTCGACTCCGCGCGCGCGGCCCTGCGCGGCGGCGCGACCGAGGTGACGATCGTCTCGCTCGAGAGTCTCGAGGAGATGCCGGTCCTGCGGACGACGCAGGGCCACGAGGAGTACGAGCAGGCGCAGCAGGAGGGGATCGTCTTCCTGACGCGCCGCGGCCCGCGGCGCTTCCTCGGCAGCTCGCGGCTGACCGGGATCGAGCTGCGCAAGGTCATCTCCGTTTTCGACGCCACGGGCCGCTTCGCCCCGCGCTACGACGACACCGACACGATCACGATCGAGGCCGACGGCTGCGTCCTGGCGATCGGCCAAAGGGCCGAGCTGTCGTTCCTGCGCCCGGAGGACGGCGTCGAGTTGGGTCCCGGCGGCACGATCCGCGTCGACCGCGAAACGCTCGCGACCAGCGCGCCGGGCGTGTTCGCCGGGGGCGACGTCGCGTTCGGCCCGCGTAACCTGATCGAGGCGGTGGCCAACGGCAAGCGCGCGGCGCGCTCGATGCACGAGTTCCTCGCGCGCGGCGCGGCGCGCCTCGAGACGGCGCTGGAGATCGAGAAGATCCCGACCCCGCGCTACCGGATGATCGCCGGCTTCGAGATCTGGGACCGCGAGGCGCCGCCGACGCTGGAGCTGGGCCGCCGGACCGGGATCGCCGAGGTCGAGACCGGCTACGACGAGGCCGAGGCGCGGCGCCAGGCCGCGCGCTGCCTGGTGTGCCACGTGCAGACGATCTACGACCCGGAGGCCTGCGTGCTCTGCGGGCGCTGCGTCGACATCTGCCCCGAGTACTGCCTCGCGCTCGTCCCGCTCGAGGAGCTGGACCTCGACCCCGAAACCCGCGGCGAGCTGGAAGCGCGGGCGCAGGGCGGGGGCCTGCCGCTCTCGGCGATGGTCAAGGACGACGAGCGCTGCATCCGCTGCGGGCTGTGCGCGGTCCGCTGTCCGACCGACGCGATGACGATGGAACGGTTCTCGATCACCGAACGCTACGCCCCGAGCGGGCGTGGACCAACCGAGGTGGAGCCATGGCAGAACAGGGAAGCCGCCGCGAATTCCTGATCAAGCTCGGCGTCGGCGGCGGGGTCGCGGCGCTCGCCGGCCAGGCCGCGGCGTCTTTGCGCTCGCTGGTGCCCAACGTTTCTTACGACGCGCCGACGACGGTCAAGCTCGGCCCGCCGGCGGAGTTCCCCGACGGCCTGAAGTACCTGCCGGTCGAGCGGCTGTTCGTCTTCCGCGAGGGGAACACGTTCCACGCGATCTCGGCGGTGTGCACGCACCTCGGTTGCACGGTGCGCGCCGAGGCGCTGCCAGCGCCGGAGACGGCCGAGGTCGAGGGCGCCCCGCTCAAGCTGACGCACCGCTTCCAGTGCCCGTGCCACGGCTCGAAGTACACCGGCGACGGCACGAACGTCGCCGGCCCCGCGCCGCGGCCGCTGGCGTGGTACGACCTCTCGCTGGCCGAGGACGACGGCCAACTCGTCGTCGACCTGGCCAAGGAAGTCGACCGCAGCTTCCGCCTGACGATCGGCTAGGGAGGCCCGGATGAGCGTCACGTCCACGCGCACCCCCGCGACGCCCGAGGCCCCCGGCGTCCACCGCCGCCCGTGCTGGAGCTACCGGCCGGCCTCGGACCGCGCCGCCGGCGACGCGGTCGTCTCGAACTTCCTGCTGCACTGGTTCCCGGCGAAGGTGGCCAAGGCCTCGCTGGACTGGAACTACTCGCTGTGGCTCGGCACGATCTCGGCCGCGCTGTTCCTGCTGCTGGTCGTCTCCGGGCTGCCGCTCCTGTTCCTTTACGTGCCGTCGGTCGAACGGGCCTACTTCTCGACCAAGGACATCGAGTACGTCGTCACCTTCGGCTCGTGGATCCGCGCCGTGCACCGGCTCTCGGCGCACCTGATGGTCGCCGTCGTCTTCCTGCACATGGTCCGCGTGTTCCTCACCGGCGCGTACAAGAACGGCGTCGGGCAGGGGCAGAAGCGCGAGTGGAACTGGGTCATCGGCGTGGGGATGCTGCTCGCGACGATGTTCCTGTCGTTCACCGGCTACCTCCTGCCGTGGGACCAGCTCGCGTTCTGGGCCATCACCGTCGGCACGAACATCGCCTCCTCGATCCCGCTCGTCGGCCCGGAGATCCGCGAACTGCTGCTCGGCGGGCGCGAGATCGAGCAGGCCACGCTGATCCGCTTCTACGTCCTGCACTGCATCTTCCTGCCGGGCGCGCTGGGCGGGCTGTTCCTCTACCACATGTGGCGCGTGCGCAAGGACGGCGGGCTGGCGCGGGCCGACCGCGCCACGCTCCTGGCCCAGCCGCGGCCGGAACCGCCGGTTGCCACCAAGACCTACACGCTGCTCGGCGTCGCGCGCGGCACCGCGCCGACGATCCGCGCCAAGACGCTCGACGCGCCGGAGACGACGGTCAACGCGGTTCCGGACCTGGTGCGGCGGATCCTGATCGTCGTGCTGGGGACGATCGCCGCGGTCGGCATCCTGTCGGTGTTCGTCCGCGCGCCGCTGGAGGAGCCGGCCAACCCGCTGGTCACGCCGAACCCGGCCAAGGCGCCGTGGTACTTCCTCTGGCTGCAGGAGGTCGTCACCGACACCACGATCCGCATCGGCGGGTTCACGATCAACGGCGCGTTCCTCGGCGGCGTCGTGCTGCCGGGGCTGCTCGTGACGCTGATCACGCTCTGGCCCTGGCTCGACCGCAGCGGTCCGCGCGCGGCCGGCGTCTGGTTCGCCGCCGACCGGCGGCGGCAGAACATCGTCTTCCTCGCCGTCTGCCTCGCGATCCTGGTCCTGACCATCGTCGGCACGTTCCTGCGCGGCCCGTACTGGAACTTCTACTGGCCGTGGCAGGAGTGGCCCGAGCTGCCGGGGAGGATCTGAGATGGAAAAACGCACGAACTCGCCCTACCCGCGGCTCGACCGCCCGGTGCTGGCGGTCGTCGGGCTGCTCCTGATCGTGTCCACGGTCCTGTTCGCCTGGAGCGACCGGCGCCACGACTGGCGCTACTGGCAGGCCGCGTTCGCGGACGAGGTCGCGGACAAGCTCGGCGAGGAGAAGGCGGCCGGCGTGCCGCACGGCGTGAAGCAGATCTGGGCCGCGGAGCTGCGGCGGGCCGATCGCTGCGTGACCTGCCACGTCGCGACGAGCTGGAAGGGCTTCGAGAACGTCGAGCAGCCGCTGGCCACGCACCCGCCGGAGATCCTGCGCTCGCACCCGGTCGAGAAGTTCGGCTGCACCGCGTGCCACGGCGGGCAGGGGTTCGCGGTCGACTTCGACGAGGCCCACGGCTACGTCGAGCACTGGGAGGAACCGGTGCTCGGGCGGACCATCGGCGAGGAGTACTCGCTGGCGGCGGACAAGGCGGCGCTGATGCAGGTCCACTGCAACACCTGCCACCGCTACGACGCCGAGACCGCCGGGATGAGCGAGATCAACCTGGCCAAGCGCCTGGTCGACGAGAAGGGCTGCCGGGCCTGCCACGTGATCAACGGGCGCGGCGGCACGATCGGCCCCGACCTGACGAACGTCGGCGACAAGGCGGCGGAGCAGTACGACTTCAGCCGCCTGTCGGGGCAGAAGACCGCCTTCGCCTGGCACGTCGCGCACCTCAAGGAGCCGAAGGCGCTCGTGCCGGACACGGTGATGCCGAACTTCAACTTCTCCACGCGCCAGGCGCAGGCGCTGGCGATGCTGGTCATGTCGTGGCGCGACGCGACGATCCCGGCGGCGTTCCTGCCGGGCGCGCCGCGCACCGACCCGCAGACGCCGGAGCAGCTCGCGGCCGAGGAGCGGATGAAGAACGGCCCCGGCGCGTGGTTCGTCAAGACCGGCTGTTTCGTCTGCCACTCGGTCTCCTCCCTCGGCGTCAACAGCCCGTCCAAGATCGGGCCGGACTTGGCGCTCGCGGTGGAGGACGTGCAGGCGCGGTTCGGGCGAACGATCGACGACTTCCTGCGCGCGCCGAGCGGCACGATGGCCGTGGTCCTGTCGCGCCAGATCATCCTGAGCGACGAGCAGAAGGCCGTCGCCGTTTCCAAGCTGCGCGAGGCGTTCGCGGAGTACCAACGACAAAAGGCGGAGCAAGTGGCCGCCGGCAGCACGGAGGAGGCAAGGTGAGGGCAAAGAGCAGGAGAATCGCGGGCTGGGCCGCCGTCGCGCTCCTCGGCGCGACGCTGGTGATCGCCGGGCGTTGCGCCCCGAGCGCGCCGAAGCGCGGCGCGCGCGGCGGCGCCGTCGTGTCGGACCTCGCCGTCGCGGCGCAGAAGGTGTACGTCGCGCCGGGCGATCTCGATCCCTACTACATGTTCGCGTCGGGCGGGCACTCGGGGCAGGTCTACGTCTACGGCGTGCCGTCGATGCGGCACCTCGTCACGATCCCGGTCTTCACCCCGTACCCGGCGACCGGCTACGGCTTCGACGATGAGTCGAAGAAGATGCTGGGCGAGTTCACCTGGGGCGACGTGCACCACCCGGCGCTCTCGGAGACCGCCGGCGACTACGACGGTCGCTGGTTGTTCGTCAACGAGATGAACGCGCGGCTGGCGCGGATCGACCTGCGCGACTTCAAGACCAGGCAGATCCTCGGTCCGGTGCCGAACGTCTCCGGCAACCACGGTTCCTCGTTCGTCACGCCGAACACCGAGTACGTGATGATGGCCTCGCGCTTCTCGATCCCGATCCCGAAGGGGACGGTGGCGCCGGTCGAGCGCTACGCGACCGACTACAAGGGCGTCGTCGCCGCGATGAAGGTCGATCCTCAGAGCGGCGAGATGTCGTACGGCTGGGAGATCCTGATGCCGCCGTTCGACTACGACCTCGGCGACGCCGGCAAGAAGATCTCCGAGGGCTGGATGTTCTGGACCTGTTACAACGCCGAGCGGGCGATCGGCAAGCTCGAGGAAACCGCTAGCCAGAAGGACCGCGACTACATCGCGGCCGTGGACTGGAAGGCGGCCGAACGCGCCGCCGCCGCCGGACAGGGCGACGTCATCGGCGGGGTCAAGGTCCTCGACCCGAAGAAGATCCCCGGGCTGGTCTACCTGATGCCCTGCGGGAAGTCGCCGCACGGCGTCGACGTCTCGCCGGACGGCAAGTACATCGTCGGCTCCGGCAAGCTGCAGGGCGTGACCACCGCCTTCAACTTCGAGAAGGTGCTGACGGCGATCCGCAACAAGGACTTCGTCGGCGACGAGGACGGGATCCCGGTGCTGAAGTACGAGTCGATCAAGGACGCCGAGGTCACGGTCGGGCTCGGGCCGCTGCACACCCAGTTCGGCCCCGACGGCTACGCCTACACCTCGCTGTTCGTGGACAGCGCGATCGCCAAGTGGAAACTCGGCACCTGGGAGGTCGTGGACAAGGTGCCGATGTCGTACTCGATCGGCCACCTCGCCGCCGCCGAGGGCGATACCGTCTCGCCGGACGGCAACTGGCTCGTCGGGTTGAACAAGCTCTCGCACGGCCGGCACCTCTCGGTCGGTCCCTCGCAGCCGGAGTCGTCGCAGCTCGTCGACATCTCGGAAGAGAAGATGAAGCTCCTGCTGGACGGCTTCACCGAGCCCGAGCCGCACTACGCGCAGATCATCAAGGCCGACAAGCTCAAGCCGATCGAGGTCTATCCCAAGGAGGAGAACCACCACCCGCTGGCGATCTGGGACATCAAGGACGCCGGCGTGACGCGCGAGGCGGGCAAGGCGCTGGCCAAGGTCGTGCTGGTGCGCTCGACGATCTACCCGACCGCGATCGAGGTCAACCGCGGCGACACGCTGACCGTCGCGCTGACCAACATCGAGCAGACGACCGACGAGCTGCACGGCTTCGCCGTCCTGGACTACAACATCAACGTCGTCGTCGATCCCGGCGAGACCAAGACCGTCACGTTCAAGGCCGACAAGCCCGGCGTATTCCCGTACTACTGCACGAACTTCTGCTCGGCCCTGCACCAGGAGATGCAGGGCTACCTGGTCGTCAAGTGATGACGGCGTTCCTCGAGCGGAGCAACCGTTTCCTCGACCTGCACCTCGGGATGCGCCCGCGCGTCCTGCTCGTCATCGCGGCGCTCCTGATCGTGCCGGTCTACGTCGCCCCGCTGTGGAACCTGACGATGTTCGCGCCGCAGTACCCCGACGGATTGCGGATGGACATCTACAGCTACAAGCTGTCGGGCGGCAACGGCGGCCAGGACATTCACGAGATCAACCTGTTGAACCACTACATCGGGATGAAGGAGTTGGCGGCAACCGACTTCCCGGAGTTCCGCTGGATCCCCTTCGTCTCGGGCATCCTCGCGCTGTTGTTCCTGCGCGCGGCCGTCATGGGGCACATGCACTCGCTCGTGGACGCGTTCGTGCTGTACGTCTACTTCGGGCTGTTCTCGCTGTGGTCGTTCGGCAGCAAGCTCTGGCACTACGGCCACGACCTCGCGCCGACGGCGGCGGTGAAGGTCGACCCGTTCATGCCACCCTTGTTCGGCAGCAAGCAACTGGCCAACTTCGAGGTTTACTCGTACCCGGCGCTGGCGTCCTACGCGCTGGCGCTCGTGCCGCTCGCGCTGGCGCTGGCGATCCTGCTCGGCCGCCGCGAGGCGCCGCGCGCGTGATCGCCGCGCTCGCGCTCCTGGCCACGGTCGCCGCGGGCGGCTCGATGGAAGCGCCGCCGCCCGCGCCGAGCGAGGGCCGGCCGGCGGCGGCGGACCTGTCACCGCTGCAGGCGCGGGTGGACGCCGCGCCCGCCGGGGCGACGATCGAGGTCGGCGCCGGCGAGTACGTCGGGGACCTGCACCTCGACCGGCCGCTGCGCCTCGTCGGGCGCGGGCGCCCGCGCCTGGTCGGCTCCGGGCACGGCTCGGTCGTGCGCATCCGCGCGCCGGGCGTCACGCTCGAAGGCTTCGACATCGACGGGCGCTGCGGCGGCGATCTCGCGCGCGACTCGGCCGGCGTCCACGTGGCGGCGCCGCGCGCCACGATCCGCGACTGCCGCATCGAGAGCACGCTGTTCGGCGTGTACCTGCTCGACGCGGACGAGGTCACGGTCGAGGGCTGCCGGATCCGCGGCATCCCGGGGCGCGACCCGGGCGAGAAGGGCTCCGGGATCCACGCCTGGAGCAGCGATCGCTTCCGTTTCCTCGACAACGAGATCGCCGACGTGCGCGACGGGTTCTACATCCAGTCGTCCTCGCACGGGCTGATCCGCGGCAACGTCGCGCGCGACCTGCGCTACGGCCTGCACTACATGTTCTCCGACGACAACACGTTCGAAGGCAACACGTTCGCGAACGGGGCGGCCGGGACCGCACTGATGTACTCGCGGCGGATCGTCTTCCGCGGCAACCGCTTCGTCCACAACCGCGGCTTTGCCTCGGTCGGCCTGTTGTTCAAGACCTGCGAAGACGTCCTGGCCGAGGACAACCTCATCGCGGACAACGCGCGGGGCGTGTTCCTCGAGGGCTCGAGCCGCACGCTCTTGCGGCGCAACGTGATCGCCCGTTCCGACGCGGCGATCGTGCTCTACGACTCGTGCGACAACGTCGTCGTCGAGGGCAACTCGTTCCTGGACAACCTCTCCCCGCTGACGCTGGTCGGCCGGCGGACCGACACGCGCTTCGAAGGCAACTGGTGGTCGGGCAACGAGGAGCCCGACCTCGACGGCGACGGGTTCTCCGACCGGCCGTACCGGCTGGAGAACGCGTTCGACCACGTGCGCGGCAACGTGCTGGCGGCGGACCTGCTGCTGCACAGCCCCGCCGCGTCCGCGCTCGCGGCCGCGGAGCGCGTGTTCCCGGTGCTGGAACCGGCCTCGGTCGCGGATCCGCGGCCGCTGGCCCGCCCGCCGCGGCTGGGGCAGGTGCCCGGTCCCTGGCGCGCGGGCGACGGCTGGAACGCGGGCGGGCTGGCGCTCGCGCTCGCGCTGGGCGCGCTCGGCGCCGCGATCCTGGCCCGGGGGCGGCGATGATCGAGTTCCGCGGCTTCACCAAGCTCTTCGGGGCGCACGCCGCCGTCCGCGGACTGGATTTCCAGGTCGCCGCGGGCGAGACGGTTGCGCTGTTGGGGCCGAACGGCTCGGGCAAGACGACCTCGCTGAAGGCCGCGGCGGGGCTGGTGCGGCCGACCGCGGGCGAAGTGCTGGTCGGCGCGCCCCCGCGCCGCGCGCTGGAGCCCGCGGCGCGCCGCGCGATCTCCTTCCTGCCGCAGAAGGTCGCGTTCCCCGAGGCGCTCACGGGTCGCGAGGTCGTGGACTTCTACGCGGCCCTGCGCGGCGTCCCGCGCGGTCGCGTGGACGATGCGCTGAAGATGGCCTCGCTCAACGGGGCCTCGTCGCGCGCGGTCGGGACGTACTCGGGCGGGATGGTGCAGCGGCTCGGCCTCGCGGTCGCCGTGCTACCCGAAGCCGACGTGCTGCTGCTCGACGAACCGACCGCCGCGCTCGACCCGGACGGCCTCGCCGCGTTCTACGGCCACGTCGAGCAACGGCGGCACGAAGGGCGGACGGTGCTGTTCACCTCGCACCAGCTCGGCGACGTGGAGCGGCTGGCCGACCGCTTCGGCGTGCTGGTCGAAGGTCGCCTCGTGGCGTCGCTCGGCCAGCGCGAACTGGCGGACGAACTGGCCCGGCGCGGCGTCATGCGGCTGCGGCTGGCCCCGGGCGCTCCCGGCGCGCGCGAGCGTGCGACCGCGCTCGTTCAGGGGGCGACGTGGCAGGCGGACGAGCTCGTCGTGCCGGGCCCGCCCTCGCGCTGGCCGGCCGCGCTGGAGACGTTGCGCGCGGGCGGGACCGAGATCCTCGCGCTCACGGCCGAGGAGGGCCGCCTGGACCAGCTGTACCGCGAGCTGG
This sequence comes from Acidobacteriota bacterium, assembly GCA_017994815.1. Taxonomy (GTDB): domain Bacteria; phylum Acidobacteriota; class Polarisedimenticolia; order J045; family J045; genus JAGOJY01. The sequence goes on from JAGOJY010000021.1 coordinate 10,437, forward strand.
TGGAGCGGACGACGTGCGAGCACTGAGCGTTGTCAGCTGCTGCGCCGCGCTGCTGCTGGCCGGCTGCGGCGGACCGGCGGGCCCCGCGGAACTGGACCCGCGTCACGATGCGTGCGCCTGGTGCCGCATGACGGTTTCCGACCGCCACTTCGCGTCGCAGGTCGTCGCGCCGTCCGAGGAGCCACGCTTTTTCGACGACCTGGGCTGCCTCGCCGCCTGGCTGCGCGAGAACCCGTTGCCCGACGAAGCGCGGGCATTCGTCGCCGACCACCGCACGGGAGCGTGGGTGGACGCGCGCCACGCCGTCTTCTCCCGCGCGCCCGCGCTCGCCACGCCGATGGGCTCCAACCTGATCGCGCACGCCGATGACGCGTCACGCACCGCGGATGCCGCCGCCGCGGGGGCGGCCGACGTGCCGCCCGCGGAGGTCCTCGGCCAATGACCCGCCGTCCCACGCTGCTGCTGTTCGCCCGCCAGGAGCTGCAGCTCTCGTCGCGCTCGCGCTGGACGCAGATCTTCGCCGCGGTGTTCGCGGTGCTGGCGCTGGCCGTGGCCGGGTCCGGGTACATCGTGACGGGAGGGTACGGCGTGCAGGACTTCTCCCGCACCGCCGCGTCGCTGGTCCAACTCGTGGTCCTGCTCGTCCCGCTGACGGCGCTGCTCGTCGGCACGATGGCTATCGTCCCGGAGCGCGGCGCGTGCGAGCTGCCGTTCTCGCAGCCCGTCGCGCGCCCGGCGGTCCTCGGCGGCCGCATGCTGGGCCTGTTCGCGGCGCTCGTCGCGGCGCAGTCGATCGGCTTCGGCGCGGCGGGACTGGTGGTCTTCTCGCAGGCCGGGCGCGAGGGCGTCGGGGCCTACCTGGTGCTCGTCGCCGCCTCGTTCGTGCTCACCGCCGTCTTCGTCGCGCTCGCGGCGCTGATCGGCGCCGGCGGCACCGGGCGCCGGACGCGCGCGCTCGCCATCTCTGTCGTCGCGTGGTTCGCGCTGGTCCTCCTGTCCGACGTCGTTGCCCTCGGGATCGCGTCGCTGCTGCCGTCCGGCCCGGCCTCGCGCGTGCTGATCGTCGCCTCGCTCGCGAACCCCGTCGGCGCGGTGCGCACCGGCGCGCTGCTGGGCATCGAGGGCACGGGCGCTTTCGGCGCGGCGTCGCTGGCGCTGTTGCGCTTCGCGCACGGACCTTTCGGCGCCGGCGCGCTGATCGCGGCGTCGCTGGTCGCCTGGCTCGCCGTCCCGTCGCTCCTCGCCCTGCGCCGCATCGATCGCGCCGACCTGTAGGCACGGCAGACTGTTCCGCATCGCAGCGGTGTCGCCGGCGCGTGGTGGCCGCCTGCGGCGGCCTCTACGAAGTCGGCAGCAGCACGCCTTCGTGCGCGAGCAGCCAGCGCTTGCGCTCCAGGCCGCCGCCGTAGCCGACGAGCGAGCCCGACGCGCCGATCACGCGGTGGCAGGGGAGGATGATCGGGACGGGGTTGCGGCCGTTCGCGGCGCCCACGGCGCGGACCGCGCGCGGCGCGTCGAGCAACGCGGCGATCTCGCGGTAAGACGCCGTCCGTCCCGCCGGGATGCGGCGCAGCGCCAGCCAAACCCGCTTCTGGAACTCGGTCCCCTCGAGGTCGACGGGCAACGCGTCCGGAGCGTGCAGCTGCCCCGCGAAGTACGCCTCGAGGGCCGACACGGTCCGCGCCAGCATGTCGCGGCTGCCGGGCCCCGGCCCGCCGCGGCGCGCCCGCGCGCGCTCGAGCCAGCCGTTCCCCTCGCCGTCGAACAGCACGCCGACGACGCCGATCTCGCTGGCCGCGACGTGCAGGCTACCGATCGGGGTCGGGATCACGGTCAGGTCCAGGCTCATCGGTCCTCCGCGTCAGCCGAGCGACGCCCACAGGTGCACGGCCGCGTACGCGCGCCACGGACGCCAGCGCTCGGCGCGCCGGCGCAGCTCGGCCGCGCTCAGCGGTAGCGCGCCGGGGGCGGCCGCCTTCCTCAGCCCGAGGTCGCCGTCGGGAAAGGCGTCGGGCTCGCCGAGCGCGCGCATCGCGATGTAGTGCGCGGTCCACGCGCCGATTCCCTCGTGCCCGGTCAGTCTGCGGACCGTGGAATCCAGGTCCGAGGCGCAGCCGGCCCACAGCGCGCCGCCCCGCGCCGCCGCAACGAACGCGGACAGTGCGTGCGCCCGGGCCCGCGTCAGCCCGATGGCACCGAAATCCGCGCCGGCCAGCGCCGCCGGGGAGGGGAACAGGTGCGTCACGCCGTGCGCCGCGCGCGCCAGCGGCGTGCCGTATCGGCCGACGATGTGCCCCGCCAAGGTGCGCGCCGCCGCCACGCTGATCTGTTGGCCGAGAAGCGCGCGCACTCCCTGCTCGAACGCGTCCCACGCCCCGGGGACTCGCAGCCCCGGGCGGCGCCGGACCAAAGGCGCGAGCAGCGGATCGCGCGCGAGGTGCGCCGCGATCGGTCCCGGGTCGGCCTCGAGGTCGAACAGTCGCCGCGCGCGCGCCACGACCTGCATCAGCCCGGACGACGACGGTGGATCGATCGACAGCAGCAACGCCCGCCCGTCCGGCGCCAACCGCACCTCGACGATGCCGCTCCCGTCCGGCCACGACGCGGCGCGGCGGTACACGTCGCCCTCGACCGACTCCACGCCGGGCAGCGCCCGCGCCGCGAGGAAGGAGAACAGCGCCGCGGCATCGAACGGCGGCTTGAACGGGAGCCGCAGGCACAGCGCCCGGCCCGTCTCGCGCCTCGCCGCGGCGCCGGTGCGCAGCCGCGACGGCGGGCAGCCGAACGTGCGCCGGACGCACTCGTTGAAGCGCCGCACGCTGCCGAACCCGGCGGCGCGCGCGACCTCGGACACCGGCCAGTCGGTGCGCTCGATGAGCTGGCGCGCGAAGTGCGCGCGCCGCGAGAGCGAGATCGCGCGCGGCGGCGCACCGACGTGCTCGAGGAACAGCCGGCGGAGATGGCGCGCGCCGACCCCCAGCCGTTCGGCGAGGTCGTCCAGACCGCCGTCCTGCAGCGCGCCCGCCGAGATCAGCCGCAGCGCTCGCGCGACCGTCGCCGAGGTTCCGTTCCACGCCGGCGTATCCGGCGCCGCGTCGGGGCGGCAGCGCAGGCAGGCGCGGAAGCCGGCCAACTCCGCCGCGGCCGGAGAAGGGAAGAACGCCACGTTTTCCCGGCGCGGCATCCGCGCCGGGCACCCCGGCCGGCAGTACACGCGCGTCGTGCGCACGCCGAGCACGAACCGCCCCTCGAAGCGCCGGTCGCGGCTCCGTACGGCGTTCCAGCAGGCGTCGGGATCGAGTGTCATCGAGCATGTGATACCACCACCGGCGCGAGCGCGCTGGACGTTTTCGGACGTCGATTCCGCGACCGGTCGCCGGCTTGCGCCCGCCGGACCCCCGCGATAGAGTCGCGCCCTTCCGACCCACGGGAGCGGGCGTAGCTCAGTCGGTAGAGCATCAGCTTCCCAAGCTGAGGGTCGGGGGTTCGAGACCCCTCGCCCGCTCCAAATCTCGCCGACGTCGTGGACGAAGTGCCCGCGCGCTCGCATCATCAGCGCGGGAGTGACGAGCCATGACCACGCGCCTGACGGCGGTCCTCGTCGTGTCAGTGTTGCTCGGCCTGCTCGCGGCGGCCCGAACACATGCCGGGCCCGCTCCCGGCTGGAAAACGCTCGAACCGGGCCTGGAACTCGGCGAGTTCCGCCTGCCCGAGGCGTCTTTCCTCGGCGACTCGACGCTGCACGTCGTGCGCGTCGACCCGCAGATGTGGGACCTGCGGTTGCTCAACGCGTCCGCCCCGGGCAACGGGCGGCCGCTGACCGCGAAGGCCTGGGCGCAACGCGAAGCGCTCGTCGCCGCGATCAACCCGGCAATGTACCGTGCGGACCACCGGACGAGCACGGGCCTGATGCGCACGCCCGGGCATGTCAACAACCCGAAGCTCAACGCGGACCAGTCGCTCCTGGCGTTCGACCCGCTCGTCGCGGACGTCCCGCGGGTGAAGATCATCGACCGCGAGTGCGACGACTTCGAGACGTGGTCCCGTCGTTACGGCAGCCTGGCGCAGAGCATCCGCATGCTCTCCTGCAAAGGCCGGAACGTGTGGTCGCAAGGGCCCCGCAAGTGGAGCGCCGCCGCGATCGGCACGGACCGCGCCGGACGGGTCCTCCTGCTGCACGTGCGCTCGCCGTACTCGATGCACGACCTCGTCGAGAACCTGCGCCGGCTCCCGCTCGACCTCGAGCGCGCGCTGTACGGCGAGGGCGGACCGGAAGCGCAGCTCTACGTGCGCGCGGGCGGGGAGGAGCACGAGTTCGTCGGCAGCTTCGAGACCGGCTTCAACGAGAACGCGGACAACGATCACGCCTGGCCGGTGCCGAACGTGATCGGGGTCGTGCCGCGAACCGCGCGCGGCGAACGCACCGGTGCGCCGCTCCCGGACGACCCGCCACCGGCGGGGGGCAGCGCGGTCCAGGCGCGCATCGACGCCGACCTGCGCGCGGGCAAGCCGCTGCTCGCGCACGTGGTCGTGGCGCTGTGCGACAACGAGCACCAGGGGATCGTCCCGGTCCCGGCGGCGCTCGGCGACGGGCAGGACCCGCGCTCGAACCTCTACTGGGGCGCGATGTACGGGGTGAAGACGTTCCTCGCGCGCGGCGCGGGCTGGCGGCCGGCGGGCGCGCTCCCCGCGCCGGCGCCGCCGGTCCTCGACCGCGTGGTGCTGCGCTCGACCGTGCAGCGCTCCGGCCGCCCGGTCGAGGCGTACGTCGTCGCCGAGGCCTGGGACGGGCGCGCGATGCGCGGCGCCATCGAGCGCTTCCTGGCGCTGGCTTCGGGGCGGAATCCGGAGACGCTGCAGCTCGCGGGACCGGGAGCGGCGCCGCCGCTCGCGGCCTGCGGCGCGGCGCACCTCGTGGCGTTCGTCGGGCACAACGGCCTGATGGACTTCCGGCTCGCCGCCGCGCCCGACCCGGCTCCCGGCGCGCCGCCGCGCAGCTCGGCCGTGCTCGCGTGCGCGAGCAAGTCGCACTTCCTCGATCCGTTGCGCGGCGGCGGCTCGCACCCGCTGCTGCTGACGAACGGCCTGATGGCGCCCGAGGCGTACTCGCTGGACGCGCTCGTGCGGGCGTGGTTCGCGGGCGAGTCCGCGGCCGGCGTCCGCGACGCCGCGGCGGCGGCCTACGCCCGCCACCAGCGCTGCGGGCGGGAGGCGGCGCGGAACCTGTTCTGGGCCGGCCCCTGAGCGGGCCTGCGGACCGGGCCCGGGCCGGCGCCGGCGGCCCGTCCGCGCGCGCCACGGCCGGCCGGCGAACGAACATTGTCCCGGCCCCCCGGCCGGTGGTACCTTTCGAGGCGCCAGATCGAGCAAAACGGCCGGTGGGCGCGCATTTCCCGGGAGCCGTGGGGCGGGCGGCGGCACATGTCCAAAACGCGTGTGCTCCTCATCGATGATGTTCGGCTCCTCGCGGAACTCGAGGGGACGCCCGTGGACCGCGTCGATTTCGAGGTCCTGCTCGTCGGCGCGGATGAGGACGTCGTCGAGACCGCCGAGCGGCTGAAGCCGGACGTCGTGGTGCTGGCGGACGGCGAGGCCTGTCCGCACGCGTTCGATGCCTGCCGCGCGCTCCGCGCCAACCCGCCGACGTCCCGGATCCCGGTGATCTACGTCGGGATCGGCCTGCACCGGGAGCGCTACCTCGCGGCCGGCGCGGACATCCTGCTCCCGCGGCCGGTGACGCGGCTCGAGATGCGGCAGGCGCTGGTCAAGGTCCTCGGCCTGCGCGACCGGGTGGCCGCGCGCCGACGGGTCTCGCTCCCGGTCGAGCTGGCGATCGGCGAGTCGCTTCTCCGGGGCACCTGCGTCGACATATCGCTCAGCGGGGCCTTCGTCCGGACCGATAATCCGCCGGTGGCCGGGGAGCACGGCGTGATGAGGTTCGAGGCGGGGGGCCGCGACCTGCGGCTGCCGGTCGAGGTCGTGCGCGTCGGCCGCGGTCCGGGCGACGAGCGCGAGGGCGTCGGCGTGCGCTTCGTCGTCGGCGACGCGCACGTCCGGGCCTTCCTCAGCCGGTTCGTCAGGGCCGCGGCGCGCAACACCGGCGCCGGCGCGCCCGCGCAGGGCCAGAACACATGAGCCGCGAGTCGCACGTCCTCGTCGTGGACGACGATCGCGAGATCGCCGAGATGACGGCGCTCCTTTTGCGCAGCGCAGGGCACCGGGTCACGCTCGCGGGTTCCGGGGAGGAAGCGCTGTACCTGGTCCAGGAGGATGCGCCGGACCTGGTGCTGCTCGACATCAGCATGCCGGGCATGAACGGCTGGGAAGTGCTGCGGATCCTCAAGGAGGACGAGACGACGTCCGCGATCCCGGTCGTCATGTTCTCGGTCCACTTCGAGATCCGGGAGAAGCTGCGCGCGCTGCAGCAGGGAGCGCGCGATTACGTGACCAAGCCGTTCGACACGGACGGGCTCTTGCGGCGCGTGCAGGAGATCCTCGCGCCGGCCGCGGAGCAGGTGTGAGCGGCATGCGCGGGGACGAGTACCACCGCCTGCGCACGGCGTTCCTCCGCCTGCGCGCGGCGCTGCGCGACCCGAACACCAACCTGTTCTCGTACTCGCTGTTCCTGGACGAGATCCGCGGGTTGCTGTCGGAACGCAGCCGGATCGGCGTGCTGTGGGTCAGCCTCGGCGACCGGCGGCTGGTCGAGACGGTGTACGGCTGGGAAGCCTACGACCGGCTGCTCGCGCACGCCGCGGCGTTCCTCGCCGGCTCGCGGACCAAGGAACTGCCGGTCGGGACGATCGTCGCGACCGCCGGCGTGCACGCCGACACGTTCACGCTGTTCGTGCCGACCGACCACGAGGGTCGCGAGCCGGACGCCGCGTCGCTCACGGCGATGGCGACGCGCGTCGAGCAGGGGCTCGAGGAGAACCTGGTCAAGGCGAGCGCGCCGCGGATGCCCGGACCCTCCGGCGTGCGCGTCGGCGCGGCGCTGTTGACCGACAACCCGTTCCAACGCTTCGAGCGGCGGCTGTACCTCGCTCTCGACGAGGCGCGCTCGCTGGCCGAGCGCCCGCGCGATTCCGAGCGGCTGGCGTGGCTCGCCGAGCTGCAACGCGTGCTGCGCGAGCGCGACCTGCACTGCGTGTTCCAGACCGTGGTCGACCTGCAGTCGGGGAGCGTCCAGGGGCTGGAAGCGTACGCGCGCGGGCCCGACGGCTCGGTGTTCCACCTGCCGCGGGTGATGTTCTCGCTCGGCCGCGAGGCCGGGCTGGCCGGCGACCTGGACCGCCTGTGCCGCCGCGTCGCGTTGGAATCCCTGGCGTCGGGCGGCGAGGCGCCGCCGGAGCTCTTGTTCCTCAACACGACCGTGGAGAACCTGCTCGATCCCGAGTGGCGCTCCGGCGAGACGTTCGAGGCGCTCGGGCGGGCCGGGCTGGAGCCGGCGAAGGTCGTGCTGGAGGTGCCGGAGGGGCAGATCGCGGGCGATCCCGACCTGTACCGCGAGGGCATCGACAGCCTGCGCGGGCTCGGCTACCGCCTGTCGCTCGACGACATCGGTTCCGGGCCGCGCTCGGTCACGCTGGTCGAGCGCCTGCGGCCGGAGTTCGTGAAGTTCGACCTGACGCTGGTGCGCGGCCTCGGACAGGACCAGTTCCGCCGCGAACTGGTCCGCTCGCTCGTCCGGCTGGCCGAACGCGCCGAGGCCCGCCTCGTCGCCGAACGCGTGGAAACCGACGATGAGCGGCGCGCGCTGCTGGACTGCGGCGCCCGTTGGGGACAGGGCTACCTGTTTTCGGCCGAAAGGCCCTGTCCCGGCATGACGCCGTCCGCCCAAGGCCGCGTGGCGCCTTATGAGCGATGACCTCTCGACACTGACGACGTTCGCCCCGGGCTTCGCCGCCGCGCTCCTCGCGCTGCTCCTGGTCGGGCTCGGCTACTGGCTCGGCCGGAGGCGCAAGCCCCGCGGCGTGCGCGCGCTCGAACGCACGCTACGCGAGATGGCGGCTGGCCGTTACGACGTCGAGCCGGATCTCGCGTCCGACGATCCCGCGCACCCCGCGGCGCTGGCCGCCACGCAGCTCGCGCACCAGCTGGCGGAGCAGCGGGCGCGCCGCGAGCCGCGCGCGGCGGCGCTGGCCGAGGCGCTGCGCGCCGTCCCGGGCCGCGGGATCCTGGTCCTCGACCGCGACATGCTGGTGCGCGACGCGAGCGACGGCGCGGCGGCGTTGTGGGGCGAGCGCCCGACCGGCCTGGCCGGGCGCGCCGCGGAGTCGCTGTTCGGCCCGGCGAGCTGGAAGGAGTACTTGCCGTCGCTGATCGAGCAGCGCCGCCGGCCGGGCGGCGCGGCGGGCCGGCTCGAGATCGCGCGGCCGGGGCTGGCGCCGCTGGCGCTGCGGGCGCAGGGCGCGAGCGTCGAAACGCCCGAGGACGGCACCGTGCTGTGGCTCGACCCGATCGAGGAATCGCTCGCGGCGGTCGAGCCGCCGGAACTCGTGCTGGCGCGGCTGCGCGGGATCGTCGAGGCGCTGGCCGACGGCGTGGCGGTCGTGTCGGGCGGGCGGGTGCTGGAGGCCAACCCCGCGGCCCGCGCGATGCTCGGGGCGGACCTCGCGGGCACGCTGCTGCGCGACATGGTGTGCGCGGAGGACCTGCTGCTGGTGCTCGATCGCGTGGGCCGCGCCGAGGCCGGGGAGACGGTCGACCCGCTGCGCTGCCGCCTGGTGCCGCGCGATCCCGCGCTGCGGCCGCGCGAGGTCGAGATCGAGGCGGTGTCGGTGCGCTACGACGGTCGCCCCGCCGCGGCGCTGACGTTGCGCGACACCTCGCCGGAGCACGCGGCGCGCCGCCGCGCGCGGATCCACGAGGCGCGTCTTCTGGCGGTGCTGGACGCCGTGGCCGACGGGCTGGTGCTGCTGTCGCCGCCGGCGGCCGAGGACTCGCCGTGGCGCGTGTCGCTGGTCAACCGGCGCGCGCTGGAGACTCTCGGCCTCGACGGCGCGGCGGCGCTCGGCGCGCCGGAAGACGAGCTGCGCGGGATGATCGCGCACCTGTTCCGCGAGCCGGCCCGCCTGGTCGCCTACTTCGAGAACGCGGCGCGCGCGACGCGCGAGGAGCACCGCGCGTCGTTCGACCTCGCCGCGCCGCCGGCGCGGTCGTTGGAGGTCTTCCTGCGCCCGGTGCTCGACGCCGAGGGCGCCCTGCTCGGGCGCGTGCTCGTGGCCCGCGACATCACGCGCCACCGCGAGGCCGAGCGCCGGCTGGAGGCCGACGCGGCCGCGCTGACGCGCTCGCGCGAGTCGCTGCAGCGGGCCTACGAAGACCTGGCGACGATCCACCACGACCTCGAGCGCAAGACCGGCGAGATGGACCGGCTCAACCACGAACTGGTGGAGCTGGACCGCGCCCGGGCGCAGCTCCTGGCCGACGTCTCGCACGAGCTGCAGACGCCCTTGGTCTCGATCCGCGGCTACACCCAGATGGTGCTCGAGGGGCGGCTGGGCAAGATCAACGACGAGCAGCGGCGCGGGCTGGAGGTCGCGCTGCGCAACATCGACCGCATGGTCGAGATGATCGTCAACCTCGTCGCGCTGGCCCGCAGCGAGGCGGCCGGGCCGCTCGCCGCCGACACCGTGGACGCGGTGCAGGTGATCGGCGAGGTGCTCGAACGTCACGAGCCGGACGCCGCGCGCCGCTCGGTGCAGCTCGAGACGAAGGTCCTGGCCGGCGGGGCGCAGGTCCTCTCGGAGCGCGACGGGCTCGCGCAGGTGCTCGACAACCTCGTGGGCAACGCCGTCAAGTTCAACCGGCCCGGAGGGCGCGTGACCGTGTCGCTGCTGCCGGGGCCGGAGGGGTTCGTCGAGCTGGAGGTCGCGGACACGGGCGTGGGGATCCCTTCGGAAGAGCGCGAGCGGATCTTCGATCGCTTCTACCGCGGCCGCGGCGCGTCCGGCGTGGCCGGCTCGGGGATCGGGCTCGCCACCGTGCGCGGCATCGTCGTGCGCCACGGCGGGAAGGTGGACGTGGAGAGCGCGCCGGGGCAGGGCAGCGTGTTCCGCGTGCGCTGGCCCCGCGCCGCTTCCCAGCGCCCCGTCAACGTCGGGGACGGTCGAACCTGAACCCGGACGACGGGGTCAAAGCACTCTCCCCGTCCTGTGCAGGAGGATCGAGCCGGCGATCGCGACCGAGAGCGACTCGACGCCGGGCGCCATCGCGATCGTGACGAGCTGCGCGCAGGCGCACATCTGCGGGGGCAATCCGGCGACCTCGCTGCCGAGCACCAGCGCCACGCGGCCGGACCAGTCGATCGTGCCCGGCGGCGCGCCGCCGCGCGGCGTCGCCGCGACCGCGCGGTAGCCGAGCGCCGGGAGCGCGGCCAGCGCGGCGACGGGATCGTCGGTGCGGGCCGTCGGCAGCGTGTGGATCGCGCCGGCGCTGGCCCGCACGGCCTTCGGGTTCCAGGGGTCGGCGCCGCCGGCCGAGACGAACCCGAGCGCGCCGAACGCGGCCGCGCTGCGCAGCAGCGTGCCGAGGTTGCCGGGGTCGCGCACGTCCCACGCGATCGGCAGGACGCCGTCGCGCTCGATCCCGGCGACGGCAGCGAAGTCGTCGGCGTGTGCCGGCAGCTGGCAGGCCGCGAGCAGCCCCGGGCCGCGCTCCGTCGGCGCGATGCGTTCCAACAGTTCGTCCGCGACCGGCTGGACCGGTACGCCCGCGCGCGCGCAGCGCTCGAGCAGCGCGGCGTGCGGCGGCCGCTCGACGCGGCTCGCGCCGACGAGGACCCACGCGAGCGCGGCGTGCGCGGCGAGCGCTTCCTCGACGCCGCGCGGCCCTTCGACGAGGAACAGCCCCTCGTCGCGGCGCTCGCGCACGCCGCGGCCGAGCTGGCGCGCCTGCCGCGCGAGCGGGTGGCTGGCGGCCTTGAGGGGTGCCGGGAGCTGCATGGACAGAGGATACTCTGGCGCATGGGGCGCGATCGCCGGGCCGAGATCGACGCCGCCGCCGAGTGGCTGCGCGGCGGCGGACTGATCGTGTTCCCGACCGAAACCTTCTACGGGCTGGGCGCGGACCCGCGCGTCGGCGACGGCATCGCCGCGCTGTACGCGCTGAAGGGGCGCGATGCGGCGAGCCCGCCGCCTTTGGCCGCCGGCGCGATCGAGCAGGTCGAGCTCGCGGCGCCGCGCTGGCGCGAGCACCCGCTCGCCCTGCGGCTCGCCGAGCGCTTCTGGCCCGGGCCGCTGTCGCTGGTCCTGCCGGCCGCGGCCGAGGTGGTGGACACCGCGCGCGCTCCCGACGGCTCGATCGCGATCCGCTGGACGTCCCACCCGCTCGCGGCGGCGCTCGCCCGCGCGCTCGGCTTCGCGCTGGCCGCCACCTCGGCCAACCTGGCCGGTCGTCCGCCGTGCACGTCGGCCGAGGCCGCCGTGCTCGCGCTCGGTTCCGCGCCCGGCCTGCGCGTGCTGGACGGGGGCGAGACTCCGGGGGGGCGGCCCTCGACGATCGTCGATCCGCGCCGGGCGCCGGCGCGGGTGCTCCGCGACGGCGCCATCCCGGCGGCCGACATCCTGGCCGTCGCGCGGTCGCCGTGGTGCTAGATTTCCCGGCCTGGGAGAGCTGACGCCATGACATGCCGGTCCCGCCGGGCCTGGTCCGCCGTGCTGTTGGCGTGCGCCGTGGCGCCGGCCATCCCGCTCACCGCCGTCGCCGCGCCGGCGGCGCCGAGGATCGTGGTCCTCGGTTTCGACGGCGCCGACCCGCGGCTGCTCGCGCAGTACCGCGAGCAGGGACTGCTGCCGAACATCGACGAGCTGGCGCGGGAAGGCAGCCTCGCCGCGCTCACGCCGACCAACCCACCGCAGAGCCCGGTGTCGTGGGCCTCGTTCGCCACAGGCTTGAACCCCGGCCGAACGGAGATCTTCGACCTCGTGCAGCGGCGCGCCGGGCAGTACGTGCCGGACGTCTCGCTCGTCACGCCGGGTCGGCGCGTGTTCATCTACGGGGAGTGGAACGGCTGGGTCTTCGCCGGCTTCATCGGCTTCGCGCTGGCGCTCGTCGTGGGCGCGGTCGTGCGGCTGGTGCGCGTGCGCTGGCTCCTGGCGCTGCCGATCGCGCTGGTGGTCGGCTGCGCCGCGACCGCCGTGCTGGCGCCGCGGCTGGCCTGGCTCCTGCCGGCGGAAGTCCCCGACGCGAGCAACCCGCGCCGCGGCACGCCGTTCTGGACGGTCCTCGCGCGCAACGGCCTCGATGTGCGCGTGACGCACGTGCCGCTGACGTACCCCGCCGAGCAGCTCGGCGCCGGCTCGCGGATGCTGTCCGGGCTCGGCGTGCCGGACGCGCGCGGGACCGTCGGCCGGCCCAGCATCTACACCTCGGATCCGAACTTCACGCTCGGCGACAACGAGTTCCGCCTCGAGGCCGTGCGCCTGCCGGAGCGGCGCGGCGTCATCGACACCGTCGTCGTCGGGCCGGAGAACTACCCGTTCCACCAGTTCGTCGTCGAGCGCGCGCGCGAGCGCTGGGTCGCCGAGGGCGTCGCGCCCGCCGAGCGCGAGCGGCGCGAGGCGCAGCTCCTGGCCCAGCTCGCCCGGCGCGGGGTCCGCCCGCGGATCGACGTGCCCTTGCGGCTCGACGTGAGCGAGGACGAGCTGCGCTGGGAGGTCAACGACCAGTCGGGGACGTTGAAGCCGGGCGCGTGGTCCGACTGGGTCGTGCTCGATTTCCCGTTGAACAAGCTGTTCGACCGTGTGCAGCCGGTGCGCGGGATGGCGCGCTTCAAGCTGCTCGCGCTCGCGCCGGAAGTGCAGCTCTACCTCTCGCCGATCAACTTCCACCCGTCGTGCCACCCGGTCGCGTACTCCTGGCCGCCGAACTGGGCCGAGCAGCTGGCCGGCAACGTCGGGCTGTTCAAGACGATCGGCTGGTCGATCGACACGTGGTCCTACCCGTCCGGGGTCGGCGGCATCGACCTGTTCCTCGAGGACATGTGGGCCACCGTCGATGCGAGCACCAGGATCCTCGAGCGCGCGCTGCGCCACCGGCGCGTCGACGCGATCGTGCAGGTGTTCGACTTCCCCGACCGCGCCGGGCACATGCTGTGGCACGAGCTGGACGAAGGGCACCCGCTGTACCGGCCCGAGCTGGCGCCGAAGTACCGGCAGGCGACGCAGGACGTGTACGTGCGCATGGACCAGATCATCGGCCGGGCGCGCGAGGCCGTTGGTCCCGACGCGCTGTTCCTGGTCGTCTCGGACCACGGCTTCACCTCGTTCCGCCGCCAGATCAGCTACAACGCCTGGCTGCGCCGGAAGGGGTTGCTCGTGCTGCGCGACGACGCGCCGGAGCTGTCCCGCGTGGACGTTTCGTCCGGGATCGACTGGGGCCGCACGCGCGCCTGGGCGATGGGCCTCGGCTCGATCTATATCAACCTGCGGGGGCGCGAGCCGCAGGGACAGGTGATGCCGGGCGAGGAATACGATCGGCTGGTGGAGGAGATCCGCACCGGCCTGGAGTCGGAGATCGACGCCATGACCGGCGAGCGACCGGTCAGCCGCGTCTACCGGCCGGACGAGGTCTACCACGGCTACGACCCGGCGCAGATCCCGGACCTGCGCGCGTCGAACCGCGAGAACTACCGCGTCTCGCGCCACGACGCGCTGGGCGGTCTCGCGGCCGAGGTTTTCGCGGACAACGACCAGCTCTGGTCGGGGGACCACTCTTCGGTCGAGCCGGGGCTCGTGCCGGGGTTCCTGCTGGTCAACCGCCGGCTGCACGTGAGCAACCCGACGATCATCGACATCGCGCCCTCGATCCTGCACGACCAGGGGCTGCAGCCGGTCGTCACCGACGGACGACAGATCTGGTGAAAGGTGAGCCTGAAGCACCACATGACCGCGACGCGCAGCGCCGTAAACACGGATCGCCCGGGCGGAGCCGCGGCGCTCCCCGTCTCGGCGTGGACAAGGGGGCCCCGGCGGGCCGCAAGTCCTTTATCGCGAAGGGATCCGGTGGCCGCATGTGGTTTTTCGGGCTCACCTTGGATCTGGTGAGGGTCCGCCTCGCGCTCGCGCTCGCGGCCTGCGCGCTGGGCCTCGCCGCCACCGCGCCGCCCGACCCGGCAACCGACCCCGCGCAGGAGCAGCTGCGCCGGCTGCGCCGCGAGGTCGAGCGGCTCACGGCCGAGCGCGAGCGGCTCGCGCAGGAGCAGGAAGGCGTGCTCCTGCGGCTCGAGCAGTCGGCGGCCGAGGCGCGCCTGCTCGATGCGCGCGTCGAGGAACTCTCGCTGCTCGAGCGCCGGGCCGGCGAGGTTCTGGCCCAGGCCCGCGAGCGCGAGGAGCAGGCGGCGCTGCAGCTCGACCAGCAGCGCGAGCGGCTGCGCGCGACCGTGCTGCTGCTGCAGCAGGCCGGCCCGTTCGGCTGGTGGCGGCCGCTGCTCGGCAGCGCGCAGGGGCGCCAGCTCGCGGCCGGGCTGCGCGCGGCGCACGAGCTGACCGCCCGGCGCCGCGAGGACGTGACGCAGCTCGCGGCGCAGGTCCGCGAGCTGCAGCGGCTGCGCGTGGCGCGCGAGGCGCAGGAACGGGAGGCGGTGCGCCTGCGGAGCGAGGCGGCCGAGGCGCGCGCCGGCCTCGAACGGGCGATGGCGGTGCGCCAGCGCCTCTTGGCGAGCCTGCGCGAGCAGTCGCAGGTCCGAACGGCTGCGATCGAGGAACTCGGGCGCGCCGGCCGGCGGCTGGAGGAGATCGTCGCCGGGGCCCGCGCTCCGGAGCCGGTGGAACTGGACATCCATCGCTTCCGGGGCGTGCTGCCGATGCCGGTCCGCGGCCAGCTCGCGCGCGGCTTCGGCGACCGCGTCGACCCGCAGTTCAACGTGCGGCTGCCGCACCCCGGCTGGGACGTCGAGGCGCGCTTCGGCGCGCCGGTGCGCGCGCCGTTCGCCGGCCGCGTGGTGTGGGCCGAGTGGCTGCGCGGCTACGGGCTGGTCGTCGTCGTGGATCACGGCGGCGGCGTCAGCACCGTCTACGCGCACCTCTCGGCCGTCTTGGCGCGGTCCGGGACCCGCGTCGCGCGCGGCCAGCAGCTCGGCTCCGTCGGCGACACCGGTTCGCTGCGCGGGGCGTACCTGTACCTCGAGGTCCGGCTCGACGGGAAGGCGCAGGACCCGGCGGCCTGGTTCGACCAGGACCGCCTCGTCGAGCCCTGACGCCGCGCGTCAGTCCGCGATCTCGAGCCCCTCGAGCACGAGGTCGCGGCCGGCCGTGACGCTGCGCGATGCGGAACCGCAGGCGGGGCACGGCTGGTGCAGCGACTCGCTACCGGCGACCGCGCCGCAGGCGCAGCTCAGCACGAGCGGCTCGACCTGCAAGTCGACGCGGGCGCCCTCGGCGGGGCCGCCGCGGCCCATCACCTCGAGCGCGAAGCGCAGCGCCTCGGGGTCCACGCCGGAGAACTCGCCGACGCGCAACCGCAGCGACTCGATCCGCGCGTCCGGGCCACCGGCCTGCCGCGCGGCGGCCACCGCCTGCTCCAGGATCTCGATCGCGAGGCCGGCCTCGTGCATCGCGTGGTCGTCCGCCGGCCGCCCGCGGCGCCGGCTACTGGCCGCGGGACTCGAGCCAGCGCTCGGCGTCGATCGCCGCCATGCAGCCGGTGCCGGCGGCGGTGATCGCCTGGCGGTAGACCCAGTCCTGCACGTCGCCGCAGGCGAACACGCCCTCGACCGACGTTCGCGAGCTGCCGGGCTGCGTGATGAGGTAGCCGTTCTCGTTCATCTCGACCTGGCCGCGCAGGATCTGGGTGTTCGGCTGGTGCCCGATGGCGACGAACACGGCGCCGGCCGGGTACTCGTTGACCATGTCGGTCTTCAGGTTCCGCACCTTGATCCCGGTGACCTTGTGCACGCCGAGGATCTCCTCGACCGCGGAGTCCCAGAGGAAGCGGATCTTGGGGTTCGCGCGGGCGCGCTCCTGCATGGTGTGCGAGGCGCGCAGCTTGTCGCGCCGGTGGATCACCGTCACGCTGCTGCCGAAGCGCGTCAGGAAGACCGCTTCCTCCATCGCGGTGTCGCCGCCGCCGACGACGAAGATCTCCTGGTCGCGGAAGAAGAACCCGTCGCACGTCGCGCACATCGAAACGCCGTGGCCGAGCAGCGCCTCCTCGGACGGCAGCCCGAGCTTCTTGGCCGAGGCGCCGGTGGCCACGATCAGGGCCTCGGCCAGGACCTTGTCCCGGTTGTCCACCTGCACCTCGAACGGGTGCACGCGCAGGTTCACGGCCGTGGCCTGGCGCGACTCGAGCCTGGCGCCGAAACGGGCGCACTGGCGGCGCATCAGCTCCATCAGGTCCGGCCCGAGGACGCCCTCGGGAAACCCGGGGAAATTCTCGACGTCGGTCGTGATCGTGAGCTGGCCGCCGGGCTGGATGCCCTCCAGAACCAGCGGCGCGAGGTTGGCCCGCGCGGCGTAGATGCCGGCCGTCAGGCCCGCGGGCCCGGAGCCGATGACCACGATCTTGTGCACGCCGTCTCTGGCTTCGTTCACCGTGGGAGCCTTGCCGCGGCGCCGGTGGGAGGCGCCGCCGGAGAAAGGAGAATTCTAGAGGGACGCCTCAGGTTTTTCCGCCACCGCGCCCCGGCCGCGCCGCGCGGCCCCGGGAGGGCCCGCGGCGCGCCGGCTCCACCAGCCGCCGCGCGAGCCCGCCGAGGTCCCGGAACCTCAGCGTCGCGGTGATCTCCTCCGGGAGCCCGCGGCCGTCCCGATCGACGTAGGCCCGCGGGATGCCGAGGTCCTCCACCGTCTGCAGGTCGAACTCGGGGGAGGCGGAAACGTGGAGCAGCTGCTCCTCGTCCAGCTCCATCTCGTGCAGCAACGCGAGGAAGTGGTCGGGCTCGGGCTTGAACGAGCCGACGTGGTCGGACGAGATCGACTTGGCGACCGCGACGCCGAGCCGCGCGACGATTCGCCCAAGGTCCTCTGCGCCGGCGTTCGAGATCACGGCGATCGGCCAGCGCCCGGCGAGCGTCGCGAGCGCCGCGGGCGCGTCCGGGTACAGCGGCCACGACCCGCAGCTCGCCGCGACGCGCGCCGCCGCGTCGGCCGGGAGCTCCAGGCCGGCGGCCCGGCCCGCCTCGACGAGGCAGCCGGCGAGCAGGTCGCGGTGCGGGCGGAACTCCTCCAGCTCTTCGAGCGCCTCCCACATGCGGTCGGCCAGCGCCCCGAGCAGCAGTTCGATGCGCGAGCCCGCGCCCGGGATCTCGCCGGCGAGCGCGGCGCGCAGGCCGGCCCGGGCATCGACCAGCGTTCCGAAGCAGTCGAACGAGATCACGCGGAACGGTGTCGCCGGCACTCGCGAACCTCCCCCGCGGACGGGGCCGGCTGCCTGGCATCGCTGCACAGGGGGCTAGTCTGGCACCGCACCGCCGTGCCAGAGTAGCCTGTCCGACGAGAGGAACGCGACCTGATGGCAGCCGAGGCTCCCGCGACCATCCTCGTCGCGGACGACAACCGGCCGGTGCGGGAGTTGCTCCGCGACACCTTCGCGGCCGCGGGCTTCCGCGTCCTCACCGCCGCGAACGGCCGCGAGGCGCTCGACCGCGTCGCCGAGGAGCGGCCGGACCTCGTCATCACCGACGTCGCGATGCCCGAGATGGACGGCTGGGCGCTGTGCGAGGCGCTGCAGGCCGACCCGCTCACGCGGGACCTGCCGCTGGTGTTCCTCGCCAGCCAGCGCGAGGTGCCGGACCGGCTGCGCGGGTTGCAGGGCGGAGCCTACGACTACCTGTGCAAGCCGTTCTCGACCGAGGAACTGCTGGTCCGGGTGCGGCTGATCCTCGCCCGCACCCGGCTCGGCGTCGACGCCGGCGAGGGACCGCGGGCGCAGTTGTCCGGCCACACCAGCCACCTGCCGATCGCCGACCTGCTCCAGCTGCTGACCGTCAACGGCAAGACGGGTTGCCTGCGGCTGCGCGCGGCCGAACTCGGCCGGATCCACCTGCGCGAGGGCCGGATCATCGAGGCCTTCACCTCGCGGACGCGCGGGAAGAAGGCGCTGTACCGGATCATCGGCTGGAACGACGCCGAGTTCCACTTCGACCCCGAGGACGACCCGCAGCTCACGGGCGAGCTGGGGCAGCCCGACCGGCTCGTGATGGACGCGCTGGTGGCGCTCGACGAGATCAAGCGCGTCGCCGCGCAGCTCCCGTCGATCGACGCGCCGCTCGGCCGCGGTCCCGGTCCGGCGGAGACGCGCGACGCCGCCGAGGAAGACGTCGCGCGGCTGGCCGCCGCGGGGGCGAGCCTGCGCGAGCTGCTGGACGGCCTCGAGCGGACCGACGACGAGATCGCGCAGGCGCTCTTGCGCCTGCTCGAGCGCCAGGTCATCGCGCCGCGCCTTTGAGCGCGAACCCGGGCCGCCCGCGGAGCTATCCTTCCGCACGTGATCTCCACGGGTGACCGGCTGACCGTCGTGCGCGGGATCGGGCCGCGCTGGGCCGCCGAGCTGGCCGAGCGCGGCGTCGCCACGGTGGGCGACCTCCTGGCGCACCTGCCGTTCCGCTACGAAGACCGCCGCCGCCCGGCGCCGCTGTCGGAGGCGCGCCCGGGACAGCTGATCACCGCCGTCGGGACGATCCGCTCCGCGCTGCCCCTCTTCGCCCGCCGCGGCATGCAGATCCTGACCGTGCTGATCGACGACGGCACGGCGGCGATCCCGCTGCGCTTCTTCAACCGCAACTACCTCGCGCAGTGGATGACGCCCGGCACCCGGCTGGTGGTGTACGGCGTGCCGAAGCTGCAGAAGGGGCTGCTCGAGCTGCCCTCGCCGGACTTCGACCTCGTGCGCCCGGGGGAGGACCCCGCCGCGGCGCTCGGCTGGCTGCCGGTGTACGAGAAGCTCGGCCCGCTCACGCCCAAGCGCGTGCGCGTCGCCGTGCGCACGGCGCTGGCCGGGCTGGGCGAGGTGGAGGACCCGTTCCCGCCGGAGGTCGTCGCCCGCCTCGGCCTGCCCGCGCGGCGCGAGTCGATCCTCGCGGTGCACCTGCCGCCTGCGGAGAGCGACGCCGAGGAACTGCTCGAGCACCGCACGCCCGGCCACCGCCGGATGGCGTTCGAGGAGTTCTTCCTGCTCGAACTGGGCCTCGCCGTACGCCGCGCCCGCCGCCGCGCCGAGCAGCGGCCGCACCGCTACGCGATCGACGAGGCGCTGCGGCGCAAGCTGGCCGACCTGCTGCCGTTCACGCTGACGGCGGCCCAGCACCGGGTGCTGCGCGAGATCGGCGAGGACCTGCGCGCGCCGTGGCCGATGAACCGCCTCCTGATGGGGGACGTCGGCTCGGGCAAGACGGTCGTCGCGGCGCTGGCGATGATGGTCGCCGTCGAGAACGGCCGGCAGGCCGCGATCATGGCCCCGACCGAGATCCTGGCCCAGCAGCACGCCACGACGCTGCAGAAGCTCCTGCTCAAGGCCGGCCTGCGCGTCGAGTTGTTGACGGCTGGCCTGCCTGCGGCCCAGCAGCGCGAGACCCGCGCGAGGATCGCGTCGGGCCAGGCGCGGCTCGCGGTCGGGACCCACTCCCTGATCTCGGAGAGCGTGACGTTCCCGCGGCTCGGCATCATCGTCATCGACGAGCAGCAGCGGTTCGGCGTGCTGCAGCGCGCCGACATGGTGGCCAAGGCCGACCGGCCCGACGTGCTGGTCATGACCGCCACGCCGATCCCGCGGACGCTGGCGATGGTCCTGTACGGCGACCTCGACGTGTCGATCCTCGACGAGAAGCCGCCCGGCCGGCCGCCGATCAAGACGCACGTGCGCACCGCGGAGCAGCGCGAGCAGGTCTTCGAGGGACTCGAGCGCGCGCTGGCCGGGGGACGGCAGGTCTACGTCGTGCATCCCGCCGTGGAAGAGGGTCCGGCCGGGTTGCGCGCCGCCGAGCGCGGGTTGCGCGAGTACCGCGCGCGGTTCCCGCAGGCGCGCATCGCGATGGTCCACGGGCGGATGAAGTCCGCGGAGCGGCAGGCCAACCTCGACGCGTTCGCGGAAGGCGCGGTGCAGCTCCTCGTGGCGACGACCGTGATCGAAGTCGGGATCGACGTCGCGGCGGCCTCGGTGATCGTCGTGGAGGACGCCGACCGCTTCGGGCTGGCGCAGCTGCACCAGCTGCGCGGGCGCGTCGGCCGCGGCGACCGTCGCTCCTACTGCGTTTTGATCGCGAGCGCGGACGCCGCGCCGGACGCGCTGTACCGGCTCAAAGTGCTGGAGGAGACGAGCGACGGCTTCCGCGTGGCCGAGCAGGACTTGCGGCTGCGCGGGGCGGGGGAGCTGGCGGGAACGGCGCAGTCCGGGGTGCCGTCGTTCCACGTCGCCGACATCGTGCGCCACCAGGACCTGCTGCTCGCGGCGCGCGAGGAGGCGTTCCGGATGGTCCAGGACCTCGGGGAGGCGGGTCTGCCGGTGACGCTGTTCGCCGAGGCGCTGCGGCGGTACGGCGAGAGGCTGCGCCTCGCGACCGTGGGCTGACGCGGTCGCGTCAGGCGCCGCTCGAGGGCGTCGGGTTCTCGCCGGGCGAGAACGCCTCGGAGTACAGCGGCTCCTCGTTTTCCTCGACCTGCGGCTCGCCGACCAGCTGCACCGTGCGCTGGGACTCGTCGATCTCGATGCGGTCCTCGAGGATCTCCTCGAACACCGCGTCGATCTTGGACATCCCCGGGCGGGTCTCGACCAGGGGCTGCGCGCCGGCGACCAGGTTCTCCCAGCGCCGGGCGACGATCGTGGTCAGGAGGAAACGATTCGGGATCTTGAGCAGGGCTTCTTCGATCGGTTTGGTGGCCAAGGCTGTGCTTGCTCCGTTCGCCGGCCGGTCGGCCAGCGCGGTGATCTTACATGAACCTGCCGCCCGTGCACCCCGGGCCGGCTGCGGGCCCCGACAAGAACCGGCCGGCGGGCCGCCCGGGTCAGCCGCCCTCGCGCATCATGCGGATGAAGTCCTTGTTGTTGCGCGTCTTGGCCAGCCGGTCCAGGAGCAGCTCCATCGCCTCCATGCTGTTCATTTGGGTCAGGACCTTGCGCAGGATCCAGACCGCGTTGAGGGTGTCCGGCTCGAGCAGCAGCTCTTCCTTGCGGGTGCCGGAACGCGTGATGTCGAAGGCCGGGAACACGCGCCGGTCGGCGAGCCGCCGGTCGAGGTGCAGCTCCATGTTCCCGGTGCCCTTGAACTCCTCGAAGATCACCTCGTCCATGCGCGAGCCGGTGTCGATCAGCGCGGTGGCGATGATCGTCAAGGAGCCGCCCTCCTCCAGGTTGCGCGCCGCCCCGAAGAAGCGCTTCGGTCGCTGCAGCGCGTTGGAGTCGAGACCGCCGGACAGGACCTTGCCCGACGGCGGCTGGACCGCGTTGTGCGCCCGCGCGAGGCGCGTGATCGAGTCGAGCAGGATCACGACGTCCTTGCCGTACTCGATCTTGCGCTTGGCCTTCTCGATCACCATGTCGGCGACCTGCACGTGGCGCGAGGCCGGCTCGTCGAAGGTGGAGCTGATCACCTCGCCCTGGACCGTGCGCTTCATGTCGGTCACTTCCTCGGGGCGCTCGTCGATCAGGAGGACGATCAGCGTGACCTCGGGGTGATTGGCGGTGATCGAGTTGGCGATCGCCTGCAGCAGCATCGTCTTGCCGGTGCGCGGGGCGGCGACGATCAGGCCGCGCTGGCCCTTGCCGACCGGGGTCAGGAGGTCCATGACGCGCCCGGTCAGGTTCTCGGCCGTGGTCTCGAGCGTGATCTGGTCGAGCGGGTAGAGCGGCGTCAGGTTCTCGAAGAAGATCCGCTCGCGCGATTTCTCCGGGTCTTCGCCGTTGATCGCCTCGACCTTGATCAGGGCGAAGTACTTCTCGTCGTCCTTGGGGTGCCGGACCTGCCCGGCGACGGTGTCGCCCGTCAACAGGGCGAAGCGGTTGATCTGCGACGGCGAGACGTAGATGTCGTCCGGGCCGGGGAGGTAGTTGTACTCGGACGAGCGCAGGAACCCGTACCCCTCGGGCAGGATCTCGAGCACGCCCTCGGCGAAGACGAGTCCCCGCCGCTCGGTCTGCGCGCGCAGGATCTGGAAGATCAACTCCTGCTTCCGCAGCCCGGAGATGCCGGTAAGTTCCAGCGAGCGCGCGAGCGAGGCCAGTTCCTCGATGCGCATCCGGGCGAGTCGGTTCAACGAGAACGACTCGGCCTTCTCGTTCGTGCCTGGCCCGCCGGTGGTGCTGTTGGGCATGGGACGTGCCTCTGCGATCGGATAAGGGCGTCCGCGAAACCGGTCCGGGAGGTTGTGCCACGGGGGATTTCGGGGGAGGCGGAGAGTCTAGGAGCCGCTCCCGGCCAGTGTCAAACGCCCCGCTAGAACCCGCCGGCGGTCAGGACCGAGAACTCCCAGCCCCGGCCGTCCGCGACCCCGTTCGGGTCCAGGGGGTACGCCACGTTGAAGTGGATCGTCGTCGCGCCCGAGGAGCGCAGAAGCTGGGCCCGCAGGCCGACCCCGATGTCCGGGTGGATCTCGGCCCACGAGAGCGGGCGGTCCTCGTCCCACGCGCCACCCGCCTCGAAGAACGAAACCAGGCCGAACCGCAGCAGGTGGAACGCTTCCCACGGCGCGAAGTACCGGTGCTCGACCTTCGCCAGCAGCATGTCCGAGCCGGAGAACTCGCGCGAGGGGTAGCCCCGCAGCCCGGTGTCGCCACCGAGCAGGTGACGGTCCGGACCCGGGATGCGGCTGCCGTGCGCGGCCGTCGCGGCGAACACGAGCGTGTGCCGGAACGCGAGCCGGCGGTAACACTCCGCGTCGAGGCGC
This sequence comes from Acidobacteriota bacterium, assembly GCA_017994815.1. Lineage (GTDB taxonomy): Bacteria > Acidobacteriota > Polarisedimenticolia > J045 > J045 > JAGOJY01. The sequence continues at coordinate 33,257 of JAGOJY010000021.1, forward strand.
GTGGACGAGGCGAACCACGTCGATTCGACGTTGCGCAAGACCTGCGAGGCGTCGAGGACGAAGAACGTGCCGTCGCCGACCTCGAAGCCGTGCCGCGCGACCGCGGAGAACTCGCCGCCGCCGTCCTCGCTGACCCCCGGGATGGCGACTTTCGCCGTGGCCTGCAGCGTCGTTCCCAGGTCGAAGTCCTCGATTCGGCGCGCGGACAGGTAGTGGTAGACGCGACGGTAGTCGATCCGCTGCCACTGCAGCGTGCCTTCCAGCATCGTGAGGTCGCTGTCCGGCGGCTTGAAGCCCGGGACGTCCTTGCGCCGGTACGTCCAGTCCTCCGCCCGGCGGCTGAGCCCGGCATACCAGCGGAACACCTGGTTGCCGCGCAACCCGAACGGGGCCATGCCCAGCCGGATCCAGTCGTCTTCCCGGTCGAGTTCCCAGCGCGCGACCTCGTCGCCGCCGTCGTACACCTTGCGGTCGGCGAGCTGCGAAGTGAAACCGAAATCGGCCGAGCGCGAGGCCTCCAGCCGCCAGAACGGCAGCGCGATGCGGCCGTGGTTCAGGTGCCCGTCCGAGTTGTCGGCCATGTCGGCCTCGAACACCCAGCGCGAGCCGAGCACCGACGGGTCGCGGAACTGGAACAGGCTCTCGGTGCGGTCCTGGTCCTTCGAGCGTTCCCAGGCCAGCGTCGTCCCCGTCCCGAGCAGGTTGTTCTCCAGCACCTTGAACGTGGACTCCGAGGCGCCGCCCTGGTGCTTGAACGAAACCCTCGCGCGCGTCGACCACGCGTCGCGCACCCGGACCAGCACCGTGACGTCGTGGCCGTCGCGGTAATCGGCCTCGACCCAGGCGTCCTGGATGAAGCCGTAGGAGCGCAGCGTGCGCTCGGCCTCGCGCAGGCGCTCCGGGTCGCACGGCTCGCCTTCCTTGACCGTCAGCAGCGAGCGCACCGTGCCGAGTCGCGTCTGCATCGGGGAGTGCAGCTTGTTGACCAGGCGGAAGAACGGCTTGTTCTCGCCGGGCACCGCCGGGTCGAACACCGGGACGCGCTCGATGACGATCCGCGCGATGACGTCGCCGGGCTGGCAGAGCTGCGGGGAGGCCTGGCCGCGCGAGACCACGACGGCGCACGTCAGCCAGCCGGCGATGACCCAGCGCCGCACGAGGTCAGGTCGGGTCGTACGGGCCGCCGCCGGCAACCCCGCGGGCCAGGTCGAGCACGTGGGCCACGATCGAGCCGGGCCCGTCGATGTCCAGCACCCCGCAGGTCGCGATTCTCCCCGGGCGTCCCGGGCAGGCCGCGCCGGGATGGAACAGCAGCGTCCCGCCGTCCCACGCGACGTTCGCCTCGGCCCCCTGGCCGTAGACCACGACGTCCGGCGCCTGCGGCCCGCCGAGGCGCTGGCGCACGGGGGGCAGAAGCTCCGGGGGCCGGCCGACCATGTGGGTCAGGAGCACCCGCGCCCCGCCCAGCTCGAGTTCCGCCGACTCGGGGTAGCGGTCGCCGAACTCGAGGAAGTCCCGGTCGCCGATGACGACGGAAACGGGGGCCAGGCGCGCGAGCCGCTCGAGGACTCCGGCGTCACCGATGCCGCCGGCGTGGAGGATCCGCTCGCAACCGGCGAGACAGGCGGCAAGCCCCGGGGGCAGCGGGCTGGCCGTTCCCGCGACGACGCCGACGCGCACCGGCGCTATTCCTCCACCGCGGCGTGCGCCCACGCTTCGTACGGCGCGTGCGCCGCGTCCACGGGGAGCGCCACGATCTCGGGGACCTCGTAGGGGTGGGCCGCCGCCAGCGCCTCCCGCAGGCGCTCGAAGCCCGCGCGCGGCACCTTGAGGATCATCAGGACCTCGGGATCCTCGTGCACGCGCCCGTCCCAGCGGTAGACCGACGTCATCCCCGGCACGATGTTCACGCAGGCCGCGAGGCGCCGCCCGACGAGGTCGCGCGCGAGCCGCAGGGCAGTTTCGGGGTCGGGGGCCGTCGCGAGGACGACGCTCAGCCGGGGGGGTTCGGGCGGCATCATGGTCATGGGTCAGGATATACACTACGCGGTCGGGCGGCGAACCGATGGCCCGCCGCCACGGAGGACAGCAATGCCGGAGATCACGAGCGTCTGGGCGAGGGAGATCCTGGATTCGCGCGGCAATCCCACGGTCGAGGTCGACGTCACCGTGGACGAGGAGTTCGTCGGGCGGGCCTCGGTCCCCTCGGGAGCGAGCACCGGCAGCCGCGAGGCGCTCGAACTGCGGGACGACGAACCGTCGCGGTTCGGGGGCAAGGGCGTGCAGAAGGCCGTGCGCCACGTCAACGAGATCCTCGGCCCGGCCGTCGAAGGGCTCGACCCGACCGACCAGCGGCTGCTCGACCAGGTGCTGCTCGAGCGCGACGGGACGCCCAGCAAGCGCAACATGGGCGCGAACGCGGTTCTCGGCGTGAGCATGGCCGCCGCCCGCGCCGCCGCCGGCATGACCGGGCTGCCGCTGTTCCGCTACCTCGGCGGCGCCGGGGCCCGCGTTTTGCCCACGCCGATGTTCAACATCCTCAACGGCGGCGCGCACGCCGACAACAACGTCGACATCCAGGAGTTCATGGTCCTGCCGGTCGGCGTCGACTCCGTGGCCGAGGCGATCCGCGCCGCGAGCGAGGTCTACCACGCGCTGAAGAAGGTCCTGCGCGAGGCGGGCCTGGCCTCGGGGGTGGGCGACGAGGGCGGCTTCGCGCCGAACCTGCGCTCCAACCGGGACGCGCTGGGCCTGATCCTGCAGGCGATCGAGAAGGCCGGCTACCGGCCGGGCGACGACGTCGCGCTCGCGCTCGACGTCGCGGCCAGCGAGTTCAAGCAGGAGGACGGCTACCACCTCGACGCCGAGGGCCGGGTGCTCGGCCCCGACGAACTCGTCGCCTGGTACACGGAACTGGTCGAGGCCTACCCGATCGTCTCGATCGAGGACGGCATGGCCGAAGGCGACTGGGACGGCTGGAAGAAGCTGACCGACGCCCTCGGACACCGCGTGCAGCTCGTCGGCGACGACCTGTTCGTCACCAACCCCGAGATCCTGCGGCAGGGGATCGAGGCCGGGGTGGCGAACGCGATCCTGATCAAGCTGAACCAGATCGGCAGCGTCAGCGAGACGTTCGACGCGATCGACATGGCACGCTCGGCCGGGTACGGCGCGGTCATCAGTCACCGCTCGGGCGAGACCGAGGACACGTTCATCAGCGACCTGGCGGTCGCGAGCGGCGTGGGCCAGATCAAGACCGGCGCGCCGGCCCGCGGCGAGCGCGTTTCCAAGTACAATCAGCTCTTGCGGATCGAAGAGGGCCTCGCGGAAGCGGCGCGCTACGCGGGGCGCGACCCGTACGAGGGGAGATGACGAGTCCCCGGACGACAGGCTCGAACGACGCTCCCGGACGGGGCACGGTCACCCTGTGGATGCTGTGCGGGGCCGCGGCAGCGCTGTCGGTGTACGCGTTGTTCAATCCGGAGGGGATCCTTCGCCAGTGGGAGCGCCTGCGCCAGCGTGACCACCTCGCGGCGGAACTCGCGCGCGAGGAGCGGATCAACGAGGAACTGCGGCGCGAGCTGGCGGCGCTGACGAACGACGACCTCGCGATCGCGCAGGCGATCCGCGGCGAACTCGACTACCAGAAGCCGGGCGAGGTCGTCCTGTTCACGGGCGAGCGCGATCCGCTGAAGGTGCCGCCGCCGTCCGTGCCGAAGCCCCGCTGACCGCGGGGCCGCCGCCCCGCGAGCCGCACGACCGATGGCCAGGACAGCGCAGCGCAAGCCCCGGACCGGGAAGCCCCGGCCCGGGGACGCGAGCCTGCCCCGGCTCCTGCTCAGCGACATCAAGCGCACGCAGTTCCGCCGCCAGTACCGGCAGGAGCTGTGGGATCTCTACGTGTTCTACCTCGACGCCGCGGACCGCGAGCGCCTGGCGTCGATGGGGCGGGTCGGGCGCTGGGTGCGCGTCGTCCCATGGCTGCTGAAGAGCCTCCTGACCAAGCTCACGCCCGGCCGGCGGCTGGCGCTCGCCGCCGCGCTGCTGCTGTTCCTGCTCAACCGCGGGACGATGGTGCTCTGGCAGTTCCAGTTCGAGTACAACCTCCGCTCGTGGGCCTTCCTGGTGCTCCTCGTCGTCCTCGCGCTGGAACTGAAGGACAAGCTCGTGGCGCGCGACGAGATCATGGCCGCGCGCCAGGTGCAGCTCGCGATCCTGCCGCAGCGCGCGCCGTCGTTCGCGGGCTGGTCGATCTGGAGCCGGACCATCCCGGCCAACGACGTGGGCGGCGACCTCGTCGACTTCTTCGACCTCCCGGGCGAGCGCCTCGCCGCCATGCTGGGGGACGTCTCGGGGAAGGGGCTGCCCGCGGCGCTCTTGATGGCCAAGCTGCAGGCGACGCTGCGCGCGATGGCTCCCGAGTCGACCGACCTGGCGCGGCTGGCGCGACGGGTCAACCAGGTCATGTGCCGTGACGGGATCGAGAACCGTTTCGCCACGTTGTTCTACGCCGAGCTGGCGCACGACGGAACGCTGCGCTACTTCAACGCCGGCCACAACCCGCCGCTGCTCGTCCGCGAGGGTGCGGTCGAGAAGATGCACGCCTCGGGGATCCCGGTCGGTATGCTGGAGGGCGCCGAGTACGCGGGTGCCGAGGCGACGCTCGCGCCCGGCGACCTGCTGATCGTCTACTCCGACGGGCTCGTCGAAGCCCGCGACGCGCGGGGCGAGGAGTTCGGCCTCGAGCGGTTGGAGCGGCTGGCCGCGCTGCTGCGCGACGTGCCGGTGGAGCAGGCCGGCGCCACGATCGCCCAGCGCCACCGCGAGGTCGTCGGCGACGGCAAACCGACCGACGACTGGAGCCTGCTCCTGGTCCGGTACGCACCTCGATCGTAGGGGTCGCCGATAGGCGGCCCGGCCCCGCCGGCGTGTCGAGGCACGCGATTCGTACGGGCCGCCAAGCGGCGCGGCGGTTCGGACGAGCTGGACAACCGTGACGCCGACCGCCCGTTCCACCACCGGCAGGGAATCCACGGCAGCCTGGCCCGCCGGGTCGGCAAGGCGCCGCTGAACACGGCTTGGCGGTTGGGTGTCGGGGCATGGCAGCAGTGGTACCGCAACGAGCTGCGCATCCCCGACCCCGAGCCGGAGCTGGTGACGTAAGCAAGCAGTCGGCAGTGCGGTTCTTTGACAACCGAAGAGCACGTGGGAGCCGCCGAGACGCGACGCCGTGTCGCGGTCGGCGCGTTTTGGCGCCGTCACGCCGGCCCCGGCTGCGCCGGCTCCTACGAAACTGTCCTTCTGGGGGCCGCTCGGCCGCCCGGCACGATCGTCCGGGTCACGGCGCGCCGTCCAAGAGTTTTCCATCGTCGTCGATGGCCGCGAAAATAACGGGACAGGTCGGCCAGGCCGACCCGTCCCGTGCTTTCGGCATGCGCTAGGGGTGGATGCGCGTCGTGCTCGTGATCTTCACGTCCAGCGGTGTGCCGGGCTCGAGGTTCAGGTGCTGGCCCGGCAGCGCGCGGACGATCGCCGCGCCGGCCGCGGCACCCGCAGCCGCGCCGATCCACGTGTCCTTCTTATCGTCGCCGACCTTCTTGCCGAGCAGGGCGCCGACGATCGTGCTGCCGGCGACGATGCCGAGGTTGCGGTTCTTGCTGCTGCCGCCGACGCCGGTCGCGATGCCGGAGATCGGGAACTGGCTCCCGGAGTCGGTGCGGATGGTGTGAAACGCGAGGTGCAACTCGCCCGGCGTGTCCTTCTTCGCCTGCGGCTTGACCACCTCGGTCACGGTCCCGAGCAGGGTCCAGCCCTTGGTGCCCTTGACGCCGCCGGTGATCTGGGCCGTGAACTCCTCGCCGGCGGTGCTCGTCTTCGTCGAGACCGCCTGGTCCAGCTTGACGTGGAACACGTCGCCTTCACCGAGCAGGATCCCGCCGGTGTCCTGCTCCGGCGTGCGCTCCTCCTGCACCTGCGCGCCGCCGGTGCGGCCCTCGTCCGCCGGCGTTTCCGCGGGCGTCGTCGACGGGGGCGTCGTGTCCCCGCGCGGGGTCGTCGTCGTGGTGGTCGTCGTCGCGGGCGGCGGTGCCTGGGTCCCCGCCGGCGCGTTCTCGCCGGTCTCCGGGGGCGGGCTCACCGGGGGCTGCTGGTCGCTCGTCGCGCCATACTCTTGGCCCTCGGCCGTCGCCTGACCGGCCTGCTCGTTGGCCGCCTGTTGATCGTTGCCGCGCCCGCAAGCGCCGAGCCCGATCAGCAGCGTGGCAAGGAGCGTGATGCACGCGAACCGGGACGCTATCTTGGCTGCCATGGGCAAACTCCATGGCCTTGGCCCAAGTGCCAAGGCGATCGAATCGTCGGGCAAAACTCGGATGTTAGTCGTGGAACGGTCGCCTCTCAAGTCGCGGGCTCTCGCGCTCGGTGCGCTGGCCCTGCTCGCGCAGGCCAGCGCCGGGCGGGCCGCGGCGTCGCCGGAGCCGATGAAGGTCCCGGGCGGCATCGCGGCCGTGGTGCGGCTGCTCGGCCCCGTGGATGCCGACCCCGCCCGTTTCGCCGCCAGCCTCGACCGCGTGCTGCTGCAGGCGGTGCGCGACGACCACGCCTGGGCCGAGGTGCGCGAGCGCCGCGAGCTGGACGAGCTGCTCGAGCTGGTCCAGGCGGTCGGCCAGCGCTTCGGGCAGGCGCCCGTTTTCAGCTCCACGACGCGCGAGGACCTGCAGCGGTTCTTCGATTTCGCGTCGCTGGCGGGCTACGTCCCCGGCGACGAGCCCGAGCCCTTGGACCTCGCTCCGATGCCGACGCCGCTCGGCGCGCGCCGGCGCCGCGCGGCGCTGGCGCTGGGCTGGGACATTCCCGCCCTGGCGCGCGGGCTGCGCTCCGGCGGGCGGGGGAGCCTGGCGATCGCGGTCGACGAGGTCGCACCGCCCGTGGCCTGGGAGCAGTGGCAGGCGATCACCGGCCGCGAGGTCCACGGGACCGGCGCGCTGCAGGCGCTCGTGCGCGACCAGCAGCTCGGGCTCGTCCTCGAGGGGCTGCGGCGACTCCCGCCCGGTGCCGAGGCCGTCCTCTCGACCGAGGACCTCGCGTGGATCTACCGCGAGGCCGCGCTGCCGTTCTACCGCTACGGCTGGTCCTTCGACGTGCGCAACGGCGCCGTGCAGCTGCCGGGCGGCGCCGACGCGGCCGCGGCGTGGACCGCGCTGGTCGGTTTGCCGCCGGAGGCTCCCGCACCGTTCTTCCGGCAGCTGTTGACGGCCGAGGGTCACCGGGTCGCGTTCCTCTGGGAAGCGCTCGCGATGGCCCCGCCGGCGCGGGCGCGCTACGTGCTCGGGCTCGACCGCGAGCTGCACGACGGCCCGGCCTTCGCGCGCGGCGTGGTCCAGGGATTGCGGCGCTTCGACCGCCGCGAGCGCTTCGGCGGCGCGCGCGGGCTCGGCGGGGGCGCGTCCGATTTCCTGCGGATGTTCACGCCGCCCGCGCCGGGCCACGAGCTGGAGCTGCCGGGCGGGATCGTCGTCGAGCGCGTGTTGCGCGGCGCCGACCTGGTCCAGCTCGCGAGGGCGCTCGGCTCCGGCCCGATGGCGACGCACCCCGGCCTGGTCGGCGACGACACGGCCGAACTGGTCGCGTGGCTCGGCGAGGCGGCCCCCGCGGCCGTCGCCACGGGCGCGCGATTCCGGCTGCGATCGGCCGAGACCTTCGCCGCGTACCTCGAGGCGCTCGAGGCGCTCCAGCGGCCCGACGACCCGGACCGGGCCGGGCTCGCGCTGGCGTTCCAGGGCGGGATCGAGATCCTGGCCAACATCGATCGCTCCGGGACGCTCCCCGCGGACGCGATCGACGAGGAGTTGCGCGCGTGGTCGCGGCTCCACGCCGACGCGCGCGATCCCGGCGCGGCGGTCACGGCGGAGTTCGATTGGCTCGAACGTCTCGTGGACGGGCTGCCGGATCCGCCCGCCGGGTTCCCGGGGCGCGGGCCGCGCGAGCGCCGGCTCTTCGCGGCGCTCGCGGGCGCCGGCAGCGAGCGGTTCGAGTGGGCGGGGCTGCAGTACGAGGGAACGCGCGGGAACGACCGCGCGGGTTGGTTCGCGCGCCGCCTCGAGCAGCAGCGGGTCGCCTCGGCCGACCAGCTCGCCGCGGTGCGCGCGGCGGTGCGCGAGCTGGAGCGCGGCGCGGCGGACGGCGGCGCCGCGCTCAAAGAGCGCGCGACGAGAGCGCTGCAGGCGCTGCGCCCGCTCCCGACCGTGACGTTCGACGCGCCGTTGCCCGCGCCCCTGGCCGGCCAACTCGCGCCGTCCGGCCGCGCCGAGCTGGAGCAGCGGCTCCTGCGCGTGATGCGCGCCGACAAGAAGGCGGCGCGGGCCGCCGCGCACGCGTTCGAGGACCTCGATCGCCTGCTCGCGCCCGACCTGCGCGCGCTGCTGGTGGCGCCCGCGTACCTCGTCGCGATGGGCGAGGCCGACAGCGTCCTGTTCGGGGAGCCGAACCTCGTCCGGCGGCACTGGCCGTTCAAGTTCCTCGACGCGGTGGTCCGGCGCGACGTGCGCCGCGACAACGGTTGGACCGAGACGACGTTCGTGCCGGCCGCGGACTGCGGTTTCGGGGCGCGCGTCGCCGGCCCATTGTCCGGCGTGCCGGAGGCTTTGGCCGAGTTCCGCTTCCCGTGCGACGGCGTCGCGCCGGCGGGCGCGCTGCGCGACCCGGAGCCGGCGGCGGGCTGGTACGGCGAGCACGTGCGGACCGCGTGGCCGGCGCCGGCCCCGCCGGTCAGCCGCTTCGCCGCGGCGGCGATGGACGCCGGGCGCGAGCTGGTCGCGCGGGCCGCGTCCGAGGTGCCGTCGGGCGGGACGCACCTCGATTTCGTCGCGGCGCGCGTCCCGGGGGGCCGCCTGAAGTCGGCGCCGCCGCTCGTCTCGCGCAGCGAGATGTTCGCGCTCGGGCTCGCGGCGCTGGCCGGCGACGATCTCGGGCCGGCCCGGCCGGAACTCCTCCCGGCCGAGGCGCTGGCGCGCCTGGAGCGGGCCCGCGCCGGGCTTGGCGACGGCTGGCGCAGCGCCCTCGATGTGCTCGGCGGCGAGACGCTGGCGATCGACGGGCGGGCGCTCCCGTGGGTCGGGCGCTGGCCGCCGTACGAACTCCTGGCGAGCGGTGCCGCGCCCGCGGCCCTGCGCGAGCGCGAGTGGATCGAGCTCAAGCTCGCGATCGCCGATTACCTCGGCCGCCGGGACCTGCCCGGGATGGTCGGGGCCGACCTGCTGCTGCGGCAGCTGCACCGCCTCGCCTGCGGCATGCCGCAGGAACACCGCGGCGACTGGGAGGGGTTCGTCCGCTGGACGACCGCCCTCGCTGAAACTGCGCTCGACGAGGACCTTCGCGCATGCCTGGTCGACGGCTTGTACCGCGCGCGGCCGTAGCCGCGCTGCTCTTCGGGGCCGCCTTGGCCGCCCCGAGCCTGCGCTTCACCTCGCCGCTGCCCGGCGACATCGTCGCCGGCGAGCAGCTCATCCAGCTCGCCGTCGGCGACGGGGGCCGCGGGGTGGAGCGCGTGGACGTCTACATCGGCGGCCGGCTGGCCGGTGTCGCCCGCGCGCCGCTGTGGTCCTTGACCGCGAACGTGGCACCGGAGGAGTCGGGGGCGGAGTTCCTCGCCGTCGCGTACTCGGCGGGGCAGGTCGTCGCCAAGGCGCGGGTCCAGACGCGCCGCGTGGTGGTCGAGGAACGGATGGATGTCTCGCGGGTGCAGCTCTATCCCGTCGTGACGGACCGTCGCGGGCGCTACGTCGCCTCGCTGAAAGAGCAGGACTTCGAGGTGCTCGACGAGGGCCGGCCGGTGCAGTTGAAGAGCTTCTCCGGCCAGCCCGAGCCGCTCAAGCTGACGCTCCTGCTCGACGCGAGCCGCAGCATGTCCGACTCGCTGTCGCTCGTGCAGAGCGCCTCCTCGCAGTTCGTGGACCGGCTCGCCGAGCGCGACGAGGTCACGGTCTACTCGTTCAACAACGACCTGCGACTCCTCGGCGAGCACTCGCGGGACCGCGAGGCGACCAAGCGCGCGATCGCTTCGTTGCGCGCCGGCGGCGGCACCGCGCTCAACGACGCCATCGTGCGCGTGATCGACCGGGCGCGGGACCTGCACGGCCGCAAGGCGCTGGTGCTGTTTTCGGACGGCCGGGACGAGCGAAGCATCGCGTCGCTGCAGCGGGCGGTGGCCGAGGCCCGGCGCAGCGAGATGCTGATCTACGCGATCGGGACCGCGCGCGGCGACGCGCGTTACCGCGACTTCCTGCGCACGCTGGCCGAGGAGACCGGCGGCCAGGTGCACATCGTGCGCGGCGCCGCCGACCTGCCGGACGTGTTCGACAGCCTGCTGCGCCACCTCGGCGCGCAGTACGTGATGAGCTACGTCCCGCCCCGCGGGCCGGCCGGCGAGCGCCGCGTCGAGGTGCGCGTCCGCCAGCCCGGCCTGCGCGTGGACCACAAGAAGAGCTACTACTACCGCGGTTCCTGAGCCGCGGCGCCGCGTTTGACATCCCGGGGGTGCGTTCCTAGAATCACCCGGCACATTGACGCGGGGTGGAGCAGTCCGGTAGCTCGTTGGGCTCATAACCCAAAGGTCGCAGGTTCAAATCCTGCCCCCGCTACCATTCCTAGACAAAGGCGCGCCCGGGACCCAACGTCCACGGGCGCGTTTCGGTTTCGCGGCCCGAGGCGGTCTACGACAGGTCGGGCCAGGGCCCTCCGCACAGGCGGCGAACTCCGAAGGCAACCGCGGCCCCGAGCACCACGCTGACAGTGCAGAGCACGGAGCCGAAGATCAGCACCAGGGGCCAGATGTTCCCGGCGCCGAGCGATACGAGCACGATCGCGCTCCCGAGGACGATCCCCGCCGTCAGCGCGAGCACATCGGCGATCGAGGATCGCCTGCGCGCCAACAGGATCACGACCGTACAGATGAAGATGAACGCGCAGGACGACACCAGCGCCTTTCCTGAATTGAGGAACCACGGCTCGTGCACCTCGGCCCAGGCGAAGACGAGCTCCCAGGTGAGGACGAGGAGCAACTGCAGGAGCAGGAACACCCCGAGGCCGAGCGCGAAGCTGACGATCAGCGGACGAAACGACCTGGACAACATCGGCGCGTCCTCCCCGCGATCCGAGCCCGAGTAGCTCTCGATCGCGCCTCTCCCTGCGAGGATCTACACCCGTCGCCGAGGGACATCAAGAAGTAGGCCACGCGCCGCTGGACGGATCGCGCGCGGCCTCAGGGGCAGGTGCCGGACAGGTCCTGCGGCCTGTCGCACGGGCCGACGCCCTGCGCCTCGGGCCGCTCGATCCCGGCGCTGTCCTGGCCGTACGAGCTTTCGGCCGCGTCGGTCTGGGCGACGACGACGAAGTAGACCGCTTCTCCTGCCGTGGGCTCGCCGGGGTCGAACGCTGCCGCGCCGCTCACGCCGAGGCCGCAGGCGCGGCCGGTCCAGTCCACCGCGCCCGCGATCGGTGTCCGGCCCCAGGAGATCGCGTGGTCGGTCGCGCCGCACCCCGGCGTGAACCGGACGTCGATCGCACCGCCGGCAGCCCGGGAGGCGCTCATCGCCGCGCGGCCGGGGCTGGCTTCCTTCGGACCGGCGGCGGGTCCGCCGGTCGCCATGACGCGCAACTCGGTGATCGAGAACTGCTCGCCGTCGGTCTTCATGGCGGCCACGTAGCGATAGGGGGTCGTGTCGGCGACGTCGACGTGGAAAACGCCCCACCAGGGCAGCACCTGCGCACCCTGTCGTCCCAGGACGACGTGCCCGAGCGACATGTCGGGCTCGTTCGAGGCCCAGATCTCGAAGTTGCGGCGGGCCGGGGGCCGGTCGGCGTCCTGGCGCACCGCCAGTTGCACCTCGCGCAGGCGGTGGGCGGCGCCGAGGTCGACCTCGACCCACGCTTCCGCGTCGCCGGCGGCCGACGACCAGCTGCTCAGGGCGCTGCCGTCCACGGCGGCGGCGGCCGCGTGCGCCGCGTCTTCGCTGGACGAGGCCCAGGCCGCACGGCCCTTCGCGACGTTGCGCGGCACGCCGTCGCCCGCGAGGTCGAGGAACGCGGGCTCCAGCCCCGAGCCGTTGGCGATCGACCAGGCGTGCGCCGGCCAGGCGCCGGGCGTGACCAGGAGGTTGTCGACGAGGGTGTTGCTCGGATCGCCGTTGTGCTCGGTGGACGTGTCGTGCAGGTTGCCGTCCACCAGGTTGTACGTCGCCGGCGGCGCGAGGTGCTGCAGGTAGATCCAGTTGGTCATCGTGTCGTTGACGAGGTTCTCGTGCACGCGCCAGCCCCGGCTGCCCTGGTCGAGGTAGACGCTGCCGAACGGCTGCTCGTCGAGGAACAGCCAGTTGTGGTCGATCGACGAGCCGGGGACCGGGCTGTCCGGCTGCGGGCCGAGGCAGTAGACGTTCCCGCCGTCGCGCAACCTGCGCATGACGTCGTGCACGCGGTTGTGGTGGATGCGCTGGCGGTCGGCGTACGAGGCCGCGCCCCAGCCCCAGCCGATGGAGATGCCCATGTGCGGCGTGTCGGCGACTTCGTTGTGCGCGATCTCCGTCCCGGCCGTGTACCCGGCGAAGATGCCCGGCCCGCCGTGGTACTCGACCGGTGCGCCGTAGACGAGGTTGTTTTCCACCAGGTTGTCCAGGACCTGGCTCGCCGGGGCGGCCTGCGGCGCGTCGACCCGGCCGATGCGCAAGGGCGTGCCGGAGGTGTCGGTGAACACGCAGCCGCGCACCACGTTGCCGATGCTGCCTGCCCCGAACACGAGCCCCTGCCCGCCGAGGCGGGTGAAGGTGCAGCGCTCGAAGCGGAGCTGCCGCGCGTAGGCGACCTCGATGTTGCCCGGCGGGTCGAGCAGGGCCGTACCGACGATGAACGTGTTGGCCTGCAGCTCGATGAAGCCGTCGGTCGTGCTGGGCCTGAGCCACGTGGCGTGCGAGAACTCCAGCCCCTCGAACACGACGTGCGAGAGCGGCTGGTCCGCGGTCCCGGACGCGCGCACGAGCGTCTCGAGGACCGGGACGACCGCGCGGGCGAGGCTCATGTCCTGCCCGGGGCGCGGCCGGTAGTAGACCTGGGCCGTCGCGCGGTCGTGGTACCACTGGCCCGGGCTGCTCAGCAGTTCGTAGGCGTTCTCCAGGGCCGTGGGGTTGGTCAACGGGCCCGGGCTCTTCGCCAAACCGGTCGAGAAGCACGGCTGGTCCATGACGACCCGGCTCTTGCCGGAGCCGCCGGAGCTGATGCTCGAGATGCCGCAGCGCGACTCGGTCCACGGCGCGCCCGGCACGCCGCCGCCGCCGGTGAACACGAATTCCATGTCGGCGGGGTTGCGCCAGTTCTGGATCGCGGTGTTGCCGACCATGTAGCCCCACGACTGCTGCGAGATCGCCCCGAGGAACGCCACCGAGGCCGACGCGCGCTCGGCGCGGACGCCGTCGACCCAGAGCTGCCGGGTGTCCGGCCCGGGGCCGAACGGGGCCTGCCACGCGCCGGAGCCGGACACGGGCGTCCAGCCACCGATCTCGCGCCCGCCGCTCACGACCGCGCGCTCGCCGGGGTACGCGCGGTAGATCACGTCGTGACCGTTGGTTCCCGAATCGGCCGGCTCGAACGAGAGCGTCTGTTCCTGCGGGTAGGTCCCGGCGCGCAGGGACACGACGATGTCGCCCGCCATGTCGCCGTTCGCGCCGCGGACCACGTCGCGGGCGTGCGCGAGGGTGGCGAACGGCGCGTCGATCGTCCCCGGGTTGGCGTCCGACCCGCCGGATTCGGGCGGGGCGACGTAGTACTCGGCCTGCACCTCGCCGGCCGCCCCTGCCGCGGGACAGAGCGGCAGCAGCGCGACGACGAGCGCGGCGATACCCCGGGCGGGGCGGCAACGCGTGCGCTGGCGCAAGGGCGACCTCTCGCATTATTTACGCCGAGTTCCGCCGCCGTGCAGACGCATTGGCTCCGGACCACGTCGACCGACTTGAGCCGAAGCGGGACCGCGGCCGTCCTCGTTCCGGCGATCCCGTCGACGCCACGCTCGCGGGCGCGCGCGGGGCGAGCGGCCGCGAACCGGGCCGCGCAAGCTGGACGAGTTTCGGCTGGCGTCGCGGCGTGTTTGCGGGTATCAGCACGGGGGGCGTGTCCTCGAGGGATGGCGGGATGGACAACGGGATCGCGAGGGTGGTGCTGTTCGTCGCGTGCGGCTCGGTCGCCGCGCCCTGCGCGCCGGCGGCCGGACCGGCGTCGACGTTGGTCCGGGTCCAGCGGCGCGGGCAGGACGACCTGACCGTTTTGCGCTCCGCCGGGTTCCCCGTCGTCCACGAGAGCCTGCGCAGCCTGTTCCTCGAGGGGAGCGGGACGCTGGTCGAGTCCCTGCGCGACGGCGGGTGGGCCCCGGAGGTCCTCGACTTCGACGCGGACAACGCCGATTACCTGCAGGTCGGCCTGCGGCCCGATTCGGATCAGGCGGCGGTGTTCGCGCTCGGGAAGGAGGTCTGGCGCGAGGAGAACTGGGTGCTGGTCCGCGCGCGGCGCGGCACGCCGATCGACGTCCTCCACGAGGCCCGGGTGTTCGTCTCGCGCCTGCCGCATCGGCCGCTGGACATCCCGCGGGCGACTCCTCCGCTGCGAGGAACGCTCGGCGGGCCCGATCCGCTGATCCAGAAGATGGTCCGCGCGGTCAAGGGGACCGACATCAACACCTACTGGAACAAGCTCGTCTACAACCAGCCGACGGGGACGCGCTACTCGAAGTCCCAGGGCGCCCGGGACGCGACCGCCTACTGCCGCGCGCAGCTCGAAGCGGTCGGGGTCCCGGCGGAGTACCAGGACTACAACTCCAACCACGCCCCGAACGTCATCGGGACCCACGCGGGCGGGATCACGCCCGAGCACGTGTACATCGTGATCGGCCACGTCGACGATCTCCCTTCTTCGGGGAAGGCGCCCGGCGCCGACGACAACGCGTCGGGCGCGGTGACGGTCCTCGCGTCCGCCCGGGCGCTGTCCTGCTTTGCCTTCCGCAGCACGGTCAAGTTCATCGCCTGCACCGGCGAGGAGCAGGGCCTGTTGGGCAGCGACGCCTACGCGGCCGACGCGAAGGCGCGCGGCGAGGACATCCGCGGCGTGATCGACCTGGACATGACCGGCTGGGAAGGGGACGGCTCTCCGGACCCGGAGGACCTGGACCTGGTCTGCAACAGCGCCTCGATGGACCTCGGCCAGCTCATGGCCCAGTGCGCCATCGACTACGGCCTCGTGTTTCCCGTGAACTACGTCCTGTGCCCCTCCGACACCGGCTCGGACCACGCATCGTTCTGGCGGCGTGGGTACAAGGCGGTCTTCGGGATCACCGACGACGAGGGCTACTGCGGGCTCCCGGGAAACTACCCCTACTACCACCAGTCGAGCGACACGATCGCCCACTGCGGGGCGCGGAACTTCTTCCACGCGACGATCCGCACCACCGTCGCCACGCTGGCGACGCTCGCGGAGCCGTTCAAGGTCGCGTTCGCGCAACCGACCGTCACGTGTGATTCGTCGATCCGCGCCGTCGTGGGCGACCGGGATCCGAACGTCGACCCCGAAACTACCGAAATGGTCGCCGTGACGGCGTGGAGCCAGCTCGAGCCGGCGCCGGAGACGATCGCGCTGCTCGAGCAGGGGCCGGACTCGATGTTCTTCGCCGCGCAGGTTCCGACGACCAGCGGGCCGCCCATCCACGGCGACGGGCTGGTGAGTGTCGGACCCGGCGACACGCTGGAGCTCCGGTACGAGGACGCGCTCGACTGCGACGGCTCGGCCAACGTCCCGTACACCGCCGGCGCGCCGGTCGAGTGCACGGGGACCGCGCCGGCGGAAGTGACCGGGCTCCAGCTCGCCCGGATCGACCTGTCGGCGCACGTGGAGTGGCCCGCCGTCGCGGGGGCCCACGGCTACGACGTGGCCGGGGGGCTCGTCAGCCAGCTGCTCTCGGCCGGCGGCTTCGCGGCTGCCGGGTGCCTGGCGGACGACGCGACCGCGACCGCGTGGGACGACGCGCGCCCGGGGCCGGACGCAGCCGACGCGTTCTACTACCTCGTGCGCGCCGAGAACCCCTTCGGCCCCGGAACGTACGGAGCGGGCAGCGACGGCGTCGCGCGCCCGATCGGCGCCTGTCCCTGACCGGCGCCCAGCGGCGTTCGCCCGTGAGCACGCAGTCGAGGGCCGGCGACGTGAGCTACAATCGACGCCGGTTCGGCCCGCTCGGGGCTGGGCCCGACGAAAGCGAGGATTCGCGATGCGCGGACCGCTCCGCGGTTTGATCGCCGGCGCCGCAGCCTGGAAACTCGGCGGCGGGTGCTTCTCGACCGTCCTGATCTTCATCGTGGTGTTCTGGCTGCTCGGATACGTCAACTGCTGAACCTGTGCCGGGGCCCGTCACCTCTGATCCGCGTGTTCCGGGTCAGAGGTGGCGCCCCGCACCCCCGTCGTGATCGGGCCGGCCGCGCCGGCCGCTACGACCGATCCGGGGTGGGGCGGGGGGCGAGGTCGTTGAGCAGGCGCAGCAGGTCGTCCAGCTCCAGCGGTTTCACGATGTGGTGGTTGAAGCCCGCGGCGGCCGAGCGCTCCGGCGCGGCGTGGCCGCCGAAGCCGGTCACCGCGACGAGCGTGGCGTTCGCGAGCGCGGGGTCGTGGCGCATCGTGCGCGCCAGGGCGTAACCGTCGATGTCCGGCAGCTGGATGTCGAGCAGGACGACTTCCGGCAGGAATTCCCGCGCCACGACGAGCGCCGAACGGCCGTCGTAGGCCCAGCGCACGTTCAGGCCGTGCATGTCGAGCAGCGCGGCCAGCGCCTCCGCCGCATCGGCGTTGTCGTCGACGATGAGGACGCGCAGCGAGGGGGCCACCGCCGCGACCGCCTCCGCCTGCGGGACCGGCGCCGGAACCGGCCCGGGTGCGGCGGGCAGCGCGATGACGAACTCCGCCCCGCAGCCGGGGCTGCTGTGCACCTCGATCGAGCCGCCGTGCAGTTCGACGAGGCGCCGCGCGAGGGCCAGGCCCAGCCCGAGCCCGCGCCGTCCCACCGCGTCGGGCGCGCGCTGCATGAACGGCCGGAAGATCAGCTCGCGGTCGGCCTCCGCGATGCCGACGCCTTCGTCGCGCACGCTGATGCCGACCTCGACGCCGTCGGTCCACGCCCGCAGGCCGACTGCCCCGCTGGGCGGGCCGAACTTGGCCGCGTTGTGCAGCAGGTTGGCGATCACCTGCGCCAGCCGCGCGGGGTCGCCGTCGACGAGCAGCGGTCGGCCCCGGTCGACTTCGATCTCCAGGTGCTGCTCCGCCGCCTCGAGGGCCGGGCGACTGGTCTCGACGGCGAGCGCGATCGCCTGCGCGAGGTCGAACACCTCCCGCTGCAGGACGAAGCGGCCGTGGTTGATGCGCGCGACGTCGAGCAGGTCGTCCACGAGGCGGGTCAGGTGGCGCGACTGCCGGTCGAGGATCTCCAGCGCGCGGCGCGGATCGATGCGGCCGCCGGCGCGGATCACGTCCAGCGTGCTGCGGATCGCTGCCAGAGGGTTGCGCAGCTCGTGGCCGAGTTGGGCCAGGAACTCGTCCTTGCGGCGATCGACGTCCGCCAACTGCTGCGCCTGCTCGCGCAGCCGGGCCTCGACGTCGCGGCGCCGCCCGATCTCGTGCGACAGCTCCTCGATCTTCTGGTTCAGGAGCAGGAACCGCTGCGCGGCGTCCGCCGCGGGCGCGAGCCGCAGCGCGATCAGCGGTTCGCGCGGGTCCCCGTCGTCGCCCACGCGCGCCCCGGTGCAGTTCCAGGCGCGCGCGCCCTCCACCGACAGGAACCGCAGGCGCGCCGGCATCGCCGAGCGGGTGCTCAAGCACAGCTCGATCGTCTCGGCGACGAGGTCCGGCGGGTCGGCCACGAGGTCGAACAAGGTCCGTCCGTGCACCTCGCCGAAGCGCGAGCGGAACGCGGTGTTCGCGCCGCGGAGCTGCCCGTCCTTGGCGACGAACAGCAGCGGGACGGTCTGCAGCTCACCGAGGGCGAGGAGGTTGGGGTTCACGGCGGATCCCCGAAGTACTCGCGGCCCGGCGCCTCGGCCGCTTCCGGCGAACGGTGCAGGTAGACCACGACGCGGCACTGCGGGTCCCCGGCGGCGATCGCCCGCTCGACGTCGACCTTGCCGTAGCCCGTGTTCTCGGCGGCGAACCTGCCGAACACGCTGGACGTCATCATGCACAGCGATGTGTGCCCGACGATGCCCTCGCCGAACGGGCAGCGCCGGCCGCCCAGCACGAGCCGCTCGTCGGATTGCTCGATCACGAAGAAATCGCCGCCGAGGCGCCGCGTGAGGTCCACCATGACTTCGGCGAACTGCCCGGGGTCCAACCGCTCGCCGCCGAGCGCGGCGCGGTACGCGCGCTCGACCTCCGTGCCGATCTTGTGGCCGACGACGCTGAAGAAGCCCGATGCTTCTTCGAGCCCGACGATGTCCTCGAGCGTATTAGAAAAGTGTCCCAACAACTGGACGAGGAAACGATCCCGGTCGAGCGGCGGGTCGAGGCGGACCAGGGTGTCGCGCATGGCGGTGACTCGACAAACCGGAAGTTAGTCGCGGGCGGAAAGAGTCTATACCAAACGCGTTACCGCGTCCCGAAAACTCCCGCGGCGCGCTCAGATCCAGCCCTGCTCGCGGTACCAGCCCGCCGTCGCCGCGAGGCCGTCTGCCAGCGGGGTCCCCGCCGTCCAGCCGAGTTCGCGCCGTGCCCGCGACGAGTCGCAGGTCCACGCCGGCTGGCGCATCTCGAGCGCTTTCTGCCCGTCCAGCAGCGTCGTCCGGCCGCGCAGGCGGGCGAGGGCGCCGTTGGCCCGCGCCAGCCCCACGCCGAGGGCCTCGGGCAGGCGCAGCAGCACGGCGCGCCGGCCGACGGCCGCCGCCACGGCGCGGCAGAATCCCTCCCACGACACCGGTTCCGGCGCGCCGGCGTAATACACGCGCGACGCTACGGCCTCCGACGCGGCGGCCCGCAGCAGCGCGTCCACGAGGTCGGCGACGAACACGAGCGAGTACAGCTTGCGCCCGCTGCCGACCACCGGCAGCACGCCGCGGCGCGCGGAGCGGAACAGGCGCAGCAGCTCGCGTTCGCGCGGCCCGTAGACGATCGGCGGGCGGACGATCACCGGTCGCAGCGCGGCGAAGTCGGCCAGCACGTGCTCGCTGGCGAGCTTGCTGCGCCCGTACCAGGTCAGCGGGCGGGCCGGGCGGTCCTCGTCCAGCGGGGCGAGCGCGGTGCTCGGCCCGCCGGCGGCGAGGCTCGACACGTGGACGAAGCGCCGCACCGATTTCGCGGCGGCGCAGGCCTGGGCCAGGTTGCGCGTGCCGTCGACGTTGACGGCGAGCAGCTCGTGCTCGCTGTGCCCGGCGAGCTTCGCCGCGCAGTGGATGACCCACTCGGCGCCGTCGGCGGCGCGCCGCAGCGAGGCCGGGTCCTGCAGCTCGCCCACGGCCAGCTCGACGCCCCGCGCGCGCAGCGCGGCGGTGTCGCTGGCGCGGCGCACCAGCACCCGCACGGCATGCCCGGCGTCGAGCAGCCGCTCGACGACGTGCGAGCCGACGAACCCGCTGCCACCGGTGACGAGGACGCGCACGGCGGTCAGATCGGGGCGTCGTAGACGCGGAACACCTTCGAGCGCTCCGCGCCGATGCGCGCCAGCGGCCGGATCATCGCGTCGTTGCCCTCGAGGATCCAGCCGACCTCCGCCCGCGAGTAGCCGAGCGGGATCCCGTTCGTGATCGTGCGGTGGATCAGCATCGCGTCCAGCCCGGTGCGCCGGAAGCGCGGCAGCACGCCGAGCGCGAGCACGCGCACCCTGGCGCAGCCCGAGACCTTGATCTTCCACAGGACCTTGAGCCAGCCGAGCGGCAGCAGCCGGCCGCGGGCCAGCTTCAGCGCGCGGTTGGCGTCCGGCACGCCGATCGAGAAGCCGGCCGGCTCGCCGCCGACGGCGCCGATGAACGCCAGCCGGGCATCGGCGATCGGCCGCAGCTCGTGCGCCATGAACTCCAGCTCGCGGTCGGTCCACGGCACGAAGCCCCAGTTGTCCTTCCAAGCTTCGTTGTAGCAGGCGCGCACGAACTGCAGCTCGTCGGCCAGCCGGCGCAGGTCCACGGGCCGGACCGTGCAGCGCCCGCGTTCCTCGATGCGCCGCACCGCGTCGTCCAGCGCGCCCGCGCACAGTTCCTCGCGCACCTCGTACGCGAACAGGTCGACCGACTTGACGAGGCCGTGCCGCTCGAACAGCGCCGCGTAGTACGGCGGGTTGTAGGGCATCAGCAGCACCGGATCGTCGGCGAAACCCTCGACCAGGAGCCCCAGCACGTCGTTGGTCGTCAGGTTCGTCGGCCCGCGCAGGGTCGAGAAGCCGCGCTCGCGCAGCCAGCCCGCGGCGGCGCCGAACAGGGCCGCGGCGGCCTCGGGATCGTCCTCGCACTCGAACAGGCCGAAGAAGCCGACGTGGCGCTCGGCGGGGTGGAACTCGCCGTAGCGGTCGTTCCGCACGGCGGCGATCGTGCCCGCCACGCGGCCGGCGCGGCGGGCGAGAAACAGCTCGGCCTCGACGTACTCGAAGACCGGGTTCTTCGCCCGGTCGAGGAAGCGCCGCCTTTCGGCCAACAGCGGCGGGACCCAGTGCGGGTCGCCGCGGTACAGCCGGAAGGGGAAGCGGATGAACTCCTCGACGGCCGCCGGCGTGGCCACCTTCTCGATCGTCAAAGGCCCTTTCACGGCAGCTAAATCAGGCCGAAGTGGCGCCCGGCCTTCTCGATCGTGTCCACCGCGCGCTCGAGCTGCGCGCGCGTGTGGCCCGCGGTCACCGAGAGGCGGATCAAAGTCCGTCCCGGCGGCACGGCCGGCGGTACGACCGGGTTGATGAACACGCCGCGGTCGTGCAGCCAGCCGCAGACGGCGAAGCACTGCTCTAGCTCGCCGGCGAGCACCGGGATGATCGGCGTCTCCGAGGGGCCGGTTTGGAACCCGAGCGCGTCGAGCGAGCTTTTCAGGAAGCGCGTGTTCTCCCACAGCCGGTCGAAGCGCTCCGGCTCGCGCTCCATCACGTCCAGCGCGCCGAGCACGGCGCCGACGGCGGCCGGGGGCGCCGCGGCCGAGAAGATGAAGGCGCGCGAGTGGTGCTTGAGGTAGTTGATGACGTCCCGCTCGGCGGCGATGAAGCCGCCGGTCGACGCGAGCGACTTGGAGAACGTCCCCATGATCAGGTCGGTCTCGTCGGTCAGGCCGAAGTGCGCGGCGGTGCCGGCGCCGCGCGGGCCGAGGACGCCGATCCCGTGCGCGTCGTCGACGAGCACCTGCGCATCGTGCTCGCGGGCGATGCGGACGATCTCCGGGAGGCGGCAGATGTCGCCTTCCATCGAGAACACGCCGTCGGTGACGACCAGCCGGCCGCTGCCCGCCGGCAGGTCGCGCAGGATCGCGGCGAGGTGCTCGGTGTCGTTGTGGCGGTAGCGCAGCATCTCGCCGGGAGCGAGCAGGCCGCCGTCGATGATGCAGGCGTGGTCCAGCTTGTCGCAGACCGTGACGTCGCCCTTCAGGACCAGCGCCGAGATCGTGCCGAGGTTGGTCTGGTAGCCGGTCGAGAAGACCAGGGCCGCCGGCTTGCCGACCAGGGCCGCCAGGCGCTCCTCCAACTCGAGGTGGATCGGCAGCGTGCCGTTGAGGAAGCGCGAGCCGGCGCAGCCGGTCCCGAACTGCTCGAGCGCCTCGATCGCGCGGCGCTTGACGTGCGGGTGGTTGGTCAGGCCGAGGTAGGAGTTCGAACCGAGCAT
The DNA here is from genome assembly GCA_017994815.1 of Acidobacteriota bacterium. GTDB lineage: Bacteria > Acidobacteriota > Polarisedimenticolia > J045 > J045 > JAGOJY01. Next base: position 55,102 of record JAGOJY010000021.1, read on the forward strand.
CAGGACCGGGTGCCCGTCGACCCGAACCTCGGTGTCCTGCCCGGTTTCGACCAACCGGAAGTAGGGATACAGCCCGACCGCCTTGAGTTCGTCGGCCTTGGTGAAGTTCCGGCACTTTTCGAACAGTGTCATCGAACCCCTCTTGCCGACGGGTATGCGGGTCTCGGTCACCGCCGTCGCCTCCGCGGTCGCGCAGCCTCGTTGACCGCCTATCGTATCCGTTCGACCGGCACCCGTGGGCGGGCGGGGACCCGCCCGGGACGCTTTCGCCTCGCTTCGGGCCGGGCTGCCCGGGGCCGTCCGTTGCGCGGGAGCCGGTCGGTCCATAGTTTCTGCGATGTGTACGGCGGCCGGAACAGCCGCGGACCAGCGGTGGGCGGCCGGCCGGGGCGAGGTCCGCAGTGGGGACGACCATGGAGGCGATTCCCGGCCTCCAACGCGACCGCGATTCCTGCCTGAGGCCGATCCTGGAACAGCTCCACGCCCTGCTGCGCAACGCCTCGCAGCAGGAAGGCGGGACCTGGATCACGATCGGCCAACAGCGCGTCGAGATCTCCCCGTGGGAGCGCGCGACCGCGCTCGAGACGCTGGGCAACGCCAAGTCGCGCGAGCCGTGGCGCGTCCGCGTGGTCGAGTGCCTCGGCCTCGTGGCGCGGGCCCTCGGCGACATCCACCGCCTTGAAACGACCGGGCCGGTGACCGGCGAGCGCGAGGTCTGCCGCGCCGACCTGGTCTTCGACCTCGCGCTGGGGCTGGCGCTCAAGCGCGAGATGCAGGTCTCGATCGATGACGCGCTGCGCGAGAGCCGCCGCGCCCTGGCCAAGAACCTGGCCGACCTGCAGCAGCGGCTGACGCAGGTGCTCAACACCCTGCGGCGCATGGTGGACCCGGGGGACGTGGACCACGCGGTGCGCCTGTCGGAGCAGTTGCGGTCCGAGGACACCGGGATGCGGCGCACGGCGGGCCGGATCGTGGGCTCGCTGTTCGGCGCGCGCGGCCGGCCGGCCGGGAAGGGCGGCTACGGGCGCAAGCAGCTGGTCCTCGCCGGGGCGGCGACGGTGCTGATGGTCTGCGCCGTGTTCTACGGTGTCCGGTCCGCTTCCGGGGTGCGCGACCTCGAGGCGCGGCTCCAGTCGATCCAGGGGATCGAGAGCCACGCTGGCGCGCCGCCGGCGATGAACGTCGTGGTCTCGGCCGAGACCTGGCGGGCGCTCGACGGGCCGGCGAGGCAACGCTTCGTGCTGGCCGTGGGGGCCGCGATCCGCGCCGACGGGTACAAGTCGGCCGAGATCCGCCTGCGCGACGGGTCACCCGCCGCCGAGTGGAAGCAGGGGGAGCGGGTCCGGGTCTATTGAAGCCGGGCCGCCCGCTTCTATTACTTCTCAAGATCTTGTAGTAAGCTGACGCCGCCGCCGGAGCCCGAGCACCGGATCTGGGGTCGTCCGTTGTCCCCGAATCCACGCAGGAGGAGTCAGCCATGAGCAGAGCGTTCCTCGTGTCATGCGCGACGCTCGCGTTCGCGACGATCGCCACCGCGCTGCCGCCGGAGGGTTCGCCGGGTCCCGCGCCGTCCAAGGCCTCGATCGCCCGGATGGAGGTGGGCGAAGGGATGCCGATCAGCTCGAAGAACACGGCGGCGCTCGAGGCGTTCCGCAAGGGGCGGGACGCGGCGGAGAACCTGCGCGTGCCGGAGGCCCAGGCGCAGTTGCGCAGGGCGATCGAGCTCGACCCCGGCTTCGCGCTGGCCCACGCCTACCTCGGCAACACCACGCCCGGTCCGGAAGGCGTCGCGCACCTGGAGCGAGCTTCCGGGCTGGCCGCGAAGGCCTCGGAGGCCGAGAGGGTCCTCATCCAGTCGGCGCTGGCGGGAGCCCGTGGCGACGGTGCGAAGTCGCAGCAGCTCGCGCTGCGGCTGGCCGAACTCGCGCCGCGGGACTGGCACGCGCAGTTCCTTGCCGGCCAGTCGCTCCTGTTCAGCAGGCAGGAGGACAAGGGCATCACCTACCTGCAGAAGGCCGTGGCGCTGAACCCCGCCGCGGGACCGGCGCACAACCTGATGGGTTACGCCTACCTGAGGACCGGCCGCACGGAGCAGGGGATCGCCGCGTTCAGGAAGTACGCCGAGGTCAACGCGAACGAGCCCAACCCGCACGACTCGCTGGGCGAGGCCCTGCTGAAGGCCGGGCGTTACGAGGAAGCGGAGCAGGCGTTCGCCAGGGCGCTCGACGTCGACCGCGGCTTCTACTACGCCCACTCCGGCATCGCGCAGGCGCGCTTTCTGCGCGGCGATGGCGCGGGCGGGTTCCGCGCGCTCGAGGCCGCACGCGATGCGGCGCCGGGCGTCGCTCAGAAGGTGGCGATCGACCAGGCGATCGCGCTGAGCCACGCGGGGCTGGGGAACGTAGAGCGCGCCCTGCAACTCGCCGCCGAGGCCGAGCGGCGGGCGCAGGGCGAGGCCGCGCCGTACCGGCCCCAGTTGGTCGCGATGCGGGCGGGGCTGCTTGACGTCGCCGGACGCTACGGCGACGCGATCACGGCCTCCCGGCAGGCGATCGAGGAGGCCGAGAAGGCCAAGCTGCCCGGCTTCATGCTCGACAACGTGCGGCAGGTCGCGCTCGGCGCGCGCATCGACGCCGAGGCCCGGCTGCACCAGCCTGCCGCGGCGGAGAAGTCGCTGCAGACGATCGAGGAACTCGGCCGCAGCGATCCGACGAACAGCGGGTTCCAGAGCTTGGTCCAGTTCGGCCGCGGGTCCGTGGCGATCGCCCGGGGCGACGCCAAGTCTGCCGCGCAGCACTTCGCCAGGTGCAACGACCAGGACGCGTTCTGCAGGCTGCGCCGCGTGCAGGCGCTGCAGAAGGCCGGCGACACGCGTGGGGCGGAAACCGCGCGCGAGGAGTTGCTCGCGGCCAACCTGCGTGTCCCGATCTACCTGCTCGCACGCAACGAGGTGCGGGGGGAGGTGGCGACCGGCAAGTCGAAGTGAGCGAGCGCGGGGCGGCCGCCGCCGGTCCGCGGAGCGGATCAGTCGCGGCCGTCCCGCCAGCCGGGGTGCTCGCTGCCGTCGAACGCGACGACCCACGGGGCCCAGGCCAGCACCAGGCTGTCGACGGTGATGTCGGTCTTGCGCGGCGGGACCGCGACCTCGTCCAGCGCGATCGTGTCCGGCGCCGCCGCGCGGGTCGCGGCCTCGGCCTGGAACTCCGCTTCCAGTTGCGCCAGCTCGTCCCGGAGCTGCCCGACGTTCTCGCTCGCGAGTTCCACGTCCTGCTTTTCGCGGGCGGTCCGCCCCACGCCGCGGGCCGCGGTGGTGGCGCGGCCGAGCGTGCCGCTGGAGAGCGCGCGCCGGCCGAACAGGGCGCCGATGATCGTCGCCCCGATCGAGACCGCGTTCTGCACCTTCTGCTGCGTGTACTGCGTGCTTTCGCGCGCGAGCTTCTCCTCGGCGCGGGCGATCCGCTCGCGCAGCCGCTGCAGGCGCGGCGCGTACTTCCGCTCCAGCTCCTCCTTGGCCGCGTCCTGCCGTTCGCGCGCGGCGTGCTGCGCACGCGCCAGGAACTGCGCGCGGTCCTCCCCGGGGCGCGAGACGAGGTCGAGGGCCGGCGCCCGCAGGAGCGTCAGCGCCGCGGAACGGAACAGGTGCGCGGCGAGCTTGCGTCGCCACCCGGCGTAGCTCGCGGCGCGCAGCGCGGCCGGCGGGACCGGGACGAACTGCGCCCCGGCGAACGGCGCCGCGCCGAGCGCCGGCGCGGCGTCGGCCCAGCGCGCGTCGGCCCACGGGTCATCGCCGGTCGCGGCCAGCCCGGCCCAGACCGTCAGCTCGCGCCAATGGTCAAGGTCGAGCTTGCGGTCGGCGTACCGCGCGCGCGCCCGGGCCAGCAAAACGGGGCGGTAGACCACGGGCGACACGGGCACCTCGCGCAGCTCGAGGAAGGTCTCGGCGGCTTCCGGCGGGAGCGCGGGGCGCGCGGGCGAGGCGGCGGCGGCCGGTGCGGCAGCGGCCGCGAGGACGGGAGGCCCGGCCACCGGGGCCGGCGTCGTCGCGAGCTTCCGCGCGGCCATCAGCTCGGAGATCTGCGGCCGCGTCAGCGGCCCGCGCAGGTAGGACAAAGTCCAGCGGGTCTGCATCAGGAGCGGCGCCCGCGCGTGCACGTCGTGCAGCAGGAACACGCGCTTGGGCAGCGCCGAGAGCAGGCGCTCGGCCTCGGCGCGGTCGAGCGACGCCCCCGCCGACGCCCCCTCGAGCCCGTCGAGCACGCGCGCCTTGTCGCGCTCGGTCTGCAGCCGGCCGAGGAACCACGTGCCACAGTTGGCCAGCCCCTTGTAGTCGAGGTCGACGGGGTTCTGCGTCGCGAGCACCGCCGCCAGCCCGAAGGCGCGCCCCTGCTTGAGGATCGTCAAGAGTGGGCGTTTGCAGCTCGGCTCCGCGACTGGCGGGAAGAAGCCGAACACCTCGTCCATGTAGAAGATCGCGCGCAAAGAACCGGTCCCGGGCTGCGAGCGCATCCAGGCGACGATCTCGTCCAACAGCAGCGTCAGGAAGAACACGCGCTGCGGCTCGTCGAGGTGCGCGATCGACAGCACCGCGACGCGCGGGCGCCCGTCCGGGGCGCGCAGCAGTCGCGCGACGTCGAGCGGCTCGCCCTCGGTCCACGCGGCGAACCCGGGCGAGGCGACGAGGTTGTTCAGCCGGACCGCCAGCTCGGCGCGCTCGCGCGGGGCGAAGAACGTGTCGAGGTCGAGAGCGCCGACCGTTGCGAACGGCGGCGCCTGCACCTGGCGCACCAGCTCGGCCAACGTCGGCGAGGCCCCGGCCTGCCACGCGCCGTCGAGGATCCGCGAGAGCAGGATGTGCTCGCGGCTGCGCGCCGGGTCGGCCTCGATCCCGAGCAGGGACAGAAGCGCCGACACGGTGCCCTCGAGCTTCTCGCGCCGGGAGTCGGCGTCGGCCGCCGCGGGCGGCGCGAACGAGCGCACGACCGACAACGGCAGCCCCGCCGAGCTGCCGGGCGTGTAGATCGCGAGGTCCGCCGCCTCGCGCAGCCGCGCGATCCGGGCGCCGTCCTGGCCCCACTCGGCCAGCCCGCGCCGCCACGCCTCGGCGGTCTGCGCCGCGAACTGCTCCGGTGACAGCCCCGCGCGTGCCGCTTCGGTCTCGTCGACCCACGGGCGGAAGTCCTCCGGGTGCAACCCGGGGAACGTCAGCAGAAGGTTGCCGAGATCGCCCTTCGGGTCGACCGCGATCACCGGCACGCCGTCGATCGCGGCCTCCTCGATCAGCCCGAGGCACAGCCCGGTCTTGCCGCTGCCGGTCATCCCGACGCACAGGGCGTGCGTCAACAGGTCGCGGCTGTCGTACAGGACCAGGTCGTCGCTCGCGCGGCCGGCCTCGGGATCGTAGCGCCGGCCGAGGTAGAACACGCCCAGCTTCTCGAACGCGGGTGTCGTGGACATGCGGCGATCATACGCGCGCGTTCTCGGAGCGGGAATCGGCCGCGGCGCGCGCGAGCGCGCCCTGCCGGCGCCCGAGCAGGAGCGCGACGGCGACCCACGCCGCGGTCAACGGGACGAACAGCGCGGCCAGCGCCGCCGCGCCGAGCCCCAACAGGCCCAGCAGCTTGTCGGTCCAGGCGCCGATCGCGTCGCCGCCGCGGTAGACGAAGGTGTCGATGAAGCTCTTCGAGCTGTACTTCTGCTCGCGCGGCACGACCGTGTACAGCACCTCGCGCGCGGGGCGGATCAGCGCGTACTCCGCCGCGCGGCGCGTCACCTGCACCGCCATGATCGTCCCGGGTACGGCGGCGATGCCCAGCGCGCCGAGCCCACCCAGCGTGACCAGCGGCAGGATCGCCAGCGTCGCGCCGACGCCGATCGCCGGCACGAGCCGCCCCGTGAGCACGGTCTGCAGGACGATCGTGACGAGGTTGACCAGGACGTCGATGCGCGCGAAGAAGGCGACGCGCTGCGCGGAGTCGGCGAAGCTGGAGCCGACGATCCGCGCCTGCTCGAAGTACAGGAAGGTCGAGCTGATCGTGTAGAGCAAAAGGAACAGGCAGATCCCGAGGAGGTACGGCGAGCGCGCCACCACCGCCATGCCGTGCAGGGCACCGTGTCCGGGTGGGCGGCCCTCGCCGGCCGCACGTTGCGCCGTCTCGTCGACGTGGAACAGCCGCGCCAGCCGCCGCACGCTGAAGACGCTGGCCTCGATCAGGAGCGCGGCGATCGGCAACAGGTGCAGCGGCCCGAGCACGGGGGCCAGCATCACCGTGATCGAGCCGCCGACGATCGCGCCCAGGGTGCCGCCGACCCCGATCAGGCCGAACAGGCGCTTGGCCTGCCCGCTGCGGAACAGGTCGGCCATGAAGCCCCACATCACGGCGACGGCGAACATGTTGAACACGCTGGTCCAGACGAAGAACACGCGCCCGGCCCACGCCCGCCCGGAACCCGGCAGCACGCCGAGCAGGAGGTAGAACAGCAGGAGGTTGATCGTGAAGAAGCGGTACACGACCGGGATGAACGTGCGCCGCGGGTAGCGCGAGACCAGCGCGCCGAAGAGCGGGTTGGCCAACAGCGTGCCGGCGAGCGTGCCCATGTAGAGCCAGGTCAGCCCGCCGCTGGCGACGCCCATCTCGTCCCGCAGCGGCCGGATGACGTAGTAGCCGGCGAGCAGGCAGAAGAAGTACGAGCAGGCCCACAGCACCGCCGCGCCCTCGCCGCGCTCGACCGGCAGCGCGCGGGAGAGCGCGGCGAGCCGGCCGCGGCCGGCCCCGGCGGGCGCCGCCGTCACGCGCGGCGCCGGCGCGGCGCGGAAGCGCTCACCGGGCCGCGGCGCCGGCGGCGCCCGCGGCCTGCCCCGCGTGCCACGCGGCCAGCACCTCGGCCTCGCGCTCGGGCTTGATCCCCGCGCGCAGCTTCGAGCGCCTTTCGGCCGGCAGCGACTTCCACCACGCGAGCGTGTCCTTGACCGTCGCGCCGATCGGCCGGAACGTGAGCCCGCGCGCCGCCGCGCGCTCGTTGCTGACCTTGGCGAAGCCCGCGGTCTCGCCGGTCGGCGGCAGCCACACCGGCATGTCGGACCACGGCGCCACCTGCTGCTGCTCGAGGAACTCGGCCGGCACCCAGGTGAACGTGGCGTTGCTGCCGCTGGCCGACTTGCAGGCCGCGAGCAGCTCGCCCATGGTCAGCGTGCCCTTCGGGCCGACGGCGTTGAACACGCCGGTCACGTTCGACTCGATCGTGCGCAGCGTCCACTCGGCGAGGTCGCGCACGTCGATGACCTGGATCGGGTCGGCGGCCGAACCGGGCGCGAGCACCTCGCCGCCGCGGTCGACCCGCGCCGGCCAGTAGGTGAAGCGGTCGCTCGGGTCGCGCGGCCCGACGATCAGCCCCGGCCGGATGTTGGTCACCCGTCCCGGCAGCGCCTTCTCGGCGGCCTGCTCGCACAGCGCCTTCAGCGGGCCGTAGCTCTCGCCGGTGACCTTCTCGGTCGTCTCGTCCGCCAGCTTGCCGACGGGCGAGGTCTCGTCGACGGGCTTGCTGTTGTCGGGGTAGACCGAGACGGTGGAGATGAACACGTACTGCCGCACGGCGTCCTTCAAGAGCGTCGCCGAATCGCGCACGTGGCGCGGGACGTAGCCGGAGGTGTCGACGACGGCGTCCCAGGCGCGGCCCTTGAGCGCGTCGAGCTTGCCGTCGCGGTCGCCGCGCAGCTTCTCGACGTCCGGGAACAGTTCGGGGTTCGTCTTGCCGCGGTTGAACAGCGTGACGCTCCAGCCGCGGGACAGGGCGCCCTCGACGAGCGACGGCCCGAGGAACGAGGTGCCGCCGAGGATCAACAGCTTGCGCCCCGCCGACTGCTGCGGGGCGGCGAAGCCCGCCCGCGGCGAGAGCGTGATTCCGGCCGCGCCCCACAGCGCGCCGAGGATCGAACCGTGCAGGAACTCCCGCCGCGTCGTTGCCATCCCGGACCTCCTCCGTGCGCGGGCGCCGTTGGCTGGCGCGGGCCCGCGCGCGGAATCTTAGCCAGCTTCGCGCGCGGCGGACCGGGCGGGTGTCGAACGGGTGGCAGCGCCGCGCGAACGGCGGTCAGGACTTGGGCCGGCGACGACCGGGACGGTCGGGGCGGCGCGGGCCGCGCTCGCCTGCCGGCGGGGGCCGCCGGCCCGGCGGCCCGGCCGGCGGGCGCCGTCCGCCCGCGGCAGCGGGCGGTCGCGCCGGTCGCACCGGCCCGAGCCGCCCGGCGACCGCGCCGCGCAGCAACTCGTTGGCGAGGTCCGGCGCGAGGTCGTTGAAGTCCTGGAACCGGATGCAGCCGGTGCCGGAGTCGAGCCTGCCCAGCCGCGGGCGCAGCCGCTCGAGCACCTTCGGTTCCCAGACGTACAGCGCGAGGTACGACTTCTCGGCCGCGAGGGCGAACAGCGTTCCGTTGAGGTCGTACGTCGGCATGCCGTGCTGGAAGGTCTCGGTCGCGGCCGGCGCGGCCCGCAGGATCATCGTGCGCAGGCGGGCGAGGACCTGCCGTCTTTCGGGCGGGAGGCCGCCGAGGTAAGCCAGCACCTGTTCCGCGCCGTCGTTCACGGCGGGATTGTAGCCCGGCCGCCGCGCGGGACAGGCGGCCGCCGCGCTGGCGCCCGGGTCACGCTGACGGCAGTGTCCAATTACCGCAAATAAGCATCCATGTTTGCTGTAAACAACAGCCCGGCGCATCCTTTCTGGGCATCGGGACCCGGTCGCCCCGGAGAGCTCGTCCGGGGAAACGGTCGCGGCGGTGCGGCCGGACAGGGTTCCCGGGTCCGGGGTCGCGGTGCGGCCCGGAGGTGATCGATGGCGCTGTCCCGTGACTTGCTGGTCGTCCCGTTCTCGTTGGCTCTCGCGCTCGCGGCCTTGCCGTCGCAGGCGCAGCAGCCGGCGGACCCGCCCCCGCAACCGTCGCCGCAACAGCCGGCCCAGCCGCAGCAGCAGGAGCCGGGTCGCCCGGCCGGGCAGCCCGCCGAGGGGGCGCAGCCGGGGCAGCCCGCGGCCGGGCCGCAGACGCAGCCGGGACAGCCGGCGCAGCCGGGGAACCGCACGTTCCTCGGCTACCGCTGGGGCAACGCCGACGAGCTGCGCTACCGGATCCAGACGACCGAGCAGAACCTCGTCAATCAACAGGGCAAGACGAACGAGACCAACCTCACGGCCGAGTACGACCTGCGCCTGAAGGTGCAGCCGGCAGCCGCCGGCGCCGCGCCGGACGAGGAGCCCGCGAACGGCAACGGCAAGGACAGCACCATCGAAATGTATTTCGAGCAGCTGCACGTGCAGGCTTCGCCACAGGGCATCGACGTCGATTCGACCGCCCCGGACGCCGGCAAGGCCGGCCCGCTGGCGCCGTTGCCGCAGGTCTACGCGATGGTCCGCAACATCCCGCTCCGGCTGGTGGTCACGCCGGGGGGGAGGGTCAAGGAGGTCCAGGGCCTCGAGGAGTTCGTCGGCGCGGCGCGCGAGGCGATGCCGGCGAGCCCGCAGCGCGACCAGCTCCTGGCGCTGATGATCCCGCTGACCGAGTCCGACGTCGCCGACCGCTTCGCGTCGATCGTGCTGCCGCTGCCAGCCAAACACGTCGAGCCCGGCTACTCCGCGCCCGTCACGCTGCCCGGACCGGGCGGCGGCGAGCTCTCGGGGACGATCACGTTCCTCGGCACGCAGGGCGCGAACGACGGCGCGCTGGTCGTCGAGCGCAAGCTCTCGGCGCAGAACCTGCCGCCCAACACCGTCCCGCAGGGAAACCAGGCGCTGGTCGTCTCGATCCAGGACATCCGGACCGACACCCAGCTGCGCATCTCGCCGGACACCAACCTGCCGCTCGGCCTCGAGGGCAAGGTCGAGACCAACCAATCGATGCAGCCGCAGGGAGCACAGGGCCAGCCGACGATGGTGCAGACCACGCGCACGATCCGCACGCAGCTCGTCGGGTCGCCGGGCGCGGCGGGCGGCACGGCGACGGGCAGCCCCGCGCCCGAGGGCGCGCCGCCCGCGCCTCGCTGACGACCGCCGCCGTCAGCAGATCCGGGGCAGGTCCATCCCGGACAGGAGGTCGAGCACGCGGCGTGCGCCGTAAGGCGTGACCAGCACGAGCGGCGTGTCGCCGCCCGGCTCGACCGCGCCGATTGCCGCCGCGCCGCCGCCGAGCGGGTGCCGGCGCAGCGCCGCGAGGGCGCGCGCCGCATCGGCGGCCGCGACCCACGCCACGAGGCGCCCCTCGCAGGCGATGTAGAGCGGGTCGAGCCCGAGCACTTCGCACACCGCGTTCACGGGCGCGCCCAGCGGGATCGCTTCCGCCTCCAGCACCACGCGCACGCCGGCGCGCGCGGCGGCCTCGTGGCAGGTCGTGGCCAGCCCGCCGCGCGTCGGGTCGTGCATCGCGTGCACCTCGGCGCCCGACGCGAGCAGCGCCTCGACGATGCCGTTGAGCGGGGCGCAGTCCGAGCGCAGCCCGGTTCCCGACATCCCGTGACGGTGCGCGAGCACCGTGGCGCCGTGCTCGCCGAGCGGACCGGAGACGATCACGACGTCGCCGGGGACGATCCGCGCGTCGCCCAGCTCGCGGCCCGGCGGCACGACGCCCAGGCCCGCGGTCACCGCGAACGCCTGGTCGCCCTTGCCGCGCGGGACGACCTTGGTGTCGCCGGCGACCAGTGCCACGCCGGCCTCTTCCGCCGCGCGCGCCGCCCCGCGCACGAACGTCTCGAGCCGCTCGCCCGGGAGCCCTTCCTCGAGGATCAGCGCCCACGTCAGCGCCACGGGGCGCGCCCCGGCGACGGCGAGGTCGTTGACCGTGCCGCAGACGGAGAGGTAGCCGAGGTCGCCGCCCTCGAACACGGGGGGGTCGACGACGAAGGCGTCGGTCGTCAGCGCCGGGCGCCCCGGCGGCAACTCGGGCAGGACCGCGGAATCGCCGAGCGCGGCCAGCGCGGGGTTCGCCAGCGCGGGCAGGAAGCAGTCGCGGATCAGCTCGAGCGTCAGGCGGCCGCCGGCACCGTGCGCGAGCAGCACCCGCTCCGGCGTCGTCACGCGGGTGGGGCCGGCGGCTCGTCCGCCGCCGCGGCGATCTGCCGCAGGAGCTCGAGCGTTTCCCGCGCCTCGGCGGCGTCGACGCGGGCGATCGCGTAACCGGCGTGCACGAGCAGGTGGTCGCCCAGCTCGGCCTCCGGCAGCAGCGCCAGCGAGACGGCGCGCCGGATGCCGTCCAGCTCGACGATCCCCCCGGACTCGGTCCGCTGCACGAGCTGCATCGGGATGGCCAGGCACATCGGGGTTCTCCGCGGCTCTTCCGGCGCAAAGATAGCGCGGGTCGCGGGCCCGGCAACGGGGAAGTTGCGCCGGCCGTCAGCGCTCGGTCAGCCGCAGGCCGATCACGCCCGCCAGGATCAGCGCGATCGACACGACCCGCGCCAGCGTGCGCGGCTCGCCCAGGAACGCCATGCCGATGATCGCGGTCCCCGCCGCGCCGATGCCGACCCACACCGCGTAGCCGGTCCCGGCCGGCAGGCTGCGCAGCGCCAAAGACAGGAGGTAGAAGCTCACGCCCATCGCGGCCAGCGTCAGGACGCTCGGTCCCGGGCGGGTGAAGCCGCGCGTGGACTTGAGCGACAGCGCCCAGACGACCTCGAGAATCCCGGCGATCACGAGCAGGAGCCACGGCAGGTTGCGCATGCGCCGATTATCCGCGGGCGCGGGCCCGGCGCCGCAAGCCGCCGAGAAGGTCCGCGATCTCGCCGACGCCGGCGAACCGGCACAGCCCGGCGTAGGCCGCGGCGCCGAGCGCGATCGGGCCGAGCGTCCCGGCGAGCCGCGCCGCGAGGCCGGCGGTGCCCACGAGCCGCTCGAGCGCGACGTTCGCGCCGAATGCGACGAGGGCCATCAGCCCGGCGGCGAGCGTCATGCGGCCGAGCGCCGCCGCCAGGCCGCGATCGGCGAGCCCACCGTACGAGCGCTGGAACGCGAGCGCGAGGACGGCGAAGTTGACCAGCGCCGCGACCGAGGTGCCGAGGGCCAGCCCGCGGAAGCCGAGGACCGGGAACAGCGCGACGTTCAGCGCGATGTTCGCGGCGACGGCCGCCACCGACGCGCCGAGCGGGACGCCGGCGCGCCCGACGGCGTAGAACGCCGGCGCGAGCGACTTGACCGAGGAGTAGGCAAACAGGCCGACGGCGTAGTAGACCAGCGCCGCGGCGGTGGCCGCGGTGTCCTCGGCGGTGAAGTTCCCGTGCTCGAAGATCAGCCGGATGATCGGCCGCGCCAGCACCATCAGCCCGAGCGTGGCCGGGATCGTCAGCGCCCCGACCAGCCGCAGCGACGAGCGCAGCGTCTGGCCCAGCCCGGGCACGTCGCCCGCCGCGGCGCGCCGCGCGAGGGACGCCGTGGCGATCGTGCCGACCGCCACGCCGAACAGCCCCAGCGGGAGCTGCATCAGCCGGAACGCGTAGTTGAGCCAGGCGATCGCCCCCGCCTGCTGGCTGGCGAAGATGCTGTTGACGAAGATGTTGACCTGCGTGGCGGCGAGCCCTGCCGCCGCGGGGGCCATCAGCAGCGCCATCCGCCGCAGTCCCGGGTCCGAGAGCGCCAGGTCGAGCGCGGGCCGCAAGCGCCAGTGCTCGCGGCGCAGCGCCGGCACCTGCACCACGAACTGCGCGAGCCCGCCCAGGAGCGTGCCGGCGGCCCAGCCGGTCACCGCCAGCACCGGGTCGAGGCGCAGGAGCCACAGCGCGAGGCCGGTCGCGATGGCGACGATGTTGAAGCAGGCCGGGGCGAACGCCGGGACGAAGAAGCGGCCGAGCGAGTTCAGCATCCCCATCGCCACGGCGGCCAGGGACACCAGCGGCAGGAACGGCAGCATGATCCGCGTCAGCCGGACGGTCAGCTCGAACTTCCCCGGCTCGGCGGCGAACCCGGGCGCGATCGCGCCGACCAGCGCCCCGGTCGCGAACAGCCCGGCCAAAACGAGCGCGCCGAGCACCGCCGAGAGCGTCGTCATCAGGCGGTTCGCCAGCGCGAACGCGTCCGCGCGCGAGCGGTTGTGCAAGGCGTCGGTGAAGGCCGGCACGAACGCGGCCGAGAGCGCGCCCTCGGCGAACAGGTCCCGCAACAGGTTCGGGATGCGGAACGCGACGACGAACGCGTCGGCGGCCGCGCCGGCGCCGAACAGCGCGGCGAACAGCTGGTCGCGGATCAGCCCGAAGATGCGCGAGAGCAGCGTGCCGGCGGTGACCAGCCCCGCCGCGTGCGCGAGCCGCCCGCCGCCGGGCGCGGTGGCTTCGACTGCGGTCCCGGGTCCGGCGCCGGCGCGGTTCATCGAGCCGCGAGATTGCGCGGCCGGGACAGTGTCGTCAAGCGATCCGCGCCCGGGTGGACGACCACGGCGGGCGGCGAGCATGATGGGCGGCCAACCAGGAGGTGAGGCGATGAGTGCGGTAAGCGATCTGATCGGAAATCGTCGCGAACAACACCTCGAGCAGCTGAAAGACCTGTTGCGGATCCCCTCGATCAGCACCGAGCCGGAGCGCGCGGGCGACGTGCGCCGGGCCGCGGAGTGGGTCAGGGACCGGCTCGCCGCCGCGGGCTGCACGACGGCCGAGGTCCACGACACGCCGGGCCACCCGATCGTGTACGGCGAGTGGCTGGGTCACCCCGGGCGCCCCACGGTCCTGGTCTACGGCCACTACGACGTGCAGCCGGTGGACCCGCTCGAACTGTGGCACACGCCGCCGTTCGAGCCGACCGAGCGCGACGGCAAGCTGTTCGCCCGCGGCGCGGCCGACGACAAGGGCCAGTTCGTGATCCACGTCAACGCGCTCGAGGCGCACCTGAAGGCGCGCGGCACCTGCCCGGTCAACCTGAAGTTCCTGCTCGAGGGCGAGGAAGAGGTCGGCTCGCCCAGCCTCGACGCGTACCTCGCGGAAAACGTGCAGCGCCTGCGCTGCGACTCGGTCGTGATCTCCGACACCGAGATGTTCGCCAAGGGCGTGCCGTCGATCTGCGTCGGCCTGCGCGGGCTGGTGTACCTGCAGCTCGACCTCGTCGGCTCCGCGCGCGACCTGCACTCCGGCCAGTACGGCGGGTCGGTGGTCAACCCGGCCAACGCGCTGGCCCGGATGGTCGCCTCGCTCAAGGACGCCAAGGGCCGGATCACGATCCCGGGCTTCTACGACAAGGTGCGCAAGCTGACGCGCGCGGAGCGCGCGGACTTCGCCCGGCTGCCGCACAAGGACCTGCAGTTCAGGAGGTCGATCGGCGTGCCCGAACTGTGGGGCGAGACCGGGTTCACGACGCTGGAGCGGATCTGGGCCCGGCCCTCGCTCGACGTCAACGGGATCTGGTCCGGCTTCACCGGCGCGGGCGCCAAGACGATCATCCCGGCGGAGGCCCACGCCAAGATCTCGATGCGGCTCGTCCCGGACCAGAAGCCGAAGGACATCGCGCGCAAGGCGATCGCACACCTGAAGAAGATCGCGCCGTGCTCGGTGAAGTTCTCGGTGCAGAACCTCCACGGGGCCGAGGCCTGGCTCGCACCGACCGATCACCCGGCGCTGCGCGCCGCGGCCAAAGCGGTCGAGCGCGCGTTCGGCCGCCGGCCGGTGTTCACCCGCGAGGGCGGCTCGATCCCGGTCGTGGCGACGTTCTCCAAGCTCCTCGGCGTCCCGTGCGTCCTGTTCGGCATCGGCCTGCCGGACGACGCGCTGCACGCGCCGAACGAGAAGATCGACCTCGACAACTTCTTCCGCGGGAACGAGGCGGCGGCCTACCTGATGGAGGAACTCGGCGCGATGGCCTGACGGGGCCCGGACGCACACGACAACCCGGCGCGTGCACGCCGGGTTGCCGGACCCTCCGGTCTGTTCCACGTGGTCGGAAGGGTCGGAGGCCCCACGTTATGTGCCCGGGGAGTGCCTGCCCGGGTTGAGGTCGTGGCCATTTTGGTTGGCGGCCGTGACCGTGCGGAGCGTCGGGAGCCACGAACCGGCCGGATTCGGTACCCCGTCAACTCCGGCCTACATATACGCGCAACGCGCGCCGTGCGCAATCATCTATCGCGGTCTTTTTCGGCGCGGCAAGCGCGGGGAAAACACGTTCGCGCGAACGAGCGCGCGGCGCGGCTTGCGCGGCGCGCGGCGCTTTTTCGGGCGGCGAAATCTCAGTCCGCGCCCGCGTCCGGGACGAGCAGCGCCAAAGGGAGCGTCGCGAAGACCTCGGCCAGCGGGAGCACGTCGTTGCGCGCGCGCACGCTCGCGCCGGTGAACAGGTCGCGCCACGCGGCGGGCGCGCCGTCCGGCAGCGCCAGCGCGTCCTCGGCCCACGGCGCCGGCACGCTGCCGAGCCCGAGCCGCAGCGGCAGGCGCGGGACGGCGCACAGCAGCCAGTCTTCGCCGAGCCGCCGCGCGAACGCGCAGACGTGGCGCGCGTGCGGTCCGGACGCCGGCAGCGGTGCGTACGTGCCGCGCGCGAACAACTCGGCGTGCTCGCGCCGGTGGCGCAGCGCGCGTGCGAGCACGTACAGCTTCAGCCGGCCGTCGCGCCAGCCGCGGTGCAGGGCCTCGGCCAGCGACCGCGCCGCGCCGGGCTCGTCGACGCTGGCCAGCGCCTGCCGGCGCGCGTCGTAGTCCACCGGGCGGCGGTTGTCCGGGTCGACGAGGCTGAAGTCCCACATCTCGGTGCCCTGGTACACGTCGGGGACGCCCGGCGCGGCGACCTTCAGCGCGACCTGCGCGAGCGAGTTGAGCGCACCGGCGTAGGCGATCCGCGCGTGGAACCCGGCGAAGTCGGCGAGGAACGCCGCCGAGAGCGCCGGGTCGAGGATCTCGTCGACGAACCCGGAAAGCGCCTGCTCGTGGTCCTCGTCGGGACGGATCCAGCTCGTGCGGACCTGCGCCTCGCGCGCCGCCTTCAGCATGTAGTCCCTGAAGCGTTCGCGCAGCGCCGGCCGCTCGCGCTCGTCGAGCGGCCAGGCCCCGACGAGGTTCTGGTACAGGAGGTACTCGTGGTTCGGGCCGGGGACCCGCTGGCCGCGCACGACGCGCCGGCGCGGCGCATTCAGCTCGCTCCAGCGGAGGACCGCCGCTTCCCACTCGGCCGGGATCTCCGCCAACAAGTGGATCCGCGCGCGGACGTCCTCGCTGCGCTTGGTGTCGTGGGTCGACGTCGCGTTCAGCGCGCCGGGGTGGCGTTCGAGGCGCCGCGCGCAGAACTGGTGGAACGCGGCCACACCGCCGGGCGCGCTGTCCGGTTCGCCGCCGACCTCGTTGAGCGAGACCAGGCGGTTGTAGACGTAGAACGTGGTGTCCTCCAGACCCTTGGCCATCGCCGCGCCGGTGAACTGCTGCCAGCGCATGACGAACTGCAGCCGCGCCCGCCGCACGCCGGGCAAGCCGTACACCGGTTCCATCAGCAGCACGCGGCGCAGGAACGAGAACGCGGCGTCGCTCACGTCCTCCGCCGTCAGGCGCCGGCGCGCCTCGGCCAGCGCGCGCTCCAAAACGGCGCGGTCGGCGGGGG
>JAGOJY010000143.1 GCA_017994815.1 Acidobacteriota bacterium
AGCGCGACCGCACTCGTGGCCCTGCTCGTGGCCTGTCCAGCTTCGTTCGCCGCCGACGGAGGATTCTCGATCGCCGTCGACCTGCTCGCGCTGCGCCCGTCGGAACCTTCGGCGGACTACGTCGTCGTGGACCACGACGACGACGCGAACGTCGAGGGCGACATCCGCGCGGTCGACCTGTGCTCCTCGACCACGCCGCGCGTGACCGTCGGCTACGCGTGGCCGGGCGGGGGCGGCGTGAGCATCTCGTGGTGGGAGTTCGACGAGAGCGAGACCGAGTCGCGCCGTTCCGGGGGCGGCACGCTGTGGGACCTGATGTCGCCGCCGGACCTGTCGCTGCTCGGGTACGAAGGCACGGCGCGCGCCACCTACTCGGTGGACAGCCGGGTCATCGACGCGGTGTACTCGCACCTCGCGCTGGTCGACGACAGCTACAGCGCCCACGTGCTCCTGGGCGTCCGCCTGCTGGAGCACGATGTCCGGACCGCTGCCCGCTACAGCAGCGACGTCCGCTCGGTCCGCGTCGAGCAGGGGAGCGAGGCCGACGGGATCGGCGCCCGGATCGGGCTCGCCGGCTCGTACCGCCTCGGGCCGCGCTGGAGCGTCGAGGGGGCCGCCTCCTACGCGCTGCTGCGCGGCGAAGTCGACGCCACCTACACGGCGCGGTCGCTCTCGGCGTTCCCGCGCGTGGCGATCCGGCGCGAGCGCGACGTGACGTTCAGCACGCTGGAAGGGGAACTGGCGCTGCGGTTCGAGATCGCCGGAGGCCTCTCCGCCCGCGCCGGCGTGGAGTTCGCGCGCTGGACCGACGTCGCCGAGTTCGAGCAGCTGACCGACGACGTGCAGCACGCCGGCGTGGTGAGCCGGTCGGCCGACGCCGGCTGGGAAGCGCTCGTCGCGGGTGCCGCCTACCGCTGGTGACCCGGTACAATGCCCGCATGGCGACGATCCACCGCGAGAAAGAGGTCCGGACCGCTCCCGCCGAGCTGCTGAGGATGTTCCAGGAGCAGGTGGTGACGCGCCCCGAGTTCGCGGCGCTGGTGGACCGCTACGACATCGAGGGAACGACCCTGACGTTCGTCAGCTCGAAGGGTGTGAGCGGGCGCGTCGAGGCCACGCCGGGCCTGTTGGTCGTGGACCTCGAGGTCAGGGGGTTGGCCGTGTTCGCCAAGTCGCTGATCGAGTCGAAGCTCGACGAGGCTCTCGCCCTGATTGCCTAGAGGACTCACCCTTTCTCGGGCGATCTCATCCGCGTCCAGTCGATCTGCCACGAGCCGTCGCCGCGCGCGATCCACGCCAAGGGTTTGAGCGGCGTGCCGCGCGCGGCGTGGTAGAGCACAGCGGTCCGCGCGTAGAACCCGCGCGTGTGGTAGGTCGAGGGCAGTCCCAGCCGCGCGCGGTCGAGGTGGTGGCAGAACTCGTGGCAGAGCGTGCTCAGGAACGTGCCGAACGAGGTCACGCGCTTCTGGACCGCGGTGCGCATCCAGACGCGGATCAGGCCGGTCTGCAGGTCGTAATCGCCGAACAGCTCGCTGGAGTACCCCTCGCGCGAGCGCAGCGGCCGCGCGGCGAGCACCTTGACCCCGGGCGGGGGGACGTCGTACCAGCCGGCGAGCAGCGCGAGGAAGCCGGCGCACGCGGCGCGGACCGGCGCCGTCGCGCCGCCAGCGAGGGCCTTTTCGATTTCGGCCGCGCGTGCCCGCAACTCGCCGCCGTCCGGGACCTCGAGCGATGCGAGCCCGTCGCTGCGGGCGTACTCGGCCCGCCGCGCGGCGCCGCGCGGCGGTCGATCGGTGACCACGGCCTGTCCCGGGGTGCCCGACGCGCCGGTCCCGCGGTGCGGGTCAGCGGCGCGGCGCCGCGGGCTTCGCCGTCGGTGCGGGCCGCGCGGGCGCCTTGGGCGCCGCGGGGGCGGCGGGTGCCTCGCCCTCGGCCTCGGCCGGCCGCGCGCGCAGCTGCCGCCGCTCCGACAGCCGCTGCCACTGCTCGTTCGTCAACAGGCTGCGCACCTCGAGCAGCACCTTGTTCTGCTCGCGGGCCAGCGCGTCGCGCGCGTCCAGCATCGCCTTGGCCGCGGCCTCGGCGCGAGCCGAGTCGAAGTCGGCGTCGAGCACCGACCGGAGATCCGCCTCGCGCTGGTCGAGCGTGCTGCGCAGGCCGGTCAGCCGCTCGCGGTGCTCGCGGTAGACCTGCTCGACCTGCTTCTTCCTCTCGGGCGTCAACCCGACCGACTCGGCCAGCTTCCCGTCCCACCAGCGGCCGGGCGGGAGCAGTTGGTCCTGCGTGCGCGGCGCGGCTGCGGCGCGGGCCGGCGCGGGAGTTTCGGGCGTGTCCTGCGCGAGGGCCAGCGGGACCGCGCACAGCGAGGCGAGCACGAGCAGCGTGGGGATCTTCATCGTCTCTCCAGTCCACGAGGGGAACGGCACACATGATGACATGCGCCACCGGAAGCGGCCGCCCCGCCCGTGTATGCTCGTGGTGCGATACGCTCCGAACCAGGACGGGAGACGGCGATGGCGCAGCGCGCCTGGATCCTCGCGGCGGTGGCACTCGCGGTGCTCGGACTGGCCGGGGTGGCGCTGTTCCCCGGGGGCGGACCCGCGGCCGGCGACAAGCTCCCGCCCGTGCTCGACGTCTCGGAGCCGCACGGCGATCTGCCGGCTCCGCCGACCGAGTTCAGCTGGCAGCGGTTCGACGGGGCCGCGAGCTACCGCGTCACCATCGGTGACGCCGACACGGTCTGGCCGCTGTTCCTGCGCACGAGCGTCGGGCCGCGGTTGAGGATCGGCGCCGCGGAAGCCCGTGCGATCAAGCCGGGCCGGGTCCACGAGTGGCGCGTCGAGGCGCTCGGTCTCGATGGCGAAGTCCTCGCCGAGGGGCTTGCGCGCTTCCGCGTCGTCCCACCGGCGGGGGGCGACAGGCTGTAAACGTGTCGCCTTACAAGCGCGGGAAACGGGAGTCGGAGCGGATCGAGGCCAGGTCGGGGTCGGTGCGCAGGGCGTGGAAGTCGTCGAACCCGGCGTCGACGGCCTCCCGGATCGAGCGCAGCGCGCCCTCCTTGTCGCCCTTCAACGCCCGCGCACAGGCGAGGTTGTACAGCGCCGGCGCGCGCACTTCCGGCGCCGTCGTGGCCCGCTCTGCGGCCGCGATCGCCTCGTCGAGGCGGCCGAGCCGCTGCAGGGACGCGCCGACCCGGTACCATGCGTAGGCATCCGCCGGATCGCTCTGCGCCAGCTCGCGGAACGCCGCCAGCGCCTGCTCGACATTGCCCTCGTCTTCCGCGATCGACGCCTGCTGGAAGCGCCGTCCGCGCTCGTCGACGCTCGGGTTGAGCAAGGTGTAGGTGCGCGCCAGGTACGCCTCGGGGCTCCAGTGGTACTCCATGTACTGCGCGGTGCGCTCCGCGACGTTGCGTCCGAGGAGACGCGCGACGACGTGCAGTGCGCCGTCGATGCCGGCCGACACGCCGGCGGTCGTGACGATGCGCCCGTTGTCGACGAACCGCCGCCCGGGCTGGACGGTGACCTTCGGCGCCGCCTCGCGCAGGTTCTCCACGGCGCCGTACCACGTCGTCGCGGTCTTGCCGTCGAGCAGGCCGAGCTTCGCTGGCACGAACGCCCCCGTGCAGACCGTCAGGACCAGCTCGGCCTTCTCCGCCGCCGAGCGGAACCACTCCATGAAAGCCACATCTTCCAGCAGGTGCTGCGTCGAACCGCCGGGGACCACGATGATGTCCGGCGGCGGCGCGTCGGCCGGCGTGTGATCCG
>JAGOJY010000068.1 GCA_017994815.1 Acidobacteriota bacterium
GGCTGGGGACCTCGGCCAGCCTCGGCAGCGCGTACTCGACCAGGCACACGCCGTGCTCGCGGATCCGGGCCATCCCGATCGAGTCGAGATACTCGACGGTCGCGCCGAGCGCGACGGCGTCGGCGAAGTTCGGCGTGCCGGCCTCGAAGCGGTGCGGCGGCAAGGCGTAGGTCGTGCCCTCGAGCGTCACCCGCTCGATCATCTCGCCCCCGCCGAGGAACGGCCCCATCTCCGACAACAGCCCCTCGCTGCCGACCAAGACGCCGATGCCGGTCGGCCCGTACATCTTGTGGCCCGAGAACGCCAGCGCGTCGCAGCCGAGTTCGCGGAACCGCACCGGCATCTGCGGCAGCGTCTGCGTGGCGTCCACGATCGTCGTCACGCCGGGCGCGGCGCGCCGCGCGTCGGCGATCAGCTCCTCGACCGGGTTGATCGTGCCGAGGACGTTCGAGGCGTGGATCAGCGAGAAGATCTTGACCTCGGGGCCGATCAGCCGCGCGAACGCCTCGCGGTCGAGCAGCCCCTCGGCGGTGACCGGGACGTGGCGCACCGCCGCCCCCGTCTCCGCGGCGACGAGCTGCCACGGCACGAGGTTGCTGTGGTGCTCCATCTCGGTCAACAGGATCACGTCCCCGCGGCCGAGCCGCCGCCGGGCCCAGGCGTACGCCATCAGGTTCAGCGACTCGGTGGCGTTGCGGGTGAAGACGACCTGGTTCGGCTTGACGCCGAGGAACACCGCGACGCGCTCGCGGGCGGCCTCGTACAGCCCGGTCGCCTCCTCGGCCAGCCGGTGGATCCCGCGGTGGACGTTCGCGTTGTAGCGTTCGTAGAACTCGACCAGCGCCTGGATCACGTGGCGCGGCTTCTGGGTCGTCGCGGCGTTGTCCAGGTAGACCAGCGGCTTGCCGTGGATCTCGCGCTGGAGGATCGGGAAGTCGGCGCGGATCCGTCCCGGATCGAACGCCAACCCGCACTCCACCCGGCACGGCAGCGACGGCAGCGGGAATCCCACCGACATGGAACCTCCTAGTGCTCGAGCCGGGCCTCGATGCGCTGTCGCAGCTGCTCGCGCAGGATCTCGTCCGGGATCTTGGCCAAAAGCGGCTCGAAGAACCCCGCGACGATCATCGACTCGGCCTCGGTGCGCCGCAGACCACGCGTCTGCAGGTAGTGCAGCTGCTCCTCGTCGATCGGCCCGACCGTCGCGCCGTGGCTGGCCTGGACTTCGTCGGTGAGGATCTCCAGCTCCGGGATCGAAACCGCGTTGGCGGTCTTCGACAGCAGGAGGTTGCGGTTCTCCTGGTACGCCTGCGAGCGCACGGCGTCGTGGGCGATGCTCAGCATGCCCGTGAACGCCGAGCGCGAGCGGCCGCGCAGCGCGACGCGCACGCTGAGGTTGCTCGTCGTGTCCGGTCCGTCGTGGCGCTGGATCGTGTGCAGGTCGAACGCCTGCCGGCCCACGCCGAAGACCAGTCCCTGCACCTCGGAGTGCGCCCCGCGGCCTTCCATCTCGGCCGCGACGTCGGCCTTGACCAGCGCGCCGCCGAACGAGGCCAGCTGCGTCACCAGCGCGGCCTCGGCCTCGAGGTGCGCGCGCAGCACGGAGGCGCCGGTGGTCCCGGCGGGCAGGTCCTGCACGCCGATCCAGCGCAGGCTCGCGCCGCGCTCGAGGGCGATCTCGATCGTGCGGTGCACCAGCAGGTCGCCGCTGTCGCCATTCTCGCCGAGCGACTCGTCCACGATCGTCGCCTGCGCGCCTTCGCGCAGCAGCACCAGAAGGCGCGGCAGGGCCAGGCCGGACGCGGGGAAGCGCCGCACGAGGTGCACGAAGTGCGGCACGTGCAGGCCGGGCGGGATCTCGAGGTACAGCCCCTCGTTCCACAGCGCCGCGTTCAGCGCCGTGAACGGCGTCTCGCTGGCCGGGACGATCCGCCCGAGCAGCGCGCGGATCGTCTCGGGGCGGCGCACGGCGAGCTCGGCCAGGGAGCCGAGCACGACGCCGGCGCGGCGGGCCTCTTCCGAGAGCGCGATCAGCCCGCCCGTCGTCGCGACGTCGGCGCCGACCGTCTCGCCCGCGCCGAGCGCTTCCTCGAACACGGGGGCCGGCAGGAGGGCGCGCTCGCCGGGCAGGAGCTTCGCCGGGTCGGTGTAGCGCCAGCGGTGCTGCGCCCGGTCGGGCAGCGGCAGGGAGGCGTGCGCCTGCCAGGCCTCGCCGCGGCGCTCGGCGAGCCAGTCCGGGCCGGCCGCCGCCAGCGTCTCCAGCGTGCGCCGGGCGTCCGCCAGGGTGTCGAGGTGCGTCGCGGGTTCCACTAGCCGACCGCTCCTTCCATCTCCAGCTGGATTAGCCGGTTCAGCTCGACGGCGTACTCCATCGGCAGTTCCTTGACGAACGGCTCGATGAAGCCGTTGACGATCATCAGCGTGGCTTCCGCCTCGGAGATGCCGCGGCTCATCAGGTAGAACAGCTGCTCCTCGCCGACCTTGCTGACCGTCGCCTCGTGCTCCACCCGCACGTCGTTCTCGTTGATCTCCATCGTCGGGTAGGTGTCGGAACGCGACTCCGGGTCGAGGATCAGCGCGTCGCAGCGGACGTTGACGCGGACGTTGGTCGCGCCGGGGTAGACCTTGACCATCCCGCGGTACGAGCCGCGCCCGCCGTCCTTCGAGATCGACTTCGAGGTCACGGTCGAGGTCGTGTCGGGAGCGGCGTGGATCACCTTCGCCCCGGCGTCCTGGTGCTGGTTCTTGCCGGAGAAAGCCACCGAGAGGATCTCGCCGTGGGCCCGCGGCCCGACGAGGTACACGGCCGGGTACTTCATCGTCAGCTTGGAGCCGAGGTTCCCGTCGACCCACAGCACGCGCGCGTCCTCGTGGGCCATCGCGCGCTTGGTCACGAGGTTGTAGACGTTCTTCGACCAGTTCTGGACCGTGGTGTAGCGGATCTGCGAGCCCTTCAGCGCGATCAGCTCGACCACCGCCGAGTGCAGCGAGTCCTTGCTGTAGACCGGGGCGGTGCAGCCCTCGATGTAGTGCACCGCGGCGCCCTCGTCGGCGATGATCAGCGTGCGCTCGAACTGCCCCATGGCCTCGGTGTTGATGCGGAAGTAGGCCTGCAGCGGAATGTCGACCTTGACCCCCTTCGGCACGTAGATGAACGATCCGCCGGACCAGACCGCGGTGTTCAGCGCGGCGAACTTGTTGTCGGTCGAGGGGATCACGGTGCCGAAGTACTGCCGGACGACGTCGGGGTGCTTTTTCAGCCCGTCGTCCATCGACAGGAAGATCACGCCCTTGGCGTCGAGTTCCTTGCGCACCGAGTGGTAGATCACCTCGGACTCGTACTGCGCGGTCACGCCGGCGAGGAACTTGCGCTCGGCCTCCGGGACCCCGAGCCGGTCGAACGTCTCCTTGATCTCGGCCGGGACCTCGTTCCAGTCGGTCGCGCTGCGCTCCTCGGGTCGCCGGTAGTAGGTGATGTTGTCGAAGTCGATCTCGTCGAGGAGCCGGGTGTTGCCCCAGCCGGGCATCGGCTTGGCGCGGTAGATCTCCAGCGCCTTGAGCCGGACCTCCGTCATCCACTCCGGTTCGCCCTTGATCTCGGAGATCTGGCGCACGGTGCGCTCGGTCAGCCCGCGCCCGGTGTGGAACACGGAACGGTCCGGCATGTGGAAGCCGTACTTCTCCTCGTAGCCGGAGCCGATGTCGATCGCCGGTCGGGTGCTCATCGAGCCGAAGCCTCCTTGACGGCGCCCGCGTCGAGCCAGTCGTAGCCGCGCTCCTCGAGCTCGTGGGCCAGCTCGGGGCCGCCGGAGCGGACGACGCGTCCGTCGATCATCACGTGAACTTTGTCGGGCGCGACGTAGCGCAGGATGCGCTGGTAGTGGGTGATCAGGAGCATGCCGCGCTCCGGACCGCGGTTGCGGTTGATGCCCTCCGAGACCACGCGCAGCGCGTCGATGTCGAGCCCGGAGTCGGTCTCGTCGAGCAGCGCCAGCTTCGGCTGCAGGAGCGACATCTGCAGGATCTCGACGCGCTTCTTCTCGCCGCCCGAGAACCCGTCGTTGACGTAGCGCGTGGCGAAGGCGTGGTCGATGCCCAGCCGGTCCATCTCCTCGGTCACGCGCTGGCGGAACTGCCGCACCGGCAGCTTGTCGCCGAGCACGGCCCGCGTGGCCGCGCGCAGGAAGTTGGCGACGGTCACGCCGGGGATCGCCATCGGGTACTGGAAGGCGAGGAACAGCCCGGCGCGGGCGCGCTCGTCGGGGCTCATCCCGCTGATGTCCTGCCCGTCAAGCAGGATCCGGCCGGCCGTCACCTGGTAGCGCGGGTGGCCCATGATCGCGTTCGACAGCGTGCTCTTGCCGCTGCCGTTGCGGCCCATCAGCGCGTGCACCTCGCCGCGGCGGACCTCGAGGTCCACGCCCTTGAGGATTTCCTTGCCCTCGATCGCCACCCGCAGCCCCTCGACCTGCAACAGGGGCGCTCCCTTTGCCGCTTCGCTCATTCCTCGTTCCTTCGCGGGGCCGCGCCCCGCCGTCATGCGCGCTCGATGAACGTGGGCAGCCGCCGCGTCAGGGGGAGCCCGGAACCCGCCGCGATCGCCTCGGCCAGCCGGCTCACCCGGGCCTGGACCGCGCCCTCGCCGGCGTTGATCACGTCAGCCAGCGTGATCGAGCCGAGGAACCAGTGGACGAGGTCCCCCAGCGTCGTCCAGACCGGCCGCAGCTCGCAGGCCGACTGGTGCACGCAGCCGGCGCCCTCGCCGGCGGTGACGCAGCGCTCGAGCTCGAACAGGCCGCCGGTCATCCCCTCGAGGACCTCGGCGACGGAGACCTGGTCCGCCGGGCGCGCCATGACGTACCCGCCGTCCTTGCCGCGGATGCTGCGCACCAGTCCGAGGGTCCGCAGGCGGGCCAGGATCTTGGCCGCGTTCTCGACGGACAGGTGCTCGGCGTCGGCGATCTCCGCAATCGTCACCTTGCCCCCGCGCCGCGCCACCTGGGCGAGGCAGCGGATCCCGTATTCCTCGTGCGCCGAGATCTTCACGGGCCGGAGGATACTTAATCTGGAAAGGCTTGTCAAGATAACTGACGAGATTGTCCGGCGGGCTTCACGCCGCGGAAAACCGGATCAGGGACAGGCTTGGCCGGGCGTCCGGGCGGTCCCGGAGGTCCCGCGGCCGAGCGGTCCTTTCCCGCTGGTAAATCTCGCGCCGACCAGGTAGCCGAAGGCCTGCCCGGCGGCGGGATGCTCCGCGGCCGGGGTGTACCGCGTGCGCACCTGGTCGTGGTAGCAGTCGCCGGCGTTGGCCGGGCCGCCCGTGGCGGACCAGGCGCTGCGGTAGACGAAGTAGCTCTGGGCCAGCCGCTCCGTGGACCAGCCGAGCCACGGCCACGGCGCGCCGGCGGCGCCGGCGCGGCGCACGATCACGTACTCGACCAGCTTGTCGTCGCCGTCGCAGGCGTCCCCGGTGCCGTCGCCGTCGAGGTCGGACTGGTCGGGGTTCAAGGCCTGCGGGCAGTTGTCGTCGCAGTGGACGGTCTGCCGGTCGTCGCACGGGTTGTCGCCGATGTGCCCGGAGGCATCGCCGTCGTTGAGGATCCCGTCGTCATCGGCGTCCGCGTCGGCGTTGTCGTTGGTCCCGTCGCCGTCCTCGTCGCTGTCGCACGCGCCCTGCCGGCCGTCGCCGTCGATGTCCGGCTCGCCGACGTTCGCGCGGCCCGCGCAGGTGTCGCAGACGTCGCCGATCCCGTCGGCATCGCTGTCGCGGTTGCTCGCGTCGGCGCGGAACGGGCACTTGTCCACGTCGCCGCACAGGCCATCGGCGTCCTGGTCCTCGAACGCATCCTGCGGACAGCTGTCGCAGGCATCGCCACGCGCGTCGTGATCCTGGTTCGCCTGGTTGTTGTTCAGGCCGGGGCAGTTGTCGCGGCACTCGGGCACGCCGTCGGCGTCGGCGTCCTGCTCGTTGGCCGGGAGCGCCGGCCAGCCCGCGTCGTTGCAGTCGTTGTTCTGCCCGTCGCAGACCTGCGGCGCGCCGGGATACACCGCCGGGTCGCCGTCGTCGCAGTCGCGGCCGGTCACGGGGTCGCCGTTGCACGCCAGGTCGGCGTGGCCGTCGGCATCGTTGTCCGGGCAGGCGCCGGAGCAGTCCGGGTCGAGGTCATCGGCCAACAGGTCGCAGTCGTCGTCCACGCCGTTGCTGCACAGCTCGGGGATCCCGGAGCGCACGTTCGGGTTGGCGTCGTTGCAGTCGCCCGCGCACTCGGACTGCGCGTCGTGGTCGTCGTCGCTCTCGTCGGCCGGGAGCGCCGGCCAGCCGGGAGCGCTGCAGTCGTTGTTTCTCCCGTCGCACAGTTGCGGGGCGCCGGGGTAGATCGTGCCGTCGGCGTCGTCGCAGTCACCGCGGCACTCGGCCGTGCCGTCCCCGTCGTCGTCGGTCTCGCCCGCCGGCACCGCGGGCCAGCCCGGCGCGCTGCAGTCGTTGTTCTTCCCGTCGCACAGCTGCGGCGCGCCGGGGTAGGTCGTCCCGTCGTTGTCGTTGCAGTCGCCCTGGCACTCGGCGAGCGCGTCGCCGTCGCCGTCGGTCTCGTTCGCCGGCACCGCGGGCCAACCGGGCGCGCTGCAGTCGTTGTTCTTCCCGTCGCAGAGCTGCGGGGCGCCGGGGTAGATCGTTCCGTCGGCGTCGTTGCAGTCGTCCGCGCACGCGCGGTGGTCATCGCCGTCGGCGTCCGCCTCGTCGGCCGGCACGGTGGGCCAGGTCGCGTCGCTGCAGTCGTTGTTCTTCCCGTCGCAGAGCTGCGGCGCGCCCGGGTACACGGAGCCGTCGCCGTCGTCGCAATCGCCGGCGCAGGTCCGGACGTCGTCGTCGTCCGCGTCCGCCTCGCCCGGCGGCGTGACGGGCCAAGACGGATCGCCGCAGTCGTTGTTCTTCCCGTCGCAGAGCTGCGGCGCGCCGGGGTAGGTCGTCCCGTCGCTGTCGAGGCAGTCGCCTTCGCACTCGGCGGTGCCGTCGAGGTCGTCGTCGCGCTCGTCCGCCGGCACGGCGGGCCACAGCGGGTCGTTGCAGTCGTCGTTCCGGCGGTCGCAGAGTTGCGGCGCACCGGGATAGACGTCGCGGTCGGCGTCGTCACAGTCGAGGCAGGACAGCACGCCGTCGCCGTCGCCGTCCTGCTGGTTGCCCGGCTCGTAGCGGCCGCCGGAGCCGAGCGTGCTGCCGCCGAGACCGCCCCAGACCACCATCCGGCCGCCGCTCCCGCCGCTCCAGACCGCCTGGTGCAGGTGCCGCGCGGAGGGGGCGTCGTCGAGCGTGGTGCTGCCCCAGGCGTCGGCCGCGGGAGCGTAGCGGCCGCCGCTGCGCAGGCTGCCGCTGCCCAGCCCGCCCCACACGATCATCTCGCTGCCGGTCCACACGGCCGTGTGGTGGTAGCGCGCGGCCGGAGCGCCGCCGATCGCCAAAGGCGCCCAGGTGTCGCCGGCCGGGTCATAGCGCGCGCCGTCGCCGAGTTGGCCGCCGCCGTACCCGCCCCAGACGATCATCCCGCTTCCGTCCCAGATCGCGGTGTGGAAGTAGCGCCCGGCGGGCGCGCCGCCGCTTCGCATCGAGCTCCAGAGGTTCGCGACGGGGTCGTAGCGCCGGCCGTCGCCGAGGATCTCGGCCGACTCGCCGCCCCACACGATGACCTCGGAGCCGGTCCACACCGCCGTGTGCCAGCGGCGCAGCGACGGCGCGGTCGTGGTGTCGGTCGGCTGCCAGCTATCGGCCACCGGGTCGTAGCGGCCCCCGGTGTTGCACGGGATGCTCGTGTCGCGCCCGCCGAAGACCACCATGTGCGTGCCGGTCCACGTCGCGCTGTGGCCCCAGCGCGGGGTCGGCGCCCCGTTCGTGGCGACGGCCTGCCAGGCGTTCGCCGCCGGGTCGAAGCGGCCGCCGCTGCCGAGCTTCGTGTCGTCGCCGGTGCGGCCGCCCCAGACGATCATGCGCGAGCCGGTCCACACCGCGGTGTGGTCCTTGCGCGCGGCAGGCGCGCCGGCCGCCGCGACCTGGCGCCACGTGTCGGTCGCCGGGTCGTACAGTGCGCCGTCGCCGTACTCCGTCTCGTCGGCGCCGCCCCAGACGATCATCTCGGCGCCGGTCCACACGGCCGTGTGACGCTGGCGGCGCGCCGGTCCGCTGCCGCGCGACACGGCGAGCCAACTGCCGGACGCGGGCACGAAGCGCGCGCCGTCGTCCTCGAAGCGGCCGCCCCCGTCGCCGCCCCAGACGATCATCTCGGTGCCCGACCAGACCGCGCTGTGCCGCCGTCGCGGCCCGGGGGCCCCGCCGGCCGGCAACACCTGCCACGCGTCGGCGGCCGGGTCGTACTGCGCGCCGTCGCCGGAAAGCGCGCTGCTCGAGGCCTCGCCGCCCCAGACGATCATGCGCGAGCCGTTCCAGGCGGCGGTGTGGTAGCGGCGCGGAACCGGCGCACCGGAGGTGGCGACCGTGCGCCACGCGTCGGCCGTGGGGTCGTACGCCGCGCCGTCGCCGAGGTACGCGGCCGCGGCGAGACCGCCCCACACGACCATCTCGGTCCCGGTCCACACGGCGGTCGCGTTGCGCCGCGGGGCCGGCGCGAGCGGCGCCGGCAGCTCGCGCCAGATCCCGGTCTGCAGGTCCAGCGCGGCGCCGTCGCCGAGAACGCCGGAAGCGTTCGCGCCGCCCCACACGATCATCTCGCTGCCGGTCCAGGCCGCGACGTGGTCCTCGCGCGGCGCGGGCGCACCGGCCAGCGGCAGCGTCGACCACGCCTGCGTCGCCGGGTCGTAGGCCGCCCCGGAGTTCACGTCGCTGAACGAGTCGTCCTCGCCCCCCCAGATCAGCATCCGCGCGCCGGTCCACACGGCGGTGTGCCGTGCGCGCGGCGAGGGCGCGCCGGCGGAGGGCAGGGGAGCCCAGCTGTCCGTCGCCGGGTCGTAGCCCGCGCCGTCGCCCAGCGCGTCGCCGTCGAGCCCGCCCCACACGATCATCCGCGTCCCGGTCCAGACCGCCGTGTGCCACGCGCGCGGGGCCGGGGCGCCCGCGAGCGGCAGGCTGGCCCAGGTGTCGGTCGCCGGCGAGTAGCGGCCCCCGCTGTTGAACGCGGCGCCGGCCTGCCCGCCCCAGACGATCATCTCCGCGCCGGTCCAGACCGCGGTGTGCCCCTGCCGCGCGTCCGGGGAATCGTCCAGCGAACCGGCCAGCCACTGCTCGGGGCAGTCGCCACCCGCGTTGGGCGAGGCCGGCGACCCGAGCAGGCCCGCCGTGACCAGCGGCTCCGGCGAGGCGGGCTGGTACGTCGTCGCGGCGTCGCGCCACCACTCGGCGTACGCCCGGCGCGGCACCGCGTAGTGCGCCACCTCGCGCACGCCGCAGGCGTCCGACGCGAGCAGCACCTCGACGGCGAACGCGCCCGCCGAGTCGATCACCGGCCCCGCGCGCCCCACCTCGCTCCAGCGCTTCTGCAGCGCGCTCCACGCGGCCGGGTCGACCA
The DNA here is from genome assembly GCA_017994815.1 of Acidobacteriota bacterium. GTDB lineage: Bacteria > Acidobacteriota > Polarisedimenticolia > J045 > J045 > JAGOJY01. The sequence continues at coordinate 9,513 of JAGOJY010000068.1, forward strand.
ATTCGGCCCGGTCGGCCTCGTCGTCGCCCAACGGGCACGTCGCGGGCGCGTAGACACGCACCGTGCGCCGCGGGTGCGGCGCGGCCGGGTCGAGCGCGCCCGCGAGCAGCGCGTCGCGGATCGCCCCGGCTTCGTCGCGCTCGGCGGCGTGCAGGACCTCGCTGGCGTCGAACGCGGTGCGCAGCATCCGCTCGGTGACCGCGGGGCGGGCCAGCGTTTCCGCCACGGCCACGGGGTCCCCGTCGAGCGCGGCCACGAGTTCGTGCAGCCGGTACGGATCGCGCGTGGCCTGTTCGATCCGGCGGTACTCGGCGGCGACGGTCGCGCCGTCGAGCGCGCGGCCGGTGAGCGCCGCCAGCGCCGACTCGGCGCGCAGCCGCGAGTCGATCGCCAGCGCCAGCGCGGTGTCGGAAGGCGCCGTCGCCGACGCGCCGCGCCACCCGGCGCGCACCGTCTCGACACGGGCGGTCCACCCGAGCAGGCGCTGGAAGTCGTCGCGCGATTCCGGTGACGCGGACGCTGAACTCGCCAAAGGGCCGGCGAGCGTCGCCACGCACAGGAGCCACGCCGCCAGGCCGAGCGCGCGGACCACGTCCGGGCCGACCGGCGGCCGCCACTTCGTTTCCACGTTCCCCCACGTGGCGCGCGGCCCCGGGTCCCCGCGCCGAGTGGCCCCCTGCCCGCGGAAGCTACGGCGAAGCGCGTCGCGGCGCAGCAAGGATCGAGCGGCATCGCGAGGACGGTTCCGGGTTACCCTACGGGACCGGACCGCGCGTGGAGGGGGTCTTGGACGGACGTCCGCGAATACTTCTGACAAACGACGACGGAGTGCGGGCAGTCGGCCTCGTCGCGCTCGCCGAGGCGCTGAACGCGGTCGGCGAGGTCGTCGTCGTCGCGCCGGCGGTGGAGCAGTCCGGGACCTCGCACGGGCTGACGCTGCGCCGGCCGCTCAAGATCGAGAAACTCGCGGAACGCTGGCACGCGGTCCACGCGACGCCCGCCGACTGCGTCAACGTCGCGTTCTTTCACCTGCTCGACCGCCGGCCCGACCTGGTCGTCTCGGGCGTGAACAACGGCTTCAACCTCGGCGACGACATCCTGTACTCCGGCACCGTCGGCGCGGCGCTGGAGGGGCGGATCCTCGGCGCGCCGAGCATGGCGGTGTCCACGGAGTTCGACGCGGGCCGCGAGGTGCTCGAAAACGCCGCGCGCGTCGCGGCGCGGCTGGCCGTGCGCGTGCTCGAGCGCGGCCTGCCGGCCGACTCGATCCTCAACGTCAACGTGCCGGCCGCGCCGCGCGGGTTCCGCGTCACGCGCCAGGGCCGCCGCCTGCTGCGGGAGGGGCTGCTGCGGCGGCGCGAGGGCGACACGCTGGAGTTCGAGTGGATCGGCCTGCCGCCGACGGAGTGGGTCGAGAACCCGCACGCGGACCACACCGCGATCGCCGAAGGGCTGGTCTCGCTGACGCCGCTGCACTCGGACCTGACGTTCCACCGCTCGCTGCCGGACCTCGAGGCGTGGGACCTGCCGGCCGGGGACGCCCGGTGAGCCCGGTCGATGCCACGGCGGGCGCGCGCCGGCGGATGGTCGAGCGCCTGCGGCAGCAGGGGATCAAGGACGAGCGCGTGCTCGCGGCGATGAACGCGGTCCCGCGCGAGCTGTTCGTCCCGCCGGCGCTGCGGGTCAAGGCGTACCAGGAGAGCCGGCTGCCGATCGGCGAGGGCCAGACGATCAGCCAGCCCTGGACGGTTGCGCGGCAGTCGGAGCTGCTCGCCGTCCCGCCCGGCAAGCGCGTGCTCGAGATCGGCACGGGCAGCGGCTACCAGGCGGCCGTCCTCGGCGCGATGGGCCTGATCGTCTTCTCGGTCGAGCGCCACGCCTCGCTCGCGCGCTCGGCCGACGCACTGCTGCGCTCGCTGGGGTACCTCTCGGTGACCGTGAAGCACTTCGACGGCACCTACGGCTGGGCCGCGCAGGCGCCGTACGACGGGATCCTCGTCACCGCCGCCGCGCCGGAGGTCCCCGACGCGCTCGTGCGCCAACTCCGGGACGGCGGCCGCCTCGTGCTGCCGCTGGCCCGCGGCGCCGAGCAGCGGCTGGTCGTCGTCGTCCGCTTCCGCCACGGCTTCCGCGAGGAGGACCACGGCCCCGCGTCGTTCGTCCCGCTGATCGGCCGCTTCGGCTATTCCAAGCCGAAGCCTGCCTGACCCGCCGCCGGCCGGCGATCGTTGACAGCCCCGCGGCGCTCGGCTAACTTTCCGCGGTTCTCGGCTGACCGGGAACAGGCTGGAGCCGTGCGAGTTGCGGCCCGGCCGCGTCCATCGGTCGGGGTGTAGCGCAGCCTGGTAGCGCACCTGCTTCGGGAGCAGGGAGTCCCCGGTTCAAATCCGGGCACCCCGACCACACTTGCCGGACAAGACCCGTCCCGATGCAAGAAACGGCCCGGGTTCCGCGCGCGATCGGCATCCGGCGGTGTGGTGTCGCTCGAGAATTGCATGAGCCGACCCCTTGTTGCTCAGCGGCGGTCGAGGAACGCGTCGAGCCGGGCCAGGGCTTCGGGGAAGTTCCTTCGGCCCAGGCCGAGGCGCACGTGGCCGTCGTCGCGGCCGAACATGCGGCCGGGAGCGAGGAGCACGCCGTCCTGTTCCGCGAGGTCGGCGGCGAAGCGGTTGGCGTCGATCCCCGGGGCGAGCCGCGGGAAGCCGACCGAACCCGCCCGCGGCCGGACCCACGAGATCGTCGTCGCGCGGCGCTCGAAGAAGTGCTCGGCCAGCGCGAGGTTGCCGCGGACAATCTCGCGCGAGCGCTCCAGGACCGTGTCGACCGCGCGCAGCGCGATGAGCGCCAGCAACTCCGAGGGCGCGGGCGGGCACAGCGTCGTGTAGTCCTTGAACCGCGCGGCCGCGTCGAGCAGCGCGCGGTTGCGGGTGGCGATCCAGCCGATGCGCAGGCCGGCCATCGCCAGCGACTTGGACATCACGCCGAGCGAGACCACGTGCTGGCCCAGATCGGCGCCGGACGGCAGCCGGTCCGCGGCGTCGTACTCCAGTCCGCGGTAGACCTCGTCCGAGAGCAGGATCGCGCCGGCCTCGCGCGCGATCTCGACGATCGCGCGGTACGTCGCCGGGTCCGGCAGCATGCCGGTCGGGTTGTGCGGCACGTTGAGCACGATCAGCTTCGTGCGCGCGGCCAGCGCGGCACGCACGCGCGCCGGGTCGAGCGCCCAGCCCTCCGACTCGTGCAGTTCGACCAGCGTCACCTCCGCGCCGAGCGAGCGCGCGACCTCGTGCAGCGACTGGTACGCCGGCCACACCACGACCGCGTGGTCGCCCGGCCGGAGCACGACGTTGACGAGGACGAAGATCCCCTCCGAGGCGCCGGAGAACACCAACACGTCGTCCGCCGAGAGGTCCGTGAACAGCGCGCGCGCGATCTCCGCGCGCAGCAGCGGGTGTCCGGTCGATTCGGTGTAGCCGAGCCGCAGCCCGTTCCACAGCGCCCGGGTTTCGTCGTCGGCGAGGGCGAGGACCTCGGCCATCGGCCAGGCCTCGACATCCGAGGCGCACAGGACGTACGGGACCTGGAATTCGTAGCGCGCGAAGAAGCGCTCGAGCAGGAAGTCCGGGATCCGCATCGCGCCGATGATGCGCCGATCCGGGCGCCCCGGAAACGCTTCAGTCCGGGTCGATCTCGAGGTACATGCGCGCGCCGTCTTCCCGGGTCTCCGAGTAGACGAACTCGAACCTGTTCCAGGACAGTTCCGAGGGGGCGGCCGGCGCTTCGGGGATCTCCATCAGTTCGAAGCGCCCGCTGGCGAAGCGGAGCAGGGCAATGGTCATGTGTGCGAAGGCGAGGGGAAGGGGCCGGAGCGGGCGGCAGGGCCGGTCCCAGCGAGTTTACCCGAGCGGCCAAACCGCGCAAATCGGCGCCGGATGGCGGGTCCCGGCGGCGGGCGGCAAACTCGCGGGTGAAACGGGCCCGACCGGCTAACGTCACGCGGAGGACGCGATGGCTTCACGGCAGGTCGAGGTACGGGTGGTGGTGGAGCGGAAGGACCCGGAGGGGCGCACGTCGGAGACGCAGATCGGGCAGGGCGGCTCGTTCGAGTCGCTCCGGCTGACCCGCGACGCCCTGGAGGGGCGGCAGCAGGACGGAACGATGAAGGTCATCGCCCGCCTCGGCGAGGGGGGCGAGTGGCGCCCGGGGGACGGCGCCGACCCGGGGGCGATCCTGGAGATCCGGGCCGCGCAAGACGAGTGACCAGGGGGACGGGACCGGGAGCGTCCCCCGGCCCTTCAGCGCAGCCGGCCGCGCATCTCCCACAACAGCGAGGTGATGAGGAACAGGATCGCCAGGACCGCCAGCTCGTACATCAGGTCCGAAGACGGCAACATCGAGATCCGCGAGTTGCGGATGTTGGCCAGCCGCTGGGCGACTGCGCCCAGGGTCAGCACGACCGAGGCCAACAGCAGCAGGCACGCGACCCAGTTCGGGCGCTCGCCGTTCATCGGGCAACCTCCTGGCGCGCCGCGCCGCCGCGCGGGATGACCAGCACCTTCGGGTCCAGCTCGCGCTGCTCGAGCGAGACGAAGACGACGCGAATCGTCCCGCCCGCCTCCTCCTCGAAGTAGAGCTGCGCCCAGCCGGGGTACGTGTCCGATACGGTCACGCCGATCACCCGACCGTACGACGCGGGGATCATCGACTCGCTGGCCATGTCGTCGCGCTGGAGCGGCGTCGCGACGGTCCCCGGCGGGCGGATCTGCTCGCAGCCGGAGCACACCGCGACGAGCGCCAGCAGGACCAGCGCTCCTCGTCCGACCTTGCCCATGCTTGACCTCCCCGGCCCCGGGACGGGGCCTGCCCTAGCTTAGGGGGACCTCGGGGGCGAAGAAAAGGGGAGCAAGGGGGGCGGCTAGCGCCGGCGCCGCGCGACGCTCCCGCCGCCGTACGACGAGATGTCGGCGATCACGGCCAGCGCCATGATCAGCATCTGCATCACGCCCCACTCGCCGCCGTACAGGTTCATCACGGCCGTGTACCAGAGCAGGCTGTAGGGCAGGAACAGGAACCCGAGCAGGGGGATCAGGAACCCGTCGAACGCGCGGCTGAACCAGTTCGACAACAGCCAGATCAGCACGATCGCGACACGCGGCGCGATCAGCCCGATCAGGACGACGATGCAGCACATTTCTTCGCCTCCGCAGGCGCCGCGGGTCCCGGCTCCCCGAGGTTAGCAGATCGCGCCCTCCCGGTCGGTCCGCGCGGTCGCACGGCCCGGGCCCCGGTGGCAGACTCCGCACTCCCGCCGGCCCGCGGACCCCGCGTGCGCGCGGCCGGGACACTGCCGGGGAGGGTGCTTGGGGATCGTCGAAAACGTCGCGAACTGGATCACCGCGGTCATGGCCGCGACCGGCTACCCGGGCCTGGTCCTGATGATGGCGCTGGAGAGCATGGTCGCCCCGGTCCCGTCCGAGATCGTCATGCCGTTCGCGGGGTTCCTCGTCGCGCGGGGGCGGTTCAGCACGCTGGGAGCGGTCGTCGCCTCCTCGCTCGGGACGTGGCTCGGCTCGTTCGCCAGCTACTACATGGGTCGCTGGGGCGGCTACCCGCTGGTGCTGCGCTGGGGCCGCTACCTGCTGCTCGACCGGCACCACCTCGACCTGACCGTCCGCTGGTTCGAGAAGCGCGGGGAGCTGACGATCTTCATCGCGCGCTTCATCCCGGTCGTGCGCCACTTCATCTCGATCCCGGCCGGCGTGGGTCGGATGAACCTCTGGAAGTTCTCGCTGTACACGGTGATCGGCGGGACGATCTGGAACACGATCCTGCTGTACGCCGGGATCAAGCTGCAGGAGAAGTGGGAGCTGATCCACGAGTACACGCGCGAGATTGACTACGTGATGGCGGCGCTGCTCCTGCTCGGCGGCGGCTGGTGGGTCTGGCGCCAACTGCGCCGCCGGCGCGCCGCGCAGCCGTGATCCGGCGCCGCGGCCTCGCGCCGTGGCTGGCGCTGGCCGGCCTCGTCGCGGTCTTCGGCGCGCTGGCCTGGACGCGGCGCTGGTACAACGACGACGTCTTCATCACGTTCCGCTACGCCGAGAACCTGGCCCGCGGCTTCGGCTTCGTCTGGAACACGGTCGAGCCGGTCCGCGTGGAGGGGAGCACATCCCTCGGCTGGACGTTCCTCAACGCGCTGGCGATCCGCGCCGGGCTCGACCCGCTGCCGTTTTCGCAGCTGGCGGGGCTAACGACGCGGGCCGCGGGCCTCGTGCTGGTCTACGCGGTGGCCCGGCGCTGGTTCGGGTTGCCGCGGGCGTGGGCGCTGCTCGCGCCAGCGATCCTGTTCGCCGGGCGGCAGTGGGTGTTGTGGAGCGTGTCGGCGATGGAGGCCGGCACCGCCACCGTGCTCGCGCTGGCCGGGACCGCGCTCCTCGCGCGGGAGGCGGAGGGTGGGGCGCGTCGCGCCTGGCGCAGCGGCGCGGTGTTCTTCGTCGGCACGCTGTTCCGGCCCGAGATGCCGCTCCTGCACCTCGCCGCCGGCGTCGGCGCCGCGCTCGGCGCGGGCCCGAGGTCGCGGCGCGCCGTCGTGGTCTCGGGCGCCGTCCACGCCGCGGGGCTGGCGGCGCTCGTCGCGGGGCGGCTGGCGTACTTCGGCCACCCGCTGCCGAACACCTTCTACGCCAAGGTCGGCGCGCTGCAGTTGGCCGAGGGGCTGCGCTACCTGGGCGAGTTCGCCTGGCAGACCGCCGGGCTCGTGTGGCTGCCGCTGGCCGCGCTGGGGTTCGTCGTCGCGTGGCGCGGCGGCGGGCGCGCCCGCGTCCTCGCCGCGGCGTTCGCGGCGCAGGCGCTGGCGCTCGCCGCCTGGGTCGCCGCGCTGGGCGGGGACGCCTGGGAGTTCCGCTTCCTCGACCCGCTGCTGCCGGGGATCGCGCTCCTGGCGGCGCTCGCGCCTTACGCACTGTACGCCGCGGGCCGGCCGCTGCCGATGGCGCTCGCCGGGGCCGGCGCGGCGCTGCTCGTCGCGACGCAGGCCGCGACGTTGGTCCTGCCATTCCGCGAGTTCGGCGATGTCGCCTCGGCCCACCACATGCGCCAGGCCGCGGACGGCATGTTGCTCGAGGCCCGCGCGCTCGCGCCGTACCTCGGACCGCAGGACCGCATCGCGACCGGCTGGGCCGGTGCGCTGCCGTACCGCACCCGGGCCTGGCACTTCGACCCGTGGGGGCTCAACGACCCGGAGATCGCGCGCCGCCCCTTCGACGCCGACGCCAAGCTGTTCCACCAGCGCGTGGCGGACTGGGACGACGTCGTGCGCCACCGCGTGATGTTCTGCGACATCTTCAACGCGTTCCTGCACGAGCGTCCCTACCCGCCGAACCAGGTCCCGCTGCCGCTGATGCCGTGGGCCCGCGAGGGTGTGATGGTCTTCGGCGTGGACCTGCCGCGCGGGCCGTACCCGTTCTGGATCTTCGCCTCGCCGCGGCCGGTGGACGAGGTGCGGGCCTGGCTCGCGCAGCGCGGGCTGACGTTGCGCTACGCGATCCCGCTGCGGCTGCCGCCCTCGCGCCCGGCCCCGCGCTGACTACAATGTCCCGGCGCCCGCGCCTCCCGGAGGACGAGACATGGATGCACCGCGGTACGGCTTCGCGAAGGAACTGCCGTCGGTCCCGTACGAGCAGGCGGTCGCCCGCACCGTCGAGGCGCTGAAGACCGAGGGCTTCGGCGTCCTGAGCGAGATCGACGTGCGCGCCGCGCTCAAGAACAAGCTCGGCGTCGACTTCCCGAACTACGTGATCCTCGGCGCGTGCAACCCGCCGCTGGCGCACCGCGCGCTCCAGGCCGAGCCGTTCCTCGGGCTGCTCTTGCCCTGCAACGTCGTGGTCAAAGACCGCGCCGGCGGCGGCAGCACGGTCTCGTTCGCCAGCCCGCGGGCGATGTTCAGCATCGTCGGCAACCCGGAGCTGGAACCGGTCGCCGCGGACGTCGAGCAGCGGCTCAAGCGGGTGCTCGAGCGCATCTGAAACCAAGCGGCTCAGGCGGTCGGGGCCGCGGGGCGCAGTCGGAGCAGCTGCGCGTTGAGCGCCACGATCACGGTGCTCGCCGACATCAGGACGGCCCCCGCGGCGGGGTGCAGCACGACGCCGTGGGTGGCGAGCGCGCCCGCGGCCAGCGGCAGGGCGATGATGTTGTACCCGGCGGCCCACCACAGGTTCTGGATCATCTTGCGGTAGGTGGCGCGGCCCAGTTCGAGGATGCGCGGCACGTCGCGCGGGTCGTTGCGGACCAGCACGACGTCGCCGGATTGGACGGCGACGTCCGTTCCGGCGCCGATCGCCACGCCGACGTCGGCCGTCAGCAGGGCCGGGGCATCGTTCAC
>JAGOJY010000069.1 GCA_017994815.1 Acidobacteriota bacterium
ACTGCGCGTTCGTGCCGCCGAGGGCGTCCTTGCAGCCGCCGGCACTTCCTGCGTCGTAGAGCGAGCGCAACTCCTGTGCCGAGAGCACGCGGTCGAAGACCTGGACTTCGTCGACGCGGCCCTTCCAGGGCAGGGTATCGGTGTAGGAAGCGCCGATGTTGACCGGGAGGTTCGTCGTGCCGGGTGCGGTGAAACTGCCCGCAGCGACCAGCGCGCCGTCCACGAACAGCGATCCGGTGGTGCCGTCATACGTGCCGGCGACGAACTGCCACTCGCCGGGCACGATCTTCCCGCCGTTCACCGTGCCGTATGGCGCGCTGGCGTTGTGAACGATCAGCTTGTAGGTGCTGCCGGTCGCGTCGGTGCCGATGTAGAAGCCGGTCGAGTAGTTCGTCTCGATGATCCGGTGGTAGGCGCCCTGGTTCACGGCAGCCGAGTCGACCCAAGCCGTGACGGTGAACGTGTTGCCCAGGCCCAGGTTCCCCGTCACCACGCGATCGTTGATTCCATCGAAGCTGAACGCGTCGAGAACCCAGCCGTCGCCGTACGCCGCGCCGTTCTGGAGCGTGCCATCGGCGTTGCCGACCAGGTCGGTCGTGTTCCCGTCGCCGGGCCACCAGGCGACGAGCCCCGGGACGGCGGCGAGGCACTGCGAGCGGCACGCGGATGTCTGGGCCGTGACGGGCAGCGCGTCGAGATCGCCGCGCTGCACGTCGTAAACCGTGGCCGGACCGGTGAACGACGGGTCGCGGCACCAGTCCAACTCGTCGTGCGACGTGAGCGCGAGCAGGTTCGGGTCGCCGGGGCTCGAGTACACCGTCGCGTCAGCAGGCCCGCAGTCGCACGGGTCGCCGACGCCGTCGCCATCGCCGTCGAGCTGCGTCGCGTTGGCGAGTGCCGGGCAGTCGTCCTGGCAGTCGGGCACGCCGTCGCCGTCGTCATCGCCCTTGCAGAAGCCCTGCTCGCTCCGGGCCAGCGCCCGGACCTCGCAGCTCGACAGCGCGCGCCCGAACACCTGCGCTTCGTCGATGCTGCCGCGGAAAAACGCCGTGTACGTGCCGAGCCCGTTGTCCTCGGCGCCGATGATGACCTGGTTGGCGTCGTAGGGCACCGGTGACACCGGGCCCGGCGCGGCCGCGACCAGCGCGCCGTCGAGGTACAGCCGGATGATCGAACCATCGTAGGTCACCGTGGCGTGGAGCCAGCGGTTCGCCGGGAGGCGGGGGCCGATCGCCTCGGTATAGCCGTACATCCCGCCCCGGAGGACACCGTTGTCCAACCACAGGCTGTACGAATCCAGGTTGCCGTTGCCGACCTGCTTGCAGATGATGCAGGAGTACTGGATGGCGACGTCGAGGTTGACCCACGCGGAGAGCGTGAACTGCGAGGGCCGCAGGCTCGGCGAGTCGGGAATGTCCACCCGGTCGTCGATGCCGTCGAGCCTGAACCCGTCACCGGAGACCGCCGGACCAAAAGTCGCACCGCCGATGAGCTGCCCGTCGTTCGCGTTGAGCGTGACGTCGCTCGCGCTGTCGTCGCCGCCCCACCACCCGAGGATCGCCCGGGGCAGCTGGTCACAAGACTGCTGCGCGCAGGCGGGGCCGACCGAGGCTGCGAGCAGCGCCACCACCATGTGCACGACCACGGTCCACGAGGCCGATCTCGCCCTGCGCATGCGCACCTCTCCGCGACCAGGTTCCCGGAGCAGCTCGGGCGCGGGCGGCAGGCGCGGTGCGGAACCTGGTATTCGTGCGGGAATAACCAAGCGACAGCGCGATGTTATACGTCTTGGCCCGGGATCGCGTCAACGGATCTCACCCGCGGTCCGGTCGTGGTCCCTGGTCCGGCCGCCCCGGAGCGGCGGGTTTGCAGCGCGCGCCTATGATGGTCGCCACAAGACGGAGGAGCGGCCGATGATCCGGAAAATGGGTGTCCTGGCGGCGGTCGTCGCCTGCGTGGCGGTGGCGGTCCTCCCGCGGCCGGTGCCCGCCGCGGAGCCGGCCAAGGGTGGCGACAAGCACGCCGAGAGGCGGGCGGAACTGGACACCTTGGCCGAGAAGACGTTGGCCGAGGTGCTCGCGAAGAGCGAGAACGCCAAGGCGCTCCACGACAAGGCTTACGGGTACGCCGTGTTCGAGAACCTCAAGTTCGCGCTCGGCCTGAGCGGCGGCGGCGGCGCCGGCGTCGCGGTGCCGCGGTCCGGCCAGCGCACCTACATGCGGATGGGCACGGCCGGGATCGGCTTCGGGCTCGGCGGGCAGAAGTACAGGGTGCTGTTCCTGTTCGAAACCGAGCAGGCGTTCCGGAGCTTCGTGGACAAGGGCTGGCAGGCCGACGCCGCGGTGCAGGCCGCCGCCGGCAACAAGGGCGCGAACGCGGGCGCCGCCTTCAACAACGGCGTCGCGTACTACCAGATCACCGAGAAAGGCCTGATGGCGTCGGCCGACGTTTCCGGCACCAAGTACTGGAAGTACGAAAAGCTCAACGACATGTAGAGGGGATCGTGCCGCGCGTGCGGGACACGATCGCGCGATGCCCCGGCCGATCGCGGGGGTGGACCCCCGTCATGTTCCTCGGCGCGGTGCTGGCCGGTGTCGGCGCGACCGGGACCGCCCCCGCGGTGCCGGGCCTCTCGTCCTCCCGGTACACGTCTGCGGACGGGCTGCTGGTGGACGACGTCCAGAAGCTCCTGGTCGATCGCGAGGGATTCGTCTGGGCCGCGACTTCGCAGGGGCTGTCGATCTACGACGGCGAGCGCTTCACGAACTTCACCGAGGAGGACGGCCTGGCCGGCGGCGGGGTCTTCGACGTCGCCCAGGCCCCGGACGGCGCGATGTGGGTCGCGACGGGCGAGGGCCTGTTCCGGATCGAGCCGTCGCGGTCGGCCGGCGCGCGCCCGCTGTTCGAGCGCGTCGCCCTCGATCCGCCCGACGCGTCGCGAGGTGTGCACCGGGTCGTCGTGGCCACCGATGGCACGGTCTGGGCCGGGACGTTCCACGACCTGGTCCGCATCCAGGGCGCGCCGGGCGCGTGGCGCGCGCGGCGCTTCGAACTGCCGGCGGGCGGGCCGGCCGGGATGCTGGGCTCGCGGGTCCAGGCGCTGGCGTTCGACGGCCAGGGCAACCTGTGGGTCGGCACGCACGCCTCGGGGCTCTTCTGCATCGCGCCCGGCGGGTCCGTGGAGTACGTTCCGCGCTCGGTCGTCGGGGCGGATTTCGTCCGGGACTTCGCGTTCGACGCCGACGGGCGCGCCTGGGTCGCCTTCGACCGCGGTGTCGCGCGCTTCGAACGCGGGCGCCCGGGCCACCCGCGGGTCGCGGACCTCGTCTTCGGCGTGCGCGAGGGCCTGACGAGCTACGACACCTCCGCGCTCTTGCCCGACGGGGACGGGCGGATCCTCGTCGGGAGCACGGCGGGGATCACCAGCCTCGTCCGCGGGAACGACGGCCAGTGGGCGACCGGCGAGACCGTCAACCGCGCCGCCGGTCTCGGCGGCGACGACGTGACCGATCTCGCGGCCGACGCGGCGGGCAACCTCTGGGTCGGGCTGCGCAACCGCGGGCTCGTGCGGCGCGCCGGCGGGGCCTTGCTGACGCACCCCGAGATCGACCGCCCGGGTTTCCGGGTCGTGACGCTGTTCGAGGATGCGGCGGGGCGTCCGTCGGCGCTGCTGCGATCGGGCGGGGCCGAGATGCTCGTGTGGCAACGCGAGCGGGAGACCTTCGTTCCGCACGCGGTGCGCGTGCCGGCCGGGGTGGACTACGTCGGCTGGCTCTACGGCAGGAACATCGTCCAGCAGCGCGACGGGTCGTGGTGGATCGGGACCGGGCGCGGCCTGCTCGGGTGGAGCGATCCGGGGCGCGAGGGAGCGGGCGCGCTCGCGCGGCCACCCGCGCGTTGGCTCCGAGGCGGGGGGGAACTCCCCGCGGACGAGATCACGTTCGTGACCGAGGATTCGCGCGCCGATCTCTGGATCGGGACGCAGGTCTTCGGCTCGGCCGCGAGCGGCCTGGCGCGGATCGCCCGGGGCGCGGGACGGGTCGAGTCGTTCCCCGCGGCGGCGTTCGCCGGGGCCCACGGGCCGATCGCGGTGGCCGAGACGCGCTCCGGCACGATGTGGTTCCTGTTCTTCCGCTCGCGCTTGTTCCGCTCGCGCGGCAGGGACTTCGAGGAAATCGCATCTCCGCTGTTCGAGTCGACGGGGATCGCGTCGCTGGCGCTGGACCGGCGCGGGCGCCTGTGGCTGCCCGGGGACAAGGGCGTGCTGCTGATCGGCGAGCCGGACGCGCCGCAGCCGCGGGTCGAGCGCGTCGCACTCCCGGCCGAGATCGGCGCGACCTCCGTCGCGTGCGCGGTGGACGATGCCGCGGGGAACGTCTGGCTCGGCACCGAGCACGGCGTCCTGCGGCTGGACGGCGGGCGACAGTCGTGGCGGCTGTTCACCGCCGCGGACGGGTTGCCGGGCAACGTGATCCAGCTCTGTGCGCGCGACCGCGCGGGCCGCCTCTGGTTCAGCGACCTGACGCGCGTGGCGTCGCGCGATCCCGGGCCGGACCCGCCGGAGCCGCTCCCGCGGGCGCGGCTGCGGGAGGTCCGCGTCGCCGGCGAGCCGGTGCCGCTGCCACCGCTCGGGGCCGCCGTCGCCGGCCCGGTCGTGGTCCCGCCGGGGCGCAGCCCGCTCGCGATCAGCTTCTTCGCGGTGCACACCGCGACGAACCGGCGTCCGCTGTTCCAGGTCCGGCTCGGCGACGGCACGGGCCCGTGGGAAGCGCCCGGACCGGCGCAGTCGGTCCACTACGCGCGCCTCGGCCCGGGCTCGTACCGCTTCGAGGTGCGCGCGGCAGGCGCGGACGGCCTCTTGGCCGGGCCGCCGGCGGGGGTCGAGATCCGCGTGCTCGCGCCGGTCTGGCGCCGCGGCTGGTTCCTCGCCCTGTGCGCCGCCGCCGGCGCCGCGGTGCTCTACGCCGCGTACCGCCTGCGGCTCGCCCGGGTGGTCGAGGTCGAGCGGGTGCGCACGCGGATCGCGACCGACCTGCACGACGACATCGGCTCGAGCCTCTCGCAGATCGCGATCCTCGCCCAGCTCGCGTGCCGGCAGGTCGAACGGGGAGAACCCCGCGCGCCCGCGTCGCTCGACCGGATCACGGAACTCGCGGGCGAGGTCGTCGAGGCGATGAGCGACGTGGTCTGGGCGATCTCGCCGCGCGGCGACCGCGTCGACCAGCTCGCGAGCCGGATGCGGCGATTCGCGAGCGAGCTGTTCGCGGGGTCGGCCATCGAACTGCACCTCGACCTGCCGCCGGCCGATGGCGGGGCCGGGCGGCTCGATGCCGACGGCCGGCGGCAGATCTACCTGATCTTCAAGGAGGCGCTGCAGAACGCGCTGCGCCACTCGGGCGCGAGCCGCGTCGACGTCGAGCTGCGGCGCGACGGCGCGTGCCTGACGCTGCGCGTGCGCGACGACGGGCGCGGGCTGCCGGGGACCGAGCCCGGGCGCGGGCACGGCCTGGCCAGCATCCGCCGCCGCGCGGCGCGGATCGGGGCCGAGCTGGAGATCGGCCCCGGGCCGGGCGGCGGCGTCGCAATCGTGCTGCGGACGGGCACCCGGCCGCGGCGGCGATTCCCATTCATTCGGACGGTGGGCGCACCCGGGCCGCCGGCGTAGGCTCGCGCGCGGGGACACGGTGACCGACGGCGACCAGAAACCCGAGATGCGGCCGGTGCCGCGGCCGATCCGCGTCGGGATCGTCGAGGACCGCGACGAAATCCGCGAGGGACTCGCCGACCTGATCGCCGGCGCCGATGGCTTCGCCTGCTCCGGCGCGTGGGGGACGATGGAGGAAGCGCTCGCGGCGATCGCCGCGGCGCCGCCGACCGTCGTGCTGGTCGACCTCGGGTTGCCGGGGATGAGCGGCGTCGAGGGGATCCGGCGGCTGCGGGTCAGCCAGCCCGCGCTGCCCACGGTCGTCCTGAGCGTCTACCGCGACGACGAGCGCATCTTCGCCGCGCTGTGCGCGGGTGCCTGCGGGTACCTGCTGAAGAAGACGCCGGCCCCGCGGCTCCTGTCGAGCCTGGAGGAGGCGGTCACCGGGGGCGCGCCCATGTCGCCGGAGATCGCGCGCCAGGTCGTCAATCTCTTCACGCGGTTCCAGCCGCCCGAGCGCGCGGAGAGCAACCTCACGCCCCACGAGACGCGCGTCCTGAAGCTCCTCGTGGACGGCCACACGCTGCAGGCCGCGGCCGAGCTGCTCGGCGTCGGGCGGCCGACGATCGCCTTCCACGTGCGCCACATCTACGAGAAGCTGCAGGTGCACTCGCGATCGGAGGCCGTCGCCAAGGCGCTGCGGGCCGGCCTGGTGCGCTGACGTTCCTCCCGCCGCGACCCGAACGCTATCCAATCGGATGGCGCGCTCGCCGCGGTCGGCCGGTATACCTCGTGCTCTTTCGCGAGGTGCCCCGATGAACCACGTCCCCGCGCAGAAGCAGATCTCCGCCGGCGCGCTCGCCCTCGTGGCGAGCGCCCTCGTCGCCCCGGCCGCGGCCCAGGTCCCCGCCGCTCCGCAGGCGGGTCCCGCGATCTGGCGCAAGGCGTCGCTCCCGCCCGAGGTGCTCGCCGCCCGGCCGTGGATCCGGCCCACCGCCGGGCAGCCGCTGGAACTGGACGAGGCGCGGCTGCAGATCCTGCTCGCCGCGGCGCCGCGCGAGGGCGCGTTCCCCGTGCGCGAATCGACCGCTGTGATCGAGCTGCCGCGGCCCGACGGCACGCTGGAGCGCTTCGCGTTCGTCGAGTCGCCGGTGATGCAGCCGGCGCTCCAGGCGCGGTTCCCCGGGCTGCGCGCGTACCTCGGACAGGGGCTCGACAACCCGGCGGCGACCGTCCGTTTCGACGTGTCGCTGCTCGGCTTCCGCGCGCAGGTCCTGGAGCCCCGCGCGGGAGGACCGGACCGGGCGGCCGCGTGGTACATCGACCCCGTCAGCGGCGGCGACACCCGCCACTACGTCTCCTACTTCCACGGCATGCTCGCCCCGGCGGGAGCGACGGAGTGCTCGACCCCGCAGGCCGCGCCGGCGCTCGACGGTGCGCCGCGCGGGCCGTCGTCACCCGCCTCGCCCGCGGCCGCCGACGGCGCCCCGCTCGAGGTCCTGCGCAACGAGTTCGGCATCGCCGTCTCGACCACCGGCGAGTTCTCGGTCGGCCTCGCGGCCCAGATGAACCCGCCGCAATCGCCGAGCGTTGCGCTGACCATGAGCGTGATCCAGTCCACGCTAAACCGCGTGAACCAGGTCCTCGAGCGCGACGGTCCCGTGCGCCTGCTCCTGGTCGCGAACAACGACCGGATCGTCTACACCGACCCGGCGACCGATCCTTACGACACCACCCAGGCCGACGCCAGCCTGCAGCAGCAGTTCCAGGACAACATCAACGCCGTCCTCGGCACCACCAGCTACAGCTTCGGCCACACCTTCCACTGGCAGGCCGCCGGATACCGCGGCAATGCCGGCGCGATCGGCACCGTGTGCAACGACAGCAAGAAGGCGCTCGGGTTCTCCTCGACCAGCTCCGCGACGGGCGATTACTTCATGATCGACCTGGTCGCGCACGAGATCGGGCACCAGCTCGGCGCGACGCACACCTTCAACGGGATGGCGGGCTCGTGCGCCTCGGTCGGCGGGGTGCCGCAGTGGACGGCGGACACGGCGTACGAACCGGGCTCGGGCAGCACGATCATGTCGTACGGCGGCTCGTGCGGCTCCGACGACATCGTGAGCGCCCCGACCACGCCCGATCCGCCGACCGCCAACGGCGCCAAGGTCCCGATGTACAACCTGAGCAGCATGATCCAGATCGCGAACTTCGTGACCGGCACGACGTGCGTGGCGCGGATCCCGACCGGGAACCTCCACACCGGCGCCACGCCGCCGGTGCAGGGCCCGTACGTGATCCCCTCCGACACGCCGTTCCGCCTGATCAGCCCCTCGGCCGAGTACGGCGGGCCGAACGACAGCCTGACCTACTCGATCGAGCAGTTCGACCGCGGGCCGCAGTTGCCGCTCGGGCAGGACCGCGGCCAGGGCGAGCCGCTGTTCCGCGTGCTCGCCCCCTCGGTGCAGGCCGAGCGTCGTTTTCCCAGCTTCGAGCACGTGCTCGACGGGACGCCGTCGCTCGGGGAGAACCTGCCGCGCTACTCGCGGACGTCCGCGTTCCGCGGCGTTCTGCGCGACAACGTCGCGGGCGCCGGGGGCTGGGGGTGGGGCGACATCGACGTGGAGGTGGTCGAGGTCCCGCTGCCCGGGTTCCGCGTGACCGCGCCGCCGGCCTTGGGCGCCTACTGCGCCGGGCAGGGCATGGGCGTGACCTGGAACGTCGCCACGACCAACGAGGCCCCGATCAACGCCGCCACCGTGGACATCCTGATGTCGGCCGACGGGGGCCAGTCGTTCCCGTGGACGCTGGCCGCGGACTTCCCGAACTCCGGGGCGGCGCTGGTGCCGGTGCCGGCGGTCCCCACGACGGCGGCCCGGGTGCTGGTGCAGTCGTCCGGCGGCCTGTTCTTCCACGTCAACGCCGGGCCGTTCGAAACCGCGACCGGCCCGCCGACGATCGCGGTCCAGCCGGTCGGGTCCGCGATCTGCCCGTTCCAGACGCTCAACCTGTCGTACACGCCGGGACCCGGCGCGCCGCGCCACAACCAGTGGTACCGGAACGGCGTGCCGATCCCGGGCGCGACCGGCGAGACCTACAGCGTCGAGTACGCCAACCACGCCGACTCCGGCGACTACAAGGTCGTCGTCAGCAACGGCTGCGGCAGCGTGACGAGCGTCACGGTCCACATCCAGGTCGGCGTGACGTTCGACCCGGCGCCCGCGCCGAACCCCGAGGCCTGCCACGACCTGGTCCTGCCCAGCGCCGCGCGCGGCGTCGGCAACATGACGTTCCAGTGGTCCAAGAACGGCCAGCCGCTGGCGGGCGACTCGCGGATCACGGGGGTGAACGGTCCCACGCTCACCATCGGCCGCGCGCGCTACGAGGACGAGGGGTCGTACCAGTGCCGCGTGCAGGACCAGTGCGAGACCCGCTTCATGAACCCGGTCGCCGTCGCGCTGCCGACGCCCGCGTGGGCCCTGCGCGCGACGAGCGGGCCGATCAAGCGCGGCGTGGCCACGGCCGACCTCGCCTACGACGCGTTCCGGCGCGTGAGCGTGCTGTACGGGGGCGCGCACCCGGACGGTCAGGCGCTGGGGGACACGTGGGAGTGGGACGGCGTGGGCTGGGCCCAGCGCTTCCCGCCGCACGGCCCCGGGCCGCGCACCCAGCACGAGATGACGTACGACACGGTGCGCCACGCGGTCCTGCTGTTCAGCGGGTATGCGAACCCGCCGATGCCGTTCAACAACAGCGAAGTCTGGTCGTACGATGGCAACGACTGGACCCTGGTGACGACCTCGCCCGACGGGCCGCCGGCCAACGTCGCGTTGCACGGCCAGACGACGTTCGACTCCGCGCGGGGCAAGATGGTGCTGGTGTACGGCTTGGGCGGCTCGACGCCGACGGACGAGACCTGGGAGTTCGACTCACCGACCGCGACGTGGAGCCTCGCCTCCAGCGGGCCGGGCCCGGAGTACAACAACTCGCCGGTCGCGTTCGACGACTCGCGGGGCGTGGCGGTGGGGCAGTACTACTGGCCGACCGACAACCCGATCGACGCGAAGACGTGGACCTCGGCCGGCACGGGCTGGTCGCCGGTCGCGACGCCGACCCCGGCCCGCTACTACCCCGCGCTGGCGTACGACGCCATGCGTCACCGCGTCACGATGTACGCCTGCTGCCGCAACCAGGGGCCGGGGGCGTACCGCACCGACACCCACGCGTTCGACGGCTCGCAGTGGGCCGACGTCCTGCCGGACGTCACGCTGAGCCAGCAGGACGCGGTCATCCCGCTGGGGATGGCGTTCGACTCCGTCCGGCGCGCGATGGTGATGGTCGGCTCGGCCTACAACGACGCCTACTACGCGGCCGAGCAGACCTGGGAGTACCGCTACCGCGACCGCGTGATGCTCGACCGTCAGCCCCGCGACGCCAGCGCGCCGCCCGGGGGAACCGCGCAGCTGTCCGTGGTGGCGGACGGCGCCCCCGCGCTGACGTATCGCTGGCGCCGCGGCACGACGATCCTCGCCGACGGTCCGACGCCAAGCGGTTCGGTCATCTCCGGCGCGACGACGCCCTGGCTCACGATCTGGCCGGTGAGCGCCGCCGACGCCGGGACCTACCAGGTCGCGGTCGCGAACGCGTGCGGCGAGGAACTCAGCACCGCGGCGGCGCTGGTCGTCGCCGGCACGGGGTCCGGAAGGGTGCCGGGAGACCGGGGCTCGGCCGGCAACCCGGTGCGCGTCTCGCGCGCGGTGTCCGGCGTGGCGCTGACTTGGGGTCCGTCGTGCAACGGGGCGGATACCGACTACGAGGTGTACGAAGGCGCGATCGGCGCCTTCGCCGGCCACGAGCCGCGGCTCTGCACGACCGGCGGCGCCCGGTCGGCCACCTTCGCGCCGGCCGCGGGGAACCGCTATTTCCTCGTGGTGCCGCGGGACGCGACGCAGGAGGGCTCGTACGGCCTCGATTCGCGGGGCGTCGAGCGGCCGCCGTCGGCAGCGGCGTGCGTGGCGCAGTCGATCGCGGCGTGTCCCTGAAGCCGCGCCGGGCGATTCCCGCGCGCGCAACGCCCGCGGCGCGCGCGGCACACTGCGCGCCGACAAGAAGCGCGACCATGCGCCTCATGGATCCCGACCCCCGCAAGCTGCTCGCGCGGCTCGACGCCGCGATCGCCGGCGCCGTCGAGGGCCGCGCGCCCGACGGCTACGTCCGCTTCCTTCTGCGCGCGCAGAGCCGCGCGCTCTACGGCGGGATGCAGGCCGAGCGCCAGCGGCTCGAGCGCTGCGCCCGCTCCGCGGAGCCGACGACCGAACCGGACCCGGCCGTGCACGCCGCGCGGGCGCTGATCGCGAGCGGCCGGCCGGTGCCGGACTGGCTGGGCCTCGTCTCGCTGCTCCGGCTGCACGTCGCGCGACTGGCCCGAGAATGAAAAAAAGCGCGGCGTCCCGGACGGGACGCCGCGCTCGGTCGTCGATCGAGAGCGGGGGCTAGGGGCCCTCGTTCCCGCAGGTGTTCGCCCCGCGCACCAGGTAGAAGTAAGTCTGGGCGTTGGTGCCCTGGCCCTCGTCGTCCCAGAACAGGTCGGGCGTCTGGGCGACGCTGGTGAAGGAGCCCGGCGCCGGGCTGGTCGAGCGGTAGACGCTGTACGAGGTGGCCGCGGCCGCGGCCTCCCACGACAGGCGCAGGTGGCTGCGCGCGACGAGGCCGGCGCCGACGCCGCCGACCTCGGCCGGGGTCGGCTGCGTCAGCGTGTCGGTCGTCGCCGCGTACACGGTGTTGCCGTCCACGACGCCGCCGTTGTGCGGGCCGCCGCCGCAGGTCTCGTCGTTTTCCGCCCGGACGAGGTAGTACAACGGCACGTTGTTCGGCGCGGACGCGTCGTTGTAGGACAGGGCTGCCACGCCGATCGCGATCCGGTTGGCGTTCGTCGGCGTGAAGTTGGGCACCACGTCGCGCCAGATCGTGTAGCTCCCGCCCGCGCCGGTGCCCCACGCCGCGGCGCCGGCCCACGAGACCGTCACGCCCGCCGCGCCGCAGGCGTCGTTGTCGATCGCGCTCGCGGCGCCGGCGAACGACGGCGCCGCGCCGCACCCGCCGCACGGGCCATAGTCGGGCTTGGTCCCGTCCTTGAAGATGACGTCGTCCACGTTCCAGCCCGAGAAGTTGCCCCCGCCGTCGGAGCGCTGCTGGAACTCGATCGAGACGGCGGGCTGGCCGTCCACGCGCTGCGAGACGTCCCAGCTCTGGTACGAGAACTGCGCCTCCGAGACCGGCTGGCCGTCGCTGCGGTACACCGGCACGCCGTTGTTGGTCCACAGCCACAGCGAGGCTTCGTCATTGTTACCCGAGTTCAGGCGGCGGTAGAGGATCAGCTTGGTGTTGTGCCACGCCGTCGCGTCCTGCGACGGCGAGCGCGCCTTCTCGGTCCGGTTCGGCTCGTAGTCGCCCGGGAACGACCCGACACCGGTCAGGTCGTGCCCGAGGACCTTCGCGTTGTTGTACGCCGCCACCGGGTCGGCCAGCCCCGACGACCCGCCGCGCCCCTGCGGCGCGTCGATCTGCCACTCGCCGCCGAGGGTCCAGCCCGACGAGTTCTCGAACGTGTCGCGCCAGTACAGCCCGGGGATCTGCCCGAGGTTGAACGCGTGCGGCCCGCCCCCGGCCTCGCCGACCTTCGTGTAACCCCAGCGGTCGGTGGACTTGACGCGGAAGTAGATCCGCTGACAGGTGTCGAAGCGGCTGAGCATGACCGCGTGTTCCGTGGCCAGCGTGGCGTTGGCAACGACCTGCCCGAGCGCCGGGGTGGTTCCCCACTCGAGGACCGTGTCCGCGGGCTCGTTGGTCGTGAAGCGGAACGTCGCGCGCTGGTCCGTGATCGTGTCCACGCGCAGGTTCGTGATGACCGGCCCGGCGCAGTCGAGGTGCGCCGTGTCGAACGAAGTCGCCGGCGCTCCCGTCCCGTCGTCCTCGTCGAGGTAGGTGACCGTCAGCAGGTCCCCCTCGCGGGTCTGGAGCAGGCCGTCTGGTGCCGGGGCGCCGGGCGCGGTCATGATCGTCCCGCGGAAGCGCGAGCTGTTCGGGCCGGTTTCTGTCGCCGTCACGAGCTCCGGCTCGGCCTCGGTCGTGCTGGTGACCAGGAGCGTGGCGCTGTCGGCGGCGGCGGGATCGAGGTTCAGGTCGATGTCCGAGACCTCGACGGTCACGGTCGTGCCGCACGAGTAGATGGTGGAGTCGAGCAGCGCCTGCCCGCCGTGGCACGACTGCGGGCCCGAGCCGAAGTCGCCCTGCGTTTCGAAGTGGTAGTACACGCCGGCGTTGTCGTCGGTCGTCCCGTACCCGTACGGATCGGTGCTCGACACCTTGTAGTAGAAGACCGTGCACGACGGCAGGCCCGAGAGCAGCACGTCGTGGCTCGTCACCATCGCCGGCACGGAGGTCTGCTGGTCGGGCGGGATCAGCGCGCCGAAGTCGACCACGCTGTCGCTCGGCTCGTTGGTGGTCCAGCGGATCCGCGCGCTGGTCAGGCCGACCTGCTCCGCGCGCACGTTGCCGATCACCGGCGCCACGCAATCGGCGATCGCGGAGTCGGTCTTCGGCACGTTGATGCCGCCCTGCCCGTCGTTGGCGTCGATGTACGTCGCGACGGCGGTGTCGCCGTTGACCACCTGCAGCACGCCGTCGGCGGCCGGCGCGCCGGGACCGGTGGCGAGTTGGCCCTTGAACGCGCCGGAGGTGGAACTGGTCTCGGTCAGGATCACGGTCTCGCCGCCGGGCTCCGTGGCGGACGTCACCGTCACGCTGACCGTGCCCGCGCCGCGCAGGTCGGAGTCCGCGACGGTGAGGTGCAGCAGGCCCGCGCAGCCGAAAACCGCTTCCTTGATCACCATCCGCCCGTTGGGGCTGGCCGACAGCAGCACGGCTTCGTAGGCATCGACGCGGCCGCTGCCGTACTCGTTGTCCTTGCCCGTCGCGCCGAGGTCGACGGCGGTATCCTCGAGGAGTTGCTTGATGTCGTCGTGCGTCAGCCCCGGGTTGGCCGCGACCATCAGCGCGACGGCGCCCGCGACGTGCGGCGTGGCCATCGACGTCCCCGACATCGACGTGTAGCCGTTGCAGATGTAGTGGCTCTGCGTGTTGACGCCCGGCCCGGCCACGTCGGGCTTGACCAGTCCCGGCGGGTACGGGTGGTCGAACCACGGCGGGACGTCCTGCCAGCTCACCGGCCCGCGGCTCGAGAACCCGGCAATCGCGTCGTTGCAGTCCACCGCCGCGACGGTGATCACGCGCGGGACGTCGCCGGGCGTGCGGATGTTGTCCGGCTCCGCGCCCTGGCCCTCGTTCCCGGCGGCGATGACCATCGCCGTCCCGGCGTCGATCGTGTTCTCGCAGTTCGTGCGCCAGGTCGGCCGGTCGGGGTTCTGGTTGTGCGGCCAGCCGAGGCTCATCGAGATCGCGTGCGCACCGTTCGCCGCCGCGTACTGCATCGCGTTCCAGACGTCGAGCTCGTCGGCGAACGAGACGCCCACACGGACGATCATGACCTTGGCGTCCGGCGCCATTCCCGACTGCTGCCCGGCCGTGCCGTCGCCGGCCACCGTGCCGGCGGTGTGCGAGCCGTGCGAGTCCTCGTCCATCGGCTGGTTGTTGTTGTTGTCGAAGTTCCAGCCGATCAGGTCGTCCACGAAGCCGTTGCCGTCATCGTCGACGCCGTTCTGGTCCGCGGGGTCCATGACGATGCCGTCGTGGCCGAGGTCCTCGCCGGGGTTGACCCAGACCTGGTTGATGAGGTCGCTGTGGGTCCAGCACGCGCCCGTGTCGATGACCGCGATCACCGCGCCCTCGCCCGTGTTGCCCAACTCGTTCCAGACGCGGGGGGCGTTCATCAGGTCCACGCCGCACTCGATCGCGTCCGGCGCCAACGGCCCGAAGCCGCGGCGGGGCAGGGGGGCCGGCGTCGCGCGCTGGCCCAGGAACACGTCGCGCTTCGGGTTCCAGTTGACGCGCGCCACCTCGGGCAAGGCGGCCAGCTCGCGCACCAGCGCCGGCGTGGCGTCGGCACCGATCACGTTGCCGATCCACAGCGGCCGGATCCGCGCCGCGAGCCCGCCCCCCGCCGCGGCCTGCAGCCGTTCGGCGAGGCCGCGCTGGGTGCGCTGCGCGTGGTCCTTCAAGGCGGAGACGACAAGGTGCCGGCGCTCGTCCCGTCCGATCGCGCTGGCCGCGCGCGCGAGCAGGCGCTGCCCGTCGAGCTGGTCCGCCAGCACGAAGTACACCGGCACGAGTTCCCCGGGGGCCGCCGCGTCCAGCACCGCCGGGAGATCGCCCACCAGCTTGGACGGCGGCTCCGCGGCACCGGCGAACGCCCCGGCGACGGCCAAGATGGATAAGCACGAAAAGACCCTGGCCAAGGCGGCGAGCGACATGGTCCTCCTCCCGTTGCGACCCGGCCGGATCGCAACGGGAAGATACGTCGGTCGTCCCGCCGGCGCCGGGCGGACCGCGGCGGTCCGTCGGGTCACCGCAAGCGGTTGACCTTCAGGAGCTTACGGCGAGACGGGCGAAGTGCCGGCCGGGCATCGGTCCCCGTCCCGCGACCGCGGCCCAGCACCAGCGCCAGCGCCTCGAGCTTGCCGTGGACCTCGAGCTTGCGCAGCAGACTGCGGATGTGGTTGCGCACGGTCTCGGTGCTGGCGCCGAGTCGCTGGGCGTCCTCGGCGCTCCGTCCCCGCCGACGGAGGTCCTGGTGCGCTCGACACCTGACGAACGCCATGTCGGCCTCGATCATTTCGCCGGTGTCGATGCCGTACGACCTCACGCGCCGGGCGCGGGCCGGGAACGCGCCGGCGTGAGGGGATCGCCGGTCCGGGGGGCAGCGATCCGCGGTAGACTGCCCAGCTTTACCGGGGCTCGCGGAGCGCAAATGACATCTTCGAACGGCACACCCCCATCCTCCGCCTCGTTGCGCTGGTGGGTCTTGGCGTTCGCGTCGATCCTCACGTTCGGGTCGTACTTTGCCTACGACAGCATTTCAGCGATCAGCACCACGCTCCTGGGCGCGTACAACGTGCAGCGCGAGCAACTCGGGCTGCTGTACAGCATGTACAGCATCGCCGCGATCCTGACCGTCTTCCTCGGCGGCATGTTGATCGACAGGATCGGAACGCGACGGGCGAGCCTGCTGTTCTCGATCACGGTGATGGTCGGCGCGGCCATCGTGGCGTTCGCGCCGAACATCTACGTCGCCTACGTCGGCCGTTTCGTCTTCGGGGCCGGCTCGGAGTCGCTGGTCGTGGCGCAGAACGCGATTCTCTCGCGCTGGTTCCGCGGCAAGGAACTCGCGCTCGCGTTCGGGATCTCGCTGACGATCAGCCGGCTGGGGACGCTGTTCACCTACAACACCGAGGCCCTGATCGCGACGCGTTACGGCTACCTCGCCGCCCTGTGGGTCGCCGCCGCGCTGTGCGGCGTGAGCGTGCTGGCCAACCTCGTCTACAACATGATCGACCTGCGCGGCGAGAAGTCGCTGGGGCTGCAGGAGGCCGGCGGCGGCGACAAGATCGTCTTTTCCGACGTGCGGCGCTTCCGGGCCTCGTACTGGTACGTGGTCGCGCTGTGCGTGACCTTCTACTCGGCGATCTTCCCGTTCCAGTCGCTGGCGCCGGACTTCTTCCACGACAAGTGGGGCCTGCCGTCCACGACCGCACCCGAGGGCAGCGGGTTCTTCTACGCGGCGGTCTACGACTTCTTCAACATGGGGCGCACCGCGCCGGGTACGACGCAGATCATCATCTTCGCCTCGATGTGCCTCGCGCCGTTCGCCGGGCGGCTGGTGGACCGCTTCGGCCGGCGGGCCTCGCTGATGATCGTGGGCTCGCTGCTCCTGACCGTGGCCCACGCCACCATGGGCCTGACCCAGCTCGTCCCCTGGGTGCCGATGATCGTGCTCGGCGCGGGATTCGTGCTGGTGCCGGCGGCGATGTGGCCCTCGGTGCCGCTCCTGGTCGAGAAGGAACGCGTCGGGACCGCATTCGGCCTGATGACGATGATCCAGAACATCGGGCTGGCGCTGTTCCCGTGGCTGAACGGGCGCCTGCGCGACACGACGCAGACCTACACCGCGAGCATGTTGATGTTCGCGGGCCTGGGCGTGTGCGGGCTCGTCTTCGCACTGCTCCTGCGGCGGGCCGACGCCCGCGAGCGCCACGTCCTCGAGTTGCCCTCCGGCCGCGCAAGCTGACCGGGTGTCGCGACCGGCTCCCCGAGTGCATGGCGCTTGACGGTATCCGCGCCGCATGACGCTCGCAGTGCGGGCCGGCTGCGCCGGCCCCCACCGGCTGTCAGGGCGCCGAGCCGGCCAGCTCGCTCGCGCGCACGGCGTCCAGCCGCGCGAGCGCGTGGCGGACCGTCCCGCCGATCTCCGGGTCGAGGGCGTACGGCGCGAGCAGGTCGAAGGCGCGCGCCCCGGCGGCGGACTCGATCGCCCTGACGGCCGCGATCCTCGCGCGCATCAGGCGCGAGGCCTCGGCCGAGTAGACCAGCCGTGCCTCGGAACGTTCGGCCTGCGAGGGGCGCGCGACGAGTTCCTGCAGGGCCGGCAGCGCGGCCTTGGCGCGGGGGCCGAAATCCGCCAGCGCTTCGGCGCAGGCGTCCGCCAGTTCCGGGTCGGCCAGGCCGCGGGCGAGGGGGCGCACGCTCTCCGCGCGCCCGATGCGTCCCAGCGCGCGCGCGGCGGTGGCGCGCGCGGCCGGCCCGGACTTGCCGGAGGCCAGGAGTTGCTGCAGTGCGTCCAGCGCCCCGGCCGCCCGCAGCTCGCCGAGCGCCGCGGCCGCGGCTTCCGCGGCCGCGACGTTCCGCAACGCGTCGGTCAGCACGGGCGTCGCGCTGGTCTCGCCGAACGCCCCGAGCGCGAGCGCCGCCGCGCTGGCCAGCGGGTCCCTGGCGTTCTGTTCGAAGTTCCGCAGGTAGTCGGCCGTC
>JAGOJY010000144.1 GCA_017994815.1 Acidobacteriota bacterium
CACCTGCACCGCGCCGAACAGGATCAAGGCGCCGGTGCCGACCGCGAGCGACAGGTACGCGAACGAGAAGCCGACCGCGTAGATCGCCAGCGCCGCCGCCGAGAGCCAGTCCCCGCAACGGGCGCCGCCGCGGCCGGTGCCGAGCGCGAGCAGCCACAACACCGTCGCCCCCGCGACAAGCCGGACGACCGCGAACGTCGCGGCGTCGATCGAGCGCGGGCCCAGCGCCGAACGGCACAGCAGGGAATTCGCCGCGAAGGCGACCATCGCCGTCGCGGCCAGCGCGAACGTCGCGACGAGCGGGCGACGGTGGCCCGTCAACTGTGGGCGGCCGGGGTCACCGCGCCCCGGCAGCCGGGGCGGCCGCCGCCACGACGTAGAGGTATTTCAACGGCTGCTCCCCGACGTTCGTGACGTCGTGCTCGGTCCGCGGCGGGCAGTAGGCCACCGTTCCCCGGGCCAGCTCCAGCTCCGGGCCGCCGGCGATCGTCATCTTTCCCTGTCCCTCGAACACGATGACCACTTCCTCGTACTCGCCGGTGCTGTGCCTGCCGACCGACTTCCCGGGATCGAGGACCACGTAGCCCGAGCGCATCGAGTGCGTCGCGGGGGGTCCGCCGAGGACCCGCATCGAGTCCTTGGTCGCGGGATCCAGGATCACGACAGTCGGCCTCGGCCCGATCGGAGCGGCAGGCGCGGCTGCGTCCGAGGCGAGCGACAGGACCATTCCGAGGCCGACGGGCAGAACCGCCGCCAACAACATCGTGCTCACGCGCATCCGCACCTCCGGGGTCGGCCCAGCTAACAGCGTCAGCGGCGCGGCGTCAACCGGGAGCCGCCCCGGGAACCACTCAGTCCAGCCGCTTGCGGAAGCGCAGCGAGGCCAGCGTGATCGCGACCACGCTCATCGCGCACAGTACCAGCGCCTCGGGCCACAGCACCTCCAGGCCGGAGCCCTTGAGCAGCACCCCGCGGATCACGTTGTTGTAGTAGCGCAGCGGGATCCAGTACGTGGACCACTGGATCGCGCGCGGCATGTTCTCGATCGGGAAGACCAGCCCCGAGAGGTAGATGAAGGGCACCATCAGCAGGAACATCGAGGTCATCATCGCCTGCTGCTGGTTGCGCACGACGGTCGAGACGAGCAGGCCCAGCCCGAGCAGCGTGACCAGGAACGGGATGCTGATCAGCACCAGCACGGCCAGCGAGCCGCGCAGTGGCACGCCGAAATGCCAGACCGTCAGGCCGACGACCAGCAGGAGGTCGACCAGCCCGATCAGCGCGAACGGCGCGAGCTTGCCGACGATCAGCTGCCACGACCGAACCGGCGTCACGATGATCTGCTCCAGCGTGCCGATCTCCTTCTCGCGCACGACCGCCATCGACGGCAGGATCATCGTCATCACCATCAGCACCATCGCCAGGATCGCCGGGACGTAGAACCAGCGGCTCTTCATCTCGGGGTTGTACCAGACGCGCGGCACCAGCTCGACCCCGCCGGCCGGCCGCGCCGGGCGCACCCGCGCGTTTTCCGCGGCGAGGATCTGCGAAGCGTAGCTCATGGCGATCGACGCGGAGTTCGCGTCGGAGCCGTCGGCGATCAGCTGGACCTCGGCTGTCCGTCGCGCGGCGCGGTCGCCGCCGAAGCCCTCACCGATGACCAGCGCGATCGTCGCCCGGCCGCGCACGAGCCACGGTTCGACCGCGGCCACGTCGGGCAGCGAGCCGACGAACTCGAAGTAGCGGCTGGCGAGGAAGCGCTCGGTGAGCCGGCGGCTCGCGGCGGTGTGGTCGAGGTCGACCAGGAGCAGCGGGATGCGCTCGAGGTCCAGGGTCGCCGCGTACCCGAACACGATCAGCTGGATCACGGGGAACAGCAGCACCAGCGGGATCATCTTGCGATCCCGCGCGAGCTGCAGGAACTCCTTGCGGATCACGTGCAGCAAGACGCGCATCAGGCGGTCCCCTGCCGCGCGAGGCGCACGGCCGCGATCGCGAGCACGATCGTGGCGTACAGCGCCAGGATGCCGAGTTCCACGCCGAACGGCCCGAGCCCCGCGCCCTTGAGCACGATCCCGCGGAGCACCGTCAGGTAGTGCCGCGCGGGAACGACGTACGAGATGGCCTGCAGCACGACCGGCAGCGAGCGGATCGGGAAGATGAACCCGGAGAGGAACAGCGCGGGCAGCATCGCCGAGACGGCGCCGACCTGGAACGCCATCGCCTGCGAGTCGAGCAGCGTCGAGATCAAAAGACCCCAGCCGAGCGCGCCGACCAGGTACAACAGCGTGACGGCGAACAGCGCCGGCAGCGGGCCGCGGATCTCCAGCCCGAACAGGAGGCGCGCCGAGACGAAGATCACCGCGGTCGCGGCCAGCGAGATCCCGAGATAGGGCAACGTCTTGCCGACGATGAGCTGCCAGCCGCGCAGCGGCGTCGCGCGGAGCTGCTCCATCGTCCCGCGCTCCTTCTCCCTGACGACCGAGAGCGCGGTGGACAGCACGCCCGTGATCATCAGGATGAAGCCGACCAGCCCCGGGACGAGGAAGTAGCTCGACTTCAGCTCCGGGTTGTACCAGACGCGCGGCCGGTAATCGATCGTGAGCGCGGGGGCGGGCGGGCCCGCGGCAGCCGCCAGCGCGGTCGCGTAGCCAAGCACCGCCGAGGCGGTGTTGGCGTCGGTGCCGTCGATGATCAGCTGCACCGGCGCCCGCCGGCCGGCGGCCAGCGCCTCGCCGAAGCCGTGCGGGATGACCAGGATCGCCTTGGCCCGGCGGCGCTCGGTGATCCGCCCGAGGTCGGTGCCGGGCGGCGCGTCCAGCGCCAGGTCGAAGTACGTCGAGTTCACGAACGACGAAACCAGCTCGCGGCTGGCCGCGCTGAGGTCGCGATCCTGGACCGCCAGCGCCACGTGCCGGACATCGAAGTTCAGCGCGTAGCCGAACATCAGCAGCATCAGCGCCGGCAGGCCGAGCAGCATCAGGAGCGTCAGGCGGTCGCGCCGGACCTGCCGCAGCTCCTTCAGCGCGATCGCCCAGAGCGTCTTCACGCGCGCGCCTCCTGCGCGGCGCCGATGGCGTGGATGAACACGTCCTCCAGCGAGGGCACGATCGGCTCGGCGCCGGCCGGGCCGAGCCCCGCGGCCGTCAGCAGCGCCACCGCGCGCTCGGCGGCACCCTCCCGCTCGTCGGTCACGACATGCAGCCGGTTGCCGAACAGCGTCACCTCCCGCGCCCACGGCTCGCGCACCAGCAAATCGAGCGCCTCCAACGGCCGCGGGGTCGAAACCTCGAGCACCGCCTTTTCGCCGAGGAGGTGCTTCAGGTCGCGCACGCTGCCGTGCGCGATCAGCCGCCCGGCGTGCATCAGCGCCAGCCGGTCGCAGTGCTCGGCCTCGTCGAGGTAGTGCGTGGTGACGAGGACGGTCAGGCCCTCGGCGGCCAAGGCGTCGATCAGCGACCAGAACTGCCGGCGCGCGATCGGGTCCACGCCGCCGGTCGGCTCGTCGAGGAACACCAGCTGCGGCTGGTGCAGGAGCGCCGAAGCCAGCGCGAGGCGCTGCTTCCAGCCGCCGGGCAGCGATCCCGTCAGAAGGTCCTCGCGGCCCTCGAGCTGCGCCATGCGCGCGGCCCAGCCGATGCGGTCCTTCAGCTCGCGCGGCGGCAGGCCGTACACCCCGCCGAAGAACCGCAGGTTCTGCCG
>JAGOJY010000070.1:0-13914 GCA_017994815.1 Acidobacteriota bacterium
GAGGTCGCTGATCGCCCAGTCCCGTCCGGCGCGCAGCGACTGGAAGAACTCCGTGCCGCGCAGCGGCCCGTGGGCGTTCGGCAGGCTGCTGGCGATCACGTTCCCGTCGGCGTCGAGCCACGAGAACGCCGCCGCGGAGCCGTACAGCGTCGCCACCTCCTGCAGGACTTCGCGGGCCGGCCCGGGCTGGTCCAGCCGGGGCAGCGCGACGATCAGCCCGAGTTCCTGGTTCACGACGCTCTCGACGTAGTGCTCGAACGCCGACGCCACCGCGCGCGCCATCTCGAGGTTGGCCGTGTTCTGCGCCCCGAGCCGCATCCGGTACGCGCGGTAGGCGTTGAACGCCTGCAGGCCGACGAGCGGCAACAGCACGACGAGGATCAGCACCAGCAGCAGCAGGCGGATGCCGCGCGGCAGCAGGCGCAGGGCGCCGCGCCGGGGCGGAACTGCATGGCCAGCCGCGTTCATGCGGCGATCCCCGGACCCCGCTCACCCGGCCGTGCCCGGCGCATCCCCCGACGCGCGCGCTGACCGGGGCGTGGATTGTAGGGGACTCGGGCCCCGGAGGGCCAACGACCCGATTGCCGCCGGTCGGCGCGCTCCCGTACTATCCGGGCGTTCGCTTCGCCGCCCGGCCGCAAGGAGCGCCCCGACCGATGCAGACCCCCTCCCGCCGCACGCTGCCCGAGAACGCGTACCGCAAGCTGTCGCCGGGCGAGCGCTACACCCCGATCGTACCCCCCGGCGAGCGCCTGCCGGAGTGGACCGGCCGTTCGGTCACGCTCGGGATCATCATGGCGATCCTGTTCTCGGCCGCGGCCGCCTTCCTCGGGTTCAAGGTCGGGCAGGTGTTCGAGGCCGCGATCCCGATCGCGATCATCGCGGTCGGCATCGGCGTCTCGCTGCCCCGGCGCTCCACGATCCTCGAAAACGTCATCGTCCAGTCGATCGGCGCCGCCTCGGGCCTGATCGTCGCCGGCTCGATCTTCACCCTGCCGGGCCTGTTCATCCTCGGCCTGCCGGTGGACCTGATCAAGCTGTTCGTGGTCGCGGTGCTCGGCGGGATCCTCGGCGTCCTGCTGCTGATCCCGCTGCGGCGCTACTTCGTGCGCGAGATGCACGGGGAACTGCCGTTCCCCGAGGCGACCGCCACGACCGAGATCCTCGTCGCGGGCGAGGCGGGCGGCAAGCAGGCCAAGGTGCTGGCCGCGGCGGCGGCGGTCGGCGGGCTGTTCGACTTCGTCGCGATCCACTTCGCGGCGTTCGCCGAGGTCTTCACCACGCGCTCGATCGTCGGGCTGTCCTGGGTCGCCGATCGGCTGAAGATCATGTTCCGGCTCAACGTCCTCGCGTCGGTGCTCGGCCTCGGCTTCATCATCGGCCTGAAGTACGCCTTCATCATCTGCCTCGGCTCGTTCCTGTCGTGGTTCGTGCTGGTCCCGCTGGTGTCGGTCCTGGGCGGATCGCTGCCGTCGATCTTCGGCTCGCCGCCCGCGGACTCGACCTTCGCCCAGGCCCCGGCCGAGGTGTTGTTCGGCCAGTACGTCCGCCACATCGGCATCGGCGGGATCGTCTGCGCCGGCATGATCGGGATCATCCGCAGCTGGCGCATCATCGCCTCGGCGTTCGGCCTCGGGTTCCGCGAGCTGTTCGGCGGCCGCAAGGCGGCGGCCGCCGAGAGCGCGGAGCGCACCGACCGCGACTTCTCGATGAAAGTCGTGATGGGCGGCCTGCTCGCGGTGACCGCGGCGCTGCTGCTGTTCTTCCTGTTCGCCGTCCTCAAGGACCAGTCGAACTTCATCGTGCAGAGCATCGTCGCGCTGATCGTCGTCCTGGTGATCTCGTTCCTGTTCACGACCGTCGCGGCGCAGGCCACGGCGACGGTCGGCAGCAACCCCGTCTCGGGCATGACGCTGATGACACTGATTTTGGCCTCGGTGATCCTCGTCGCCCTCGGCCTCAAGGGGGACGCCGGGATGCTCGCGGCGCTCTTGATCGGCGGGGTCGTCTGCACCGCGCTGTCGACGGTCGGCGGGTTCGTCACCGACCTGAAGGTCGGCTACTGGATCGGGGCCACGCCGCGGGTCCAGGAGCGCTCGAAGCTGCTCGGCGCGCTGTTCGCCTCGCTCACGGTCGGCTCGGTGATCCTGCTGCTGAACCAGGTCTACGGCTTCGTCCAGACCCCGGAGCACCCCTCGCCCTTGCCGGCGCCGCAGGCCAACGCGATGGTCGCCGTGATCCAGCCGATCATGTCCGACATCCCGGTGCGCTGGGGCCTGTACGGGCTGGGCGTGGTCCTGATCCTGATCGTGACGTTCCTGTTCCGGCTCCCCGCGCTGCCGTTCGCCCTCGGCATGTACCTGCCGCTGGAGCTGAACACGCCGCTGCTCGTCGGTGGGCTGGTCGCGCACTTCGTCAAGAAGTCGGCGGGGGCGAACGAGAAGCTGGCCCAGGCCTGGAACAACCGCGGCACCCTCGTCGCCTCGGGGTTCATCGCCGGGGGGGCCGTGATGGGCGTGGTCGCGGCGTTCCTGAAGTGGATCAACCAGCAGTGGCAGGTCCCGCTCGGCGTGGCCCTGTTCGGCAACGCCGAGGGCAACTTCGCCGAGGTGCTGGCGCTGCTGCTCTACTGCGGGATCGTGGCCTACCTGTTCTGGGACTCGCGCCGCGCCGACGCCACCGAGCTGTGACCGGGCGCGGTTCCGGGCGCGCAAGGCGCGCCCGGAACCCGCACCGGAACGGTCACAGCCGCGAGCCGTTGCCCTTCAGCGAGGTCGCGACCTTGGCGTCATTGACGCCCTCGGCGGGCGCGCTGGCGGTCCCGGAGAACTGGAGCTTCGCCGACAGGCTGTCCTTGGCGATGCTGAACTTCGCCGAGCCCGACACCTGCGTCAGGTCCACGGACAGCCCGGTCGGGTCGAGCCCCTCCTCCAGCGCCTTGTGGATCAACCCCTCGGTGACCAGCTCCTCCACCTCGTCCCGGTCGAACGCGAGGGTCAGCTTCTTCTTCGACTGGCTCCACGTGCACGGCACGCACTCGTTCGCCTGGCACGGGCCGGGCGTGGCCGGGTACGGCCCCGAGCCGCTGTCGTACGTGTCGAGCCGACAGCTGCCCCCGGCGTTGACGTACAGCACCGCCTCCCCGCTCTCACTCCACTTGGCCACGCCCTTGACGCTCCACTTGGCGGTGCCGCTGAACACCCACGCCGTTCCGCCCGGGTCCTCGGGCGTGCCCGCCGTCGCCGCCAGCGCCGCCAGCGGCAACAGCGCGCCCCACGCGAACCAAGTTCGTCTCATCGTCATCTCTCCTCGGGCAGCCCCGTGCCCGGCAGGAGTTTACGGCGATCGCGAACTCGGGCAATATGGAAACCGCACGCAAACATAACAATTTGTTAGAGGGCGCCATGGCCTGCACTTTTTGCGAGATCGCGCGCGGGCACCTGCCGGCCGACATCGTGCTGGAGGACGACGCGGTGCTCGCGTTCCTCGACCAGCGGCCGCTGTTCCCCGGGCACGTGCTGCTCGTGCCGCGCGAGCACGTGCCGACGCTGGCCGACCTGCCGCCGGAGTTGCTGGCGCCCTTGTTCCGCGCGGCCCAGCGGCTCGCGCGTGCGGTCGAGGCGGCGCTGGGGGCCGAGGGGACGTTCGTCGCGCTCAACAACCGGGTCAGCCAGAGCGTCCCGCACCTGCACGTGCACGTCGTCCCGCGCAGCCGGGGCGACGGGCTGAAGGGGTTCTTCTGGCCGCGGCACCCGTACCCGGACGCCGCGGCCAGGGAGTCGGCACGGCGCGCGATCGCCGAAGCCGTCGCCCGCCTCGGACCCTGATCAGGACTTCGGGCCGATCGTGCGCTCCGGAGCCGCCGGGATGTCGGCGCGGCGGGCGCCGTGCGCCGGCTCGGCGACCGGGTTCGGGCAGCCGCGGCGGCGCAGCCGCAACAGGTCGAGGACCAACTCGCGGCGCATGATCTGGATCGCTTTGGCCGGGTCCACGCCCTTGGGGCACACGCGCGAGCACTCGCCGGCGAAGTGGCAGCGCCACGGGCCGCGGCTGCCCGCCAGCACCTCGCGGCGCCGCGCGAACCCGCCGTCGCGCGAGTCGATGTTGTAGCGCGTGCCCTGCCCGAGCGGCATCGGCCCGGCGTACACCGGGTCGGTGGCCACCGTCGGGCACGCCGCCATGCAGCAGCCGCACTTGATGCAGTACGAGAACTGCAGGTAGCGCTCCAGTTCGTGCGGACTCTGCCAGTACTCGCGGGTCGGCTGCTCCTGCTCCTCGACGTCGTCGCGGACGAGGAACGGCATCAGCTCGCGGTGGGTCTGGAACATCGTCTGCAGGTCGGGGACGAGGTCGCGGATGATCTTGAAGTTCGGCAGCGGGGCGACGCTGACGACCGGGCTCGCCAGCTCCGCGATCTGCGTGTTGCAGGCCAGCCGGGCCTTGCCGTTGATCAGCATCCCGCACGACCCGCAGATCCCCATCCGGCACGACGAGCGCCAGGACAGGGTCGGCGAGAGCGTCTCCTTGATCCGCCACAGGCCGTCGAGCACCGTCAGCCCGGCCTCGGCCCGGATCCGGAAATCTTCCCAGCGCGGCGCCGCGTCCTGGTCCGGGTTGAAGCGCCGGATGCGGTAGGTGACCTCGCGGACTTCTGGCGCGTTCACCGCGCACCTCCCGCGGCCGCCAGCGTGCCGGCCAGCGACTGCGCCGCGACCGCGGCCCAGGTCCCGTACGCGAACAGCGCCACGCCGCCGAGGACCGACAGCACGTTGACCGCCGAGCGCAGCCAGCGCGGCGGGTTCAGTTCCAGGAGGATGTTGCGCAGCCCGTACAGGCCGTGGAACAGGGCCGCGCCGAGCAGCAGCACGTAGGTCACGGTGAAGAACGTGCTCTGCATGCGGGCCAGGACGTTCTGCCACTCGATCGGGTGCCCGCCCGCGGGGTTGAAGATCCCCAGCGAGTCGTCGAGGTGCATCACCATCATGTGCAGTCCGAGGAGGACCAGGATCACCAGGCCGGTGCCGATGTGCCAGGTCCAGAGCGTTCGGTCGCGCATCGTCCCGCCTCTCAGTTGCGGATGAAGAAGAAGTCGAGGCCGCCCCACACGATCACGACGCCGGCCAGGAGCATCGCGATCACGGCCAGCGGCCGCTGCCGCCCGACCGAGGTCTTGTACGGGTACACCGGCTCGATCGGCGGCCCGACGGCGATCCCCAGCTCCAACAGCGCCAGCCGCACGCCGTTCAGCGCGTGGAACGCGAAGGCGATGAACACCAGGTACTCGCCGAAGGTGAACAGCGACCCGGTGACCTGCTTCATCGATTCGAGCCAGGCGATCTCGCCGCGGGCCCGCGCCGAGGTGACGATGATGTGCAGGAGGAAGTAGGCCAGAAGGCCGAGGCCGGTCACCCGGTGCAGCGCGTACAGGTAGCGTTCGGCGCCCCAGCGGCCGCCGCCGAGCCACCCCCAGATGCCGAGCCGGTTCGGGTAGTGCTTCGTGTCCATCGGTCCCCCGTTCGTTTTCAGTACTTCCGCTCGACCGGCTTCCACATGTCGATGGTCACCGGCTTGTACTCCAGCCGCGGCCCGCCGTCCTGGCGGAACGCCAGCGTGTGCCGCAGCCAGCGCTCGTCGTCGCGCGTGGCGAAGTCGCGCCGCGCGTGCGCCCCGCGCGACTCCTGCCGCTCCAGGGCGCCGGCGACCGTCACCTCGGCCAGGTCGAGCAGGTTCTCCAGCTCGAGCGCGTGGAACAGGTTCGAGTTGTAGACCCGGCTCTTGTCCGAGACCGGGGCCCTCAGCGTGCGCTCGCGGATCTGCCGCACCGCCGCCAGCGCGCGGGCCAGTCCCTCGCCGGTGCGGTACACGCCCACGTCGCGGTCCATCACCGCGCGCAGCTCGCGCCGCAGCTGGTACAGGTTCTCGTCGCCGCGCCGGTCGTAGAGTTCCTTCACGTGACCCTCGACCTCGCGCACGCGGGACTCGTTGACCGGCGGCGCGTCGCCCAGGCCGGGGAGCGCGCGCGCGATCTCGCCGCCGCTGATCCCGCCCCAGACCAGGCACTCCGCGGTCGAGTTCGAGCCCAGCCGGTTCGCGCCGTGCAGCGACACGCACGCCGCCTCGCCCGCGACCCAGACGTTGGGCAGCCGCGTGCGGCCGTCGATGTCGCACTCGATGCCGCCCATCGAGTAGTGCGCGACCGGGCGGATCGGGATCGGGCTCGTGATCGGGTCGAGGCCGATGAACTTGATGCAGACCTCGCGGATCAGCGGCAGGCGCGTGTTGATGCGCGCCGCGCCGAGGTGCGTCAGGTCCAGGTGCAGGTAGTCCAGCCCTTCCGGACCGGAGAACCCGCGGCCCTCGAGGATCTCGGTCGTCTCGGCGCGCGAGACCATGTCGCGCGGCGCGAGCTCCATCTTCGAGGGCGCGTAGCGCTCCATGAAACGCTCGCCCTTGTTGTTGCGCAGGTAGCCGCCCTCGCCGCGGCAGGCCTCGGTCATCAGGATCCCCGACGGCACCAGGCCGGTCGGGTGGAACTGCAGGAACTCCATGTCCTCCAGCGGCAGCCCGGCGCGGTAGGCCATCGCCATCCCGTCACCCGTGACGGTCGGCGAGTACGTCGTGAAGCCGTACAGCGTCCCGCCCCCGCCCGAGGCGATCAACAGCGCCTTGGCGCGCAGCACGACCGTCTCGCCGCTCGGGGCGTGGATCCCGGCCAGCGCGGCGAAGCGGCCGTCCTCGACGAGGATGTCGGTGACGAAGAACTCGTCGTAGCGCGTGAACGACGGGTACTTGAGCAGCGTGTCGTACAGCGTCTGCATCTCGAAGAAGCCGGTCTTGTCGGCGGCCAGCGTCGCGCGCGGGTAGGAGTGCCCGCCGAACGGCCGCTGGTCGATGCGCCCCTCGGCGTCGCGGGTCCACGGGATGCCCCAGTGGTCGAGCTGGAGGATCTCGCGCGGGATGATGTCGACGAAGCGCCGCACCACGTCCTGGTCGGCGAGGAAGTCCGAGCCCTTGACCGTGTCCCAGGCGTGCAGCTCGGTCGAGTCGCCCAAGTCGGTGCGCATCACCGCCGCGGTGCCGCCCTCGGCGCACACCGAGTGCGCGCGCATCAGCTGCACCTTGGAGACGATGCCGATGTCGACGCGGCCGTCGAGCCGGCGCGACATCTCGACCGCCGCGCGCAGGCCCGCCAGCCCCGCGCCCAGAATGATGACGTCGTGCGAGAGTACCCGGTCCATTCCGCTCTCCGGTCGGGCGCCGCCGCGCCCGGGTGAACCGCGGCCCGCGGCGGCTAGATGCGGGCCTTGATCTCGGCCGCGCGGGCCAGCGAGGACTGGTCCAGCTCCTGGTGCAGCGAGCGGCCGTGGCAATCCATCGTCACGATCAGGGGGCCGAACCCGGGCGAGTCGAAGACCCAGATCGCCTCCGCCATTCCCAGTTCGGGGAGCAGGTGCACGGCGCTGATGCGCCCCAGCGTGCGGGCCGCGAGCGCGCCGGCGCCGCCGGTGAACGAGACGTACACCGCCTTGTTGCGGACCAGCGCTTCCTGCGTGCGCGCGCCCATCCCGCCCTTGCCGACGACGACCTTGGGCCCGAAGCGCGCGAGGAAGTCGGCCTCGAGCGAGTCCATGCGGAAGCTCGTGGTCGGCCCGGCGGCGACGACCTCCCAGCCCGTCGCGGTCTTGCGCGTCACCGGGCCGCAGTGGTACAGCGCCGCGCCGCGCGGCTCGAAGCCGGCCAAAAGCCCGTGCTCGAGCAGGTGCATGTGCGCTTCGTCGCGCGCCGTGAACAGCATCCCCTTGATGTGCACGATATCGCCGGCGCGCAGCTTCTCGATCTGTTCGTCGCGGATCGGCGTCTGCAGCACGTATTCCATCGATCCCTCCCTCAGGACAGCGCCGCGTGGAGGTTCTTGTCGACGATGACGCGCGCCCGGCGGTCGGCCCAGCACTGGACCGCGACCGCGACCGGGTACGACGCGGGGTGGCGGTACGTGACCTCGACGTGCACGTCGAGCGCCGTGGTCCGGCCGCCGAGCCCGTTCGGCCCGATGCCGAGCGCG
The DNA here is from genome assembly GCA_017994815.1 of Acidobacteriota bacterium. Taxonomy (GTDB): domain Bacteria; phylum Acidobacteriota; class Polarisedimenticolia; order J045; family J045; genus JAGOJY01. The sequence goes on from JAGOJY010000070.1 coordinate 8,063, forward strand.
TTCACGTCGGCGAGCATGTCGCGCTCGAGCTGCGCGATCTCCGGGTCGGCGTTGTGCTCGCCCAGCGGGCGGGTGAGGGAGCGCTTGGCCAGCCGCAGCGCGAGGTCGGCCGGCGAGCCGACGCCCACGCCGAGGACGAGCGGCGGGCAGGGCTTGCCCCCCGCCTTCTGCACGTGGTCCACCAGCCGCTTGCGGAAGCCCTTGATCCCCTCGGCCGGCGTCAGCAGGAACAGCCCGGAGCAGTTCTCGCTCCCGCCGCCCTTCGGCAGGACGTCGATCACGAGCTGGTCGCCCTCGACGAACACGACGTCCACGACCGGCATGAACGGCCCGGTGTTGTTGCCGGGGTTCGCGGCGCGCAGCGGGTGCGAGGTGTTGGGCCGCAGCGGGATGTCGCGCGTGGCGCCGACCAGCACGTTCTCCAGCGCGCGCACGATGCGCCCCAGCGCCGGGAAGTCGTACCCCGCCGTGAGGTAGAACGAGACGATGCCGGTGTCCTGGCAGATCGGCCGCGCTTCGTCGCGCGCGATCGCGACGTTGTCCAGCATCGCGCGCAGCTGCGAGCGGGCGATGTCGGTCGTCTCCTGGTCCAGACCGCGGGCTAGGGCGCGCTCGACGTCCTCGGGAATGTGCGTGGAGGCGCGGAGAATCGCCTCGGCGAGCCGCGCTTCGATCGGCCCGAGATCCATGGCTCCTCCTGGGTGGGCGGCGGCCGGAACGGCGGGCCAACCGTGGCCGTCATTCTAGGACAAATTACTTAGTAATCGTGGCCAAGATACGCGCCTGGCCGAAAACAGACCCAAGTTCATGAACCGACGGGGTTTACCTCGGTTTCCGGCTCGGTCTCGACGCCGGCGCCCCCGCCGCAGGGCCGGCCGCACGGCGTTCCCCCGCCCTCCAGCTCGTACCGCAGGCAGCACATCAGGCGGCCGCACTGGCCGCTGATCTTGGCCGGGTTCACCGGCAGGCCCTGGGCCTTGGCCATCTTCATCGACACCGGTGCGAAATCGCCGATCCAGCGCGAGCAGCACAGGTCGTGCCCGCAGTGGGCCATCCCGCCCTGCGCGATCGCCGCGTCGCGCACGCCGATCTGCCGCAACTCGACGCGCGCATTCAGCTTGCGGGTCAGCTCGCGGACGAGCTGCCGGAAGTCGACCCGCCCCTCGGCGACGAAGAAAAACGTGAACTTGCGCCCCTGCGGCGCGACCTGCACCCGGACCAGCCGCATCGCGAGGCCAAGTTCGTCGACCAGGACGCGCGCCGCCGCGAGCGACTCCTCGTTGCGCGCCTGCTGGTACGCCTCGCGCTCCTCGTCCTCCGACGCGGCGCGCCGGATGATCTTCGGCAGCGCCGGGCCACCGGTCCAGTCCAGTTCGAGCGGGATCCGGACGACGCTGGCGAGCTGCAGGCGGCCCCCGGTCTCGACCAGGCACCACTCCCCGACCTCGAACTCGGCGTCCGGGGAAACACAGTTCACGGCCCGGGCGCGACCGGGCAACTGGACCTGGGCCACGAGCACGGCAGACCCCTCCGGGCGGCCCCCGGCCGCCCCGCGACTCCCCGGCAATCTATACCCGCGCGGCGGCGGCGGACAGCCCCAATCCGAGTCCGCGGTCATAATCGGCCGCGCCATGCCGCGCCCCGCCGACAAGGACCGCCAGTCCGCCCAGCGCAACCTGGCCGTGAACCGGCAGGCGCGCCACGACTACGAGATCGCCGAGACCTTCGAGGCCGGGCTGGCCCTGCTCGGGACGGAGGTCAAGTCGGCGCGCGAGGGCCGGGTCCAGATCAAGGACGCCTACGCGCGGGTCAAGGACGGCGAGGTCTGGCTCATCGGCCTGCACATCGCGCCGTACAGCCACGCGTCGGCGGACAACCACGACCCCGAGCGCACGCGCAAGGTGCTCCTGCACCGCCACGAGATCCGCCGGCTGATCGGCAAGACCGAGCGCGCCGGGTTCACGCTGATCCCGCTCCGCGTCTACGCCTCGGGTCCCTGGATCAAGGTCGAGCTGGCGCTCGCGCGCGGGCGGGCGCGGCACGAGAAAAAGGAATCGCTCCGCAAGAAGATCGAGGAGCGCGAGATGCGCGAGGCCGTCCGCCGCCGCTGACGCAAGTGCGGCGCAGAAACGGCGTCCGGACGGCGAACAGACGCCGGCTTCCTGCCGTTCCATTCCTAGTTTGTCGAGGGCGAGCAACGAATCAGCGCGCGAAACGTACGTCGTTGGGCGTACTTTCTGGACGATCCGCGCGCCCGCGCATCGCGGCGCGCACCGGGGTCCGCCATGAAAACCAACCGCAAGAGCGTGCGCCGCCTCCTTGCGCGCGCCGGGGTCATCGTCCTCGCCGGCAGCCTCGGCTGGGCCGGCAACCTTGAGCCGCCGGGTCCGCCGGCGCCGACGATGAAAACGCTGGACCAGCTCGAACCGCGGATCGCCGTCCAGTCGCTGCCGGGCGACCGCGGCTCGGTGCACGTCATCGACCAGCCGGGCTCGTACTACCTGGCCGGCGACGTGCTCGGGGGGCCCGGGCTGGTCGGGATCAGCATCACCGCCGACAACGTCGTGCTCGACCTCAACGGCTTCACGCTCCTCGGCAACGACGGGGACTCCGGCATCAACCTCTGGGGCAACAACAACGTCGTCCGCAACGGCACGCTGCGGGGCTGGCCGGTGGCGAGCATCTGGGGCGCGAACTGCGCCGGGTGCACCGTGGAGGACGTGGTGTCCGAGGACAGCGGCTCGCGCACGCGGGAGGACGCCATCTCGCTGGCCCAGAACGCCCGCGTGTCGCGGGTCACGGTGCGCAACAACCCCCAGGGCACCGGGATCCGCGTGCTGGGGGGCAGCCTGATCGAGTCGTGCGTCGTGAGCGGCGCCTGGGACGGTTACGTCCTGTACGACGGCGGCAGCCACATCACCGGCTGCACGGCACGCGGCAACAACGGCGCCGGGATCTTCAGCGAGGGGGCGAACCTGGTCGAGCGCTGCGTGTCCGAGTTCAACGGCTTCGACGGGGTGCAGGCCAACACCAGCACGACGATCCGCGGCAACGTGCTGGTGGCGAACGCGGCGGGCGTGTACGTCTTCGGCAGCGACAACCGGATCGAGGACAACCTCTGCGTGAACAACGGCGAGGGGATCGTGCTCGAGGTGGACGCGACGGCCAACGTGGTGCAGCACAACCAGCTGGTCGGCGGGGGCAACGGCGTGCGCGCCTCGGGCACCGGCAACCTCGTCTTCGCCAACATGGCGCTGGACTGCGCCACCGACTACGACATCGGCCCGGGGAACACGGTCGGCCAGATCGTGGACTTCACCGCGGGCGGCATCATCGACGCCTGCGGACCGTGGACCGACTTCCGCTATTGAGGCGGGGCGAGGAACCGGCGATGAGGACCCTCGCGTTCCTGCTGGCCGCGCTGGCGACGACCGTCGCCGCCGCGGGCACGAACATCGACCCGGGGAACGACGGCTCGCGCTATGCCTGGTCCGAGAACCTCGGCTGGATCAACGCCAAGCCGCTGGGGGACGGCGGGCCGGGGCTCGAGGTGCGCGACTTCGCGGTGACCGGCTACGCCTGGTCCGAGAACGCCGGCTGGATCAGCTTCTCCTGCGAGAACACGGGAAGCTGCGCCGCGGCGCGCTGGGGCGTGACCAACGACGGGCACGGCCACCTCGCGGGGTACGCGTGGGCCGAGAACGCGGGCTGGATCGACATCGGCGCCCTGTTCGCCGGCGTGTCGATCGACCCCGCGACCGGCGAGTTCGCCGGCCACGCCTGGGGCGAGAACGTCGGCTGGATCGCCTTCGCGGCGGACGGCGCCGCGCCGTTCCGCCTGCGCACCGCGTGGCGCTGCTTCCCGGTTCCGGTTCCCCCGGCCGGCGCGATCGCGCTGTTCCTGGACCGCGCGGGCGAGTCGATCGGGCTGGAGTGGAACGCGGTCCCCGGCGCGAGCGCGTACGACGTCCAGCGCGGCTCGCTGCTGCGCCTCGCCGCGAGCGGCGGCGACTTCGCCGTCGCCACCGAGGCCTGCGAGTCGCGCAAGCAGCCGGGGACGGCGCTCGTCACCTCGTCCGATTCCACACCGGGCGCGGGGTCCTGGTACGTGGTGCGCGCCGCGAACTGCGGTGGCGCGGGGAGCTTCGACGACGACGGGCCGGGGCTGGCGCGCTCGCGCGACCCGGGGGTCGCCGCCTCACCGGAGCACTGCCCGTAGCGGCGGAGGAAAGACCATGCGTGCGTTCCTGCAGTCCATCAGTCTCGTGCTGGTCGCAACGCTCGCCGCGACCGCGCCCGCGCTCGCCGGGTCGCTCGAGCCGCCGGGACCGCCCGGGCCGACGATGAAGACACTCGCCGAACTCGAGCCGCGCACTGCGGTGCAGTCGCTGCCGGGCTCGGGCAGCGCCCGGCACGTGATCACGGAGCCCGGCTCGTACTACCTGGCCGGCGACCTGTCGGCGGGCCCCGGGATGAACGGGATCGAAATCCTGTCCGACAACGTCGTCCTCGACCTGCACGGCTTCGCCGTGCTCGGCAACCACGAGGGAGCCAACGGCGTGCTCGTGCCGGCCCCGCAGGTCAACGTCGTGATCCGGGACGGCACGTTCTCGGGCTGGAGGCAGCACGCGGTCGGCGCGATCGACTGCTCCGGGTGCCAGGCGCACCGCCTCGTGGTCGCGGACTGCGGCTCGGACGGGCTGTTCTCGTCGATCTTCCTCGGCGAGGACGCGCTGGTCACGCACTGCGAGGTGCGCTTCAACGGCGCCTGGACCGGGATCCAGGTCCGCTCCGGGAGCCGCGTCGAGGGCTGCGTCTCGGCCAACAACTACACCGGCTACGAGCTGTCGGGGGAGGCCAACGCGATCGTCGGCTCGGTCGCGCAGTTCAGCGCGGACGCCGGGATCTACATCCAGTCCACGGGGCTGGTCGAGGGGTGCGTGGCACGATTCGGCTTTGTCGGCATCAAGACCGGCCACGCGACCCGGGTCGTCGGCAACGAGGTCACGGACCACCAGTTCGGGATCCTGGTCCAGGACAACAACAACATGCTCCGCGGCAACTTCGCGGCGTGGAACGCGCAGGCCGGGATCCAGCTCGCGCCGGGCGTCAGCGGCACGACGGTGATCGGCAACACCGTCAACGACAACTGGATCGGGATCGGCGCGCAGGACACCGTGCGCAATCTCGTGGCCGGCAACACCGCCACGCACAACCCGGGCGGGGCGTTCGACATCGGCCCGGGAAACGCGACCGGGGAGATCCTCGACTTCACCCTCGGCGGGACGATCACCAGCGGCAACGCCTGGGCCAACATCCAGCACTGATCAGGGCGCGACCCATCTCGCCCGGAACGTGCGCCGCTCCACGTCGGCCAGGCGCTTGTTCGGGCAGGTCCCCTTCTTCGGGGAGTAGTCCTCCAGGCACTCCTGCCGGCGCGCGACGGGCACGGCAACCGCGCCGTCGTCGCTGATCACCAGGAGTTCCGGCCGCGTCTCGAACGCGACCAGCGCCTCCGGCGTCCAGCGCGGCTCGAGCGTGCCCGCGAGCGCGGGCGCGTCGCCCGGATCACCGGACCAGCGGTACAGCGCCGCGCCGCCGCCGTCGCCGGCGCTGCCCGCGAGCACGAACAGGGCCCGGTGGCGCGCGGAGTACGTCATGTCGCGGATCGCACGGCCGCCGAGGTCCCACGCCAGGGGGGCGCCGAAGCGCGGCGCCCGGCCGCGTTCGAGCACGTCGGTCGCGTTCTCCAGCGGGACGGCGATCGCGCGCGGGGGCCCGCCGCGCGCGCCCGCGGCCATCGGCGAACGCAGCCCGAGGTACAGCACGCGGCCGTCCGCGCCCGCGCACAG
>JAGOJY010000070.1:14014-17560 GCA_017994815.1 Acidobacteriota bacterium
CGGCACCGGCAGCGTGCAGGGCCGGCCGAACTCCGGGAACTGCGCGTTGCGCCACAGCCTGTCCGGCAGGCGCTCCACGGTCGGGCTGACGGCGGCGATGCGCGAGCGGCCGATCTGCCGGGCCGAACCGGTCGTTCGCAACTCGACTTCCATCCCGGGACGGAGCTTGGGCGAACGGCCGCCCGACAGGGCGTAGGCGACGACCTCCGTCGGCTCCTCCGCCGCGATCGCGATGACCGGGTCGCCGGGACCGACGACTTCGCCGGTGCGGCGCAGGTCCCCCTCGCCGGGGACGAGCAGCGTGGCGACGCCGGCGCTGCCGTGCAGCGGCACGACGACACCGTCGAACGGCGCGCGCAGGATGCACTGCGCGCGCTGGACCTCCAGCTCGCGCAAGAGGCCTTCCTGCACCTTGATCGCCTGCTGCAGGTGGTCCGCCGCGCGCGCGCGGGGCACGGCCGGCGGCGGTCTCTTGCCGTAGCGGCCGAAGCGCGCCTCGGCCTCGCGCAGGCGACCTGCCAGGTCGGCCTCGAGCCGCTCGTTCTCGTGCAGCCGGCCGGCGACCGCCGCCGCCTCCGACCGGGCCAGCTCGAGGTCGCTGGTCGAGGCGTGCCCACGGGCCGCGAGCTTCTCGTACAGCTCGGCCTTGGCGCGCAGCCCGTCGAGCAGGGCCCGGTCCTCCTCGATGTCGACCCGCACCTCCTGGATCCGCACCGCGAACTCCGCGCTGTCCCGCGCGAACGCGCGCTCATCCGCGCTCCAGCGCGCGAGCCGCTCGCCGGCCTCGGCGTCGGCCTCGGCCTCGGTCTGGGCGTGCTCCGCCTTCAGCCGCGCGATCTCCGCCCGCACGGTCGCGATCTGCGCCTCCTGGACGTCGTCGTCGAGCAGCGCGACGACCTCCCCCGCGCGCACCTCTTGGAACAACTCGACCGGGACCGTCTCCACGCGCGTGGCCCACGGCACCGAGAGCTGGGCGATCCGGCCGCGCGCGACCCCGACCATGTGGGGCGATCCCTCGCGCGCGACGAGGAGCACGACGCACGTCAGCGCGGCCACGGTCCACACCGCGACCTGCACCGCGAGGTCGCGCCGCTGGCCCGGGCGCTTGATCTCCTGCAACAGCGCGGTCCCCCGCGCCGCGACATCCCTGACGGTCACGGTCCCTCCGGCGTCGGGTCACCCGGGCCCGCGAGGCGGACGCCATGCCGCTCGAGGAGCGACCCGTCCGCGCGGTAGAGTTCCGCGAGCGCTTTGCGGTAATCCGCCATCGCGGTCACCTCGTCGATGCGCCGCTCGACGAGGTCCCGCTGCGCGCGGGCGACCTGGAACGCGCTCGCGAGGCCCAGGTCGAAGCGTTCGCGCTCGACGCGCTCTTTCTCCTCGTCCAACACGCGGGTCGCGCGCACCGCGGCGATCTTGTCGCGGGCCCGCACGGCCTCGGCGTGGGCCGCGCGCACCTCGAACTGCGCCAGCCGCTCGGCCTCCCGGGCCTCGGCCTCGGCGGTGCGGCTCCCGGCCAGCGCCCGGCGGTGCTCGGCGCGCTCGGCGCGGCCGCCGAACGCGTACTCGAGCATCGCGCCGTACATCACGTCCGAGTGGTCGCCGCCGAGACGGTGCCACGCGCTGCCGGTGCCCTCGCCGTAGCCAGTCCGGTTGTAGGCCACGAACAGGTCGACCCGCGGCCGCAACCCGTTCCGCGCGCGCGCCACCTCGACGCTGCCGCGCTCCAAAAGCACCTGCGCGCGCATGACCTCCGGCCGGCGTCCCAGCGCCGCGGCGACGTGGACGTCCAGCGCCGACGGCCCCGCCGCGACCTCCTCGAGGTCCGCCAGAACGCGCAGCTCGGGCCCGACCGGTTCGCGCCCGTACAGGTCGAGGTAGCCGCCGAGCAGGGCCCGCGCCGTCTCGAGCTCGGCGCGCGCGTCGACCAGTTCCTGGCGCCGCAGCGCGACCTCGCTCTCGGCCGCGACCACCTGGTCCTGGGCCAGCGCACCCGCCTCGACCCGCGACTTGACCAGCGCGAGCTGGTCCGCGGCCCGGGCCAGCGACTCGTTGTAGATCGCGATCTTGCGCAGCGCGAGCGCGTGGTCCCAGCCGGCCTGCTCGACGAGGGTCGCCAGAAGCTCGGCCTCGACGACGGCCTCCCACTGCGCCGCGCGGGCCTCGAGCCGCGCCGCCGCGACCAGGCCGAGGTTCGCGGACCGGCTCGCGCCGCGCAAGAGCGACTGGCTCAGCACCGCGCCCACGCGCGCCCCGACGAGCTGCTGCCCGTCGCGGCTGGCGTCGACGACCTCCGACGTCGCGCCGAGCACGAGGCTGGTCCCGGTCGGCAGCGCCTGCGTGAGCGCGGCCTCGCCGACGTACGCCTGCGTGCGGTAGTCGAACAGGATCCCGCTGGAGCTGAGGTCGCGGGCGCGCACGCGCTCGAAGCCGAACTGCATCTCGAACAGCGGCGCGAACACCGCGCGCTCCTCGAGGGCGTCGGCCTCGTGGAATTCGGGCTCGAGGCGCAGGATCGTCAACCCGGGATTCCGCTCGACCGCGCGCTGGATCGCTCCGGTGATCGTCAGCTCGACGATGTCGCCCGGGGCCGGCGCGGGCTCGGCCGCGCGGGCCCCGGCGAACCCCAGCAGGACAACCGGGATCACGAATCGTGCTTGTTGCGTCACGTTTTCGGGACCTCTCCCGCAAACTCCCCGGCTTTGCTGCAGAACATACGACGTCATGGGGGACGGCGCGCCCCAATCGCGGCCGTTGCGGGCATCTTCGCACCTCGCCCGCGCGGTGTCTGCCCCGATTTGCGGGGCGACGCCGCGAATAACCACCGCCAAGCGACACGTCAGCCGGCGCGCGGCGCGAGAACGGCGGCGGCGACCGGGGCCGGATCGCCCGCCGGCGCCCCGGACGCGGGCAGCAGGTCGGCCTCGACCACGGCCCGCGCCGGCCGGCGCTCGTGGCGCTCGTAGACGAAAGCGCAGGCCAGCGTCATCGAGACCATCTCCCCGCCCTCCTCGAAGATGTCGAGGTGCGAGAGGTGCCAGGCGATGCTGTCGCGCGCCAGCACGAAGTTCACCATGTCGAAGACGACGCCGAAGAAGGCGGCGAGGCCGACGAACAGGGCGAGCTGGCGCGCCAGCGAGCGGTCGTCGCGGCTGCCGCGGAAGTACGCCGCCCCGACGACGAGCCCCAACAAGGCCGCGGCGGTGGCGGAGACGGCGACCTCGCCGAGGTCCTTGGCGCGCAGCCCCAACAGCGGCCCGAAGCCGAACAACCCCGCGAACGCCTGCCCGAACGTCTCGTGGAACATCAACGAGTCGTCGAGCAACAGGTACACGAACAGCAGTCCCCAAGCGCCGTACACCGCGCGGCGGGTCCGCGCGAGCAGCGAGCCGAGCATCACGATGATCCAGAACTCCTCGACGTACTGGAACGTCTCGCCGTAACCGAGGTCCCGGCCGAGCGAGAAATACTCGCTGGGCAGGTACGGCGTGTAGGCGTGGACGAGGTGCAGGGCGGCGAAGACGGCGTCGGCGCTCAACAACAGCA
>JAGOJY010000022.1 GCA_017994815.1 Acidobacteriota bacterium
ACTCGCGCCCCAGCGCCACCCCCGCCCCGCGTCGCGACAACTCGCGGCCCAGCGTCGCCCCCGCGCCACGCGGCGAGAGCTCCCGGCCCAGCGCCGGCTCGGCGCCGCGCGGCAGCGCGAGCCGCGGCGGCAGCAGCCCCGGCAAGTCGAGCGGGAGCGCCGGCAGGAGCAGCGGCGGCGGCAGCGGCAGCAAGAGCAGCGGCGGTGGCGGCGGCGGCGGCGGTGCGCGGCACTCGCGCCCGCGCTGAAGCCGCGAACGAACTCCTCACCGACCCCCTCACCTCCTCCCCCTCCGGGCCGGCCGCCCGAGCCGGCCCGGCCCCTTTGTGGTGAGCCTGAAACACCACATCAAGCGACCGGAACGCCGCACCGGGCGCGGGCGCCGGTCTGCCGCGGGCCGGTCGCCGGCGCCCGGACCCGCCGCGCCGCGGCTCCGCCCGTGCGGTCCGCGTTTGCGGCGAGCCGCGTCGCCGTAACGTGGTGTTTCGCGCTCACCTTGAAATAGTCCGGGCGTCCGCCTAGAGTTCCCCTTTCGCGCGTCTCGACCCCCAAAACCCGTTTCCAAGGGGGACTTCCACCCGGCAGCGGCAGCGCAGGACAGGCGCGGAGCCGGGCCGGACGGCCCGGCGCCCGAGCCCGGCAGCAGGAGCGCAGAGATGAAGGTTTACGACACGGCCCATCTTCGTAACGTCGCTTTCGTGGGACACGGCAACGCGGGCAAGACCAGCCTCGTCTCGGGGCTGCTGTACGCGACCGGGGTGACCCACCATCTCGGCTCCGTCATCGAAGGAAACACGCTCACCGACTTCGATCAGGACGAGATCGAGCGCAAGGTCAGCATGTCGGTCGCCGCGGCGTTCGCGGAGTGGCACGAGGTCAAGCTCAACCTCGTGGACGCGCCCGGGCTGACGAACTACATCGGCGAAGCCGCCGCGGCGATGCGGGCCGCCGACCTGACGCTGATCGTCGTCCACGCCAACGACGGGATCGCGGTCCAGACCGAGAAGATGTGGGAGGACGCCGCGCGCGAGCAGCTCCCCGTCGCCTTCGCGGTGAACCACCTCGACCGCGAGCGCGCCGACTTCGAGCAGGTCGTCGCCGCGCTCGTCGAGCGCTTCGGGCGCAAGGTGATCCCCGCCAGCCTGCCGCTCGGCCAGGAGTCGGGGATCGCGGGCGCGGTCTGCCTGGTCACCGGCAAGGCGTACCGCTCGAAGCCGGGCTCGGCCGCGGCCGAGATCGGCGATCCGCCGGCCGACATGGCGGACGCCGTCGCGGCGGCGCGCGAGAAGCTGATCGAGGCGGTCGCCGAGAGCGACGACGAGCTGATGAACCTGTTCCTCGAGGAAGGCGCGCTGAGCGACGAGCGGTTCGTCAGCGGGCTGCGCAAGGCGATCGCCACCCGGGCGATCCATCCCGTGTTCGCGACCGCCGGCACGCTGATGGCGGGCGTGCACCCGCTGCTCGACGCGCTCGTCGCGGTCGGCCCCTCGCCGGCCGATCGCCCGGCGCTGAAGGTCAAGCTGGGCGACGGGGAAAAGGACATCACCGCCGACCCCTCCGGCCCGATCGTGGCGCAGGTCTTCAAAACCTACATCGACCCGTTTGCCGGCCGGATCAGTTTGCTGCGGATGTTCTCCGGCACGCTGACGCTCGACCAGCCGGTGTGGAACGCGAGCCGCGAGAACGGCGAGAAGGCCTCCGGGCTGGCGTTCCCGCGCGGGAAGAACGGCGAGCGGGCGACCGAGGTCCGCGCCGGCGACATCGCGATGCTGACCAAGCTGAAGGACACGCACACCGGCGACACGCTCGTGCCGGACAAGGGGCACGAGCTGAAGGTCGCGCCGATCCCGTTCCCGCGCCCGGTCATCGCCTACGCCGTGCACGGCGAGGGCAAGGGCGACGACGAGAAGATCGCCGCGGCGCTGCAACGGCTGGCCGAGGAAGACCCGACGCTCAAGCTCGACCGAGACCAGCGCAGCCACGAGCTGATGCTCAGCGGGCTCGGCATCGACCACGTCAAGGTCGCGATCGACAAGGTCGCCAAGCGCTTCAACGTCAAGGCGACGCTGGAAAAGCCCAAGATCCCGTACCTCGAGACGATCACCAAGGCCGCTTCCACGATGTACCGCCACAAGAAGCAGACCGGCGGCGCGGGCCAGTTCGCCGAGGTCCACATGCGCGTCGAGCCGCTGCCGCGCGGCACCGGCTTCGAGTACGCCTCCGAGGTCTTCGGCGGCTCGATCTCGCGCAACTTCTGGCCCTCGATCGAGAAAGGCGTGCGGCACATCCTCGAGCAGGGCGTGGTCGCGGGCTACCCGATGGTCGACGTCCGCGCCGTGATCTTCGACGGCAAGGAGCACCCGGTCGACTCCAAGGACATCGCGTTCCAGATCGCCGGCCGCGAGGTGTTCAAGCGCGCCGCCGCCGAGGCCGGCGCGGTCGTGCTCGAGCCGATCATGAAGGTCGTCGTCACCTGCCCGGATGACTGCATGGGCGACATCCTCGGCGACCTGACGCGCCGCCGGGGCAAGGTGCAGGGTTCCGAGGGCGCCGCCGGGCGGACCACGGTCCGCGCGCTGGTCCCGATGGCCGAGATGCTGGAGTACTCGGCGACGCTGAAGTCGCTGACCTCCGACCGCGGCTCGTACACGATGGAGTTGGACCACTACGAGAAGGTCCCGACCGACATCCAGCAGAAGCTGCAGGCGGAGTTCAAGCCGCAGGCCTCCGAGGACTGAGCCGTGACCGAAGCGCGCGCGACGGGGCCGGTTCGCATTCGATCGATCGGCGCGCACGCCGGGACCGAGGTGACGGTCCGCGGCTGGGTCACCCACGCCCGTTCCAAGGGCAAGATCGCCTTCGTCGTGCTGCGCGACGGGACGGGGTTGTGCCAGCTCGTCGCCTCGCTCGCCGACGTCGGCCCCGAGGTCCTCGCGCGCATGGACCGCGCCACGCAGGAGTCGGCGGTGGTCGCGACCGGCACCGTGCGCGAGGACAAGCGCGCCCCCGGCGGCTACGAGCTGCTGGTCAAGGACTTCCAGGTCGTCGCGCCGTCCGACGACTACCCGATCTCGCCCAAGGAGCACGGCATCGAGTTCCTGCTCGACAACCGCCACCTGTGGCTGCGCCACCGCGGTCCGTGGGCCGTGCTGCGGATCCGCGACGAGGTCTGCAAGTCGATCCGCGACTTCATGTACGACCGCGACTTCGTCCTCGTCGATTCGCCGATCCTGACCCCCGCCGCGTGCGAGGGGACGAGCACGCTGTTCGAGACCGACTACTTCGGCGAGAAGGCGTACCTGTCGCAGTCGGGCCAACTGTACGCCGAGCCCGCGTGCATCGCGTTCGACAAGGTCTACTGCTTCGGGCCGACGTTCCGCGCCGAGAAGTCGAAGACCCGCCGCCACCTGACCGAGTTCTGGATGATCGAGCCGGAGATGGCGTGGGCCACGCTGGACGACGCGATGGAGCTGGCCGAGCAGATGGTCAGCTACATCGTCGCCCGCGTGCTCGAACGGCGCCGGGAAGAGCTGGCGGTGCTCGAGCGCGACACCGCCAAGCTGGCGTCGGTGCAGCCGCCGTTCCCGCGCCTGTCGTACGACGAGGCGGCGGCGATCCTCGCGCGCCCCGAGAACGTCGCCCGGGCGCGCGAGTCGGGCGCGCCGCCGTTCGAGCCCGGCAGCGACCTCGGCGCCCTGGACGAGACGATCCTCGGCGAGATGTACGACCGCCCGGTGATGATCCACCGCTACCCGGCCGCGGTGAAGGCGTTCTACATGGAGCCGGATCCCGAGCGCCCCGACCGCGCGCTGTGCGTGGACGTGATCGCGCCCGACGGGTACGGCGAGATCATCGGCGGCAGCCAGCGCGCGCACGACGAGGCGCTCCTGCGCAGCCGCATCGCCGAGCACAACCTGCCCGAGGAAGCGTTCCGCTGGTATCTCGACATCCGCCGGTTCGGCTCGGTGCCGCACGCCGGTTTCGGGATGGGGATCGAGCGCGTGGTGAGCTGGATCAGCGGAATCCACCACACCCGCGAGGCAATCCCGTACCCGCGGACCATCCAGCGGCTCTATCCGTGACCCGCCCGCGGCGCGTGGCCCTGGTCAGCCTGGGCTGCCCCAAGAACCAGGTCGACAGCGAGCTGATCCTCGGCCGGCTGCGCGCCGAGGGCTGGGAGCTGGTCGGCGACGCCGACGAGGCCGACACGCTGGTGGTCAACACGTGCGCGTTCATCGACAAGGCGCGCGCGGAGTCGGTCGAGGCGCTGGTCGAGGCCGCGGACTGGAAGGCGCGGCGCCCGGGCCGGCGCGTGGTCGCCGCGGGCTGCCTGGTCCAACGCTACGGCGGCGAACTCGCGGCCGAGCTGCCCGAGCTGGACGGGCTGATCGGGCTGGACGGCATCCGCGGCGCCGGCCAGGCCGTCGGCCGCGGCAGCCTCGCGCGCGTGCCGGCCCTGCCCGGCCCCGCGACCGGGCTGTTCGACCACCACGATCCGCGCGTGCGGCTCTCCTCGCCCTGGACCGCGTACGTCAAGATCGCCGAGGGCTGCAACCAGTCCTGCTCGTTCTGCGCGATCCCGTCGTTCCGCGGCCGCATGCGCTCGCGGCCGCTCGACGACCTCGCCGCCGAGATGTCGCAGCTCGCGCGCGAGGGCGTGGTCGAGGCCAACCTCGTGGCGCAGGACTCGACCGGCTACGGGCGCGACCTGGGCCTCGCCGACGGGCTGGCCGAGCTGCTGCGCGCCCTCGACGCGCTGGCCGAGGCGCCGGCGTGGATCCGGGTGCACTACCTCTACCCGGGGCGGATCAGCCGCGCGCTGCTGGACGCGCTGGCCGCCTCGCGCCGCATCGTCGAGTACATCGACCTGCCGCTGCAGCACGCGCACCCCGCCGTGCTGAAGCGGATGCTCCGGCCCGGCAACGCCGAATCCCACCTGCGCCAGCTCGACGAGCTGCGCGCCGCGCTGCCCGGCGCCGGCGTGCGTTCGGCGTTCATCGTCGGCTTCCCCGGCGAGACCGAAGACGAGTTCGCCGCGCTGGTCGAGTTCGTCGAAAAGGCCGGCCTGGATGCCGCGGGCGTGTTCACCTACTCGCACGAGGAAGGGACCACGGCCGAGTCCCTGCCGGACGGCATCCCCGAGGAGCTGAAGGAAGAGCGCCGGCAGGTGCTGGAGGACGTCGCCGCCGCGGTCGCGCTCGCGCGCAACCAGGCCCGCGTCGGCCAGGAACTGCAGGTGCTGGTCGAAGGCCCGGCGGAGGACGAGCCGGGGGCCGCCGCCGCGCGCTGGCGCGGCCAGGCGCCGGAGGTCGACGGCCGCGTGCTGCTCCCGGGCCAGGCCGGCCTGCGCCCCGGGACGCTGCTGGCCGCAACCGTGACCGAGGCCCGGCCCCAGGAACTCGTCGCCCGTCCCGCGGGCGCCGGAACGCGTTCGTGAGCTGGCTGCGGCTGGTCCTCGCGACCTGGTTCGGCAGCGGCTACAGCCCCTTCGCGTCCGGCACCGCCGGCACGCTCGCCAGCATCCCGCTCCTGCTCCTGTTGTGGTGGAGCGGCTCCGTGGCGGCGCACGCGGCGGCGCTCTTGGCGATCGTCGTGATCGGGCTGTGGGCCGCCTGGCCCGCCGAGACCTACTGGCGGCGCAAGGACCCGGGCCACGTGGTGATCGACGAAACGGCCGGCTACCTCTTGGCCACGCTCGCGGTGCCGCCCGGGCCGCTGCCGCTGGTCGGCAGCTTCGTGCTGTTCCGCGGCTTCGACATCGTCAAGCCGTGGCCGGCGCGGCGGCTCGAGGCGCTGCCCGGCGCCGTCGGGATCATGATCGACGACCTCGTCGCCGGTCTGTACGCCAACCTCGTGCTGCAGGCCGCGCTCGCCGCGTGGAGAATGCTGGCGTGATCGTCGTCCGCCAGCCCGACGACCTGCCGCGGCCCGGCCAGCGCCGGACGGTGCTCACGATCGGCACGTTCGACGGGCTGCACCACGGGCACCAGGTGATCCTCGGCAGGGTGACCGAGAGAGCGCGCGCGCTGGACGCGGACGCGGCGCTCGTCACCTTCCACCCGCACCCGCTGCGCGTCCTGGCGCCGGACCGCGCGCCGCGCCTGCTCCTGACGGTGGAGCAGAAGCTGGCGCTGCTCGAGCAGGCGGGGCTGGACCTGGTGGCTGTCCTGCCGTTCGACCGCGCGCTGGCGACGATGCCGGCCGAGGTGTTCGCGCGCGAAACGCTGGCGCGGCGGCTGCGCGCCGTCGAGGTGTACGTCGGCCCCGACTTCCGCTTCGGCCGCGGGCGCGCCGGCAACCTCGACCTGTTGCGCCGGCTCGGCCCCGGGCTCGGTTTCACCGCGGACGCGCCGGGGCTGGTCTTGGACCGCGGCGCACGGATCTCGGCCTCGCGGATCCGCGGCGAGCTGTCGCAGGGCAACGTCGCCGAGGCCACGCGCCTTCTGGGCCGCGCCTACCGCCTGGTCGGCACGATCGTGCACGGCGAAGGCCGCGGCCGGAACGTCCTCGTGCCGACGGCGAACCTCGCCGCCGAGAACGAGTTCCTCCCGGCGCGCGGCGTGTACGTCACGCGCACGCTGCGCCCGGCCGGCCAAGCGGTCGACGGCGTGACCAACATCGGGACCCGCCCGACCTTCGGCGAGTCCCGGATCACGGTCGAGACGTTCCTGCCGGGGTTCACGGGCGACCTCTACGGCGAGCGCGTCGAGCTGGAATTCCACGTCCGGCTGCGCGACGAGAAGATGTTCGAGACGCCGGCGGACCTGATGGCCCAGATCCGGCGCGATCTCGAGGAGTTCGAACGCTGGCGCGGCGGCGGGGGTGCGGGGGGATGAGGCCTCGACGCGAGACTTGCCCCCGGGCCGATTCCTCGCTACGTTCTTGCCGATACCCGAGGAGAGGGCACCCATGAGAGCACGCGTCCTTGTCCCATTGGCGGTCTGCGCCGTCTTCCTTCCCGGCCTTGCCCGGGCGCAGGCGCAGGAGCCGGACCTGCGCGGCGAAATCGAGGCCCTGAAGAAGGGGCAGCAGCAGATCCTGCGGCAGCTGGACGAGATCAAGAAGATGCTGCAGACACCGGCCCGGCCGGCGGCGCCGGACGTCCGCGACAAGGTCTTCAACCTCGGCGACAACCCGCGCAAGGGCAGCGACGCGGCGAAGATCACGCTGATGGAGTTCACGGACTACCAGTGACCGTTCTGCTCCCGGTACGCCCGTGAGGTGTACCCGCAGATCGCCAAGCAGTACGTGGACACCGGCAAGCTGCGTTACGTCCTGATGGACATGCCGCTGGCGATGCACAAGCTGGCGGCGAAGGCGGCCGAGGCGACGCACTGCGCCGAGGAGCAGGGCAAGTTCTGGGAGATGCACGACCGGCTGTTCGCCAACCAGCAGGCGCTCGAGCCGTGGAGCGGGCACGCCCAGGCGCTCGGCCTCGACGTGCCGCGCTTCGAGGAGTGCATGAACTCCGGGCGCATGGCGGCCCGGGTGCAGGCCGACGCGGCGCAGGCCCAGAAGGCGGGCGCGACCGGGACACCCAGCTTCGTGATCGCGCGCACGGACCCCAACGACCCGCGCAAGGTCACCGGGCTGGTGTTCATGAAGGGCGCGCAGCAATTCCCCGCGTTCCAGGCCGAGATCGACAAGGCGCTCGCGCAGTAGACGCAATGCCCCGCCGCCGACGCTCGCTGGCCTCGCGCGCCGACCGGCACGAGCTGTACCAGGCCGCGGTCCAGCAGCCCGAGGCCGACGTCGCGTTCTTCGAGCGCGCGTTCCGCACGCGCTACGCGCGCGCGCCGCTGTCGTTGCGCGAGGACTTCTGCGGCACCGGGCTGGTCGCCTGCGCCTGGGCCGCCTCGCGCAAGGAGCGCACGGCGTACGGCGTCGACCTCGACCCGGAGCCGCTCGCCTGGGGCGCGCTGCGCAACCAGCAGCCGCTGCCGGAGAGCGCCCGCGCCCGGGTCCAGCTCGTCCAGGGCGACGTGCGCGGCGTGCGCCTGCCCAAGTGCGAGGTCATCGTCGCCGGGAACTTCTCGTTCTGCGTCTTCCCGACCCGCCCGGCGCTCCTGGAGTACCTGCGCGCGGCCCGGCGCGGGCTGGCGGATGAGGGGATGCTCGTGCTGGACGTCCTCGGCGGCTCGGCGACGCAGCGCGACGAGACCGAGACCACCCGCCGCGAGAAGGGCTTCGTCTACGTCTGGGAGCACAAGCGCTTCGACCCGATCTCCTACCGCTCGCAGTACGCGATCCACTTCCGCTTCCCCGACGGCAGCGAGCTGCACGACGCGTTCACTTACGACTGGCGGATGTGGACGATCCCCGAGCTGACCGAGTTGCTGGAGGGGGCCGGGTTCGCCAGCGTCGACGTCTTCTGGGAGATGGGCGACGTCTTCCGCCGCGTCACGCGCGCCCCCGCCGACGACTGCTGGCTCGCCGAGCTGGTCGCCTTCGTTTCGTAGGGCTTCAAAACTGAAGAGGGGGGTAGGCGGCCAGCCGGAAGGGAGATCATCGCTTGCGGCCGCGGCAGGCCGCCGTCGGGGCCGCCGCAGGCGGCCCGGCACGAACGGCCAAACGGGGTCCGCGCGCCGAAGCAGCACTCGCGGGCGCACGCAGGACTGCACGGGCGGCGCGAACGGCGCGGGTCGACCGCCGGTTGCCTGCGGCGGCGGCACCTGATATCAAGGCGCCGCTCCGCGACGTGCCGGGCCAACCCAGCGTCCACCGAGAGGACCGCCCCGTGAGCACACATCGCGAATCGCACGATGGAAACGTTTCCATCCCGCGCTTTCTCCAGCCGGGCCGCTACGGGCACTTCGCCGCGAACGGGACGGAGTACCGGATCACCGACCCGCGGCCGCCGCGCCCCTGGGTCAACGTCATCGCCAACCCGCGCCTCGGTCTGGTCGTCAGCCACACCGGCAGCGGCTTCACCTGGATCGACAACTCGCAGCTCGCGGTCTTGACGAACTGGCGCCAGGACTTCGCCCAGGACTCCTCCGGGAAGTTCCTGTACCTGCGCGATGCGGCGTCGGGGCGCGCGTGGTCGCTCTCCCCCGCCCCGACCTGGCCGCGCTACGACCGGTTCGCCTGCCGGCACGGCATCGGCTTCACGACGTTCGAGACGCTCTTCGACGGGATCGAGGCGCACTGGACGCTGTTCTGCGATCCCGTCGAGCCGGTCGAGCTGTGGCGCGTCGAGCTGGCCGAGCGCTCCGGGCGGGGGCGCACGCTGCAGGCCTGCGCGTTCCTCGAGTGGTGCTGCGGCCTCGCGCCGGCGCCGCGCCGGGAGTTCCACAAGCTGTTCATCGAGACGTGGTGCGACGAGGAACGGCGCGCCGTGTTCGCGCGCAACCACATGTGGGACCTGCCCTCACCGCGCTGGGGCCACTGGAACACGGACTTCCGCTACGTCGCCGCCCTCGGCGGCACCGAGCCGCTCGACGGCGCGCAGGGGGACAAGGCCGCCTTCACCGGGCGCTACCGCGACCTGGCCGCGCCCGAGGCGCTGGACGCCGAGCGCTGGACGCCGCGCTTCGGGCGCCACGAGGACCCGGTGGCGGCGCTGCGCTCGACCGTCGAGCTTCCAGCGGGCGGCACGCGCGTATTCGGCTACGCGTTGGCCGTCGGCGAGTCGACCGGCGCGGCGCGGGAACTCCTGGCGCGGATGACCCGCCCCGGCGAGATCGAAGCCTCGCTGGCGCGCGCCCGTGGGGCCTGGGACGAGCGCCTCGCCGCGCACCGCATCGCCACGCCCGAACCGGAACTCGACACGCTGGTCAACGACTGGACGCGCTACCAGGCGATCTCGGCGCGGATCTTCGGGCGCTGCGGGTACTACCAGCAGAGCGGGGCCTACGGTTTCCGCGACCAGCTGCAGGACTCGCAGGTCTGGCTGACGATCGACCCCGCGCGTTGCCGCTCGCAGATCGGCCTGCACGCCGCGCACCAGTTCGCCGACGGCTCGGTCTACCACTGGTGGCACCCGTTGTCCGAGCAGGGCCACGTCACCCGCATGACCGACGACCTGCTCTGGCTGGCGTTCGTCACCGCCGCCTACCTCAGGGAGACCGGAGATTTTTCCGTGCTCGAAGACCGCGCGCCGTTCCTCGACGATTCGGCGCCCGCCAGCCTGGCCGAGCACGTCGACCGCGCCTTCACCCGCGTGTTCGGCCGGACGAGCCCGCGCGGGCTGCCGTACATCGGGGCCGGCGACTGGAACGACGGGCTGAGCGCGGCCGGGCTCGAGGAGCGCGGCGAGTCGGTCTGGCTCGCGCACTTCCTCGCCGGCCTGCTCGCCGAGTGGGCCGAGATCCACCGCCGCACCGGCGGTACGGAGCGCGCCGCCGACTTCGAGCAGCGGCGCGCGGCACTGGTCGCCGCGATCAACCAGCACGCCTGGGACGGACGCTGGTACATCCGCGGCACGCTCGACGACGGGACCCCGTTCGGCAGCGCCGCCAATGCCGCGGGGCAGGTCTACCTCAACGCCCAGACGTGGGCCGTGCTCAACGACGTCGCCCCGCCGGAGCGCGCGCGGGCTTGCATGGAGGCGGTGCGCGAACGCCTGGTCACCGACGCCGGGGCGCTGCTGGTGGCGCCGGCCTACCGCGAGCCGGTGCGCGAGATCGGCTACATCACGCGCTACGCGCCGGGGATGCGCGAGAACGGCGGCGTGTACACCCACGCCGCGGTGTGGGCCATCGCCGCGGCGTGCAAGTCCGGCGACGCCGAGCTCGCCGGGCGGCTGGTCCGCGCCCTCAACCCGGCGCTCAAGGACCCGGAGCGCTACTGGGCCGAGCCGTACGTTCTCCCCGGCAACGTGGACGGGCCGGACTCCCCCTACCCCGGCCGCGGCGGCTGGACCTGGTACACCGGGTCGGCGGCCTGGTTCCACCGGGTGGTCTGCGAGTGGGTGCTCGGCGTGCGGCCGGAGTGGGATGGGCTGCGCATCGCGCCCTGCCTACCGCCCGACTGGGGCTCGGCCTCGATGGTGAGGCCGTACCGCGCGGCGGTTTACGAGATCCGCTTCACGCGGCAGGCGACCGCGGGCCAGGTCCGGGTCGCGCTCGACGGGCAACCCCTCGCCGGCACGCTCGTGCCGCCGCCCCGGGGGCCCGGCCGCCACGTGGTCGAGGTCCTGTTCTGACCCCCTTGCAACCGGCGCCCCGACCCTGATGTAATCGTTTACACGCGGGCGATGTGATGGCGCTGACGATCAGGGATGTCGCTCGACAGGCCGGCGTTTCGGTGGCCACGGTGTCGCGCTGCCTGACCGGCCGGGGGCCGGTCCACCCCGACACCGAGCAGCGCATCAGGAACGTCGCCGAGCGCCTGCGCTACGTCCCGCACGCCGCCGCCCGCAGCCTGATCACCAGCCGCACGCAGACGATCGCGCTGCTGCTTCCCGACATGTACGGCGAGTACTTCTCGGAGTTCCTGCGCGGCGCGGACCGCGTCGCGCGCCAGTCCGGGCACCACCTGCTCGTCTCCAGCTCGCACGGCGAAAAGGAACTCCGGGCGGCGTTGGGCGCGACGCGCGGTCGCGTCGACGGAATCGTGATCATGTGTCCCGAGGCGGACGTGTGCCCCGGCCCGGTCGACGGCGCGGAAGTGCCGTTGGTCCTGGTCAACGCGCCGCGTGCGCCGCGCGCGGTGGCGACGGTCGGCGTGGACAACCGCCGCGGGGCCGAGGCGATGGTGCGCCACCTCGTCGCGCTCGGGCACCGCCGGATCGCGTTCGTCCGCGGCCCGCTCGGCAACCACGAGGCGAACGAGCGGCTGCGCGGTTACCGCCGCGCGGTGCGGGCGCTCGGGGCCGCTGCGGCGCCGGAACTGGAGCTGCCGGGCGATTTCGGCGAGGCCTCCGGGTACGAGGCCGGGCGGCGCGCGCTCGCGCTGCACGCGCCCCCGCAGGCGGTGTTCGCGGCGAACGACGCGATGGCGATCGGCGTCCTGCTCGCGCTGCGCGAGGCGGGCGTGCCGGTGCCCGGTTCCGTCGCGCTGGCCGGCTTCGACGATGTGCCGATGGCGCGCTACGTCGCGCCGCCGTTGACGACGGTCCGCGTCCCGATCGAAGAACTGGGCGCGTGCGCGCTCGCGCACGTGCTCGAGGCGATCCGCGGGCGTGTCCGCGCCCGCCACGAAGTGCTGCCGACCCAGCTCGTCGTGCGCGCCAGTTGCGGCGCCGCGCCCGGCCCGGCGGCCAAGGATGGTCCGCGTCACAGACCTGCAGTGCTTTCCGGCCGTGCGCCCGGGCGCCGGCCGCGCCGTTGAGGATGGAGGAGCGGGAGCCATGAGAAGGAGATCCTGGTACGCAGTGGCCGGGCCGGCGGTCCTGGCCGCCCTCGTGTTCCTGGCCTGCGCCCCCGCGTTGGCGCAGACCTCGACCGCCGTGATCAAGGGCACCGTCAGCGACGAGAAGGAGGTGCTGCCGGGGGCCACGGTGGTCGCGATCAACTCGGCGACGGGATTCCAGTACCCGATCTTCACCGACGCCGGGGGGAACTACGTCCTGACCCTGCCCCCGGCGACCTACGAGATCCAGGTCTCGTCGGAGAGCTACCAGCCGCTGTCGCGCACGGTCGAGGTGCTCGTCGGCCAGGCGCTGACGGTGAACTTCCGCCTGTCGGCCGAGAGCGTCCTCGTCGAGAACGTGACGGTCGTCGGCGAGAACCGCATCGCCGAGACCCGCACGTCCGAGGTCGCGACCAACGTCACGCGCCAGCAGATCGAGGCGCTGCCGCAGCAGGAGCGCAACTTCCTCACCTTCGCCTCGCTGGCGCCGGGCGTCCAGGTCACCGGCGGGCGCGACGGCGACCCGCGCTACGGCTCGGCCTCTTTTCGCGGCAACGGCCTCGACGCGCGGCAGGTCAACGTCTTCGTCGACGGGCTGTCGTTCAAGAACGACGTGATCAAGGGCGGCGCGTTCATGCAGGACGCGAGCATCGGCAACCCCTTCCCGCAGTCCGCGGTGCAGGAGTACCGGGTCATCGCGTCGAACTTCAAGGCCGAGTACGAGCGCGCCGGTTCGGCGATCATCACCTCCGTGACGCGCTCGGGCACCAACGCCTGGCAGGCCGACGCCTTCGCCCTGTACTCCGACGAAGGCATGATGGAGAAGACCGACTTCCAGGACGACGTCCCGAACCAGGACCGGACCCAGTACGGCATCAGCGGCGGCGGCCCGATCATCAAGGACAAGCTGTTCTTCTTCGCGGCCTACGAAAGGCGCGAGGACGACAAGTACAACAACGTGAACTTCTCGTTCCCGACCGGCGTCCCGGACTCGGTGCGGCGCCAGTTCGCGGAGCAGGACCAGGGCGACGTCCTCTCGCCGTTCGAGGAAGACCTCCTGTTCGGCAAGTTGAACTGGCAGCCGGCCCCGGGCCACAACGCCGAGTTGTCGTTCTCCTGGCGCGACGAGTCGGACCGCCGCGATTTCGGCGGCACCCGCGCGTTCTCGGCCGGCGTGGACCAGCAGGTCGAGACCAAGGCCGTGACCGCCAAGTACCAGTTCGTCGGCAGCCGCTGGAGCAACGACGCGACCCTGGCCTGGCAGAACGCCGAGTGGCTCCAGGGCGCGATCGACATGGACACGCCGCAGCTCGACTACTTCGGCATCGGCACGATCGGCGGTCGCAGCACGATCCAGGACATCACGCAGGACCGGCTGCTCTTGCGCGACGATTTCACGTTCAGCCTGGGCGGGTACGGGCAGCACACGATCAAGACCGGCGTCAACATGACCCAGGCCGACTACGACTACGACAACGCCCAGGACTCCAACCCGATCTTCCGCTTCCGCTCCGAGGACCAGTGGCTGTTCCCGTTCGAGGCGACGATCGGGTTCGGCAACTCGGCGGCCAAGTTCGACACCCGGCAGTACGGGCTGTACGTCCAGGACGACTGGGCGATCACGCCGCAGTTCGAGCTGAATCTCGGCGTGCGCTGGGACTACGACGAGAACATGCTCAACAACGACTGGTCCACGCCGCGCAGCATCCGGCGCGCGGTGCGCAACTCGACGCAGGTCGACATGGACGGGCGGCTGTACAGCCTGGGCGAGATCATCGACCTCGACGACTACATCTCGACCGGCGGTAACCGCGATTCGTACAGCGGCGCGATCCAGCCGCGGATCGGCTTCAGCGCCGACCTGACCGGCAACGGCCGCAGCGTGCTGTTCGGCTCGTGGGGCCGGTTCTACGACCGCGTGATCCTGACCGACATTTACGAGGAACAGCACAAGTTCGACTGGCGCTTCTACCGCATCTGCTTCACCGACCCCGCGGCGGGCGCGCCGCCGTCCTGCCCGAACCCGATCCCGTGGGACGACAGCTACCTGAGCAAGGACGGCCTGCGCCGGCTGATCGACGAGGGCGTCACCAGCGGGCCGGAGATCTGGCTTTTGAACAACAACACCAAGCCGCCGCGCACCGACCAGTGGTCGGTCGGCTTCCGCCAGGGGATCCAGAACTGGGTCTTCACCCTCGGCTACAACAACGTCAAGGGGTACAACGGGCTGATCTGGTGGCCGGCCTCGACGCCCGACGCGACGCCCGACACCGGCGACCGCTGGGGCCACCTGTTCTTCGGCGCGCCGGATTACGGCCTGATCCTCTACTCCACGACCGACCGCCGCACCTGGTACGAGGCCGTCTACCTGCAGGTCGAAAGGCCGTACCGCAACCGCTGGGGCATGCAGGTGACGTACACCAACGCGCGGTCGTTCCAGCTCGGGCGCGAGGAGAAGTCCGAGGGCACCGGCTTCGCCTTCGACTTCTTCCAGCCCGAGTGGCTGAAGGACAACCGCTACGCCGGCAACAACGACGAGCGCCACCGCGTGGTCGGCTCGTTCATCTTCGGCCTGCCGTGGGACATCCGGCTCAGCAGCTTCATCACCCTCGGCAGCGGCGTCCCGTACACGGTCTACGACTACTCCAACGACGCGGCCTCGATCCGCTGGAACGGCGCGCGCCCGCCGCGCGACAGCGACTACCTCGGCAGCTGGGCCTACGAGAGCGTGGACCTCAGGGCCGAGAAGTTCTTCCCGATCGGCCGCAGCTCGATCGGGATCCAGCTCGAGGCGTTCAACCTGACCGACTTCAAGAACTACTGCGGCTACGTGGACTTCTGGCTCGACCCCAACCTCGGAACGCCGACGTGCCAGTACAACCCGCGGCGCTTCCAGGTCGGCATGAAGTACTCGTTCCGCTAGTCCCGACTCCCTGGCGGGCCGCGGCGCGGTTCGACCGCGCCGCGGCCCGCCGCCGAGGTGCCCGTGGCGCTGCCGAGATCGCTCCTCGTCCTGCTCGGCGCGCTGGCCGCGCTCGGCGGCTGCCGCCTCACCGACGCGGTCGCCGCCGACCCGCCGGCCGGCGCGCTCGCGGCGCCGGGCCCCGTCGCCGGGCCGGCCGCCACCGCGTCCGGCTGGGACGGCTTCCTCTCCAAGCTCGAAAAGCGCACCTTCCGCTACTTCTGGGAGCGCACCAACCCGGCCAACGGGCTCGTCCCGGACCGCTGGCCGACACCGTCGTTCTCCAGCATCGCCGCGACGGGGTTCGGCCTGACGGCCTACACGATCGGCGCCGAGCGCGGCTACGTGCCGCGGGCCAAGGCGGCGCGGCGCGCGCTCACCACGCTGGAGTTCTTCCTCGCCGCGCCGCAGGGGCCGCAGGCCGAAGGCATGTCGGGGTACAAGGGCTTCTTCTACCACTTCCTCGACATGAACACCGGCCACCGCTACCGCGACGTCGAGCTGTCCACGATCGACACCGCGCTGCTCGCCGCGGGAGCGCTGTCCTGCCAGAGCTACTTCGACCGCGACGACCCGACCGAAGCGGCGATCCGCGCCCGGGCCGAGGAACTGGTCACCCGCATCGACTGGCAGTGGGCCAGCGCGAAGAACCCGCCGCTGGTCAACCACGGCTGGACGCCGGAGGTCGGTTACCTGCCGCACGAGTGGATCGGCTACACCGAGGCGATGATCCTGTACATCATCGCGCTCGGCTCGCCGACGTTCCCGCTGGACGAGCAGGCCTGGCCCGCGTTCTGCTCGACCTACCCGTGGGACGAGTTCTACGGCCAGGAGTACGTCCAGTTCTCGCACCTGTTCGGGCACCAGTTCACGCTGGCCTGGATCGACGGCCGCGGCATCCGCGACGAGTACATGCGCGGGCGCGGCATCGACTACTTCGAGAATTCGCGCCGCGCGACCTACGCCCAGCGCGCCTACGCCATCGCCAACCCGATGGGCTGGAAGGACTACGGCGAGCTGATCTGGGGCTTCACCGCCTGTGACGGCCCGGCCGACGCCACGCACACGTACAACGGCGAGCCGCGCCAGTTCTTCAAGTACGCGGCCCGCGGGGCGGGAGCGGACGGGATCCGCGACGACGGCACGATCGCCCCGTACGCCGCGGGCAGCTCGATCGTCTTCGCCCCCGAGATCGTCGTGCCCGCGCTGCGCGAGATGAAGCGCCGCTACGGCGGGCGCCTCTGGTCCACCTACGGCTTCCGCGACGCCTTCAACCCCAGCTTCTCCTGGACGCCCGAGGTCGGCCGCGTCGGCAAGAAGGGCTGGGTCGGGCCGGACTACCTCGGGATCGACCAGGGGCCGCTGCTGTTGATGCTGGAGAACTACCGCAGCGGGCTGGTGTGGAACACGATGCGGCGCAACCCCCACATCGTGCGCGGCCTCCGGCGCGCGGGGTTCTCCGGCGGATGGCTGGACTCGGCGGCGGCGGCGCCGTGACGCGCGCCGCCGCCGCGCTGGCGGCGGTCGTCGCGCTCGCGCGCTGCGGCGCCTCCGGGGCCGCCCCGGGCGCGCTCGAGATGTGGGCCCTCGGCCGCGAGGGCGAGGTCGTCGCGGAGCTGGCGCGCGAGTTCGAGCGCGAGAACCCCGGCGAGCGCGTGCGCGTGCAGCAGGTCCCGTGGACCGCGGCGCACGAGAAGCTCCTCACCGCCTTCGTCGGCGGCGCGACGCCCGACCTCGCGCAGGTCGGCAACACGTGGATCCCGGAGTTCGCAGAGCTCGGCGCGTTGCTCGAGCTTTCGCCCTACGCGGCGCGCTCGGCCGGGATCGCGCGTGACGAGTACTTCGGCGGGATCTGGGACACCAACGTTCTCGACGGGCGCCTTTTCGGCGTGCCGTGGTACGTCGACACGCGGCTCTTGTTCTACCGCGACGACCTGCTCGCGCGCGGCGGCCTCGCGCGCGGGCCGCGCACGTGGGACGAGTGGCTCGCGGCCGCGCGGCAGCTGCGCCAGCGGATGCGACCGGGCGAGTACCCGCTCCTTTTGCCGACCGACGAGTGGGCGCAGGTCGTGATCCTCGGCCTGCAGTCCGGCGCCGAGATGGTGCACGACGGGCGGCGCGGCGCGTTCCGCGCGCCGGAGTTCCGCCGGGCCTTCGAGCTGTACGTCTCGCTGTACCGCCAGGGGCTGGCCCCGGTCGCCAGCAACGTCCAGATCGCCAACCTGTACCAGCAGTTCGCCGAGGGGACGTTCGCGATGTACATCACCGGCCCGTGGAACCTCGGCGAGTTCCGGCGGCGCGTGCCGCGCGAGGCGCTCGCGCACTGGGCCACCGCGCCCCTGCCCGCCCCCGGCGACGCCGGCGCCTACCCCGGCGCCTCGCTCGCCGGCGGCTCGAGCCTCGTGGTCTTCCGCAACTCGCGCGCCCCGGAGCGGGCGTGGCGCTTCGTCGAGTTCCTGTCGCGCCCCGAGCAGCAGCTGCGGTTCTACGAGCTGACCGGCGACCTGCCGGCGCGGCGCGCGGCGTGGACCCGCTCCGGTCTGGCCGCGGACCCCCACGTGCGCGCCTTCTGGGAGCAACTCGACGCGGTGCGGCCGGTGCCGCAGATCCCGGAGTGGGAGCAGGTCACCTCCAAGATCGTGCTCCACGCCGAGGCCGCGATCCGCGGGCGCTCGAGCATCGACGAGGCGCTCGCCGCGCTCGACCGCGACGTGGACCGCATCCTGGAGAAGCGGCGCTGGGTGCTGGAGCAGCGCGCGGGGGCCGCGCGGTGAACGGCGGGGCCCCGGGGGCGCGGCGCGAGGCCGCGGCCGGCGTGGCCTTCGTCACGCCGGCGATGTTGGTCATCGGGCTTTTGTTCCTGCTGCCGATCGTCGCCGGGCTGGCGCTGAGCCTGACCGACTTCGACATCTACTCCCTCGGCGACACCGGCAACGTGCGCTTCGTCGGGCTGCGCAACTACGTCCGCGAGCTGGGCAACCCCGTCTTCTGGCAGGCGCTGGGCAACACGTTCTACTTCGTCCTGGTCGGCGGGCCGTTGAACATCGCGGCGGCCCTCGGCGCGGCGATGCTGCTCAACTCGCGGCTGGCCCGCTTCAAGGGCCTGTTCCGCACGATCTACTTCGCCCCCGTCGTGACTTCGCTGGTCGCGGTGGCCGTGATCTGGCGCTACATCTACCACCCGCGCTTCGGCCTTCTGAACCTGGCGCTCGGGCTGGTCGGCATCGATCCGGTCAACTGGCTCGGCGACACGCGCTGGGCCATGCCCTCGATCATCCTGCTCTCGGTCTGGAAGAACTTCGGCTACAACATGATCATCTTCGTCGCCGGCCTGCAGAGCATCCCCGAGCAGCTCTACGAGGCGGCGCGGATCGACGGCGCCGGCCCGTGGCGCCAGTTCCGCAGCGTGACCCTGCCGATGCTGCGGCCGACGCTGGTCTTCGTCGGCCTGATCACGATGATCGGCTACTTCCAGGTCTTCGCCGAGCCGTACGTGATGAGCGGTGGCACCGGCGGGCCGCTGAACAGCACGCTGACGGTCGTGTTCCACATGTACGCCGAGGGTTTCCGCTGGTGGAACCTCGGCCAGAGCGCCGCCATCGCCTTCATCCTGTTCCTCGTGGTGCTGGCCGCGACGCTGGTCCAGCTGCGGCTGCAGCGGGAGCGCCCGTGAACCGCACCGCGCGCTCGCTCCTGCTGCACGCGGCGCTGGTCGCCGGCGCGGTGCTGACGCTGGCGCCTTTGGCGTGGATGGTCTCGGCCTCGCTGATGCCGGCCGGCGAGGCCAGCGCCTTCCCGCCGCGGCTCCTGCCGAGCCGGCCCACGCTCGAGAACTACATCGGGATCTTCGAGCGGCTGCGCCTCGGCCGCGCCCTGTTGAGCAGCGCCCTGGTCGCGCTCGCGATCACCGGCTTTTCGCTGCTCCTGAACTCGATGGCGGGCTACGCCTTCGCCAAGCTGCGCTTCCCCGGGCGCGGCCGGATCATCGGCCTGCTCTTGGCCGGGATGGTGGTGCCGATCCAGGTGGCGATGCTGCCGCTGTTCCTGATGCTGCGCTCGGTCGGGCTGGTCAACAGCTACTGGGGCGTGATCGCGCCGAGCATGGCGACGATCTTCGGCATCTTCCTCGTGCGCCAGTACGCGCTGTCGATCCCGGACGAGCTGCTCGAGGCGGCGCGGGTGGACGGGGCCGGCGAGTGGCGGATCTACTGGAGCATCGTCCTGCCGCTGTGCCGCCCGGCGCTGGTGACGCTGGCGGTGTTCATGTTCATGTCGGCCTGGAACGACTTCATGTGGCCGTTGATCGTGCTCAGCGACCAGGACAAGTACACCTTGCCCGTGGCGCTGGCCAACCTCTTGGGCGAGCACGCGCAGGACACCGAGCTGATGATGGCCGGCTCGATGTTGACGGTCCTGCCCGTCCTCGTGCTGTTCCTGTGCCTGCAGCGCTACTACATCGCCGGGATCACGCTCGGGGGGGTCAAGGAATGAACCCGCGCGCCGCGCTCGCCGCCTGCCTTCTCGCCGCCTCCGCGCCCCCGGCCGAGCTGGACGACCCCGCGGCGTGGAAGCCGGTCCCCTCCGACGGCGTCGAGCTGCGCATCGGCCGCGGCGCGGGCCGCAAGGGGCCGGCGCTGCGGCTCGATTTCGACTTCCGCGGCCACGCCGGTTACGCCATCGCCCGGCGCGCGCTGCCGCTGGAGCTGCCGGAGAACTTCGCTTTCTCGTTCTGGATCCGGGCCGAGGCCCCGGTCAACACGCTGGAGTTCAAGCTGCTCGACCCGGCGGGCGAGAACGTCTGGTGGACGGTGCGCCGCAATTTCGAGTTCCCGCGCGACTGGCAGCGCATCGTGGTCAAGAAGCGGCACCTGCAGTTCGCGTGGGGCCCGTCCGGGGGCGGCGAGCCGCGCCGCGCCGGGGCGATCGAGATTGTCGTGACGGCCGCCACGGGCGGCGCGGGCTCGGTCTTCATCGACGACCTGTCGTTCGTCGAGCTGCCGCCGGAAAGGCCGTACACGCGCACCCCCGTCGCGAGCGCGTCGTCCACCGCGCCCGGCCACGGGCCGGGGCTCGCGCTCGACGCGGACCCCGCCAGCGCGTGGCGCGCGGAGCAGCCCGGCGCCGCCTGGACGGTCGATTTCCTCGAGCCGCGCGAGTTCGGCGGGCTCGTCCTCGACTGGGACCCCGCCGACTACGCGACGCGCTACGCGCTCGAGGGCTCCGACGACGGCCGCGAGTGGTTCCCCCTGCGCGCCGTCGAGCGCGGCAACGGCGGTCGCGACTACCTCGCCACGCCCGAAGCCTCGGCGCGCTGGGTCCGGCTGCGCATCGACGCGACCTCGCGCGGCGCGGGCGCCGGGCTGCGCAACGCGGACATCCGCCCGCTGGAGTTCGGCAAGTCGCCGACGGCGCTCTTGCAGGCCGTCGCGGCCGACGCGCCCCGCGGCGCGTGGCCGCGCTCGCTGCTCGACCAGCAGCTCTACTGGACGATCGTGGGCGTGGACGGCGACACCGAGGAGGCGCTCTTGTCCGAGGACGGCGCGCTGGAGCCGTTCGCGGCCGGCTTCTCGCTCGAACCGTTCGTGTTCGAGGACGGCGCGGCCGCCGGCTGGGCCGCGTTCGAGGCCACGCAGTCGCTCCCCGGCGACGGGCTGCCGCTGCCGTCGGTGACGTGGGCCCGCGCGGACCTGCGGATGGACATCGAGGCCGTCGCCGACGGCCCGGCCGGGTCGTCGATGCTGCTCGCGCGCTACCGGCTGCGCAGCACGAACCAGACGCCCCGCGACCTGCGCCTGCTGCTCGCGCTGCGCCCGCTGCAGGTCAACCCGCCCTGGCAGTTCCTCAACGTCCCCGGCGGCGCCGCGCGCGTGGGCGCCGTGGCGTGGGACGGGCGCGCGCTGGCGGTGGACGGCGAGGCGCGCGTCGTCCCCTGGACCCCGCCCTCGCAGGCCGGGGCGGCGAGCTTCGACGAGGGCGAGGCGTGGGAGCACGTCCGCCTCGGGCGCGTGCCGCCGCGCGCCGCGGTCGAGGACCCGGCACGCCTCGCGTCCGCGGTGCTGGCGTTCGACCTGCGGCTTGCGGCGCGCGGCGAGGCCGAGGTGATCGTCGCGCTCCCGCTGCACGCCGCGGCGCGGGGCGCGGCGCTCGACGGCGCGGCGCGCGCCGATGCCGGCGCCGCGTTCGCGGCCCGTCGCGAGGCCGTCGCGCGGGGCTGGCGCGAGCGGCTCGGACGCGTCGAGATCTCCGGCCCGCCGGAGCTGAACGAGCTGGCGGCCACGCTGCGGGCCAACCTGGCCTACGTCCTCGTCAACCGCGACGGGCCGCGGATCCAGCCCGGCTCGCGCGCCTACGCCCGCTCGTGGATCCGCGACGGCGCGCTGACGTCGCTGGCGCTGTTGCGCCTCGGCCACCCCGGGCCGGTGCGCGAGTTCCTCGAGTGGTTCGCCCCGCTGCAGTTCCCCGACGGCAAGGTCCCGTGCTGCGCCGACTCCCGCGGCGCGGACCCGGTCCCGGAAAACGACAGCCACGGCGAGCTGATCCACGCCATCGCGGAGTACGTCCGCTACACCGGCGACCGCGGGTTCGCGGCCGCGATGTGGCCGCACGCCCGCGCGGCGGCGCTGTACATCGACACCCTGCGGCAGCAGCGACGGACCGCCGAGTACCGGACCCCGGAGAAGGCCGCGTTCTTCGGCCTCGTGCCGGAGTCGATCAGCCACGAGGGGTACTCGGCGAAGCCGATGCACTCGTACTGGGACGACGCGTTCGCGCTGGTCGGGCTGGAGGACGCGGCCGGGCTCGCCGCGCTGCTCGGCCACGACGAGGACCACGCGCACTTCGCGGAAATGGCCCGGGAGTTCCGCGGCGATCTGCACGCTTCGATCCGGCGCACGATCGCCGACCACGGCATCGGGTACATCCCCGGCTGCGTCGAGCTGGGCGACGAAGACCCGACCTCGACCACGGTCCTCCTGGAGCCGGGCCGCGAGATCGACCGCCTACCCCGCGCCGAGTTGGAGGCGACGTTCGCCCGCTACATCGACCGGCTGCACGAGCGCGCCGCCGGCGGCTGGTCCGAGTACACGCCGTACGAGTGGCGCATCGTCGGCAGCCTGCTCCGGCTCGGCTGGCCCGACCGGGCGCACGAACTCGCGCGTTTCCTGCTGCCGCACCGCCGGCCCGAGGCCTGGCGGCACTGGGCCGAGGTCGTCTGGCGCGAGCCGCGCCGGCCGAAGTTCATCGGCGACATGCCGCACACCTGGGTCGGCAGCGACTTCATCCGCTCGTTCCTCGACATGTTCGCCTACGACCGCGCCGCCGACGGCGCGCTGGTGCTCGGCGCGGGGATCGGCCCGTGGCTCGCCGGCGGCGAACCGGTGCGCGTCACGGGGCTGCGCACGCCGCACGGGACGCTCGACCTGGAGGCCGCCGCCGTTCCCGGCGGCGTGCGCTACCGCATCGGCGGCGACACGCGCCTGCCGCCGGGCGGGTTCGTGGCGAGTTGGCCGTTCGCGGGGAAGCCGCGCGCGGCCACCGTCGACGGCGAGCCCGCAACCATCGGGCCCGGCGGCGACGTCGTCGCGCGCAAGGTCCCGTGCGAGGTCGTGCTCCTCCGCTGACGGGCGCCCGGCAGGAGAAGCAGCTCGAACCGGCAAGGTGGGCGGTCCGATCCGCTGCCCGAGCGGTCCCACGGGGAAGTGACGACCGGTGCAATACTCGGGCACCTACCGGGCGGCGCCCTCACCGGAACGCGCAGGGTGCCGGCCCCAGAAAGGTCGCCATGCCCCGACGCACGCTGACTCTGGCCGCGCTGACGCTGACGCTGCTGCTCCCGCTCCCTGCCTACTCCCAGGCGCCCGAACTGCCGCCGGAGGCCCCGGTTGCCCCGCCGGCGGCGCCGGAGACGGTGGACGACGACACTCCCCGGACCACCCCCGCCGGAGCGACGTTCACGGTGCCGGCCGGCTGGACCGTGACCACCCGCGGGGCGAGCACCGTGCTCACCCCGCCCGAGACGGATTCGCACGTCGCGATCGTGGACGTCCCATCGGCGAAGGAGGCCGACGCGGCGGTCGCTGCCGGGTGGGCGGTCTACAAGCCGGAATTCAGCCGCCCGCTCAGGCTGTCCGTTCCGCAGGCGGCGCGCAACGGCTGGGACGAGCAGAAGGCGTTCCAGTACGAAACGTCGCCGAACGAGCGCGCGGTCGTCAGCGCGTTCGCGTGGCGCGCCGGCAGCGCGTGGACGGTCGTGCTCATCGACGGGACCGAGCCGACCTTCGAAAAGCGCGCCGGGCCGCTGGGGCTCGTCCTGCAGTCGCTGCGACCCAAAGGCTATTCCCGCGAGTCGTTCGCGGGCAAGAAAGCCCACCCGCTGGACGCGCAGCGCCTGGCCACGCTGAAGGACTTCGTGGCGCGCGGGATGAAACTGCTGGACACGCCGGGCGTGGGGCTGGCGTTCATCGACGGCGGGAAGACGGTCTGGGCCGGCGGCCTCGGCGTCAAGGAGATGGGCAAGAAAGACCCGGTCGGCGCCGACACGCTGTTCATCGCCGCCTCGAACACCAAGGCGCTGACCACGTTGATGCTGGCCGAGCTGGTGGACCAGGGGAAGATGCGCTGGGACCAGCCGGTCACCGAGCTGTTCCCGGAGTTCAAGCTGGGCGACGAGGCGACGACGCGGCAGGTCCAGGTCAAGCACCTCGTCTGCGCCTGCACCGGGATGCCGCGGCAGGACCTGGAGTGGCTGTTCCAGTATGGCCAAGAGACACCCGCGTCCGTCATGACGCTTCTCGGCACCATGCAGCCGACGAGCCGCTTCGGCGAGGTGTTCCAGTACAGCAACCTCATGGCCGCCGCGGCCGGGTTCATCGGGGCCTCGAAGGTCGTACCCGGCAAGGAGCTGGGCGCGGCGTACGACGAGGCGATGCGGAAACTGGTCTTCGACCCGCTCGGGATGAAGACGACGACCTTCGACTACGCCAAGGCGCTGAAAGGGGATGTCGCCCAGCCGCACGGGGAGGACATCGACGGCAAGCTCGCGCTGGCGCGGATGGACCTGAACTACTCCATCATCCCGGCGCGGCCGGCCGGCGGCGTGTGGACCAGCGCGCGCGAACTGGCGCGCTACGTCGAGATGGAGCTGGCGAAAGGAATGCTGCCGAACGGCAAGCGGCTCGTCTCCGAGGTCAACCTGCTCGAGCGCTACAAGCCCAACGTCGTCATTGGTGAAGACATGACGTACGGCATGGCGCTGATGGTCAACCGGCGCTACGGCATCCCCGTCGTGCAGCATGGCGGCGACCTGATCGGTTACCACAGCGACATGATCTGGCTGCCCGACCACGGCGTCGGCGCCGTGATCCTGGCCAACTCCGACTCGGGGGTCCTGATCCGCGGTCCCCTGCTGCGCAAGCTGCTCGAGGTGCTGTTCGACGGCAAGCCCGAGGCCGACGACATGCTGAAGGTCGCGGCCGAGCAACGAAAGACCGGGATCGCCAAGATGCGGGAGCGACTGGTCGTTCCGGCCGACCCGGCGGTCGTGGCCAAGCTCGCGCCGCGCTACGGGAGCGACGCGCTCGGCGACCTGAAGGTGGTCAAGCGCGGCAAGACGACGCTGTTCGACTTCGGCGAGTGGAAGAGCGCGATGGCGACGCGGGCCAACGACGACGGGACCATCTCGTTCTTCACGATCGACCCCGGCGCGGCGGGTTTCGAGTTCGTCGTGGCCGACGACAAGGGCAAGCGGCGCTTGATCACGCGCGACGGCCAGCACGAGTACGCGTTCGAGGAGGCGCCCGCCGCGAAACGTTGATCTCCGGCGCGGGTCGCTTCCAACGGAAAGGGCACGCGCTGCCGGGCCGCCGAGCCTGTCGGCGCCGGCGCTCGCAGCAGCGAGCCCGAGGGAGCGGGAGATGAAGATCGAGGCCGAGCGCAAGGCGTGCCAGGCGCCGGACGGCGTGACCATCGTCTACTCGGTGGCCGGGAAGGGCGGGCCGGCGCTGCTGTTCATCCACGGCGGTATGGCCGACCGCTCGTTCTTCGAAGCGCAGCTCGACGCCCTGTCCGACCGTTGGCGCGTGGTCGCGCTGGACCTGGCCGGACACGGCGAGTCCGGCACGAACCGCGCAACGTGGGGCATCCCCCAGTTCGCGTCCGACGTCCGGGCGGTCGCGGACGCCGAACGACTCGAGCGGGTGATCCTCTTCGGCAACTCGCTGGGCGGGCCGGTGGCGATCGAGGCCGCGCTGCTGCTGCCCGGCCGCGCCGTCGGGGTCGTCGGCATCGACACGTTCCAGGACCTCGGGCAAACATCGTCTCCCGAGCGCGAGCGCGAGCAGGCCGACTTTTTCCGCGAGCGCGCCGCCGCCTTGCGATCCGACCACGCGGCGGCGATCCGCGAGATGGCGAGGATGATGTTCCACGCCGACGCCGACCCGGCGCTCGTGGCGGACGTGGAGCGCCGCCTGTTGAAGACGCCGGCGCCGGTAGCCTCGTCCATGCTCGCCAGCGTCACCGGCTACAGCCAGAACGCCGCCGCACGACGGCTCACCATCCCGCTCCGGTCGATCCAAGGCGACCTCTACCCGATCGACGTGCGGGCGGCGCGGACAGTCAAGGCCGACTTCGACGTGATCGTCATGAAGCACGTGGGGCACTACCCGATGCTGGAACGCCCGGGAGAATTCAACGATCACGTGGCGACCCTCGTTGCGGCACTGACGACGTAAGAGCATCGCCGACGACCGCGCTGCGTACGGAAATGGCGCGCGCCGATCAGACCGATCGCGTTGCTCATCGCATTCGTGTCTTGCTGTCCGTGCACCTCGGCTGACGACGAGATCGATCTCCGTTTCCTGGAATGCCAAGGGTCTCCCTTCGGTCGATCGACGGAGGAGGACACAGATGCCCTTGTGTCGTTTGCCCAAAGCGAGGGGCTGGACCTGATGCGAGCCCAGGAGAGGGTGTACGCCGGCGGTAAGGAAACGCGGGGGCGATCTTGAGCTTCAGTTCCCGCTTCACGGCACTTGATCGCTCCGCGCGCGTCTACGGCAACGGGAACCAGTTGTCTTCCGAGAGCGCCTGGGTATGATTGAGCCTAGGCCTTTTCGTTTCTGCGACTTTGCCAAGGGAAGGCATCCCGATGGGGCGGACCGACTTTGTAACTGCGGCTGCGGCTCTCGTGTTGGGGCCGCTGCTGGGGATCGCGTCTTTTGTTGTTCCGGCCGCCATTTTTTCGAGGAGATGTATTCCAGCGCCGATATGGCCGATCGTCATGACTGCAGTCAAGGACATGTCTGTCTTGACGCTGGCGCTCCTCTTTTGTAGTGGCCTGCTCTTGGGATGGCTGTGCTGGAAGTGTCATCCCATCGTGTGTGCTTTGGTCGGCGTGTCCATGATGGCGCCGTTTCCCGCCATGACTCTTGCCGAGGGGCAGAAGGACCCGACCACACACAACTTATTCCCATTCGAGATAGCGGTGTATTGTGGGATCAGTATGATCGGTCTTGCTGGTGCGCTCCTGGGCAGGCACATCCGGAACACTGTCCAAGGCCGGCGCGATGGTGCTCGGTGACGCGCCACAGCGGTCCTCGTTGAACCACAATGAGCTAGCTAGTCCAGCAGCCGCGTCACGAACCTGATCGCCCGCTCCACGCGGCTAACCGCCGCGAGCACCTTCTCGGCGGTGGCGGCGCTGCGCTTGATGGTTTCGATCTCCTGCCGCAGCTCGTCGTTGTTGGCCCGCTGCTGTTCCAGGATCGTGGCGGCCCCGACGGCCCACTCCTCCATCGCCCGCGCCAGCAGCCGGTCGATGAGCCGGGACAGCTCCGTGGCGTACTCGGCGACCTTCGCGGCCTCGTCATTCTGGCCGGCTGCCCGAAGTTAGTTCGCCAGCGCCCGGGCCTGCTACTGGGTCTCGAGCAGGCTCTCGATCAGCTGGTTGGCCTCCGATGTCCCGCCCCTCATGCGCCTCCCTTCCTTGGGGTTCCGGCTCACTGCGCGCCCTTGCTCGCCGCGCCGGTGAGCGATTGGTTCCGCAGACCGTCGTACAGGCGCTTGAGCCGCGCGGCGTCCTCGCGCAGCCCGAGCCACCTTCCCGTGAACAGCGACAGGTCCGCGGGGCACGCCCCTGGGGCCGCGGATCTCTGATCCCCTGCCTCATTCCCACCAGCCCCCCCGCGGCTGCCTCACTCCCCGTTTGCCTCCGCGCGCCCTCCGCGGGAGCGCGCGGACGCGGCCTGCGAGTGTGAACGGCCCTGCCGTCCCTGCTCCCCCGGACTCTCCGCGCCCACCGCGACGAACGCTCCCCCCGCGTCCGCCAAGACACGGTTTGCACCGCTTATTCCCCGGACCGCAGCGTGTCGTGGTTCCGGTGCCAGCAGATTGGCGACGTTCTCGTCCGCGGTGTCGCGCGCGCCCTCGCACGGGAACTGTGCGAGCGGCTCGTGACCTGCGGCCTGCTTCATCCAAAGCCGGGCGGCCCGGGCAGGGCGCGCCAGCAAAACTGGCTCCCGACGCCGAGGCCTGTCGGGTTTCCCCCGCCGTTTCCGATCTCCGGGGTGGGGGCGCCTCGTGCGCGTCCCGGAGGCCGCCATGCGCCGCTTCATCCTGCTGCTCGCGTCGTTCCTGTGTCTGGGATCTTCCCCGCTCGAGGCCGCCGATCCCCGGCCGGTTTCCGACCCGGCCGAGTACGCCGTCACCCGTGACGCCGAGGGTTGGCAGGCGGTCAACCTGGCCCATGGCTTCCGGACGCGCTTCGACGCCCGCGGGATCCGCCTCTCGCCGCGCCGGGCGGCGATCTGGGCCTGGACCCTGACCCTGTGCGACGAGCCCGCGCGCGAGCTCCGCACCGACGGGAACCGGGTCGAGCTGGACCGCGGACGCATTCTCGAGTGGTACGTCAACGACGAGCGCGGCCTCGAACAGGGGTTCACGATCGCGTCGAAGGGCGAGCCGCACCTGGACCTCGCGCTCGGCGGGGACCTCCGGCCCGTGCTCAGCGCCGACGGTCAGGCCGTGGACTTCCAGGACGCGTCCGGGACGTTCGTGCTGCGCTATGCCGTGTTGAGCGTCGTGGACGTCGGCGGGCGCACGCTCGCCTCCCGCTTCGAGATGTTCGCCGAGGGCGGCGTCTCAGGAATCCGGATAGCGTTCGACGACGCGGGTGCCGCCTACCCGGTGACGGTCGATCCGCTCGCCACGTCGGCGTCGTGGAGCGGAGAGTCGAACCAGCCCTCGGCTT
This sequence comes from Acidobacteriota bacterium, assembly GCA_017994815.1. Lineage (GTDB taxonomy): Bacteria > Acidobacteriota > Polarisedimenticolia > J045 > J045 > JAGOJY01. Next base: position 28,497 of record JAGOJY010000022.1, read on the forward strand.
GGTTCGGCTACTCCGTGGCGACCGCGGGCGACGTCAATGGCGACGGGTTCTCGGACGTGATCGTCGGCGCGCCTGCCTACGATAACGGGCAGGGGGACGAGGGGCGGGCGTACCTCTACCTCGGCTCGGCCGCGGGGTTGCAGGCCGCGCCGGCCTGGACGGCGGAGAGCGACCAGGCCAACGCCTTGTTCGGCTGCTCGGTCTCGTCGGCCGGTGACGTCAACGGGGACGGCTTCCACGACGTGATCGTCGGAGCCTACGGCTTCACCAGCGGCGAATACTCCGAAGGCCGGGCGTACGTCTACCTGGGCTCGGCGACCGGGCTCTCGACGACACCCGCCTGGACCGCGGAGTCAAACCAGGTTCTCGCGAATTTCGGCTGGTCCGTCGCCGGGGCCGGGGACGTCAACGGCGACGGCTACGACGACGTGATCGTCGGAGCGACAGGCTACTCCAACGGCCAATCCGGGGAGGGCGCGGCGTTCGTGTACCACGGCGGGCCCGGCGGGCTCTCGCCGGCCGCGGCGCGGGTGCTCGAGATCGACCGCGTCTCGGCTGACTTCGGGGTCGCGGTGGCGGCGGCCGGCGATGTCAACGCTGATGGCTACGCCGACGTCGTCGTCGGCGCCGACCAGTACACCAACGTCGAGTTCAACGAGGGCGCGGCGTTCTTGTTCCTCGGCTCGGCCTCCGGAGTGCCGGCCGCGGCCGCCTGGACGGGCGAAGCGAACTCGACCTACTCGGCCTACGGTGCCTCGGTGGCGGCCGCGGGAGACGTGGACGGCGACGGCTACGCGGACCTTCTGATCGGTGCACCGCAGCTCGACAACGGGGAGAACAACGAGGGCCGCGCCTACCTCTACTTCGGCAATGCCTCGGCGAACATGTCCGCCCGGGCCCCTTGGATCTTCGAGACCAACGAGGCTGACGCCTTTCTCGGCCAGTCCGTGGCGACCGCGGGTGATGCGAACGGCGACGGCTTCGCCGACATCCTGATCGGCGCCGCGCGCAGCGATCTCGGCGCCGAGAACGCGGGGCGGGTCTACGCGTTCGTGGGCGGGCCGGCGATCACGGCGTCGCCCGGTTGGGAGCCGGGGCTCGGTCCCGGACAGTACTTCGCGGAGTTCGGTTCCGCCGTCGCGACGGCGGGAGACGTGAACGGCGACGGCTACTCGGATGTCCTCATCGGGTCGTACAAGCACGACAACGGGGAGCCCGACGAGGGTCGGGCCTCCGTCAACCTGGGCTCCGCGTCCGGCACGGCAGCGGTCCACGGTTGGACGATCGCCAGCGAGCAGCCGTTTGCGGCGCTCGGCGTCTCGGTGGCAGCGGCGGGCGACGTCAACGGCGACGGCTACTCCGACGTGATCGTCGGGGCCAGCGGCTACGACAACTCGTTCACCGACGCGGGCCGCGCACTGCTGTATCTCGGCTCGTCCAGCGGCCTGGCCCCCGCGGCAGCCTGGTCGTTCGAGGGAGACTCCCCGACGGCCCGCCTCGGCCAATCCGTCGCGGCCGCGGGCGACGTCAACGGTGACGGCTTCGGCGACGTGATCGTCGGGGCACCGTTCCGCGTCGAGGGGCAGACCGCGAGCGGGCGGGCCTACGTGTTCCTGGGGTCGGCGGCGGGACTGGCCGCGACCCCTGCCTGGTTCCGCGACGGAGAGCAGCCGTACGAGCAATTCGGATCGTCGGTCGCGTCGGCCGGCGACGTCAATGGCGACGGTTTTGCCGACGTCGTGATCGGCGCACCCGATTACGACGTCGATGGAACCTCGGAAGGTCGCGCGCTCCTGTTCCTCGGCTCGCCGGGCGGCCTCGTCGCGGCAGCGAGTTGGGTCGTGACAGGCGACTCGGACTACGCTCGCGTCGGACATGCGGTCGCCACGGCAGGCGACACGAACGCCGATGGCTTCGCCGACGTGATCGTCGGTGCCGATGCCTACTCGAACGGGATCCTCAACGAGGGCCGCGCTGACATCTACTTCGGATCGGCCGCGGGACTGGCGACCGTTCCCGGCTGGACCGCGGAGGGCGAGAAGTACAGGCACTACTTCGGGAGCGCGGTCGGCACGGCCGGGGACGTCAACGGCGACAGCTACGCGGACGTCATCGTCGGTGCGCCGTACAGTGACCTCGTCTACCCCGAGGGCGCCTACGTCTACCTGGGGTCGCCGAACGGTCCGGCCACCACGCCGGCCCGGTACTTCACCATCGAGAAGTTCGGCAGTCTCGGCTGGTCGGTCGCGACGGCGGGCGACGTGAACGGCGACGGGTTCTCCGACATCCTCCTCGGCGCGCCGAAGTACGACATCGCGTCGAAGAACGAGGGCCGGGCCTACGTGGTGAGCGGTTCGCCGGCCGGACCCGGCGCCACGCCGTCGTGGTTCGCGTCGGGAGATCGCTCGGAGGCGAACTTCGGAGAGTCGGTGGCGTCGGCCGGGGACGTCAACGGGGACGGGTTTTCCGACGTCGTCGTCGGGGCGCCGGATGGTCTGCCGACCGGCACGGCCGGGGGGCGGGTCTTCGTGTACTACGGCGGCGGAGGCGACGGGCTCGACCGCGTTCCGCGGCAGGCCCAGACCGACGGCACGACGCCGATCGCTCGCGGCGGGAAGTCCGATTCGGAGGTCGAGTTCCGCGCCCGCGTGCGCGGGCGCACCGCCGCCGGGAGGGGCCGCATCCGGCTGCAATGGGAGGCGGCGCCGCTCGGCACGCTGTTCGATGGCGTGGCCGACGGGGCGTCGGCTCCCGTGCGAACGGGCGTTCCCGGCAGCTCCGGGAGCACCTCGAGCTTCAACGAGGCGATCGGCGGCCTGGCCGAGGGGACCTTCTACCGCTGGCGGGTGCGGACCGTCAGCCCCGATCCGCGCTTCCCGCGCTCCCCGTGGATCTCCCTTCCGGGCGCCGGCCTGACCGAGACGAAGCTGCGGACCGCCGGTTGCGTCGATCGCGACGCTGACGGGTACGGCGAGTTGAGTGACCCGTCATGCCTCGCGCTGGTGCCCGACTGCAACGACGGCGATCCCGGCGCGTGGGGCACTCCCGGACCCGCGGCCGGTCTCGTCTTCAGCGGCAAGAGCACGCTGTCCTGGTCCGCGCCAACGGACCCGGGCGCTCACCTCGCGTCGCTCGTCTACGACACCCTGCGCTCGGGCGCCGCGTCGAATTTCCTCCTCGCCGACTGCATCGAGACCGCCGACGGCGCGGACACGACGGCGGAGGACGCTGCCAAACCGTCCACGGGGCGGGCGTCTTTCTACCTGGTGCGGGCCAGGAACTCGTGCCCGTCCGGGACCGGGTCGCTGGGCACCTCGAGCGCAGGTGTCGAGCGCGCGGGAGCCGCCTGCCCGTGACGAGCAGCGCCGCTCTGGCCCGCGGTTGTCCCCCGGGTTCACGCCCGGCCGTGCAGCGCATCACGATCGGCGCATGTACGGGAAGCTCGCCGATGCGGTGCTGGTCAGCGACGCCGGTTCCCGGCTTCGGCGCTCGCACTTCGGCCCGCACACTCGCATCGACGTTTGAACCTCAACCGACGATGGCCTCGCGGCCACGGTCATCGGCGAGGGAGAGGACGGCAGGACCGATTCGAGCCTGACTCCGCGGGCGCGCGCGCAAGTCGGGTGATTCCACGCGTCGACGCAGCGCTCGCCGAACGCCGTGAGCGCGTTGCGCTCCTCGACCGACGACGCAGGATGGCGTGTCCGTCTCGGCCACGCGCGCGGGCGTGCTCCAGTTGGCCTGCCGTTCCAGCGCCGCTCGCGCTCGGAGGCGAGCAGCCGGTTGCGCGAGTACCTCTGTACTGCTCGAACGCGCGCGCAGCCTCGTACTCACGGCGCGATCACGGGCGGGAGCCGTTCCGGCCGCCGCGGACGGTCCACTCCCGCGACGACGCGGCGGAGTTCATCCGTGGCCGCACGAAACCCGTAGAAGTGCCGATGTGACATGTCCACACTCCGGGTTCAGGGAGGCCGTTCAGACCGATTAACTTCCGAGAGTAACGGGTTGCGACCGGGGCGTTTGAGGGCGCAGGGACAACCGATTCGGCGTGCTCATTCTGTGAATGAGGGGATCGGCCCTCGCCGGACGACCTTCAGGGGGAAGCAGGTCCAGCAGCGGGCGACCGCAGGTCGGTTCACGAAGGGTGGATGTCATGAACGTCCGGATTCGGTTCCGCGGCCTCATCCTGGTGCTCGTTTTCGGCGGGCTCGCCGGCGCTTCAGCCTGGTTGCCGGCGCAGGCGGCCGACTGCAACGGCAACGAAATCGAGGACGGTTGCGACATCAGTTGCGGCCCTCCCGGCGGGCCCTGCGATGTGCCCGGCTGCGGCACCGCGGCCGACTGCGACGGCAACGGCATCCCGGATTCCTGCGATCTGGCATCCAACGGCGCCGGATGCCACTTCACCAACGTTCTGGCCTCGAACTCCACCACGGGGCCCGACGCCAACTTCACCGGTCCCCCGGACGACGTCTACTACGGCCTCGGCGGCCAGCAGGTCACCTATCATTTCGATTGCGGCTTCGTCGCCGATGGGGCCGGGCCGGACTTCAACGTGTACGAGGTCGACAGCGGCGCCGCCGAGTTCACGACCATCAACGTCTTCGTCAGCGTGAATGGGGTCGACTTCGTCAGCGTGTATCCCTCGATGGGAGCGAGGGTGGACATCGACGGCGACGAGGCCCACGGGAACGCCAGCTTCGCCCGCGGCTTCGACCTGGCCGGCACCGGTTACCCGGCTGTCCGCTACATCCGCATCGACGGGAACGGGACCGGAGGCTCGGGGCCGTCCACCGGCTTCGACCTCGATGCCATCGGGGTGATTCACCGGCTCGGCCGCGACTGCGACGCCGACGGCACGCTCGACGCCTGCCAGGACCGGACCGACTGCGACGCCGACGGCGCTCCAGACGCCTGCGTTCTGGCGGCGGGCATCTTCGCCGACTGCAACACCAACGGGGCCCTCGACTTCTGCGATGCCGGCACCACCAGCCAGGACTGCGACGCCAACCACCGGCCGGACGAATGCCAGGCTGATTGCAACGCCAACTCCCGCCCGGACTCCTGCGACATCGCGGACCTGACCAGCCCGGATTGCAACGCCAACCAGATCCCCGACGAGTGCGACCTGGCCTTCGCCGGCACCGTCGACGCCGGGTCGGACCGGTTGCGCCCTTTCGGCAACGGATACCCGGTTTCCTTCACCATCCTGTCCCCCTTCCCGGCCTGGGGCCCGGTCACCCTGAGCGTCACCGCGGCCGGCGATCTCAATGCCGCGGATGAGTACATCAGCGTGACCCTCAACGGCGTGTCCGTGGGCCGCCTGTTCGAATCCGGCGGGGCCCAGTGCACCGCAGCGGTGGGGACGCTGTTGATCGACGCGCCGGTGTTCAACGAAGCGGTGGCCAACGGCAACGCCGCCTTCACGTTCACCGCGACCAGCGCGGTCAACAAGGAGGAGTGCCCCGAAAACTGGCTCGAAGCCGAAGTGACCTACGACGCCTCCGTCGATTGCGATGCCAGCAGCACGATCGATCACTGCGAGATCGATGCCTTCCCGGGCGAGGACCTGAACCGCAACGGGGTCCTGGACAACTGCGAGTCGGACTGCAATCTCAACGGCAATCCCGACGACTACGACGTGGAACAGGGGCTGAGCGCGGACTGCAACGGGAACCGCTTGCCGGATGAATGCGACATCGCCGGCGCGACGAGCACCGATTGCGACGGCAACGGCGTCCCTGACGAGTGCCAGCCCGACTGCAACGGGAACGGGATCGCCGATCCCTGCGACATTGGGGCCGGGACCAGCCTGGACTGCGATGCCAACACCGTCCCCGACGAATGCGACCTTGCCGCCGCCGGCCCCTCCTGCCCCTTCCCGGTGACCGTGGTGGCGAACACAACCGGCGGGGATTCCGCCCGCTTCACGGGTCCTCCCAATGACTCCGGCTGGGGTCTGGGCGGGCAGATCGTCACCTTGGAATGGACCTGCGGTCGCATCGTCGACGGACCGGGTCCGGATCTCACGATTTACGAAACGGACTCGGGTACGGACGAGTTCGAGCAGGTCAGCGTGGAGGTCAGCCTGGACGGCGTGACCTTCCAGAACGTCACCGGCTCGATGGTGGCCGGCGTGCGCATCCCGGGTGACGCGACCCACGGGGGGATCCTCTTCCGCCGCTCATTCGATCTGGCTTGGGCCGGAATGCGCCAGGCCCGCTTCGTGCGTCTCGACGGCGCGGGGACCGGCGGCGGCAGTTCGAGCGCCGGTTTCGATCTCGACGCCGTGGGGGCGATCCACGTGGTTGACCGGGACTGCAACGACAGCGGCGGGCTGGACGCCTGCGAGTCGCCGGCCGATTGCGATGCCAACGGCCTGCCCGACAGTTGCCAGCTCGCCGCTGTCGCCGGGTCCGATTGCAACGCCAACACGATTCCCGACGCCTGCGACATCGCCGGGGGAGGCAGCGATTGCGACAGCGATGGCGTCCTCGACCTGTGCGAGCCCGACTGCAACGGAAACGCCATCGCGGATGCCTGCGACATCGCCGCCCTGATCAGCCCCGACTGCAATGGCAACCTGCGCCCGGACGAGTGCGACGCGGCCGTCCTGGCGGCCGCCGAAACCTCCCCGGCTCTCGCCCCGGTCGGCACCGGCTATGCCGGGACCTTCACGATCCTCCGGCCTCCCACGGCGACGGGTCCCGTGACCGTGACGGTCCAGGCCCAGGGAGATTTCGACGCCGCCAGTGAGTCGCTGACTATCAGCCTCAACGGGACCGCCGTGGGCACGGTCTTTGACACGACCTCGGCTTTCTGCACCGCGATCATCGATTCCATGGAACTGACCGCCGACCAGTACAACAACCTCGTCCAATTCGAGGACGCCGTGTTCACCGCCACCGCCTCCAGTTCCGTCGGGCCGTTCGAGTGCGAAGGCTCTTTCGTGACCTTCGTGGTCTCGTATCCGGCGGAACCCGACTGCAACGCCAACGCGGTGCCCGACTCCTGCGACATAGCCAACATCACGGCCAGCGACTGCAACAACAACGGCGTTCTCGACGTCTGCGACGTTGCCTCGGGGACGAGCGACGACTGCAACGACGACGACATCCCCGACGAGTGCCCGCTCTGTCCGCCGGTGAAAGTCGTGTTCGTCATGGACACCTCGACCTCGATGACCGACGAGGGGGCGGTGCTGTGCTCCAGCATCACCCAGGTCGCCGCGGATCTGGAAGCGGAGCTGGTCGACGTGGAAAGCGAGTTGCTGGGGATCATGGCCCCGGGGACCGGCCAATTCGCCTGCCTGACCGACAGCGTGGCCAACCTGTACGGCACCGACGTTCCCGGAGAACCGCCCCCCGACAACCAGACGCTGGGCGCCTGCCCGGGCGGGAACGAAGTCGGTTCGGAGGATTGGGGTCGGGCGACGTCGGTGGTCGCCGGTAACAAGCCCTGGCCCGTCCCCTCGGTGCGGCTGGTCGTCCCGATCGGCGACGAGGGGCCGTGGTGCGGCGACCCGGTGAGCGATCCCGGCGTGGACCGCGACTCCATCAACCACGCCATCCAGATCTCGGTGCTCCGCGACGTGGTGGCCTCCCCGATCACCGGCTCCGGCTCGTCGACGGGCATGAAGGCACTGGCCCAGAACCTGGCCGACGCCACCGGCGGCGAGGCTTTCTCGTCGCAGATCCCGGCCGAGGACTTGGCCGCCGGCATCGAGGAGATCGTCCGCAACGCCTGCCGTGCCGTCGTCGACTGCAACCGCAACGACCGGCCGGACGACTGCGACATCGCCGACGGCACCAGCCACGACTGCGATTTCAACGACCGCCCGGACGAGTGCGAAGCGGACTGCAACGGCAACGGGATCAACGATGTCTGCGATGTCCGCGTCGGCCTGAGCGACGACGACAACGGGAACAACATCCCCGACGAGTGCGAGTGGCTCGTTTTGACCCTCGACGCCGCGAACCTGAACTGGACGGAGGTGTACGGGACCATCGGCTACGATGTCGTGCGAGGCGGGCTGGGGGTCCTACTGGAAACGGCGGGCGATTTCACCGCCGCCCTGAACAGTTGCGTGGTCAACGACACGATCCAGAGTTCCTGGCCGCACGGCGTCGACCCGGCGGCGGGAAGCGCGGACTGGTTCCTGGCGCGGGCCGTTCTGGGTACGGGTCCCCTGAGCTACGACATCCTGGGAGGAGGACAGGTGGGGACGCGCGACGCCGAGATCGCTGCCGCCCCCGACGCCTGCCCCTGACGAAACCTCCGGGGCAGGACGGATCAGACTTCGCCGGGCGCGGGGGCAGCCACCGCGCCCGGCGCTCCCAACCGGGTGCCGGAGCAAGTCGGGCCGGTGCGATACCGGAACGGGCGCTCCTTTCGTCCATTCGGGGGGAAGGCCCGAAAGTTGCCCCGGTTCGACGGACCAGTAGAATGCGCGCGGTCCGCGCCCATGCGCGGTCCGGCCGCATCCACGAACGCGATCCGAACCGGAGGAGTCCCGCATGCGTCTCTCTGCCGTCTGTTGGCTGATCCCCCTCGCATCCTTCGCGCTGTCGTCCCCCGCCCGCGCGCAGGGCGTCGAGTTCCCCGCGCCGAGCCCCGCGGCACGCGTCGACCAGCGCGTCGGCGTCACCGACTTGTCGGTGGTCTACTCGAGCCCCGCCGTGAAGGGGCGCTCGATCTGGGGCGGCCTCGTCCCGTACGACCAGCTGTGGCGGACCGGCGCCAACGCCGCCACGAAGTTCACGGCGAGCCGCGACTTCACCTTCGGCGGCAAGCCGGTCCCCGCGGGGACGTACTCGCTGTTCACCATCCCCGGCCGCAACGGCTGGACCGTGATCCTGAACTCCAAGGCGGACCTCAGTGGCACGCAGGGTTACGACGAGAAGAACGACGTCGCCCGGATCACCGTGACGCCGGAGACGCTCCCCGCGCCGCGCGAGCGGATGACGTTCGTCTTCTCCGACACGACCGACGGCTCGACGAACCTCGACCTCGAGTGGGAGAGGCTGCGCGTTCGCGTCCCGATCACGGTCGACACGAAGGCGTTCGTGCGCGCCGGCATCGACAAGTCGATCGGCGAGGCGTGGCGGCCGCACTTCCTGGCCGCGCGCTGGCTGCTCGACTCGGGAGGCGACCTCGACGAGGCGCTGCGCTATGCGAACACGTCGATCGAGATCAAGCCGGGCTGGTGGAACAACTGGGTCAAGGCGCAGATCCTGGCCAAGCAGGGCAAGACGAGCGACGCGATCGCCGCGGCCCGGCGCTCCCAGGAACTCGGCAAGGACGACAACGTCTACGGCTTCTTCAAGGACGACATCGCCAAGGCGCTGGGCGAGTGGCAGAACAAGTGAAGCTGTAGACGGGCCGGCGCAGAACGAACACGGCCGCGGTGCAGCGTGTCGAGCCGCTTCGTCGAGGCGTACATCGGGGGTGCGGCGCGCCCGTTCCTCCGGCGGCATCTGCGCGACGCCGGCGACCGGCGCGCGGCGGTCCAGGCCGCCGCGCGCCCGCTCTCGCCGGCGGTCGCGCGCGCGCTCGTCGCGCAGAACGCGCGGTTTCAGCCGAGCGCGGCGCGCGACGGGCACCTCGCCGCGCTCGCGGGCGGCGCGGCCGCGGTCGTCACCGGGCAGCAGGTCGGCCTGTTCCTCGGTCCCCTGTACACGACGTACAAGGCGGCGAGCGCGATCGTGCTCGCGCGTGTGCTGGCAGCCGAGACGGGGCGGCCCGTGGTGCCCGTGTTCTGGCTGCAGACCGAGGACCACGACCTGCCGGAGATCGCGAGCTGCCGCATCTCGCGCGCGGGCAGCGACGTCCTCGAGCTGGCGCTGCCGGCCGACGCAGCAGACCGCACTTCGATCGCGCACCGGACGCTGCCGGACGGTGTCGCCGTCCTGCTGGACCGGCTGCACGCGGAGCTGGCCCACCTGCCAGGCGGCGAGGCGCACTCGGCGCGGCTGGTGCGGCAGTACCGGCCCGGTGCCGGCTGGGCGGACGCGTTCGCGGGCGTGCTCGCCGACCTGTTCGCGCCGGAGGGGCTGGTCATCTTCGACCCGCGCGATCCGGCGCTCGCCGCGGCCGCGGCGCCCGTCCACGCGCGCGCGCTGCTGCGGGCCGGACCGATCGCGGAGGCGCTCACCGGGCGCGTACGGGAGCTCGAGGCCGCCGGGTTCGACGCGCAGGTGCGGGTCCGCGAGGGCGCGCCGCTCTCGTTCTTCCACCCTGACGGCGCCAAGGGGCCGCGCTACCGGCTGACGCCGGCCGGGCACGGGTACGCGTGCTCGGGGCGCTCCGGCGGGGAGGCGCCGTTCACGACCGAACGGCTGCTCGAGGCGCTCGAGGCCGACCCGCTCGCGTTCAGCACGAGCGCGCTCCTGCGCCCGATCCTGCAGGACACGCTGCTCCCGACGGCAGCGTACGTCGGCGGTCCCGCCGAGGTCGCGTACTTCGCGCAGCTCGCGCCGCTGTACGCCGAGTTCGGGCTCCCCGAGCCGCTGGTCGTTCCGCGCGCGAGCTTCCGCGTCATCGACGACCGAGCGGAGCGCGTGCTGGCGCGCCACGGGCTCGTCCCGGCCGACGCGGCGGTCCCCGAGGACGCCCTTCTCGCGCGCTGCCGCACGGGCGCGGCGCCGGCCGCGGAGGCGGACCTCGTTCGCGGGCTCGTCGGCCCGTTCGAGGCGGCGCTCGACACCCTCGCCCCGGCGCTGCAGGCCACGGGCCCTGGGATCGACGCCGCGATCGCGAAGACGCGCGGCAAGGTGCGCGACGCGGTGGAGAAGCTCGCGGCCAAGCTCGACGCCGCGCGCCTGCACGCGGACGGAGCGCTCGTCGGCGACGTGCGCCGGCTGCAGCGCCTGCTGTACCCGGACGGGATGCCGCAGGAGCGCTACTACGGTCTGGCATCCTTCGCGGCCCGCCTGGGCGAGCGCACGTTCCTCGAGCGCGTGCTCGAGGCCGTCGATCCTCTCGACCCCGCGCCGCGGGACCTCCGTTGAGCGGCTTCCTCGTCGACCTGCTCGCGGTCGGGGCCCACCCCGACGACGTCGAGCTGTTCTGCGGCGGGACCGTGATCCGTGCCGCGGACCTCGGGCACGGGACGGGCATCCTCGACCTCACGCGCGGCGAGCGCGCGAGCCACGGCACGCCCGAGGAGCGCGCGCGCGAGGCGGAGGCCGCCGCCGGGGTGCTCGGCGTACGGTTCCGCGAGAACTTGGGGCTGCCGGACACGGCGCTCGATCCCGCATCGCGGGAGCAGCTGTGTGCCGTCGTCGCCGCGCTGCGCCGGCTCCGGCCCGAGATCCTGCTGATCCCGTGGGTCGAGGAGCGCCACCCCGACCACGAGGCCGCGGGCGAGCTGCTGCGCCGCGCCGTGTTCTACGCGGGTGTGGCGGCGTTCGACGCCGGGCCCGGGCCGCGCGAGCGGTTCGTGCCCCGCCAGGTGCTGCACTACGCGCTGCGCTACCCGTTCGTGCCGAGCTTCGTCGTCGACACGTCCGCGGCGGCCACGCGCAAGGCCGAGGCGATCGCCTGCCACGCGAGCCAGGTGACGCGGCGCCCCGGCGAGGCGCCGACTTTGATCAGCGCGCGGGACGCGGTCGCGGCGCTCGAGGCCCGCGATCGCTACTACGGCAGCATGATCGGGGCCAGCCACGGTGAGCCCCTGCGCTGCGTCGCGACGCCCGGGCTGGTGGACGTGGTCCGGCATTTCCGCGACAACCCGTTCGAGGGCGCGCACGCCTTCCTCCCGCGCCGATGACAGACCGCCTCTCGATCGGCGTCGTCTGCTTTTGCGGGCTGAGCGGGAGCGGCGTCGTCGCGTCCGAACTGGCGCTGGCGCTCGCGCGGCGCGGGCACCGGATCCACCTGGTGGCGTCCGCGCGCCCAAGCCGGGACCTGCCCGGCAGCGAGCACGAGATGTTCCACGAGGTGCGCGTTCCGTCGTACCCCGTGTTCGACGACGCGCCCTACACGGTCGCGGTCGCGTGCACGATCGTGGACGTCATCCGGCGGCACGGGCTCGACCTCCTGCACGTGCACTACGCGCTGCCCCACGCGGCGAGCGCGCTCTTGGCCCGGCAGGTGCTCGGCGCGTCGGCTCCGCGGACCGTGACGACGCTGCACGGGACCGACGTCACGCGCGTCGGCACGGACCCGGCGTACCACGCCGTGACCGCGTTCGCCGTGGCGGCCTCCGACGCGATCACCGTGCCTTCGGACTTCCTGCGGCGCGAGGCGCGGCGGCGGCTCGGCCTGCCCCGCGAGCGGGAGATCGAGGTCCTGCCCAACTTCGTCGACACCGCGCACTTCACGCCCGCGGAACCGCGGGACCGCTCGCGGCTGGCGGCCCTGTTCGGGGCAACGGTGGATCCCGCGGGCGACAGGGCACCCGTGCTGTTCCACGTCTCGACGTTCCGCGAGGTCAAGCGCACGGTGGACCTCATCGAGGTGCTGGCGCGGGTCCGCCGCGCGCTCCCGGCGCGCCTCGTGCTTGTCGGCGATGGCCCCACGCGGGCAGCGACCGAGGAGCGCGCGGTGGCGCTCGGGCTGTCGGATTGCGTGCAGTTCCTCGGCCGGCGGGCGGAGTTCGTGGAAGAGCTGCGGCACGCCGACGCGTTCGTCCTGCCCAGCGAGACCGAGAGCTTCGGCGTGGCCGCGGCGGAAGCGCTGAGCGCCGGCGTGCCCGTGTTCGCGTACCGCGTCGGCGGCCTGCCGGAGGTCGTGGTCGAGGGCACCGGACGCCTGGTCGACGCGCTCGACGTGGACGCGCTCGCCCGCGCGATCGTCGAGGTTCTGGGGGATCCCGACCGGCACGCCGGGATGAGCCGGGCGGCGCGCGCGCACGCGGCGCGGCACTTCGGCGAGGATGCGGCCGTCGATCGCTACGAGGAGTTCTTCCAGCGGGTGGTCGCCCGCGCGCACGGGACGGACCGATGAGGCGTCTTTTCGCGATGATCGTGTTGGCGGGCGCGGCGCTCACCGCCGCGCGCGCCGCGGAGCGCGGCATGCACGCAGGCGAGCTCGCGCACGAACTGGACCGGATCCGGCACACCGGGCGGGTGCTTTACCTCGCGGCGCACCCGGACGACGAGAACACGCGGCTGCTCGCCTACGTGGCGAACGCGCGTCACCTGCAGGCCGCGTACCTGGCCATGACCCGCGGCGGCGGCGGCCAGAACCTGATCGGCCCGGAGCAGGGCGATCTCCTGGACGTGATCCGGACCGAGGAGCTTTTGTCCGCGCGGCGCATCGACGGCGCGCTGCAGCGGTTCACGCGGATGCGCGATTTCGGCTACTCGAAGACGGCCGCCGAGACGCTCGCGACGTGGGGACACGACGACGCGCTGGCCGACGTCGTGTGGGTGATCCGCACGTTCCAGCCGGACGTGATCATCACCCGTTTCGACGAGAACCCGCCGAACCACGGGCACCACACCGCGTCGGCGATCCTCGCCCGCGAGGCGTTCGAGGCCGCGGCGGACCCGAAGAGGTTCCCGGAACAGCTGGGGGGCGGCGTCCAGCCCTGGAAGTGCGAGCGTCTCCTGCGCAACCACGGGTCGTGGCGCGAGGAGCCCCCGAAGGACGCGCTGGTCCTGGACGTTGGGGCCTACGACCCGCGCCTCGGGCTTGGCTACGGCGAACTGGCGGCCGTCTCGCGCAGCCAGCACCGGAGCCAAGGGTTCGGGGTCGCCGGCCAGCGCGGCCCGCTGAACGAGTACTTCGTCCCGGTCGCCGGGTCGCGCCCGCAGCAGGACATCCTCGACGGAGTCGACGTCGGCTGGACGCGCTTCGGCGCGCCGGCCGCGCCGTTCGCGAAGGCGCTGGACGATGCGCACGCCGCGCTCGACCGCGACTACCCCGAGCGCGCGATCCCGGCGCTCGTCGGCGCGCACGCCGCGCTGGACGCGCTGCCCGACGTCCCGCGCGTGCGCGACGCGCGGCGCTCGCTGGAGCGGCTGATCGCCGCGTGCGCGGGGCTGTTCGTGCGGGCGACGGCGGCGACGCCCATTGGCGTGCCCGGGGGGACCGTACAGATCGATGTCGAGCTGGTCCAGGGGCGGCCCGCGGGGGTCGAGCTGCGCCGCGTCGTGTTCCCCGGGGTGCCCCCGGTGGAGGGTGGCGGGGCGCTGGCGGTCAACGAGCGCAAGACGTTCTCGCAGCCGGTTCCGCTGCCAGCCGACGTGCCGGTGACGCTGCCCTACTGGCTCGCGGTTCCGGGCACGCCCGGCCGCCACGCCGTGAGCGAGCCGCGCCTGCTCGGGCAGCCCGAGGGGCCGCCCGCCCTCGCGGTGCAGGTCGAGCTTCGCGCCGGCGGGCGCGACCTCGCGCTGGAAGTGCCGGTCGTGCACGCCTGGACCGACCCGGTCCTCGGCGAGCGCGAGCGGCCATTCGTGATCGTGCCTCCCGTGACGGTGACACCCGCGCGGGACGCCGTGATGCTCCCGGGCGGACGCGGCGGGACGCTCTCGCTGGCGGTCCGCGCCGGGCGCGACGACGTCCGCGGCGAGCTGGTGTTGACGCCGATCCCGGCGGGTTGGGACGTGACGCCGCCGTCCCGTCCCTTCGCGCTCGCCAAGGCCGGAGACGCGGCCATGGTCGAGTTCGTCGTGAAGGCGCCTTCCTCCGGCGACCCGGCCGTGACGATCGCTCCCGTGGCCACCGTGGACGGCCGCACCTGGTCCTTCCGCGAGACGACGATCGACTACCCGCACATTCCGGTGCAGCTCGTGCTGCAGCAACCGAAGGTCCGGCTCGTGCCGCTGTCGATCCGGCTGCCCGATGGGCTGATCGGTTACGTGCAGGGCTCGGGGGACACCGTGGCTGACGACCTGGCCCATGTCGGGCTGCGCGTCGAGACACTATCCGACGAGACGCTGCGCGCGGGCGACCTCGACCGGTTCGCCGCGATCGTGGTCGGCATCCGCGCGTACAACACGCGCGAGGCGGTCCGCGCGGCGCACCCCCGGCTGATGGACTACGTGGAGCGCGGCGGCACGGTCGTCGTGCAGTACAACACCAACAGCCGCATCGGCCCGATGCAGGCGCCGGTCGGGCCGTTCCCGCTGGAGATCGGCCGCGACCGGGTGACCGACGAGACCGCGGCCATCGTCCCGCTGAAGAGCGACCATCCGATGCTGCGGGTCCCGAACGAGATCGGGCCGGCGGACTTCGCCGGCTGGGTGCAGGAGCGCGGGATCTACTTCGCGTCGCGGTGGGACGAGCGCTACGAGCCCCTGTTCGCGATCGCGGACCCGGGCGAGGAGCCGTCGAACGGATCGACGCTCGTGGCGCGCCACGGCAAGGGCCGCTACGTGTACACGGGGCTGGCGTTCTTCCGGCAGCTGCCGGCGGGCGTCCCCGGCGCGTACCGGCTGTTCGTCAACCTGCTGGCACGGCCGTGAGGCCATGAGCGCGCGCGACCGCCGACCCGCGACGGACACCGAGGAGCCGCCCCCGCTGCTCGGGCGCTGGCGCAACGTCTACCTGCTGGTCGCCGGCGAGCTCGCGCTGCTCGTGCTGCTCTTCTGGCTGCTCAGGCGGTGGGCCTCGTGAGCCTCGTCGACTGGGCGGTCCTCCTCGCGACGCTCACCTTCATCACGGTCTACGGCGTGATCCGGTCGCGCGACGTCCGGGACATGAACGGTTACCTCAAGGCGGGCAATAGCTTGAGGTGGCCAACGATCGGCCTCTCGATCATGGCCACGCAGGCGAGCGCGATCACGTTCCTCTCGACCCCCGGCCAGGCGTACGCGGACGGGATGCGCTTCGTGCAGTTCTACTTCGGCCTGCCGCTCGCGATGATCGTGATCGCGGCGGTGTTCGTGCCGATCTACCACCGGCTGAAGGTCTACACGGCCTACGAGTACCTCGGGCACCGCTTCGACGCCCGCGTGCGCTACCTCGGCGCGGTCCTGTTCCTGGTCCAGCGCGGCCTCGCGGCGGGGATCACGATCTACGCGCCGTCGATCATCCTCTCGACGATCCTCGGCTGGCCGCTGCAGGCGACGAACCTGGGCATCGGGTTGTTCGTGGTCGTGTACACGGTCGCGGGGGGTTCGCGGGTCGTCGCGCAGACGCAGAAACAGCAGATGATCGTGATGCTCGGCGGCATGACGATCGCGGGGATCGTGATCGTGTGGACGCTGCCCGAGACGGTCTCGCTGGCTGGCGCGGTCAAGCTCGCCGGCGCGCTCGGTCGGATGAACGTCGTCGACTTCGGCCTGGACTGGGAGAGCCGCTACACGTTCTGGTCGGGGATCACGGGCGGGTTCTTCCTGGCGCTGTCGTACTTCGGGACGGACCAGTCGCAGGTCCAGCGATACCTGGCCGGACGCTCGGTGACGGAAAGCCGCCTCGGGCTCGTCTTCAACGGGCTGTTCAAGGTGCCGATGCAGTTCGGGATCCTGTTCATCGGCGTCCTGGTCTTCGTCTTTTACCTGTTCACGCCGCCCCCTTTGTACTTCAACACGCCCGCGCTCGCGCGCGTCGCCGAGTCGCCGCACGGCGCGGAACTGCGCGCGCTCGAGGAGCGTTACGGCGCCGCGTTCGAGAGGCAGCGTGGCGCCGCGTCCGCGTACGTCGCCGCGCTCGGGTCGGGCGCCGGCACGGACGACGCGCAGGACGCCTTGCGCGACGCGCACGCCGACACCGAGGCCGTGCGCAGGGATGCGCGCGAGTTGGTACGGCGCGCGCGCCCCGGCGTGGAGACGAACGACGCGGACTACGTCTTCATCTCGTTCGTGCTGCGCTATCTCCCGCACGGGCTGATCGGGCTCGTCATCGCGGCAATCCTCTGCGCGGCGATGAGCTCGACCTCGAGCGAGCTCGCGGCACTCGGCTCGACGAGCATGATCGACCTCTGGCGGCCGCTGCAGCGCGGCGGCGCCGACGACCCGCGCTCGGACCTGGCCCTGTCCAAAGTCTTCACCGCGCTGTGGGGTCTCGTCGCGGTCGCGTTCGCGACGTTCGCGTCGCTGCTCGAGAACCTGATCCAGGCCGTGAACATTCTCGGGTCGATTTTCTACGGCACCGTGCTGGGGCTCTTCGTCGTCGCGTTCTTCCTGCGGCGCGTTACGGCGACGCCGGTTCTGATCGGCGCCGTGGTCGCGCAGGTGACGGTGATCGCGCTGTTCCTGACGTCGGACCTCGGCTTCCTGTGGTTCAACGTCATCGGCTGCGCCATCGTCGTCGCCGTGGCGCTCGCGCTCGAGGCGCTGCGCGGGCCCACGCGGACCTGACCGCTTGCGGGTCTGCAGGGTGTCAGTGGTGTCCGTCGCGGACGGGTCGCTCATGACCATATGTCTTGTCAGTCGAACGATCGTGGGCCGACAGGCGCTCGCCCGCCGCGCGGCGCGGGACCCGCGCGGCGGGTAGCCTGTCCTCGTGGATTCCCTGGTCGCCGCGGCCGCGCGCGCCCTCGCCGCCGGCGACGCGCTCGGCGCTCTCAAGCGGGTCGCCCTGCGCAGGGACCCTCCGGCGCTGGCCCTGCGCGGGATCGCAATGGCCCAGCTCGGCGAGTACGCCCGCGCACGCGAGCTGCTGCGGCGCGCAGCGCGCGGATTCGGCGCTCGGGAGGAGCTCGCGCGTGCCCGCTGCGTCGTCGCCGAGGCCGAGGTGGCCCTCGCCATGCGCGATCTGGGGGGCTGGTCCAGCGCAGTGGCAGCCGCGGCGGCGAAGCTGGAAGCGCTCGGCGATCGGACGAACGCGCAGCAGGCGCGGCTGACCGCGGCGCGCCGGCTGTTGCTTTTGGGCCGTCGGGACGAGGCGGCGGCGGCGCTGGCCCGCCTCGACAGGCGTGGCCTGCCGCCCTCTCTGGCCGCGGTGGCCGAGTTGACCAGCGCGGAGCTCGCGCTCCGCTCGCTGCGCATCGGTCCGGCTAGGGCGGCGCTGGCCCGCGCGCAGGCGGCAGGCCTCCAGTCCGGCGTTCCGGCGCTCCTGGCCGAGGTCGCGGAGGCGCGGGCCGCGCTCGATCGCCCCGCGGCCCGCCGAATCGTCGCCGGTGACGAACAGTTGCTGCGCCTGGACGAGGTCGCGGCGCTGCTGAACTCGGGCGCGCTGGTCGTCGACGCCTGCTCTCGCGTGTTGCGTGCCGGTGCCGTGCGACGGTCGCTCGCGCGCCGACCGGTGCTGTTGGCGCTGGCGCGGGCGCTCGCCGAGGCGTCGCCTCACGATGTCGACCGGCATGCGTTGATCGTGCGCGTGTTCGGCGCCTGCCGGCCGAACGATTCTCATCGAGCGCGCCTGCGGGTCGAGATCGGCCGTCTGCGCAGGTTCGTCGCCGGGCTGGCGCGCATCGAGGCCACGGCGAGCGGCTTCGTCCTCACGCCGCACGCCGCGCCGGCCGTCGTCGTTCTGGCGCCGCCGATCGACGGCGACAAGGCGTCACTGTTGGCGCTGCTGTCCGACGGCGCGGCCTGGTCGACTTCGGCCCTGGCGCTCGCGGTCGGGGACAGTCAGCGCACGGTCCAGCGTGCGCTCGTGGAACTCGAGGCCGCCGGGCAAGTGCGCTCGATCCGGCGGGCGCGGGCGCGCCGCTGGCTCGCGCCGCCGCTGGCGGGATTCACGACGATCTTGTTACTCCCCGCCGTGCTCCCGCTCAGGTAGTTTTGTCCTCGCCGCGCCGCTCCCGAGGCGCGGCGCAAGGAGCAGCCGATGACCCGCACCAAAGGAAACGACGAATCGCAGCCGCCCGCGCGCGCGGCCGAGATCGTGCGCGAGTACGGCCCCTTCGCCGGCGCCGAGGACATCCACGGCGTCACGCACGACGGCCGGCGCGTCTGGGCCGCGACCGGGGCCCGGTTGGTGGCGTTCGATCCCGCGAGCGGCGAGCCCACGCGCTCGCTCGACTGCGAGTGCGACGCGGGCACCGCCTTCGACGGGACGCACCTCTATCAACTCGCCGAGGCGCGCATCGACAAGATCGACCCCGCCACCGGCGACGTGCTGGCCTCGATCCCGGCGCCCGGTCACGGCGGCGACTCGGGGCTGGCCTGGGCCGAGGGCAGTCTGTGGGTGGGCCAGTACCGCGATCGCAAGATCTACCAGGTCGATCCGGAGACCGGCGCCGTCATCCGCACCATCGAGTCCAACCGCTTCGTCACCGGCGTGACCTGGGTCGAGGGCGAACTGTGGCACGGGACATGGGAAGGCGAGGAGAGCGACATCCGCCGCATCGACCCGCGAACCGGCGCCGTGCTCGAGCGGCTGGCAATGCCCCGCGGGACGGGCGTCAGCGGGCTGGAGTCCGACGGCGCGGATCTCTTGTACTGCGGTGGTGGCGCGAGCGGGAAGGTCCGAGCCGTCAGACGCCCGAGGCGGGTTCGGTCCTGATCAGGAGGAAGCATGATCGATATCGTTCACAGGGTCGGAATCAAGGCCCCCGTTTCAAAGGTCTTCGCGGCGTTGTCCACGATCGACGGTATTGCGGGCTGGTGGACCAGGGAGACATCTGGCGCCTCCGAGCCGGGCGGGAACATCCAAGTACTCTTCTCCTCGCCGAACGGAGAGAGACTCGGTGGCATAAACATGGAGGTGCTGGCGTTGGATCCCGACAGGGAGGTGCACTGGCGCTTCCGATCGGGGCCCGAGGAATGGGTCGGGACCGACGCCATCTTCCGGCTGTCGCAGGACGGCGACTACACGATCGTCCGCTTCGGACACCGGAACTGGCGCGAGGCAGTCGAGTTCACGGAACACTGCAGCACCAAGTGGGCAACGTTCCTGCTGAGCCTCAAGGAACTCGTCGAATCAGGTCGGGGCAAGCCCGCCCCCGACGATGTCAGGATCAGCGACTGGCATTGAGAGTGCGTTGCGTACCGGCGCGGAGCGAGGTTTCACCGCGAGATCTCGCTCCGCTTGCCGCAGCCGGCGGTGCCGAGCCGGCGCCGTCTTCAACTCCCGCGGCCTTCCTCGACAGCCCCGGGCTCCCCTCGCGCGCCGCGCCCGTCGCGCCCCCGCGGCCGGAAGCCGCGGGTCTCTGATCCCCTTCCTCGTTCCCGCCAGCCCCTCCCGCGGCTGCCTCACGCCCCGTTTGTCGGGCGCCAAGGGGTCCGTCACAAGCAAGCAGTCTCGGCCACGCGAGCGTTGTGGCAGCATGGTCGCTCGGCAGTCCGAGTCGGGCAGCGGCTCACGCCGATTCATCCCGGAGGTCGGGGCATGGACATCACTGGATTCTTGGCAGCGGAATGGAAGCCCGCCCTCGGCTGCACCGAGCCCGCGGCCGTCGCGTGGACGGCGGCGCTGGCCGCGGACCAGGCCGGCGGGAACGCGCGGCAGGTGCGCCTGCGCTGTGACGCGCGCACCTACAAGAACTGCTACGCCGTGGGAATCCCCAACTCCGGCCGCCAGTCGGGCCTCCTGTGGTCCCTGGCGCTGGGTGCGCACCTGGGCGATCCCTCGCTCGGACTGCGCAGCTTCGAGGGCAACACCCCCGCTTCGATCGCCGCTGCCGGAGAGCTGCTGGCGCGTCGAGGCGCGGAGGTGGAGGTCGAATCGGACCGCGTCTCGCTGATGGTGGATGTCACCGTGGTTTCGGACCGCGGCGTCGGCCGCGCCGTCGTGGAGCGGGAGCACACCAACCTGGCCCGCCTGGAAAAGGACGGTCGTCTCGTCGGCGGAGCCGCCTCCCGGTCCGACTCCGTGCCCTCCTCGACCGCGGGCGAGGAGGCCGCGCGGATGCGCATCGGCGAGTTGATGGAACTGGCGCGGACGCTCGGCGAGAGCGACCGCGTGCGCCTCCGGGAGGGGTTGTCGTTGAACCTGGCGATCGCCCGGCACGGCCTGAGCCTGCTGCCTGCCGGCTTCGTTCCGCCGGGCGGCCAGGACAGCCAGACGCGAATCAGCAGGCTGGTGAGCGCGGGCGTGTACGCCCGCATGTCCGGCGAGCCGCTGACCGTCATGACCCTGGCCGGCTCCGGCAACAAGGGCATCACCACCTCCATCCCGGTGGTGCTCTGGGGTCGCGAGAGCGGCCACGATGAAGGCAGGATCGAGGAGGCGCTGGCGTTCGCCTGCCTCATGACGACCACGGCCACATGGCACCTCGGCACGCTGTCCGCCATCTGTGGAGCTGCCAACGCTTCGGGGATCGGCATCGCCGCGGCGCTGGTCATGCTGGAGGGTGGCAGCGCCCACCAGGTCGGGCTGGCCGTTTCGAACATGGTGGGCAACGTCGCGGGCATGATCTGCGACGGCGCGAAGATCGGCTGCGCGATGAAGACGATGACCGGCGTGGATGCAGCGTTCCGCGCGGCGAATCTCGCGCTGGCCGGCATCGGAATCCCGGCGACGGACGGCATCGTCGGGGAGGACGGGGAGGAGTCCCTGTCGAACCTCGGACGCCTGGCCCAGCACGGGATGGTCGGCGTGGACGCCGAGATCCTGCGGATCATGCAGGACAAGCTCCGCCGTTGACCGCGGGGCGGCCGGTACTTTCGCATCACGTCCGGACCGCAACCGATGGTGGCCTCGCGGCCACGGTCATCCCCGCGCTCAGGGAACGCAATCGGCAAGGGAGAGGGCGGTGCGGCCGCACTGGCCGGAGGGGACCAGCGACCGTTCCGCCGGCGGGAAGGCGGTCCCCCACCCTCCCTCGATCGCGCCGCCGTCGTTGCCGAGGACGAGGAACCAGACCATGTCCGCCACGGCGTCGGGCGATGCGGTCCAGAGATGGCTCCCGCCGGGGGAAAGCGTGCAGTCCGCCCCGGAAACCGCGTACGCGGCCAGGTCGCGCCCCCAGCCCCAGACCAAGTGATACCCGGCCGAGGTGCAGGCCGCGGTTCCGGTGTCCCACGACAGTTGGATCCCCTCCGGAGTCCGCACGGCCCGCAGCGGCTCGGTCCCGGGCTCCGTCCCGTCGGGGACGGTGCTGACCGTCGCGGCGCCTGGGCTGCAGGCCTGTTGGACCTGCGCCGTGACCCGCACGTTGTCCACCGCGAACCAGTAGTCGTAGGCCGCGTTCTGGTAGCTGAAGCGCAGGCGGAAGGACGGGTTGCCCGCACCCCACGGCGTGACATCGATCGTGTGGTGGTCCTGCACGCTGGAAGCCGGGGCGGTCCAGACCGTCTGCCACGCGGCGCCGTCCCGCACCGCGACGGTGGTCTTGTCCCCGTCGCGGTAGCGGTAGTAGGTGTCGTACTCCAAGGTCAGCGCGGTGATGCCGGGCACGTCGGCGTCGATCGTCGGGGAAAAGAGGATCGTGGAAGTCTTCGAACCCGCGCCGCAGGCCTGCGAATCCGTCAGGGCGTAGAACCCCGCGCTGCCGGGGGGCCGTTGCGCATCGCTGTCCACCCGCGCCCAGTTGCCGCAGGTGTGGGGCCCCGGGCCGGTGCTGACCTGCCACAGGGCCCAGTCGGCCGGGTTCTCGAAAGCGTCCTCGAACAGGGTTTCGGACCCGCCACCCGGACCCGAGGGGGTCCCGGGCCGTTCCACGGTGTTGGTCTCCTCGACCCCGTTGGCGAGGTCGCGCGCGCGGACGGCGTAGTGGTAGGTCCGCGCGAACTCCAGCGGCGATGAGTCGCGGAACGACAGGCCCTCGATCCCGGTCACGAGCAGGGTGTCCGGGCCCGGCGTGAAGCCGGACGTGGTGGAACGGTAGACCGTGTAGCGCAGCGGACCGCCGCAGGCCGGGATCCCGGCCTCCCAGGCGAGGTCGAGCGCGCAGGTCTCGGCCTGCGGGTTGGCGACCGCGGCCAGTCCGGAGAAGACCGGCGCCGACTGCCAGGTCAGGACCACCGGGACGGGATCGACGCGCGGGTTCACGCAGCCGGCGCCCCACACGCGACAGCTGTACTCGTGGGTGCCGGAGTCCAGCGCCAGGTAGGAAGACTCGTTGGCACCGGGGATCTCCTGCCCGTCCCGCAGCCATTGAAACGTGAACGGCCCGGTCCCGCCGGTGAGCGCGGCAGTCAACAGTTGCCCGCTGCCCTCGCAGACCGGCAGGGGACCTTCGGGCAGGACGTCGACGAGCGGGTGATTCGGGCAGATCGCGGTGAAGCTGTGGGCCCAAGGAGCGCCGATGTACGGGTGCGATTCGCGCCGGCCGCTCGCATCGGCGGCCTGGATGAAGTACGCGACCTCGGCCCCCTCGGGCTGGGCCGGGACGGTGGCCACGAACTGGTGGGGCGCGGCCCCGGGCTGCAGGGGCGTGGTCTGCCACGGCCCGCCCGCCGCGCTGTAGCGCACGGCGAGTTCGCCGGGGACCAGCGGCGCGCCGGAAAGCGCCTCGATCGAGGCCTCGATCCGGTAGTCGCCCCAGGTGATGTCCTCCTGCCGGTACGGCACGTGACCGATGACCAGCATCCCGCGATCCGGGACGCCCATCGTGCGGCAGTGCAGGGCGTCCTCGGTCGCCCACGATCCGGGGAAGCCGAGCACCTCGTACCCCGGCATCGCCGCGGCGTACGTGGCCAGCGCGATCGAGTCCTGGCTGTTGCCGAAGGTCGGCACCAGCGCCTTCTTGTTGAGGATCAGCGAATTCGTGTAGAAGGTCCCGGCGGGGCAAAACACCCGCACGACGGTGTAGGGAACGCCCCACGGGGAGATCCGGGACGCGAAGTCGGCGGCGCGGGCGTTGAGGTCGTCCCACGTCGGATCGCTCACCGGCACGTCCTTGACCATCACCGTCGAGGGTCCGAGGAACTTGGCCCAGCAATCGATGTGGTGGATGCCGCCCGACTGGATGTCCTGCAGCACGAAGTACTCGTTCCCGAGGTAGTCGCGCATGATGCGGGCGATCTCGGCCGGAGTCTTGCCCGGGTTCTCGTCGTACACCAGGTCGCTGGAGGCCGAGGTGCCCAGCCCGTCGGACATGTGGTTGCCGCCGGTGTGAATCAGGTCCATCCCGAACACGGGGAGTCCCCAGGCGGCTCCGATCGCCTGCGGGACGACGTCGTCGCGGGGGCGCGGGCGGTTGTAGATGTGGTCGACGATCCCGAGCTTGCCGTCGTCGAAGATGAACCACGGCCCGTAGTCGCGGACCCAGATGCTGTCGGTCGCGGCGTAGACGAAGGCGACGTGGTCCATCCGCACGCCGCCGTTCGTGTAGGCGTTGCGCGCCGCCTGCTCCTCGGAGGCGTTGGCGACGATCGTGGTGACCACCACGTCCTCGGACATCTCGGCCACCAGGTCCACGCTGATCCCCAGCGGCCAGCGCACGAGCACCCCCTCAGAGGGTTCCCACTCCGCCGGGTTGCGCACCGGGCCGGCGGGAGGGGCAGAGTTCCGGTGCTCGGCCCCGATCTCGTGCAGCCGGGTCTTCTCCTCCTCGGTCAGGCCGATCGGGAGTTCCGGTTTGTCCGCCGCGGGTTGCGGGGCCGGTTCGCCGGCCGGAACGGCGGGACCGGAGAAGGCCAGGAGGGCCAGCCAGAGGCCGGCAAGGCGCAGAGTTTTCATCGACCGATCGCTGCTCCGGAATTGGGGAACCCCAAGGCAGGGAATGTACCCCGAACCGCGCCCGAAGGGACGCACACGCTCCCAGCGCTGGCTCACGATCCCGGCACCGCCGCCCAGGTGCGCTTCGCCGCCGCGCAGTCGCTCGCGGGGATTTGGCACCGAGACACGCGCTGGCGGGGCGGCAGAGCTTCTACGGCCCTACCCGGTCAGAAGGCAGCGGCCGTGGGTTAGGACGACCTCGGCGTAGAACCTGGCGCTGGCCTTGGGCGTGCGGTCGCGCGTGGCGAAATCGACGTGGACGATGCCGAAGCGCTTCGAGAAGCCCTCCGCCCACTCCAGGTTGTCCAGGAGCGACCAGACGAAGTAGCCGCGCAGGTCCACCCCGTGCCGGATCGCGTCCAGCGCGGCGCGCAGGTGCTCGTGCAGGTAGGCGACGCGCAACGGGTCCTCGACCAGCGGCCCCCCCGCGCGCTCCGGGTCCGGGAAGGCCGCGCCGTTCTCGGTCACGTAGAGCGGGATCTCGCCGTAGCGCCCGCGGACCCAAAGCAGCGTCTCGGTCAACCCGCGCGGGTACACCTCCCAGCCCATGGCGGTGTGTGGCATCCCCGGCTGCACGACGTACGCGGCCCGCGGCGGCAACCCGCCGGGATCGTCGCGGACCACGCGGCGCAGGTAGTAGTTCACGCCGACGAAGTCGATCGGCGCGCGCACGCGCTCCATGTCCGCCGGTGAGAGCGGCGCCCAGGCGTCGCCGAACAGCTCCGCCATCTCGTCCGGGTGGCGGCCGAGGAGCACCGGGTCGAGGAACTGGTGGTTGACGTACGCTTCGCAGCGCGCGGCCGCGGCCCGGTCGACCGGCCGGCCGGACGCCGCGTGGTGCGGCGTGAGGTTGACGACGAGGCCGATGCGCCGGGCTCCCGCGGCGCGGCCGGCCGCGAGCGCGGCGGCGTGGGCCCGCAGGAGGTTGCGCGCCGCGAGCGGGGCCTCGGCCAGCACGCGGTGCCCCGGCGCCAGCGTCCCGTGGAGGTAGCCGCCGTCCACGACGACCCACGGCTCGTTGAGCGTGGCCCACAGCTCGACGCGATCGCCCAGGGCGCGGAACAGCACCTCGGCGTAGTCCGCGAACCAGCCGGCGCTGTCCGGGTTGAGCCAGCCCCCGCGGTCGTCGAGCGCGGCCGGCAGGTCCCAGTGGTACAGCGTCGCCATCGGCCGGATCGAGCGCTCGAGCAGCATGTCCACGAGCCGGCGGTAGAAGTCGAGGCCGGTGTCGTTGACGCTGCCGCGGCCTTCCGGCAGCACGCGCGGCCAGGCGATGCTGAAGCGGTACGCCTGCAGCCCCAGTTCGGCCATCAGCCGCACGTCGTCCGCGCAGCGGAGGTAGTGCTCGCAGGCCAGGTCGCCCGTGTCGCCGCCGCGCACGAGCCCCGGGGTGTGGCTGAAACGGTGCCAGATGCTCGGCCCGGCGCCGTCGGCGAGCGGGTGGCCCTCGACCTGGTAGGCGGCCGTGGCCGCGCCCCAGAGGAAGCCGTCCGGGAAGCCCCCGCTCGCGTCGTGCGGCATGTCGCGACGACCGCCGCGCCGGCCTACGGGTTCTTCCGGCGCGCGAGGATCTTGTCCATCTCGTCCATGATCCGGTTCATCTCCGCCACGGCGGCGTTGAACGGCGCCGAGGTGGTCATGTCCACGCCCGCGCCGCGCAGCAGCTCGATCGGGTACTCCGACGAGCCGGACGACAGCATCTGCAGGTAGGCGTCGCGCCGCGCGGTGGCCGGTTTCGCCGCCTGCGCCTCCTCGCGGATGCCGCGCGCGATCGAGCTCGAGGCCACGACCGCCGTCGCGTACTGGTAGACGTAAAAGTTGTAGTAGAAGTGCGGGATGTAGGCCCACTCGACCGAGTACAGGTCATCCACCTTGCAGACGCCCTTGTCGTGGCCGTAGTAGGTCCGCACGAGGTCGAGGTACAGCGCGTTGAGCGCGTCGCCGGTCAGCGCCTCGCCCTTTTCCGCCAGCTCGTGGATCTTGAGTTCGAACTCGGCGAACAACGTCTGCCGGAACAGCGTCCCGCGCAGGTTCTCGAGGTAGCTGCCGAGCAGGAACAGCCGCGTGTTGTCGTCCTGCGCGCGGCCGAGCATCTGGTACAGCAGCAGGTTCTCGTTGAGCGTCGAGGCGACCTCGGCGACGAAGATCGAGTAGTCGTGCGTCGGGTAGGGCTGCGTCTTGTTCGACAGGTACGTGTGGATCGTGTGGCCGAACTCGTGGGCCAGCGTCGAGACGTCCTCGTAGTGCCCCATGAAGTTCAGCAGCTGGTACGGGTGCACGTCGTAGATGCCGGTGCTGTAGGCCCCGGAACGCTTCCCGGTCGAGGGCAGGAAGTCGACCCAGCGCTCCTCGTACGCGCGGCGGAGCGCCGCCACGTAATCCTGGCCGAGCGGCGCCGCTGCCGAGATGACGAGGTCCATCGCCTGCTCCGGCGTGTAGGTCATCTCGACGCGCTCGACCAGCGGGGCGTAGACGTCCTCGTAGCCGAGCTGGTCCAGCTTCATGATCCGGCGGCGCAACTCGAGGTAGCGGTGCAGCGCCGGCAGGTTCGCGTGGACGTCCTCGATCAGCTGCCGGTACACCGCGACCGGGATGTTGTCGCGGAACAACGCGGCCTCGACGCTGCTCTGGAACTTGTGCACGTCGCGGTCGAACACGTGGGTCTGCACGTCGGAAGAGAGCGACGCGCCGAGCGTGCGGCGGAACTCCTGGAACCGGGACCAGAAAGCCTGGAAGACCTTCAGGCGATCCTCGCGGTTCGGCAGCGCGCGGTACTTGGTGTAGGCCTGCGCGTCGAGCCGGACCTTCTCGCCGCTGGAGAGCGTGACCTCGGGGTACGGCATGTCGGCGTTGGTGAACACCGAGTGCACCGTCTGGCCCGCGCCGGCAAACCGGCCGGTCTGGGCGACGATCCGCTCCTCGGTCGGCGAGAGCGTGTGCGGCTTCCAGCGCAGGATGTCGTCGAGGAACTGCCGGTACTCCTTCAGCCGCGGCTCGGCGTCGACGAACTGCCAGACCTTGGCCGGGTCCATCGCCAGGATCTCCGGCCGCAGGAACGAGCGGGTCGCCCCGGCCTGGACCAAGAGCTGCTCGACCTCCTGCTTCATCGCCATCGTCGAGCTGTCGCGCGTGTCCTCGTCGTGCAGTTGGCTGGCGTAGTTCGCGATGCGCCCGAGCTGGCGGTCGATGTCCATGAACGTCGACAGCGCCTCGTAGAACATCTGCGGGGACTCGCCGAGGCGCCCCTCGAACTTCGCCATCTCCGGAATCCGGGCCGTGACCTGCTGCTTGGCCTGGACGAACGCCTCCCGCGAGGGGAACAGGTCGGCGAGGTTCCAGCGGTACTTTTCCGGGACCTGCGCCCGGTCGGCGGCCACGGCGAGGCCGGTGGCCAGAAGACAAAGACCGACGTTGAGGCTCACGCCCTCGATCAGGAACGAACGGAACATTCTCCCTCCCCGGAACAGGCCGGTTCAGCGCGTCGTGACGGTGATCGATTCGATCGGCGAGCAGGCGCTGCCGTCGCAGGCGCGGACGCCGAACTCGTAGGTGGTCAACCGCTCGAGGTGCTTGATCTTCACCTTGGTCGTGTTGCGCTTCTTCTGCTTGAGGAGCTGCCAGTCGCCGCCCGCGAGCTGGAGGATCTCGTAGCGGTCCTCGGTCGAGGCCTGGTCCGTCCACTTCAGGACGGCCTTGCGCTTGCCGACCTTGGCCGCGAACAGGTCCGTCGGCGCCGGGGGCGCGAGCGGGTCGCCGCCGAGCGCACCGGCGATGAACGGGTAGGCGGCGCGGAAGCGCCCGTCCACCGTGTAGTCGTCGTTCGCGCACGGCTCGAGCGGTGGTTCGCCGCAGTGACCCGAGAGCTGGCCGACGACGATGTCGTCACCATACCACGCCGGCGCGCCGGAGCTGCCGCCGACGATCCCGCCGACCTTGCGCAGCTCGTACAGGAAGCTGGCCACCGGCCACTCCTGGCAGGTCCCCTGCGGGGTCGTGACCGTGGTCTCGGAGTACTTCTGCGGGCCGCCGTGCGGGTGCGAGATGCGCTGCAGGTCGCGGCCGACCGGATCGCTGGTGGTCCACCCGAGAAAGTAGCGGTTCCCCGGGGCGGAGTTCAGCCGGATCAGCGTGAAGTCGGCGATCGGGTTGGATTGCACGAGGGTGCCGCCGAAGCTGCGCGGGAGCGAGGTCCGGCTCGGCACCGGGCCGTTGCAGGTCTGGCTGCGGTAGTCCCACGTGATGTCGATCGTGCTGACCTCGGCCTGCGTGCTGAGGCAGTGGTTCGCGGTCAGGAAGAACGGGGTGCCGGTCCCGCCCACGTCGTTGAGCAGCCCGCCGCTGCACACGAACCCGTCACCCCCGCTGGTGAACATCATCAGCCCCACCGCGCGGCTGGCGTTGGCGATGGCCGCCGTCTGCGTGACGCAGCTCACGTCGAGAAGGCAACTCTCGTCGGCGAGCGGCGCGGCCGCCAGGGCGGCCGGGCGCCCGGCGGCGTCGAGCTCGAACAGCTCCAGCACGCCCGCGAGTTCGAACGCGGCCGGTTCGCCGCGCTCGAGCGCCGCGGCGGGCAGCTGCAGCTCCAGCCAGGCCCTCGCGCCGGTGACCGCCGGCAGCCACAGCTCGGACGACCCGCCCGGCTCGACCGCCAGCGGCGGACCGGTCGCGTCGCCGTCCCCGTAGGTCCACAGGCGCGTCCCGTCCGGCAGCTCGACGTCTGTGAGGTGCAGGCGCAGCGCGTCGGCGCCCTCGACCTCGACCGCGAGCGTGAACGAGAGGTCACCGCCGGGGGCCGGGGCCAGCAGCCCGCCCGCGAACTCGGCGCGCCCCCCCGCGGCGCGCTGCAATTCCGCGGCGCCGAGGCGGACGCGGACCGGTGCGTCCAGCGCGCGCTCGAAGCCGTTCTGCGTCGGGACGTTGCCGGCGGCATTGCGCCGCGCGAGCGCGGCCAGCCGATCGGCGGCCGCGATCCGCGCCGGGGCGAGAACGCGCGCCGGCTCCAGCGGTTCGCGATCGGCGAGGCGCAGGGGACCGGTGGCCGGGGCGGCCGCGGCGGTCGTCTCCTGCCCTGCCCTCCCCGGGACCGTGATCGGCTCGTCCGCGACGGCGGCCGTCACGAGAGCGAGGGCGAGGATCAGCGCCAGGCCGGGTTTCACGCGCCAGTTCTACCGTGAACGACGCCGGGAGGCCACCGCCTGCGCCGCGTACCCGGCGATCAACACCGCCTCCGCGACCGCGTCGAGGAGGTAGATCGGCGCGATGCGGCGGCGGGCGACGTAGATCGCGTCCACGGCGGCGAGGCTGGCCGCGCTGCCGACCGCGAGCGCCGTCACTTCAGGCGGCGGTTCCCGGCGCAGCGCGGCGAGCCCGAGCGTCCCGCCGATCACCGCCACCAGCGCGCCGACGGTGCGCACGAGCCACATCTCGGGCTTGGGCCCGGTGACCTTCTCGAAGCTCCTGCCGTGGACGATCGGCCAGACGCCGGTGACGACGAAGTAGAGCGCCTGCGCCCCGAGCAGGAGGCGCAGCGTCCGCGATCGGTCCATGGTCCCTCCGTTCCGGTCCGGGTTCAGCCCTGGGGAACGCGGTCCTTGGTCGGGCCGCGGCGCGAGGCGAGTTCGAGCAGCCGCACCACGCGCTCGAGCACCTGGTCCGCGCGCGCGAGCGGCGAGCGCGCCTCGATCAGCCGCTGGCGTTCGTCCGGCTCCGGCACGAACACGGACCCGACGCGGAACACCAGGAGTTCGCCGTTGCTGCGGTCCCTCAACAGCGAGGCCAGTTCGCCCGCCGCCGGGCCGAGCACCTGCGCGAGTGCCAGCGTCGACTGCACGAGCCCTTCGAGAGAAACCGCGAGCGACGCCGCGGCAGCGGGCGGCAGCGGATCGTCGATGTACGGTTCGGGCCGGCCGAGCCGGTACGGACGGTCCGAGGCGATCTCGAGGATGCGGCAGCGCGCCTCCGGCTCGACGACGATGTGGTACTCGCCGTTCGGCAGCGGCGCGACGTCGGCCAACCGCCCCACGCTGGCCACCGGGCAGAACGCCGGGGCGCCCTCGTAATCGCGCTCCCACCCCGGGGCGAGCCGCGGGACCGCGATCCAGCGCTCGGCGGACGGCAGGCGCAGCAGGTCGGCGACCAGCGCACGGTAGCGCGGTTCGAAGATCCGGTACGGAGTCGCCAGGCCGGGCAAGAGCACGTGGTCGGGAAGCGGGAACAGCGCAACGTGCTGCGGCGAGCCGGCCTGCGCGATGTTCCCGGGAAGCTCCATGGTGCCGTGGAGTTTAGCCCGGCCCCGCATTGGCCGCCGTGCCGCCCATGTCGCGCAGCACCGCGGCGAGCCGCGCGAACTGCTCGCGCGTGTTGTAGAGCTGGGCCGAGGCCCGCACCACCTTTCCCCCAGGCGCGGGCCACTTGTAGAACCAGGTCTCGATCCGGTGCCGCTCGAAGACGAGGTCGGTCAGGGGGTCGAAGTCGAGGCGCGCCAGCTCGGACCCGGCGGGCAGGCGCGGCAGCGGCACCGACGCCAGCGAGCCGATCATCTCGTCCGGGCACGGCACCGGCACGTGGAGCGCCGCGCACAGCAGGTCGCGGGCCGCGAGCGCCAGCGCCCGGTTGCGGGCGCGGACCTCGGCCCAGCCGCCCGCGACGAGCGAGCCGACGACGCGGATCGCCTCCGGGATGCACAGCCAGGGGGTCGGATCGTCCGTGCCGGTCCAGTCGAACTCCAGCCGGAAACGCGAGCGCGTCGGGCGGTCGGCGTTGAACCCGTGGCTGATCGACAGTGGCCGCAGCGCCGCGCGCTTGTCCGCGCGCACGTGGAGGAACGCGGCCCCCTTGGGCGCGCACAGCCACTTGTGGGCGTTGCCCGTGTAGTACGCCGCGCCGAGCCGGTCCAGCTCCAGTTCCAGCATGCCCGGCGCGTGCGCGCCGTCCACCAGCGCGTCCACCCCGCGCGCGCGGAGTTCCGCGACCAGCTCCTGCACCGGGAACACCAGCCCGGTCGGGCTGGTCACGTGGTCGAGCAGCGCCAGCCGGGTGCGCGGCGTCACGCGCTCCAGCACCGCGCCGACGACCTGCTCCGGGCGCTGCAGCGGGAACGGCACGGCAGCCACCACGACCCGTGCGCCGGACCGCGCCGCCACGTGGTCCAGCGCGTTGCGGCACGCGTTGTACGCGTGGTCGGTCGTCAGCAGTTCGTCGCCCCGTTCCAGCTCGACCGAGCGCAGGACGGTGTTGACGCCGTGCGTCGCGTTCGGGACGAACGCCAGCCCCTCCGGGTCCGCGCCGACGAACCGCGCCAGCTCCTCGCGGGCGGCATCGAGCAACGGCTCCAGCTCGCGCGCCAGGAACCGGTACGGCTCCGCCTCCAGCCGCGCCCGCAACTCGGCCTGGCGCTCCAGCACCGCCCGCGGGCAGGCGCCGAACGAGCCGTGGTTCAGGTAGGCGACGTCCCCCCGCAGGGGCCACGCCGGGGCCAACTCGGAGTCGTTCATCCGCAGGATTTTACGGGTCCGGCCCGGTCCCGGGGGGCGTTCCGGCGCGCCCCTGACGCGGGACTGCCAAATGGGTTAACCTTGGCCAAAGGTAGCCTCCCCGGTCGTCGGCGGGCGCGCCGGGAGTGTCCCCTCACCCCACCTGACCAGAAGTGCCCGCAGGGGGTACGGATGTCACGCATCAAGCCTTTCCGGGCCTTCCGGCCGCGGCCGGAACTGGCGCGCCGTGTCGCGTCCCCGCCCTACGACGTGATTTCGTCGGACGAGGCGCGGCAGATGGCGCGCGGCAATCCCGAGACGTTCCTGCACGTCGCCAAGCCCGAGATCGACCTCGACCCGTCGCTGTCGCTCTACGACGACCGCGTCTACGCGCGCGGCGCGCAGAACCTGCGCCGGCTGATCGACGAGAAGATCCTCGTGCGCGACCCGGCCCCGTGCCTGTACGTGTACCAGCAGAGGATGGGAGCGCACGTGCAGGCCGGGCTGGTCGGCCTGTGCAGCGTCGCCGAGTACGAGCGGGACCTGATCAAGAAGCACGAGCACACCCGCAAGGACAAGGAAGACGACCGCACGCGGCACGTCACCGAGTGCAACGCGAACGCCGAGCCGGTGTTCCTGACCTACCGCGCCGTGCGGGCGATCGACGAGATCGTCGACCGCGTGCGGGCGCGCCCTGCGGCGTATGACTTCGCCAGCGACGACGGGATCGGCCACGCCGTATGGGTCGTCGATGACCCGGCCGAGATCGACGCGCTGGTGCGGCTGTTCGGCGAGATCCCGGCGCTGTACGTGGCCGACGGACACCACCGCACGGCCGCGGCGGTGCGCAACGGGCAGAAGGCGCGCGCCTCGAACCCGCACCCCACCGGCGAGGAGCCGTACGAATCGTTCATGGCCGTGGTTTTCCCGCACGACCAGCTGCAGATCCTCGACTACAACCGGGTGGTGAAGGACCTCAACGGCCTCTCGCCCGCGTCGTTCCTCGAGCGGCTCGCCGGGAAGTTCGCGGTCGAGCCCGCCGAGCAACCCCGGCCGCGGGCCCCGCGCTCGTTCGGGATGTACCTCGACGGGCGCTGGTACCGCCTCGAGGCGCGGCCGGGCACGTTCCCGGCCGACGACCCGGTGAGGGGGTTGGACGTCTCGATCCTGCAGGACAACCTGCTCGCACCGGTCCTCGGCATCGCCGACCCGCGCACGGACAAGCGGATCGACTTCGTCGGCGGGATCCGCGGGACCGCCGAGCTGGAGAAGCGCTGCCGGGAGGGGTACGCCGTGGCGTTCTCGCTCTACCCCACCTCCCTGGTGCAGCTGATGGACGTCGCCGACGCCGGGATGGTGATGCCGCCCAAGTCGACGTGGTTCGAACCGAAACTGCGGAGCGGACTGACCGTCCGCACGCTTGACGAGTGAAACGAGGAGGAACGAGATGAAGATCCTGCTGGCGGATGCGTTCGACGAGTCGTTGCCCGGACGATTGCAGAAGTTCGGGGAAGTCCTGACCAACATCGAGCAGGTCGGCGAGGCCGAGGTGCTCCTGATCCGCTCCAAGACCAAGGTCACCCCCGAGTTCCTGGCCAAGGCGCCGAAGCTGAAGCTGGTGATCCGCGGCGGCGTCGGACTCGACAACGTGGACATCGAAGCCTGCCGTCAGCGCGGCATCGACGTGAAGAACACCCCGCGCGCCTCGTCGGTCGCGGTCGCCGAACTGGCGATGGCGCTGATGCTGGCCGTGCCGAACCGGCTGATCGAGGCCCACAACACGACCAAGGCCGGCCAGTTCCTCAAGAAGGAGCTGAAGCGCACGGAGCTGTACCACAAGACGCTTGGCCTCGTCGGCGCTGGGCTGATCGGCACCGAGGTCGCCCGCCGGGCGCTGGCGTTCGGCATGCGGGTCATCGCGCACGACCACTACATCGCCAATCACGCCCTTGCCGAGCTCGTGGAGACCGACGACGAGCTGTACGCGCAGGCGGACTACATCAGCCTGCACCTGCCGTTGACGCCCGAGACCAAGGGCATGCTCAACAAGCAGGCGTTCGCCAAGATGAAGAAGGGCGTCGTGATCGTCAACACCGCCCGCGGCAAGCTCGTCGTCGAGGAGGACCTCGTCGCGGCGCTGAACTCGGGCCAGGTCCGGGCCTACGCCACCGACGTCTGGTTCAGCGATCCGCCCGATCCGTCGTGCCCGCTCCTGTCCGCGCCGAACGTGCTGATGGCTCCGCACATCGGCGCCTCGAGCAAGGAGAACCTGCTGCGGATCGGCGACATCATCGTCGACATCCTGTCCAAGTACACGAAGTGACACCGGCGGGCGGCTCCGCGCCGCCCGCGAGGAGCGATCATGGCGCGCACCATCAATTTCTACGCCGGTCCCGCCGGTCTGCCGCTGGCCCCGCTCGAGCGCGCGCAGCGCGAGATGCTCGACTTCAACGGCGCCGGCATGTCGGTCATGGAGATCAGCCACCGCGCCAAGGAGTACGACGCGGTCCACAGCGAGGCCTTGGCGCTGACCAAGGAACTGCTGAACGTCCCCGACAACTTCAAGATCCTGCTGCTGCAGGGCGGCGGGAACCTGCAGTTCGGCATGCTGCCGATGAACCTCCTCTGGGGCGGCCGGACGGCGGATTACATCGACACCGGCAACTGGGCCAAGAAGGCGTTCAAGGAAGCCCAGATCGTCGCCGGCGACGCGGCCAAGCTCGCGGCCACGATGGAATCCGAGTCCTACACGCGCCTGCCCGAGGCCAAGGAGCTGCAGCTGCGTTCCGGGACGACCTACGTCCACTTCTGCTCGAACAACACCATCGAGGGGACGCAGTGGCACGAGTTCCCGAAGACCAACGGCGTGCCGCTGGCCTGCGACATGTCGTCCGACATCATGTGGCGCCCGTTCGACGTCAAGCCGTTCGGCGTGATCTACGCCGGCGCGCAGAAGAACCTCGGCCCGTCGGGCGTCACGGTCGTCCTGATCCGCGACGACATGCTCGAGCAGTGCCGCAAGGACATCACGACCTACCTGCGCTACACGATCCACGCCGAGAAGAACAGCCTGTACAACACCCCGCCGTGCTTCGCGATCTACATCCTGCGCAACGTCCTGGAGTACAACAAGTCGATCGGCGGGCTGGCGGCGATCGAGAAGAACAACCGCGAGAAGGGGCGCCTCCTGTACGGCTGCATCGACAAGCACGCCGACTTCTACCGCGGCACGGTCAAGGTCAAAGAGCAGCGCTCGCTGATGAACGTCACGTTCCGCCTGCCGAAGGAGGAGCTCGACGCCAAGTTCGTCGCCGAGGCCAAGAA
Organism: Acidobacteriota bacterium; assembly: GCA_017994815.1. Taxonomy (GTDB): domain Bacteria; phylum Acidobacteriota; class Polarisedimenticolia; order J045; family J045; genus JAGOJY01. Next base: position 63,734 of record JAGOJY010000022.1, read on the forward strand.
GAACGGGATGGTCGGCCTGAAGGGCTACCGGACCGTGGGCGGGATCCGGGTCTCGATGTACAACGCCGTGACCGTGGACAACATCAAGACGCTGGTCGGCTTCATGGAGGAATTCGTTCGCACGAACGGCTGATTCGCGCGCTACGACCGGGGGGCGGGGCCTCGCGCCCCGCCCTCACATTTTCGTCGCCTTGACGTAGTACTCCTGCGGCGTCTTGGTCCCGTGCGTCCAGACGAGCTTGGCCTCGAGCGCGTTGCCCGAGATCGAGCCCTTCCACTGCACGCGCCCTTCGCGCGGGCTGATGCTCGTGGCCTCGAACTTGGTCGTCCCGCCCTCGGTCGTCGCCTTGTACTCGGCGTCCCAGAACGAGTACGACTCGAGCGCCACGGAGTGCAGCTTGCCGTCCCGGAACGAGACGACCTCGTCGGCGAGCTTGCCCTGCCCCTGCTGGCCCAGCTCGCCCTTGAACTGCGAGCCGTCCAAGGGTCCGGCGGCGAGCGTCGCGCTCACCGTCGCCGCGACCAGCACCACCAGCCACCGCGCTGCCGCCGTCCTGGCCAGTCCTGCACCCTGCATAACTCCTCCAGCCCGCGCTATTCACTACTGAATTTACACGCGTCGGGACGTCCCGCCACAACCCTTTCCTCCCGCGGCTGTTCGGATTGGTCCGACGGCGCGTCAGAACAGCTCGAGCTGCGGATGGAGCAGCTCCCGCACCGGGCTCCAGCGCTGCCGGTGCTCCGGGCACGGCCCGAGCGAACGCAGGGCCGCGAGGTGCTCGGGCGTGCTGTACCCCTTGTGCTGGGCGAAGCCGTAGCCAGGAAAGCGCAGGTCCAGCTCGCACATCAGGGCGTCGCGGTGGACCTTGGCCAAAACGCTCGCCGCCGCGATGCACAGGATCCGCGCATCGCCGTCGATCACCGCCTCCTGCGGCAGGTCGAGCCCCGGGATGCGGCGGGCGTCGGTCAGGAGGTACTCGGGCGCGGGGGCCAGCGCGGCGACAGCGCGGGCCATCGCGCGCAGCGACGCCACGTACGGCCCGACCTCGTCCACCTCGGCGGTCGGGATCTCGGCGACGGCCCAGGCGATCGCCCGCTCCCGGATGCGCGGGGCCCACTCGTCCCGCCGCGGGGCGCTCAGCTTCTTGGAATCGTCCACGCCGGGCAACCGCGCCCCGGCCGGCAGGATCACCGCCGCCGCGACCAGCGGCCCGGCGAGGGGCCCCACCCCGACCTCGTCGGCCCCGGCGATGAGCTGGAACCCCGCGCGCCGCAGCTCGCGTTCCCGGCGGCGCAGCGCGTCGCGGTGTGCCGGTGCCGAACAGCGGGGTCCCATCGGCGCGCGATTCTATAATCGCCCGGTTGCGCGGGGAACCGTGACCGAACCCGAGGAGTGGCGCATGCCCGAGCGCGGGCCGTTCATCAGCATCGAGGGGATCGAGGGCGTCGGGAAGAGCACGCACTCGCGGCTGCTCGCGCGCGCGATCGAGGCCCGCGGCCGGACCGTCGTGCTGACGCGCGAGCCGGGCGGCGGCGACCGCGTCGGCGAGATCCTCCGCGACCTGTTGAAGGATCCCGCGGTGTGGCGCGGCCTCGACCTGGCCGAGATCTACCTCTACGCCGCCGCCCGGGCGCACCACATCGAGAAGCTGATCCTGCCCGCACTCGAACGCGGCCACGTCGTGGTCTGCGACCGCTTCCTCGACTCCACGCGGGCGTACCAGGGGTACGGTCGTGGCCGACCGCTGGAGCTGATCGAGAAGGTGCACGCGCTCGCGCCGCTGACGCTGCGCCCCGACCGGACGATCCTGCTCGATGCGCCGGTCGAGGTCGCGCTCGGGCGCACGCGGGACCGGGCCGAGAGCGCGCGTCCCGGCTACGACGACGAGGACGTCGCGTTCTTCGGCCGCGTGCGCGACGGGTTCCTGCGCATCGCGGCGCAGGAGCCGGGGCGGGTCCGCATCGTCCGCGAGCACGGCGACGTCGCGACGGTGCACGGCAGCGTCGTCGCCGCGATCGCCGACCTGTTCCCCGGGATCGTGCCCGCGAGCCCGGCGCCGTGAGCCGGCTGATCGCGCCGTTGTCGGCGATCGAGGGCCAGCCGGCCGCGGTCGCCACCTTGCAGGCGCTCGCGCGGCGCGAGGGCCCGGTCCCGCCGCTGCTGCTGCACGGGCCGGACGGCGTCGGCAAGCGCAGCGCCGCGCTCGCGTTCGCCGGGGCGCTGGTCTGCCGCGGGCCGGACGGCACGGACGCCTGCGGCCGCTGCGCCGGCTGCGCGCGCGTCGCCGACGCGCCCGCCGTGACCGAGCTGCGCGAGGGCGCCAGCGGAGCGGACGCGCCGCGGACGTACCCCGACGTCGGGCTGATCGGGATCCCCTCCGGCAAGACGCGCCTGTCGGTGCTGCAGGCGCGCGACATCGCGCTGTCGATGTCGGTGCGCCCGTTCGAGCTGTCGCGGCGGATCTACATCGTGGACCCGGCAGACGCGCTCACCGTGGGCGCGGCCAACGCCCTGTTGAAGGTGCTCGAGGAGCCGCCGCCGTTCGGCGTGCTGGTGCTGGTCACCGCGTCGCCCGCCGCGCTGCCGGTCACGGTCCGCTCGCGGCTGACGGCGGTGCGCTTCCGCCCGCTCCCCGCGGACGTGATCGAGCGCCTGCTCCTCGCGCGCGGGACCGCGGCCGAGGAAGCCGCCGCGCGGGCGGCGCGCGCCCGCGGCAGCGTCGCGCGCGCGCTGGCCCTCGACCCGGAGGCCGAGGCCGCGCGCATCGAGGCCTGGACCCGCGTGCTCGGCCTGCTCGCCGAGCGCGGGCCGGCCGGCGCCGCGGGTGCCGCCGTGCTCGCGGGCGAGTCGCTGGCGGGATCGGCGGACGAGGCCGGCGCCGCGCTCGACCTGCTGCTGGCGCTGCTCGGCGAAATCGTCGCGGCGCGCGAGGGCGCTGCGCCGTCGCTGCTGGCGCCCGACGCCGCGGCGCGCCTCGCGCCCGCGGCCGGCCGGCTGCTCGGCCCGGCGCTCGACCGCGCGCTGCTCGTCGAGCAACTCCGGCGCGAGATCGTCCTGATCAACCGCAATCCCCGGCTGGCCGTCGAGGGCGCCGTGCTCGCGCTGGCCGGGCTGCTGCCGCGCGGCCCCCTGGTGGACATGGTCGTGGGCACGAGGGACCGATGACCGAAAACCCGAAGAAGGGCCCGTCCGTGACGCTCAAGATCTCCGAAGAAATCCAGCGCGGGGCCTACGCCAACAAGGTGATCGTCGCGCACAGCCGCGACGAGTTCGTGTTCGACTTCGTGGCCGACTTCCCGCCCGGGCCGCAGATCGTGGCCCGCGTGATCACCGCGCCGGCGCACGCGGCGGCCCTGTTGGAAGCCCTCGGCGAGAACCTCGCCCGCTACGAGCGCCAGCACGGCCCGATCCACCGCCCGCACCCCGACCGCGGCCAGCCCGCCGACGCCTGACCCCCTGTCTCGCGAGCGCTCGCGCTCGCCCGGCTTCAGCCGGATCGTTCGCCCGGCGAACTGGAAACCGGTGGCTTAGGCAGCCGCTCGGTAAACGCGACGCTTGATCAGGCACGGAGTCCCGCCGCATCATCCGGACCGTACGACCTGCCCGCGGCGGAGGGGCCATGCGGGAGCGCAACGATCACGGCGAGATGACGCGGCGGACGTTCGTCCGCTCCGCCGCGGCCGGGGTGGGCGGGCTCGCGCTCGGCGATCTCGTCGGGAGCAACATCGCCCGGGCGGAAGCACCCGGGCCGCTCCTCCCGCCGATCACCACGAACAAGTCGCCGGAGATCTGCCTCAACAGCCGGCTGTCCTACCACTCGGGGCTCGGCGGGACCGCGACGGACCAGCAGATCTCGAACGTGCTGTGGGCCGCGGGAAAGGCGCCGGTGTCGGGCGCCTTCCGGACGATCTACCTCAAGACCGCGAACGCGACCTACGTCTATCACCCGGAGGACCACTCGCTCGAGTTCTATTCCACGCAAACGGTCGCCAACGCCATGCGGCTCGACTACGACCGGGAACTCGACTTCGACATGGGCGTCTCGTGCATCTTCGCGCTGATGGAGTCGGTGTCCCTGTGGACCGGCACCGCCTCGCAGCTGCGAAGCTGCCCCCAGCAGGCCGACCTGAACTTCGGCGTCGGGACGGTCGGCGGGCTGACGAGCAAGCTCGTCGCCGTCTCGTCCGACGGCACCCTCCCCTCGCCCCAGACGACCGGCACCGCCAAGCTGGAAGAGGTTCTCGCGGGGCTGACGCTGGCATCGCAATTCTCCCCGGGCAACCTCACGCCCGCGCAGCTCTCGCAGCTGCTGTGGGCCGGTTACGGCTGCACCCCGCACTGGACCTCCAACGGGCGCGGCGGGCTGACCGTCCCGTCCTGGGTCGCGGAGTACTTCCTGACCGGGCGGATCTACGTCGTGCAGGACAAAGTCTCGCGCTTCTGCAACCGTCGGGGCACCGACCTCGCGACGCGGGATCACCGGCTGGAACTGGTGCAGGACGCCGATGTCCGGGCGGGCGTCCGGCAAGCCGTCCCGGGGCTGCCCGAAGCCCCGTGCTACGTCCTGCTCTGTCTCAACCAAAGCGGCCTCGGGACCTGGTATTGCCGGCTGGAGACCGGCTTCGTGGCGGGCGCGATGCTGGTCCAGGCCGCTGCCGCCGGGCTAGGCTGTCACTTCCGGGTGCCGCTCTCGCCGCAGGAGCAGGCCGACCTGCAGCAGGTCACCCACATCCCGGCGGGCGACTACCCGCATGCCGTGGTCGCGATCGGCGGCATCCCCTCGCCGGTCGACCTGCGCGTCAGCAAGGAGGCGGGCCAGACGCGGCTCGACTGGAACGGCGGCACGCCGCCGTACCGGATCCTGCGGAGCGAATCGAGCGACTTCTCGGACC
>JAGOJY010000145.1 GCA_017994815.1 Acidobacteriota bacterium
GGGGCCGGATCGACCATCCCCGGATGATGCGACCGCGGGCCGGGACCGGCTACTCCGCCCCGGGGCCGGCGGGTAGCCCGCCCCCGCCCCGCGACCCATATTCGGCCCCGCCCGCCCGCGTTCGCCGGGCGGCATGGGACCGATGCAGGGCAAGCTCGCGGCAGCATTCATGTCCGTGGCCGCGCTGACCGGCGCGGCGGTGCTCGCCACGCGCGCGCTCGCCCCGCTGCTCGGTGTCGGCGCGTTCTTCCTCGCGCTGTTCGCCACGATGCTCGTCGGCCTCGGGGCGGCCGTGATCCTGGCCCGCGCCTTCTCGCGCCGCCTGCACACGCTCGCGCAGGCCGCGCGCGTGATCGCCGCCGGCGACCTCGTCGCGCCGATCCCGGCCGGGCGCGCCGGCCGCGCCGCCGACGAGATCGACGACCTGACCCGCTCGTTCGCCCAGATGCGCGAGGCGCTGATCCGCGTGCTGACCGAGTTGCGCGGCACGGCGTCGTCGATCCACGCCTCGGCGCAGGCGCTGTCGGGAACCGCCAGCGCGCTCTCGCGCGCGACCGAGGAGATCGCCGCCACCGCGCGGCGGCTGGCGCACGGCGCGGAGCGCACCGTGGACCAGATCCAGCGCACGTCGGAGGTCACGCGCCACGTCGCCCGCTCGGCCGAGGAGATCGGCGCCAGCGCCGAGGCCGTGCTCGCGCAGACGCGCGAGGCCGGCGAGGGCGCGCGCCGCGGCCGCAAGCTGGCGGCGCGGGCCGACGAGGGGCTGGAGCAGATCGCGCGCCAGGTCGATCGCATGTCGCTCGCCGTCGAGGGCTTCCGCGACCAGGCGCTGTCGATCAACAAGACCGTGGACCTGATCGCGACGATCGCGCAGCACACGCACCTGGTCGCGCTGAACGCCGCGATCGAGGCCGCGCGCGCCGGTGAGCACGGGCAGGGCTTCGCGGTCGTCGCCGAGGAGGTGCGCCAGCTCTCCGAGCGCGCCGCGCGCTTCGCCGAGCAGATCGCCGGCTTCGCCGACCAGATCAATGCCGGCTCGGGCGTGGTCATCGCCGCGATGCGCGAGTCGACCTCCGCCGCGCGCGAGGGGCGCGAGGTCGTGGCCGGCGCCAGCGAGGCGCTGCGCGAGATCGCCGACGGCGTGCTGCCGCTGGTCTCGCGGGTGGAGGACATCGCGCGCCTCGCGCGCGGCCAGGCCGACGCCAGCGACCAGCTCGTGCACGCGATCGAGGACATTGCCCGCATCGCCCGCGAGGGCGCCGAGGCGTCCGAGGAAACCTCCGATGCCACGGCGCGCCAGAACGAGTCGATGGACGGGATGGCCTCGGCCGCGGCGCGGCTCGCCGGCACGTCCGACCGCCTGAAGGAGCTGTGCGCGGTCTTCCGCGTCGCCGAACGGGGCTGACGCCGTGCGCGCGCTGCGCCTCGCCACGCCCGAAGGCACGCTGAGCCTCCCCGCCGCGCTCGTCGGCCGCCTCGAACCGATCGACGCCATCGTGCCGGTGCCGCGCGCGCCGGAGGGGATCCTCGGTCTCGCGGAAGTCCGGGGCGGCGTCGTCGCGCTGCTCGACGCGCGCCCGTGGCTCGCACCGGCCGCGGCGCCCGCGCCCTCACGCGGCGCGCTCCCGGCGAGCGCGCTCGTCCTCGCGCCGCCGCACGAGCACCTCGCGCTGCTCGTGCCCGCCGGCTCGCGCTTCGAGCCCGCGGGCGATGCGCCGGTCGCCGCGGCCGCCGACATCGCGCGCTGGCTCGAGCGCCTCGCCGCGGCGCCGCGATGAGCCGCGAGCGCCTGCACGCGATCTTCGTCGACGAGGGCGAGCGCCTGCTCGCCGACGCGGCGCGGATCCTCGAGCAGACCGCCGCGCCAAGCCCGGCCGAGCTGGCCGAGCTGTTCCGGGTGCTGCACTCGGTGAAGGGCATGGCCGCGTCGATGGGCTTCGAGGCGCTGGTCGCCGAGGCCCACGCCGCGGAGGAACTCCTCGCGGCCGCCCAGTCGGGCGATCCGCCGGCCGCCGACCGGCTGCGGCACGATCTCGGCGCACGCGTCGCCGCGCTGCGCGCCGCGGTCGCCGGCAGCGGCGAGGCCACCCCCGCCGACGCGCCCGCGCGGCGCCTGCCCGGCGTGCGCATCGAGCCGGACCAGCTCGACAGGCTGCTCGAACTGGCGCTGCGGATCTCCACCGCCGTCGAGCGGCTCGAGCACCGGCTCGGCCCGCCGGCCGAGCCCGCGCTCCTGTCGCTGCGCGAGTCGCTGGCGCGCGACACGCGGGAACTGCGCCGCGAGGTGCTCGAGCTGCGGCTGGCGCCGCTGCGCTGGCTGGTGCCCACTTTGGACCAGGCGCTGCGGCGCTGGGCCGGCGAGCGCGGCGTGCTCGCCGCGCTCGACGTGCGCGGGGACGCGGTGCGCGTGGACCGCATGATCCTCGAGGGGCTCGTCGATCCGCTCGGGCACCTGTTGCGCAACGCCGTCGTGCACGGCATCGAGCCGCCGGGCGAGCGCCGCGCCGCGGGCAAGCCCGAGCGCGGCCGGGTCGTGATCGAGGCGCGCCGCGACGGCCAGGCGCTGCGCGTCGAGGTGCGCGACGACGGGCGTGGGCTCGAACCGCGCGCGGTCCTGGAGCGCGCGGCGGCGCGCGGCCTGATCCCGCCCGGCACACCCGCGAACGCGCTGCCCGGCGACGTGCTGGACCTGCTCGCGCGGCCGGGCATGTCGGGCCGCGGGACCGTCGATGCGCTCGGCGGGCGCGGCGTCGGGCTGTCGGCGGTCCGCGCCGCCGTCGAGCGTCTCGGCGGCGAACTGCGCCTGTCGGCGCATCCCGGGCGCGGGTTCACCGCGCGGCTGCAGCTGCCGGTGCGCCTCGCATTGGTGGACGTGTTCCTGGTCGAGGCGGCCGGCCAGCGCTTCGCGGTGCCGCTCGCGGCCGCGCGCGAGGTCCGCGAGCCCGCGACGCTGCCCGCGGGCGCCGCGCGCGTGGACCTCGGCGAGGCGCTCGGCCTCGGCGCCGGTCGCGGCGGCTCGCAGTCGGCGGCGCTCGCCGTGGACAACGCGCGCGAGCCGTACTTCCTCGTCGCGGACCGCGTCCTCGGCAGCCGCGAGGTCGTCGTGCGCCCGCTCGGCCCGCCGCTGGACCAGGTCCCGCCGTGGACCGGCGCGGCGCTCCTCGCCGAGGGCGGCATCGCTCTCGTGCTCGATCCCTCCCGCCTGCGCTAGCTCGGCGCGTCCGGCCTTGAGCATCCGTCTCGGCCGCCGACGGCACGCGTTGGGACGGTGCGCCGGACTCGAACGCCGGGTTCGCCAGGTCGAGGGGACGTTTGGCCGTTCGCCAAGGAAGAAAACGTTTGGACGGCGTGCCCTGGCACGGGCGATCGTTCCGGCCGGGCCGCCTACGGCGGCCCCTACAAGAAAGGACGATGGAAGACGTTTGGACGGCGCGGCGTTGCCTCGAACCATCGTTCCGGACGGGCGGCGCGCGGCGGCGCCCACAAAGAGTTTCGTAGGAGCCGGCGCAGCCGGACCGGCGTGACGGCGCCAACACGCGCCGACCGCGACACGGCGTCGCGTCTCGGCGGCTCGCGGCGGCTCCCACATGC
>JAGOJY010000071.1 GCA_017994815.1 Acidobacteriota bacterium
GCCGCAAGGCGTCGGAGGCGATGCGCGCCGCGTGGCTGGAGTCCGAGTACGACAAGAAGGATATCCTCCAGGCGTACCTCAACACGTCTACCTCGGGCACGTGGACGGGCTCGGCGTGTACGGCATCGGCGCGGCGGCGCGCGTCTACTTCGGCAGGCCCGCCGCGCAGCTCGCGCTGGCCGAGGCGGCGACGCTGGCGGCGATGATCCAGGCGCCGAACCGTCTTTCGCCACGCCACGACACCAAGGCCCTCGTCGCGCGCCGCGACTGGGTCCTGTCGCGGATGGAGGAGCTGGGCTGGGCCAAGCCCGCCGACGTGGCGCGCGCCAAGGCGGCCCCACTCGGCGCGAAGGGCGGCGCACCGACGAACTCGGCGCCCACGCACCTATTGTCGTGGGTCGCGAGCCAAGTCCAGCGCGAGGAGAAGGCGCGCGCGGACGAGGGGCGCGGCTTCCTCGTCGAGACGACGCTCGACCCGCTGCTGCAGGACCAGGCGGAGCGCGCGGTGCGCCGCCGGCTCGACGCGCTGCGCCGCGGCTACACGCGGCTGCGCTCGGCCAAGCTCTCGGCGGCGCTCGTCGCGCTCGACGCGCGGAGCGGCGCGGTCTTGGCCTACGTCGGCGGCCACCCCGACGACAAGCCCGGCTCGTTCGACCGCGCGCGCTCCGCCAAGCGCCAGCCGGGCTCGGTGGTCAAGCCGTTCGTCGCGCTGGAGGCGCTCGACGCGTGCGGCGACGAGGAGCCGCTGACCGCCTCCAGCCGCATCCTCGACGCGCCGCTCAGGATCGAGCGACCCAGCGGGCCTTGGTCTCCCGAGAACTTCGACCACGAGTTCCACGGCCCGGTGCTGCTGCGCGAGGCGCTGGCCGAGTCGCGCAACGTCCCCGCGGTGCGCATCGCGCGCCACTGCGGGTTCACCGCGACCGCGGCGCGGTTCGAGAAGCTCGGGCTCGACCTGCCGGACGATCCGCCGCCGTCGTTCGTGCTCGGCGCGGTCGAGACCTCGCCGCTCGTCGTCGCCGGTGCCTACACCGTGTTCGCCACGCCCGGGCGCGTCCTCGAGCCGTACGCGGTGGCGCGCGTCGAGACCCCGGCCGGTACCGGCCTCTCGCGCGGCGGGCCGTCCGACCGGCGCGCGTCGTCGGCCTCGGCGGCCTACATCGTCCGCGACCTGTTGCGGACCGCGGTCGAGGAAGGCACCGCCGCCGGCAGTGCGATCGCGGGCCTCGACGTCGCGGCCAAGACCGGCACGTCCTCGGAGTTGCGCGACGCGTGGTTCGCCGGGCACGCCGGCTCGATCGTGGTCGTCGCGTGGATCGGTCTCGACGACAACGGCCGGCTCGGCCTGACCGGCGCGGCCGCCGCGGGCCCGCTGTGGCGCGACTTCGTGGCTAAGGCCGCCGTCGCCCGGCCGGCCTACGACGTGGAGCGGCCGCGCGACGTCGTGTCGGCCTGGGTGCAGGACAAGACCGGGCTCCTGGTCGGCGAGGGCCGCGCCGACGCGCGCGAGGAGCTGTACCGGCGCTCGGAGCTGCCGCGCCGCAAGCACTGGTGGCGCATCGACCACCCGCTGCCCGTGATCGACTGACCGAACGTGTGGGATTCCTGTTCGGGGACCCGGCCCAGCTCTACCTGCTCTTCGACTGGGACGTCGCGACAATCCCCGCATCACGACGATCCAGTAGCGACGGGAGCCGCGCGGTGTCGGCGCGCGCTCAGAAGCGCCAGGTCAGGCCCAGGTGCAGGGCGTACAGCGGACCGCCCAACTCTTGACCCTGGAATTCGGACTCGCTGAACGAAAACGCGTGCGCCCGCGCCTCGACGCGGATCGCCGTCTTTCCGGACTCGGCGAGTCCCACGTCCAGACCGCCGCAGAGGTAACCGCCCGGCGCCTCACCCGAAATGTCGAAGTCGGCCGTCCAGTCTTCGATGCTCTCCTTGATCACAATCAGGTACATGCCGGCGCCCGCCCCGACGAACACCGACGACTGCCGCCCGGTCGCAACGTGCCAGCGCACGCTCGCGGTGAGATAGCCCGCGTTCGCGCCGATGCGGCGCCGCGCCGTCCGCCCGTCGGGCTGGATCAGGACGGTCTCGCCCCGGCCCTCGTTCCAGAACGCGCCGAACTCGCCGCCCCACTCGAGCATGTGGCCCGTCTTCAATGGCGTGCGCCGCGCGTAGGCGGCCTCGAAGCCGTAGCCGCCCTCCGAGAAGCCGCCGAGTTCGCTGACGTCCGCGCCTTCCGGCACGAACTCCACCCCTTCGATGTCGGGCCAGCGGTCCACCGTCAGCGACACGGTGATCGCGTTTCGCGCCGGGACGGCGTTCTCGACGGGGTCCGACGCGAACACCGGAAACGCCAACGACAACGCCAACGCCGCGACCGTCGCGACCCGCGCTACGCGCATGCCGTCTTCCCTCCGCGGCCATTATGTCCCGGGCTCGCGCCGCGGGTGGCGGCCCCCGGGGCCAATCCCAGGCCGCCCCGCCGGCCAAGGTGCTGGTCTAGACTCCGGCCATGCGCCTGACGCGCGGCGAGCGCCGTTGCCTGGTCCTGATCGCGCTGGTCTTCGCGGGCTTCCTGCCGCCGGTCACAGGGTGGGCCAACGGTGTGCAATCGCGCGTGCTCGGCCTGCCGTTCCTGCTGTTCTGGACCGCGCTCATGGTGCTGGTGACGGCGGCGCTGATGGGGCTGGCGAACGTCATCAAGGACCGGAGCGACCGCCGGTGAGCCTCGCGCTGGCCGTGATCCTGGTCTGGCTGGCGCTCACGACGACGGTCGGCATCCTGGCCAAGCGCGGGCGCGCGTTCAGCATGGAAGAGTACTTCGTCGCCGGCCGGTCCTTCGGCGCGGTCCTCTTCTACGTCAACACGGCGGCCGAGATCTACAGCGCCTTCGCCTTTCTCGGGCTGGCGGGCTGGGCCTACGCCAAGGGCATCAGCATCGTCTACGCCCTGGCCTACGGCTCGATCGCCTACGCGATGTACTTCCTGCTGGGCCCGCGCGTGAACCGGCTCGGCCGGCGCCTGGGCTACGTGACCGAGCCCGATTTCCTGCAGGACCGCTACGGCTCGCGCGCGCTCGGCGTGTTCTCGGCCGCCATCGGGTTCCTGTTCATCCTGCCGTACCTGCAGCTCCAGATCGTCGGCACCGGCATGATCATCGAGATCTGCTCGGGCGGAGCGATCGGCTGGCGCGCTGCGGTCCTCGTGTCGTTCCTCGGCGCCGTCGCGTTCGTCGTGATCTCCGGCCTGCGCGGGATCGGTTGGACCAACCTGCTGCAGGCCGTGATCATGCTGGTGGGCATGGTCGCGCTCGGCATCGTCGTGCCGTCGCGCCTGTTCGGCGGTGTGGACGCGATGTTCGACACGTTGGCGAGCGCGCGCCCGCAACACCTGGTGCTGCCCGATTCCGCCGGGCTGGGGCTGGGCTGGTACACGTCGGTGGTCCTGCTCTCCGGCTGCGGGTTCTGGATCTGGCCGCAGGTGTTCGCGGCCACCTACGCCGCCCGCGACGAGCGTGTCGTCCGGCGCAACGCGGCCGTCCTGCCGCTGTTCCAGCTCGCGCTTTTGGCGGTGATCGTCGTCGGCATGTCGTGCGCGGCGCTCGCCGCGCGCGACCCGCAGTTCGCCGCGGCGGTCGAGAACCCCGACTACGCCATGCTCACCGCGCTGGTCCGCTCGTTCCCGCCGCTCTTCGTCGGACTGATCGGGGCCGGCGGCGTGGCCGCGGCGATCTCGACCGCCTCGGCGCTGATCCTCGCTGCCGCCAACCTCGTGGCGCGCAACGTCCTGCAGCGGGGGCTGACGCCCCGCATGAACGAGATGGTCGCGGCGCGGATCGGGCGCCTGCTGGTGCCCTGCATCACCGCGATCGCGATGGCGCTCGCGTTCTACGCGCCGCGCATGCTGGTGGACCTGCTGCTGGCCGGCTACTCCGGCATCGCCCAGCTCTTCCCGGCGGTGGTGCTGGGACTGTTCGCGCGCTGGCCCACGCGCGCCGGCGTCCTGGCGGGGCTGGCCTGCGGGCTGGCGCTCGTCCTGGCGTGCTTCGTCGGCGACGTGCAACTCCCGTGGGGAATCCACCCCGGGCTCGCGGGCCTGCTGCTCAACGTCCTCGTCGTCGCGGCCGTGAGCGCCGGGACCCGCGCCGTGGACCCGGAGCGCGTCCAGCGCTTCGAGCGCGCGCTGTCCGAGCCCGCGGCGGAGTGATCGCCGCCGCGGCCCCCGCGAGAGGTCAGCACAACACCAGCGACACGGCGAGACCGCCCTCGGCGGTCTCCTTGTACCTCGCGTTCATCTCCTTCGCCGTGAGCGCCATCGCGGCGACGGTCGTGTCGAAGTCCACCCGGCGGTTCGCCGGGATCTCGTTGCTGGCGATCATGAACCCGGTCCAGGCCTTGATCGCGCCGTAGGCGCAGCGTTCGATGCACGGCACCTGGACGTACCCGGCGACGGGATCGCACGTCAGCCCCAGGTGGTGCTCCAGCGCCGACTCGGCGGCGTTCGCGATCACCTGGTGGTCGAAGTCGTAGGCCTGCGCGATCAGCGCGGCGCCCATCGCCGACGCCACGCCGATCTCGGCCTGGCAGCCGCCCTCGGCCCCGGCGAGCGTCGCGTTGTGCTTGCAGAGGTAGCCGATCGCAGCCGCGGCCAGCAGCCCGCTGCGGATCTTCTCCCGCGGCAGGTTGCGCCCTCCTTCGCCGAGGGAGTGGACGACCGCCGGGATCACCCCGGCCGAGCCGCCCGTCGGCGCCGTCACCACGAGGTGGCCCCGCGCGTTCTCCTCGGACCCGGCCAAGGCGTAGGCGCACACGAACCCGAGCCCGCGCTGGGCCACGTTGTCGTCCATCGCGCGCTGCAGGACTTCACCGGCCTTGGTCCGGAGCCCGACCGGCCCCGGCAGCGTCGCCGGCGGCGCGCCCAGCCCGGACCGGACGATCTTCCCCATCACGTCCGCGATCTGGTCCAGGAACGCGTTGACCTCCGCTTCGCTCTTGCCCGAGACCGCCATCTCGTTCGCCAGCACGACCTGCGCGATCGTCAGCCGGTTGGCCTGCGCGTGGGCCTGCAGCTCCTTCATCGTCGAGTACGGGTACAGCGGCCGGCCCTTCGCCGGCGCGCGATAGCCCTTCCACTCGATGAAGCCCCCGCCCACCGAGTAATACTCCAGCTCGCAGAGCACTTCCCCGCGGCCCAGCAGCCGGCACACCATGGTGTTCGGGTGCCGGAAATCGCCGCTGGTCGCGTCGTGGACGATGTCCGCGAGCGACACGAAGAACGACGTCCCGGGCAGCGTGACCGCGAACTTCTGCCCCGGGTCCGCCGCGAGGCCGTCGAGGAACTCCGGTTCCACGCTGGCCGGCTCCTTGCCGATCATCCCGGCCAGCGCGGCCCTCCCGGTGCCGTGCCCCTGCCCGGTGGCGCTGAGGCTGCCGTAGAGGTGGACCCGCATCGCGTCGGCCCGCGCCAGCAGCTCCTTCGGCAGCGCCAGGCAGCGGCGGTAGAAGTCGCAGGTGATGCGCATCGGGCCGATCGTGTGCGAGCTGGAAGGCCCCGGCCCGACCTTGTAGAACTCGTCGAGCACCGTCAGGACCGGGCCTTTCGACTTGGCCACCACGTTCAGGTCCGACGAGGCGCGGCCCGGAGCTGACATCGGTATCCCCTTGCACTCCCGGGGACATCAGACCACGCGGGACGCCCGCGAAGCAATGACACCACACGGTGCTGCGCGCGCCCCGCGCGGGCGCGCCGCGGCCGTGCACCACGAGATCGCCGCGATGCCAGGGAGTCCTCCCGCCTCATGGCGTCAGAGTAGACTGTCCCCGCCACCCGAGGCGGGGAGATTCCGGTGCTGACGAACACGTTTCGGCATGTCCGCGGCGTCAGCGCGGCGGCCGAGAAGCGGCTGTGGTCTGCCGGCATCGACAGCTGGGAACGGTGCAGTTCGACGGGCGCGCTGCCCGTGACGCGCCGGCTCGCGCAACGCCTGCGCGAGGTCCTCGCCGAATCGGCCGAACGCCTCGGCGCGGGCGACGCGCGGCACTTCGCGAACGCGCTGCCCAACGGGGAACACTGGCGTCTGTTCCCGGAGTTCCGTGACCGCACTGCGTACCTCGACATCGAGACCACCGGCCTCAGCGTCTTCGACAGCGAGATCACCACCGTCGCCCTGTACGACGGCCGCACCGTCCGCCACTACGTCCGCGGCGAGAACCTCGGCCAGCTCGGGCGCGACCTCGCGCCGTACCGCGTGCTGGTCACGTACAACGGCAAGTGCTTCGACGTGCCGTTCCTGCGCCGCAGCCTGGGCCTGCCCCTGGAGCAGGCCCACGTCGACCTGCGCTACCTCCTGCGCAGCCTCGGCTACAGCGGCGGGTTGAAGAGCTGCGAGAGGCAGCTGGGCATGGACCGGGGCGAGCTCGACGACGTGGACGGCTACTTCGCCGTGCTGCTGTGGCAGGATTACTGCCGGCGCCACAGCGCGAGGTCGCTCGAGACCCTGCTCGCGTACAACATCCAGGACGTCGTCAACCTCGAGGCCCTGCTGGTGATGGCCTACAACCTCAAGATCCGCGCGACGCCGTTCGCTTCCTGCAACCGGTTGCCGGCCCCGGTCGCCCCGGACGTCCCGTTCCGACCCGACCGCGACACGATCGCGCGCCTGAGGCGCGAGCACCCGTACGCCGTGTCGTGGGGCAACCCGTAACTTCGCCCCGCCGGGCCGGGGAGCCGCGCGCGTCGAGGGCGCAGGCCTCACTCCGAGGTGTAGCCGATCTCGAGCCGGCGCACGCGGCGCGCGGCGAGGACGATCAGGGCGGCGGTCACGAGCAGCAGGCCCGGGATCGCGATGTGCGCCGGCGTCGGCTCGGCGATGATGGCCAGCGGGCCGTCCGCGACCGGCACCGGGGTCAGCGACCGCAGGTAATGCACCACGCTGAGCTTCTTGAGCCACGCCGGGAGCAGGAAGTTGATCGCCTCCCAGCTCCAGATCACCAGCGCCGGGATCACCGGGTTGCGCCACAACAGGCCGCACAGCAGGAACACGCCGCCGTAGCCGGCGCAGGCCAGCGCCGTGATGCCGAGGTACGCGAGGAGCTGCGCGAGCCGGCCCTGGCCGAGCACGTCCCCGTACGGCAGGTACGCGAGGACGAAACACGCCGTGGCCGATGCGCCGTAGACCAGCGCCGTCCCGGCCACGCCGGCGGCGTACTTGCCGGCGACGAGGACCTCCCGCCGCAGCGGGGCCAGCAGGTAGTGGTGCAGCACGCGGTCGAGGATGTCGCCGCGGAACAGGTTCATGAACGTCCAGACGCAGCCGAAGAACAGGGCCAGCGGCAGGAACATGACCTGGAACAGGTTGGCGTACACCGCCGTGGTGTTGCTGCGCCCCTCTTCCGGCGAGCGGGGCAAGACGAAGCGCACCGCCAACTCGTCGGGGTGCGGGGTTTCCTCCGCGAGCGGTGCGACGTCCGCGGGCGGCGCCTCGCCCGCGGGCGGTCCGATGTCCGCGGGCGGTGCGACCTCCGCGGGCGGTGCCGCTTCCGGCGTCGTCGCGCCCCGCGACATCGCCGGCACGATGATCATCAGGAACACCGCGCGCCCGGCGAACGGGACGATCGGCAGCAGCGCCAGCGCGTAGATGATCAGCGCGCGCGGGCGCCACAGCACCTTGCGCAGCTCCATCCGGAACAGCGCCGCGACCTGGCGCGACCAGAGCGACCAGCGTCCCCCATGGGTCTCGGCGCCCATCAGTTCACCTTGTTCTCGCCGATCAAGTAGCCGTAGACCGCGTTGACGTCCTCGTCCAGCGGCAGCACCGACTCGATCGCGATCCCCGACTCCAGCACGATCCGGTTGAGCAGCAGGAAGAAGCGCTCGGCGTCCTCGGTGCGGACCAACAGGCCGCCGCGGTCCTCGTGCATCGCGATCTCGACCACGCTATCGTCGGCCACGACCCGCGACGCGAGAAGCTGCGGCCGGTCGCAGCGCACCGCGACCTGCAAGGGGTGGCCCTTCATCTCGCCGCGCACGTCGCGGATCCGGCCCTCGGCGACGACGTACCCCTCGTTCAGCAGCACGACCTGGTCCGAGACCATGTCCACCTCGTGCAGGATGTGGCTCGAGACGATCACGTGGCGCCCGTCCGCGGCGAACTCCTGGAACAGCGCGATCGCCTCGGCCCGCGCCATCGGGTCGAGGCCGTTGAGCGGCTCGTCCAGCACGAGCACGGCGGGATCGTGGGCGATCGCCAGCGCGAGCTGGATCCGCTGGCGCATCCCCTTGCTGTACGCGGCGATCTTCCGGTCGGCGGCGTCGGTCAGCTTGACCCGCGCCAGCGCGCGTTGCGCGGCCGCCTCGGCCCAGCCGGAGGCGCGCCCGTGGAGCCGCAGCGACGACACCAGCATCCGGCGCCCGGTGATGCCAGGCGGGAAGCTGTCGTACTGCGTGCAGTAACCGACCTGGGAATACATGCGCTCGGGGTCGGCGGCACTCACGCCCCGCACGCGGATCACGCCCTGCGTCGGGCGCAAGAGGCCGGTCATCAGGTTCATCAGCGTGCTCTTGCCGGCCCCGTTCGGCCCCACCAGCCCGGTGATGCCCGGCGGCAGCGACAGGCTCACGCGGTTGACGCCGAGCACCTCGCCGTAGAACTTGGAGACGCCCTCGAAGACGATCCGCTCGTCGCTCACCGGACCACCTCCTGCGCCCGGATGCGATGCGAGAGGACGAGCAGGCTCAGCGCGCAGGCCAGGCCCAGCGTCAACCAGCCGAGGACCGGCGGGACGCCGGCGAAGCTCTGGTCCGGCGGCAGCCCCAGGAGCTGCGACCAGACCGACGGCACGGCCATCCCGATCGCGAACAAACCGCCGAGCCGCGTGTCCAGCGTGCCGTTCAGCGCCAGGGCAAACGGCGTCCCGATCGAGACGATGCCCCAGACCATCAGCCCCGCCAGCGGCCGCCACTTGACCAGCGACGAGACGGCCAGCGAGACCAGCGTCAGCGTGACGATCAGCGCGGCCGACGCGGCCACGACGGCCGGCGCGATGCGCCAGTTCTGCGCCAGCCAGCTGCCCCGTTCCAGCGCGGCCTGCAGCGCGAACAGCAGCAGGCCCGGCACCCACGTGATCGCGGACATCAGCAGCGCCAGCACCGCCGCCTTGCCGCAGACGTACTCCCAGCGGCCCAGGGGGCGGGCGAGGTACAGCGGCAGCGCCCCGTTGCGCAGGTCGCGCGCGATCAGTCCCGGCCCGATGAAGATCGCGGCGATGAAGCACAGCACGCTGCCCTGGATCCGCAGGAAGTAGAAGAAGTACTCCGGCCCGGCCGGCAGGATCGGTCGCAGGTCCTCCCCGCCCAGCCGCTGCACGAGGTCCACGTTCTGGCGCAGGTACAGGTACACCGCGCCGCCGAGCGGGGCCAGCGCCGCGAGCACCAGGAACACCACGAACAACCGCGAGCCGAAGAGCCCCTCGAAGCCGTAGCGCGTGAGGACCAGGAACCGCGACCAGGCCGGCGTGAAGGCGCCGGCGTAGCCGCGGTAGCGCCGCTCATACACGGCCATGGGTCTCTCCCATCACCTCGAGGAAGATGTCCTCCAGGGAGTCGCGGCGGAAGCCGAGCCGGCGGATCTGGACCGAGCGCGCGGCGGCCTCGCGGTAGAGGTCCGCGACCGCCACGCCCTCGGGCAGCACGAGCTTGAGCCGCCGCCGCGGGCCGATCGCGCACTCGCAGCCGAGCGCCAGCAGCGCCTCCAGGAACGGCGACGGGTCCCCGGCCACCTCCAGCTCGAGGAAGCGCCGGTTGGTGCGCCGCTCCTCCGCCAGGTCGCGGTGCGCGGCGAGCTGCCCGTCCTTCAGCACCAGCACCTCGTCGCAGCACTCCTCGACGTCGTGCAGCAGGTGCGAGGAGACGATCAGGTGCATCCCCTCCTCGCGGCGGATCTCGCGGATCAGCTCGATCATCCGGCGCCGGTGCGGCGGGTCGAGCCCATTCGTCGGCTCGTCGAGGATCAGGAGCTTCGGCCCGTGCACGATCGCCTGCGCCAGCTTGGCCAGCTGCTTCATGCCCAGCGAGTAGGTCTCGAGCCGGCGGTAGCGCGCCTCGCCCAGCCCGACGTAGAACAGCGTCTCGTGCGCCCGCTCGAGCGCCGCGCGGGCCGGCAGCCCCGAGACCTCGGCCATCAGGCGCAGGAAGCGGACCGCCGACATCCCGGCGACGAACGACTCGACCTCCGGCATGTAGCCGACCAGCCGGTGCACCTCGCCGGCCTCGCGCACGATGTCGTGGCCGAAGACCCGCGCCGTGCCGCCGCTCGGCCGGTGGAACCCGAGCAGCGTGCGCAAGAGCGTGCTCTTGCCGGCGCCGTTCGGGCCGAGCAGCCCGACCGAGCGCGCACGAAGGCCCGCGGCCAATCCCTTGAGGATTGGCCGCGAGCCGAACGTCACCGAGAGCTGGTCGAGTTCGAGGAATGCGCTCATGGCGCTCCGTCGCCGGGGGGGGCGCCCCCCGGTGCGAGGCCCGGATGCGTGAGCCCGCGCAGCCCGCCGGCGCCGAACAAGAGCCCGAGCCCGTTTCCGAGCGGGTCGTCCCCGGTGGAGACCATGGTAATCCGCTCCGGCTCGGCGTACGCGTAGGCCAACGAAGGGCCGCCCGTCAGCGCGAGCATCGCCGACAGCCCGGCCGCTTTGCCGGGCGACTGCGACGTGCCACCCTGCGGCACCAGCGCCGCGATCGGCGCGGTGATCCGGCCCAGGCCCTGGTACAGGATCGCCGAGAAGTTGACCCGGCCGTCGCGCGGCAAGAGGTCGCGGAACGCGCTCGAGCTGGTCAGCACCTGGCCCGCGGCGCGGCCGGCGAGCGTGCGCGCGAGCAGCGCGCGGTCCTGCGCCGCGACGAGGTAGCCGTCGGCGTACGTGTAGTGGACGCAGAACGCCTGGTCGCCGGCGCACACGCTGTAGGTCGGCGCCGGGCCCGCGTCGTCCCGCGCCACGACCAGCGCCGGGCGCCCTTCCGCCACCAGCTTCGCGCTCGCGGCCCCGACCAGCGTCTCCAGCGCGCGCTGCAGCGGCGCGGGGTCGTAGACCTCGACGATCACCTTCCAGGCCGGCGTCGGCAGCAGCGGCCCGTCGATCGCGAACGCCGCCTCGCCGCCGAGGTTGCCGACCAGGTCGTGCTCGACGTCCACCGCCAGCTCGCGGCGCGCCGCGTCGAGCGCCTCGCGCAGCCCCTGCGCGTCCGCCGCGGAGAACGCCAGCAGATCGGCGAACACCGCGGACGGGTCCTTGAACACGATCCCGGCCGCGGTCGTCGCGTCGGGCGAGATGAAGCTCAGCGCGCCCATCGGTCCCGGCTCGGCCAGCCACGAGGCGATCCCGCGCCGCGGGCCGTCGAACCCGAGCGTCGCCTGGTGGACCGGACCGGTGGCTGAACTCTTGCGCTCGACGATCAGGTCTCGCGCCGCCAACAGGCCGAGCTGGTCGAGCTTGCCCCGCTGCTGCCCGGCGGCCGCGTCGAGCATCGCGTGCACGTCCACGCCGAACAGCCACTCGGCTCCCTCGCCATACGCCGCGCGGAGCCGGCCGGCGAAGGGAGACGCGGCCAACGGCGACGGCGCGCCGGCGGCGACGCGCGACGCGAGTTCGGCCAGGAGCCGCTCGTCGGTGGATGCCGCGAGCACGTCGCCCGCGACCCAGAACGTCAGCGCCTCGCGCGGCGCGTCGCCCTCGCCCGGTGCGAGATCGCGCGGGGTCGTGACCACGCGCAGCGGCACCTCGCCGCCCGCCGACTCGCGGGCCTGCGCGATCTCCCGCTCCAGCAGGGCCGGGAACGTCTCGGCGTGCGTCAGCGTGGTCAGCGCGAGCACGGCCAGGGATTCCTTCGCGCTGCGGAGGACGACGCCCACGGCGATCTCGTCGCCGATCTCCGCCCCGAACAGGCGCAGCTTGTCCCGCACGAGGGCCAGGTCCTTCTCGGCCTCGGGACCGGCATTCGCTTCCCACCACTGTTTCAGCTCGGCGCTCGTGGCCAGCCGGCCCTCGAAGATCCGCTGCGCCTCGTCCAGCGTCCCGCTGACGTTGGGGGCCGAGCCGTACATCACCGTGCCGGCCGGCATCAGGTCCAGGAGTCGCGTCGACGAACGCGCCGGCGGCGCCGGGATCGCGGCAAGCTGCGCCCGCAGCGCCTTCACCTCGTCCAGCAACGGCCGCAGGCGCTCGAGATCGCGGCTCCACGCGACCTCGTCCTCGACCGGCGCCGGCGCCAGGCTCGGGTGCGTCGTGACCTGCCCGCCGGCGTGCAGCACGACCTGCTCGCGACCGTGCTCGACGTGGACTTCGCCCTCGAGCACCGACACGCGCGAGCCCTTCGTGCCGCGGTTGACGGCGAAGACGGTTCCCGTGACCGCGACCTCGCAGTCGGGCGTGCTGACGAACAGGTGGCCCGAGCCCTGCGGCGCCGCTTCCACGATGATGTTGCCGCGCGCGAGCTGGATCACCGTGTCGCCGCCGCGGTGCGCCAGCGCGACCGCGGAGCGCTCGCGCAACTCGATCCGCGAGCCGTCGGCGAGCCGCACGACCGCGCCCACGCCGCGCGGCGTGCGGATCTGCTCGCCGTACGGCACGTGGTCCCCCGCGGCGAGCGCCGCGTCGCCCGCGGCGGCCGCCGCGAACAGCGCCCCGTCCGCGACCTCGAGCACGGCCGCGCCGGGCGCCGGCGCGAGCGCGCCGCGCAGCAGCGGCAGCACCAGGAGCGCGCCGAGGACGAGCGCCGCGGCCAGGCCCCAGCGCATCCAGCGCGCGCGGCGCCCCGGACGGGTCCGCGTGCCGAGGGCGACGACCTCGGCCCCCGCGGGCCGGCCGTCCCGCGCGCGGTTCCACGCCGCGCGGCAGCGCGGGCAGGAGCGCGCGTGGTCCTCGAGCAGCTGGCGGCGGGGCTCGGGCAACGTCCCCGCGAGCGCCTGCGGCACCAGCGCGAGGAACGCCTCGCAGCCGTCGAGCACGGGCGACGCGAGTCCGCCCGCCTCGGCGAGCCGCTCGCGGATCCGCGTGGCGGCGGCGTCGATCTCGGCGTCGCTCATCCGCTCGCGGCGCAGCGCCTCGGCCGCACGATCGATCTGGGCCTCGAGCCGATCCTCGGGACGATTCATCGGGTTTCTCCTGTCCGCTGCGGCAGCTGCGCGCGCAGTTGCTGGCGCGCGCGGTGCAGCAGGACGTTCACGACGGTGCGCGATTTTCCGAGCAGGGTCGCGATCTCGTGGTTGGCCAGCCCCTCGACGAAGTGCAGGGTGAAGACCTCCGCGGCCGCCGGGCTGAGCCGGGCCAGCGCCGAGCGCAGCCAGCTCCGGAGTTCCTGCTCGCGCTGGGACGAGTCCGGGCCGGGGAGCTTCCCCGGCGCGCGGTCGAGGTCGCCGCCCGCGACCGACTCCGTGCCGGCGATGCGCGACCGCAGCAGGTCGAGCGCGGCGTTCACGGCGGCGCGCCGGAGGTAGGCCCCCGGGCTGGGGGCGTAGTCGCGCGCCTCCTCGCGGCGCGCGAGCCGGAGGAAGACGCTCTGCACCGCGTCCTCGGCGTCGCTGGCCTTGCCCGTGATCCGGAACGCCGCGTGGAGCATCGCGGCGTGGTGGGCCCGGAACAGATCTTCCAGGTCGAGCGGCTGCGGCCGGGCTGGCACGGCTTCGGAGGCGGTCACGGGGTGGCCCTCGTCGGTCTCGCCCATAGAAACGGTCCCCGCGCCCGGAAGTTAACGAGCGGCCGGATTATGCCCCCTGCGACCGGGGGACCGCCGGATCGGTCAGGGCCCCGGGCGCCGTCGTGCGGCGCGGATGAGGCCCACGCCGAGCGCCAGGACCGCGCTCGCCAGGAACGCCACCCCGACGTAGGCCAGGTTCAGCAAGCCGTTCGGTTCGGTCGCGGTCGGCGAAGCCACGGAGGCGAAGAACGCGCCGGGGATGAGGATCGCCGCGACCGGCGCGCCGATCCGGGCCAGCCACTTCCAGAACCGGGAGAGCGCCGCCTCGTCCACGTAGCGCAGCATGACCAGCGACAGCACCAGGTAGACGCCGGCGTGCGCGTGCCCGGCGCGCCACAGGTCCTGGCGCAGGGGATTGTCGGCGTATCCCGGCGAGCGCCCGGCCAGGAGCCCGAGAATCGTCACACCCCCGTACATCACGGACGGAAGGACCACCAGCAGTATTCCGGCCAGCATGCGAGATTCACGTGACATGCGTCCCCCTGAGATCCCCGCGGACGTCGGACTGTTGCTGACCGCGGGAGACGGATCTCGGGCCCCGAGACGTTACCCGCGCCCACCGGCGCCGGCAACGGCGAGAGAAACGGCGGTGGTGATGGTGTTCACGAACAGGTGCAGCGCCGCCGAGGTCTTCCAGCCGTGCCGCGCGGCCACGCTCCCGCAGATGCCGCCAAACGCGACCAGCGCCAGGAAGCGCGCCGCCGAGGCGTCCACCAGCACGTGCTTGAGCGAGAACAAGATGGCCGTGACGGCGATCGCCGCCGCGCCGGGCAGGACGCGCCGGAAACCCGGCTGGATGAGCCCGCGCCACAGGTACTCCTCGCAGATCGGCACGAGCAGGCCGTTGACGGCGATCATGGCCAGGGCCGTCAAGGGGAACGCCGCCGGCGCGAACCAGACCCGCGGGTTGCGATACGCGCTGGCCCACATCGGCAGCCTGACGTCGCCCCACAACCACCCGTCCACGACCGAGAGCACGACCAGGCTCAGCATGAGCGCGAGAATCCACCTCGTGGAGCTCCAGCGGGTCGTGAACTCGCGCAGCGCGTGCAGGATGCCGGCCAGTTCCCGGCGCCAGTCGACGCCGGCGAGCGTGCCGGCGACGACCGTCAGCATCGAATAGGCCAGGGCCAGGGCCACCATGTCGTTGACGCGCAGGGTCCCGAGGGTCGGCATCCAGAACAGGACGTAGTGCCGGAAGAAGTACTCGACCGCGGTGACCAGTCCCGCCAGCCCCAGGGCGCTGCCGGCGCTGCCGGCGAGAGCGGACACCGGTGGCCGCAACCCTCCGCCGCTGCGGCGGGATCGACGTGGCGAACCTGCCCTGCCCACCATAATCTCGTTCCGCTCGTGAACGGCACCGCAACACGGACGACACGCATGATGCTGCCCGAGGGCCGACGATGACGAGAGGCACTCTGACCCGCGTGGCGATCGGCGCCGGGTTCGTCCTCGTCGCGCTGGTCCTCGGACAGCGCGCTCTCCGACACGAGGTCCCGCCCTCCGCGGCGACATCCTCCGCGATCGCGCCCCCGGGCGCGCCGGCTCGGGTCGAGTCCCGCGCCCCCGCCGCGTCCGAGCCGGCGCCGGAGAACCACCAGGGGTTCCTCTACGGGCGGGTCACCACGATCGGCGGCGACACCTACGAGGGGCGCTTGCGCTGGGGCGGCGGGCAGGAGGCGTTCTGGGGCGACTACTTCAACGGCGCCAAGGACGAGAACACGTGGGCGGCGTACGTGCCGCCCGAACGGCTGCCCGGGGCGGGACGCCCGATCAAGATCCTCGGGTTCGAGATCGCCCGCGGCGACCGCCACGAGAAGCTCCAGCGGCTGTTCATGGCGCGCTTCGGCGACATCGCGCGCATCGACGCCCGCGGCACGGACGTGCTGGTGACGCTGCGGAGCGGGACCGTGTTCGACCTCGACCGCTTCGAGGCCAGCGACTTCGACGACGGCCTGCGCGTGTGGGACCGCGAACGCGGCGTCGTCGACCTCGACAGCCTGCGGATCCGCGCGATCGAGTTGCTCCCCACGCGCCCGCTGGGCGAAGCCCCCGGCCGGCTGCACGGCACGGTGCGCACGCGACAGGGTGAGTTCACCGGCTTCGTGCAGTGGGATCGCGAGAAGTGCGTCGGCCTCGACGAGTTGGCCGGCCGCACGGCCGAGGGCCCGCTCCGCCTGCGCTTCGACAGCATCCGCTCCATCGCCCGCCGCTCGCGCGACAGCGCGCTGGTGACGCAGCTCGACGGCCGCGAGATCGTGCTCTCCGGTCGCGAAACCGGCAGCGACAACCGCGGGATCTACGTCGACGACCCGCGCTACGGGCGCGTTTTGGTCTCCTGGGACGCCTTCGAGCGCCTCGATTTCCGTCCCGCCGGCAGCGGCCCCGCGTACGACGAGTTCCCGCCGGGCCGCCCGCTGACGGGCAGCATCACCACCCGCACCGGCACCCGCCTCGCCGGCCGGCTGGTCTACGACCTCGACGAGAGCGAGACGACGGAAACGCTCGACGCGCCGTCCGGCGGCGTGGACTACACGATCCCGTTCGGCCTGATCGCCTCGATCGTTCTCCCCGGCCGCGACGAGCGCGGCGCGGACCACGTCCAGCTGACGCTCCACGACGGCGCGCGGCTGCAACTCGAGCGCGAGGGCGATCTCGGCGACAACAACTCCGGGATGCTGGTCTTCGTCGAGGGCCGCGAGCGCCCGGAGTACGTCCCGTGGGCGGAGATCCAGCAGGTCGAGTTCGACCGCCCGCCGGCGATGTACCCGCGCGCGGGCGGGGCTGTGGGTTCCGGAAACTCTTGCCGGTGTTTTCCAGTAAGTCCTGCCGGGTCGTTTGATGCCACAGGTGCGGTGGGGTCGTCAATGCCGAGGTGCATGGTTCGGTGAGACGGTCCGTCGAGTTCGA